>JASTVH010000057.1:0-501 GCA_042862465.1 Marinobacteraceae bacterium S3BR75-40.1 | reverse complement strand
TAACGAGCCTGTAGAAAAACCCGCTCACAGCGAGCCCATCCCAGGCCTTTTCTATCTCTTGATCGCCCCTATCCAACCAGGTCAGAAAGACAATCACCATCTTAATTCCCGGCTTTTACCCGCTCATCACACGGGCATCGTTCATGTCGGTGACAACGGCACCCAAAGCGGGTCAGAGCCCCCTCAAGCCGCCATTTGCCCGTTATTCATCAGCTTCTCGATGTTGTGCACCAGGCAGTAAAGCTGCCATTGCCCCTGCACCTTGCGTTGCCCACGCAGACTAAACCGGTTCAGCCGCTTGGCCGAGGTGATGTTGCCAAATACCGGTTCCACCACCGACATCCGATGGCTATAAACGGCTTTGCCTTCCCGGCTGTCTACCCGGTGTTTCATCCAGTCGGTGTAGTTCGGGCGACGCTTGTGAGACATCAGGAAGGACACCTGGCGACCATGCCCTTTTGGATGATCCGCAGAGGCCGGGTTGTGCATGCAATGGGACTT
>JASTVH010000056.1:0-556 GCA_042862465.1 Marinobacteraceae bacterium S3BR75-40.1 | reverse complement strand
ACTAGGGGAATCTCGGTTGATTTCTTTTCCTCCGGGTACTTAGATGTTTCAGTTCCCCGGGTTCGCCTCCCATGCCTATGTATTCAGCATGGGATACCTGGCATAAACCAGGTGGGTTTCCCCATTCGGAAATGTCCGGATCAAAGCTTGTTTGCCAGCTCCCCGAACCTTATCGCAGGCTTCCACGTCCTTCATCGCCTCTGACTGCCAAGGCATCCACCGTGTGCGCTTCGTTGCTTGACTATATAACCCCAAGTCGACGCAATGCCTTCGCCTGATCTTTGCCTGATGGCGTTGTTTATCTCGCTCAGTCGGTCATGTACGGAAGTACACTCCCTCATTCACTCAATAAACGCCTTGTCAGCCAAAGCCAGTCTCGGCCTTGTGCTTACGCAACTAACAGCCTTTTGCCCTGTTAGCCTCAACTTAAGATCGCAACGAACGATATTCTCACCGGATAACGCTTGTATTGACTCGCTATCCGTTGAAACACACATAAAGAATGTCTCAACGATCTTCTTTGCCACATTGTTAAAGAGCGTTTCTGACCCAGTGA
>JASTVH010000055.1:0-580 GCA_042862465.1 Marinobacteraceae bacterium S3BR75-40.1 | reverse complement strand
CCCGGAGTAGGCTGGTAGTTGGCGAACACACCTGCCGCTACAGGAGGCTGACATGACCTTATTCTCCGCTATTGATCTGCATTCCAACAACAGTGTTGTGGTGGTGATTGATGAGCAGGATCGTATCCTGCTTAAGAAGCGCTATCCCAACGACCTCTCGTTGATTCTCTCTGTCCTGGAACCCTTTAAGAATGAGCTTCAAGGCGTGGCGGTCGAGTCGACCTTTAATTGGTATTGGCTAGTGGATGGCCTGCAGGCAGCGGGGATAAAAGCCTGCCTGGTGAATACCGTCGCGGTGCAACAGTACAGCGGCCTCAAGCATACCGATGATCACTCGGACGCCTATTGGCTGGCCCACCTGATGCGTCTGGGGATTCTGCCAACGGGCTATATCTATCCCGCTGAGGAGCGTCCCTTACGCGACCTGTTGCGCAAGCGATTACAACTGGTCCGCCATCGGGTGACGTTTATGCTCAGCACCCAATGCCAGATTTGGCGGTGCACCGGCGTGAAGGTTGAAAATGCGCTGATCAAGCAAGCGGACAGGGGGTTGCTGCGTTATCACGATAACCCGGAACTG
>JASTVH010000054.1:0-585 GCA_042862465.1 Marinobacteraceae bacterium S3BR75-40.1 | reverse complement strand
GGGCGCATCAGTAACACCGTTGATTAGGGGAATGCGTGGGCGCCATTCAGACCTCTGGTTTTACCATCCCGTTTTAGGGCTGCTCCACGCATTCAAACCGTCAACCAAATAATCGTTCCGCCTGAAAGGGCACCTGATCACGCATCACGTAGTAACATGCTCGCGCGAGCTTGTGCGCCAAGGCTTTGGTGGCCAGGGCACCGTTTCGCTGCGCCCGTTTGCGCTGATAGAACCGATGCGCTGCCTTGTGATGACGAATGATGCTGTGGGCCGCTTCCACGAACGCCCAGCCTAAATAAACGTTCCCGTTCTTGCGGTTGTTCTGGCCTTTGCTTTTACCATTACTCAGCCGGTTGCTATCGACACAGCGGCAGTAAGACGCATAACGGCCCACCGAGCGGAACCTGTGGATATCGCCGGTTTCCAAAGCAATCGTCTGGCCCAGGATATCCCCGATGCCGTCCACACTGAGTAGCGACTGAAATTCCGGCTTCAAAGCGATTTGCTCTTTAACGCGCTGCTCGATCATCTCAATCTGCGCGTTGAGGGCCCGCAGGATCACCAGGTTACTATGCAATGCCAGCC
>JASTVH010000053.1:0-606 GCA_042862465.1 Marinobacteraceae bacterium S3BR75-40.1 | reverse complement strand
AACGCAGACCAGGCGCGACAAGATGCTGCAATAATTGGGTCTGTAGCTCAGTTGGTTAGAGCGCACCCCTGATAAGGGTGAGGTCGGTGGTTCAAATCCACCCAGACCCACCAGAATTCCGCAGCTCTTCGTTGCGTCAAGGCTCACATACTGATGTATGCTTCGCCTCAACGCGCCTCGATCTGCGAAATTCTAAAGCCGCTGGCTTAGGTGGCTGGTGGCAACTGTTGCTCGAGACATCGAGCAAAGATATGGGGCCATAGCTCAGCTGGGAGAGCGCCTGCCTTGCACGCAGGAGGTCGGCAGTTCGATCCTGCCTGGCTCCACCACTTCACTCAGATAGTGAAGCAATGATGGAAGCTGGATGGGAGAGCGCCTGCCTTGCACGCAGGAGGTCAGGCCGGGGTCGCGCACGACTTCGATCCTCCTCGGCTCCACCATTTTCTCCGCTTGCGGAGGCAAAAGCTCTTAGCAGTGTGCAGAAACAAGGGTTTCAGTTTGATGAAGGCCTTCTTTCTGATCACTGGGTCAGAAACGCTCTTTAACAATGTGGCAAAGAAGATCGTTGAGACATTCTTTATGTGTGTTTCAACGGATAGCGAGTCA
>JASTVH010000052.1:0-623 GCA_042862465.1 Marinobacteraceae bacterium S3BR75-40.1 | reverse complement strand
TGAGCGGGTAAAAGCCGGGAATTAAGATGGTGATTGTCTTTCTGACCTGGTTGGATAGGGGCGATCAAGAGATAGAAAAGGCCTGGGATGGGCTCGCTGTGAGCGGGTTTTTCTACAGGCTCGTTAAGTTCATTGAGGACCGAATGTTTTTCTTTTTTCTGATGGCTGCTTTGGCAGCTTTCATTATTGGTCTACTGGCAAGCCTGTTCAAAAAAGAATTTGGAAAGGCCAAGAAAATTTTGGTCTGGTTCATTGTCTGGTTTTTGGTCGAATCAGCGTTTGTGATCCCAGTTGTTCTTTTAGGGTTTTCTCATGGCGGAACACCCAGAGGTGCGGAAACCATGATGCTGGCTATGCGGGTCGCCGCTATCTCTGGCAGCAGCCTGTATTGCATCTGGGTTTGGTGGTTAATCAATCGAAGCCGCCCGCAAACTTAACAAGTAGCGTCAGTCGGACCGGTTTGTTCCGCTGCACTCCACAAACCGGCCGCTGCGCATGGCGTTATAAGCCAAGGCTCCTGAATTATCTGAAGATGATGGATGAAAGGCCTTGGCGGTAAAGCAAAGCGTGAGTATTCCGGCTCCGAGTGATGGCCAAGGCCAGAAAAATGGTCTTCCATGCTG
>JASTVH010000051.1:0-647 GCA_042862465.1 Marinobacteraceae bacterium S3BR75-40.1 | reverse complement strand
TGGCGTTATAAGCCAAGGCTCCTGAATTATCTGAAGATGATGGATGAAAGGCCTTGGCGGTAAAGCAAAGCGTGAGTATTCCGGCTCCGAGTGATGGCCAAGGCCAGAAAAATGGTCTTCCATGCTGGAAGCCAGGTTTGGCTTCTTTTGAGGTATCGGCAACATGCCCAGGTTGTGGGGCTGTTCGTCGCAAATCAGGCATCAGCCGGTAGCATGGTGCTTTGTATCAAAAAATCAAAAGGGGCCTTGGTGTCCGCATGCGAATTGGGGATTGGGACCGCAATCCACGAGGTGAATCGGCTTCTAACCAGCCGCTCAACCGGACGCCAAAAGCGTGGCGCTTTTGGTTCCCTCCGCTTCGCTCCGGCGCCGGTTAGCTCCGCGTTAGAAAAGGTCGAACCATGGAGGGAATATGAGATCACGGGTATTATTTTTCATTGTCGTGCTTTCTCTGTCATCTGCAGCATGGTCTCAATCAGCTTTTGAAGCACTAAACCGAACTAGCGTAAGCAGGCTTGATTGAGGTGGACCCCATCAGTTGGACAGCTTGAAGGTGCAGTTAAGCTCTGATCCGGTTGCATACCCGGCTCAAGCTGCCAGGGTCATGAGTTGCTGGTAGTACACCTCATCGGGTGTTCGGTAATCAA
>JASTVH010000050.1:0-693 GCA_042862465.1 Marinobacteraceae bacterium S3BR75-40.1 | reverse complement strand
CCCCCTCTGTCAAGGTAGTTGGAACCCCACCCGATGTTAGACTCTCTCAATAAAGTGGGGCGAGACAGAGGTTTTCATGAAATATTCACCTGAGCGTCGCGAAGCAATCCTACGGAAGTTACTGCCACCCAATAACCGGCCTGTTGCCGAAGTGGCAGAAGAAGAAGGTATTTCAGACGCAACCTTGTATAACTGGCGCAACGAAGCCCGGAAAAGCGGGCAATTGCTGCCAAACCATGGTTCAGACCCGGAAGGTTGGAGTTCCCGTGACAAGTTCAATGCAGTGCTGGAAACCGCCGCACTGAGCGAGTCTGAGCTCAGCGAATATTGTCGCAAACGGGGCCTCTACCCCGAACAGATCCGCCGCTGGCGCCAAAGTTGTGAAACCGCCAACGATCGTGATGAAAAGGTCGAGAAACGTTCTCGCGAAGCGGTTAAGCAAGAGAAAAAGCGCACTCGTCAGCTTGAACGGGAACTCAAGCGCAAAGAAGCCGCCCTGGCAGAAACCGCAGCGCTGCTGACCCTGCGAAAAAAGGCGCAGGCGATCTGGGGGGACGAGGACGACTGACCAGCACCCTGGATCGCCAGCATACTGTGCAGCTGGTTGATGACGCGCGCACTGAGGGAGCGCGCCTAAAAAGCGCCTGTGCCGAGCTGGGCATTGGTACCAACACCTATCGTCGCTGGAAGGCC
>JASTVH010000049.1:0-769 GCA_042862465.1 Marinobacteraceae bacterium S3BR75-40.1 | reverse complement strand
CCGGCCGCTGCGCATGGCGTTATGCCCCTCCACGATACCGATCTGTGCAGTATTGACGCTTGACGTTATTAACGCAACGCGTCATTATTGGTCTCATGATCATATCATTCAAGTGCAAAGATACCGAAAAGCTGGCGCAGGGAAAGCGTGTTAAGCGCTTTGTGAACTTTGAGCGTGTGGCTTTGAGAAAACTGCGACAGCTGCAGGTAGCCACTCAGTTGGATGATTTGAAAGTACCCCCGGGTAACAGATTGGAGCCGTTAGCCGGGGACCGCCGAGGCCAGTACAGCATTCGCATTAACAAGCAGTTCCGGGTGTGTTTCCGCTGGACTGCCGCTGGGGCGGAAGACGTTGAGATTGTTGATTATCACTAGGAGGTAACTCATGCGTACTATTGAACCCGTAACGCCTGGCGAGTTACTGAAAGAAGAGTTTCTTGATCCCATGGGGATCTCTCAGTATCGGCTCGCCAAAGAAATAGGCGTGCCCGCCCAGCGTATTGGCCAGATCGTAGCTGGCAAGCGTTCCATCACGGCCGATACGGATTTGCGTCTTTGCCGTTTTTTTGGTCTGTCCAATGGTTATTGGCTGCGAGCGCAAGCTGCATACGATACTGAAGTTGCGGAGGACACTTTGGCTGAACAGTTAAAGAATATTCGGCCTTGGAATTCCGAGTCCAATTTAGACCATAGGGCATAACCAGGGGCTGCAGCGGACCGCTTTTCCGGCGCGGCGCGCCTCCAAATCGGCCGCTGAGCCCGGGCGTTAT
>JASTVH010000048.1:0-771 GCA_042862465.1 Marinobacteraceae bacterium S3BR75-40.1 | reverse complement strand
TCCAAGATCCAGAAAGAATCATTGAAACACCTGTAGCGAAAGCAACTTACGTCAAGAAAACTCAGCGCTGGAAAATCTACTGGATGCGTAGTGATTTAAAGTGGCATTCATACCCGCCAGAACCAGAGTCACGGTCTATAGAAGGTTTTTTTACTACCGTAAACCGTGATGAAAATGGCTGTTTTTTCGGGTAGCACATAACCAGTAGTTCCAGTACGTTCCGGCCCTATGGGCCTCCACCGGACCGGTTTTCCGTTGCACTCCAAATCGGCCGCTGAACATTGGCGTTATAAGCCAAGGCCTCGGTCATTTTGATAGTGGTTGGGTGCATGGGCCTTGGCGGAAAATCGGGCGGAAATATCTGGCTTTCGTTCACGGCCAAGGCCACCAAACTCCGCATCCAATTTGGTAGCCAATAGTGGCTTTTCAGTTGTTATCGGCAACGTGCCAAAAGTTGTGGGGCTGTTCGTCGCAAATTCAGAAATGGCTGGGTAGCTTGGTGGTTTGTATCGGTGCCGGGCCGCGAGCAAGTGCGGGGCTTCTTTGGAGTTTGCATGCGGGTTGAGGGGCGGACCGGAAACCAACGGGTGAACCGGCTTCTAACCATCGCATCAACGGGACCGGTTTTCCGCTGCCGCTCCAAACCGGCCCGTTATGCCAGCGTTAAAAGCCCAGGCCTCGGTCATTTTCTGGTGGTTGGGTGCAATTGGCCTTGGCGGAAAGTGAGGGGGAGTTTTCCAGCTTGGTGCCTGGCCAAAGCCCGCAAACTCC
>JASTVH010000047.1:0-975 GCA_042862465.1 Marinobacteraceae bacterium S3BR75-40.1 | reverse complement strand
CGTCGTCTGTCAAGGTAGTTGGAACTTGGTTCATTTAGGCTCTAATGAGCCACACATTGCTCTTTAACAGCTTGCTCCTCGGGTAGTGGATTCAGCCACACAGCTCCGACCGGCTGACAGTTCCGGATGCCGGCTGACCATCGGCCAGGATGCTTTTCTTGGGCCTTTAACAGGGTCATTTTGCGTTTAGCCAGTATCTTCGCATCCTTGCCGGCGTGGCGATCCGCCGGTGTCACGTAGCGGATAGCGCTGTGACGGTGTTCTTTGTTGTACCAGGCAAGGAACGTCAATACCCAGCCACGCGCCAGATCAAGGCTTTCAAAGCCCTCTGGCGGGTATTCCGGGCGTTGCTTGGTAGTGCCGAACAGCGATTCGATATAGGCATTGTCGTTAGACACTCGCGGTCGGCTGTAGGACGGCGTTACTCCCAGCTTCTCGAACGTGGCCGGCAAGGTGCCGCCTTTCATAGCGCTGCCATTGTCGGAATGCACCACCGGTGGGTTGTTCACGCAACCTTCGCGAAGCAGCGCTTTGCGCAGCACGATTTCGCTGTTACCCGCATTCTCCGCGTCGAACACTTCGGCTCCCACAATCTTGCGACTGTAGACATCGAGCATGAAGTACAGATAAAAGAATCGGCCCCGGACGGTGGACTTCAGGTACGTCACGTCCCAACACCAGACCTGATTCGGTCTGGTGGCTTCGTGACGGCGGGGCGGGCCCACTCGTCCGGTTGATCGTCTACCCCGGCGATGGTTCTCATTATGCTCGCTCAGAACGCGATAGAAGGACGATTCCGAGGCGATGTACCAGCCATAGTCGTCCAGCAGCAACGGCACGACCTGAGACGGCGGTAAGCTGGCGTAATCGGACTGGTGACATACGGCCAGGATCATGGCTTTCTCCATGGCAGTCAGGGCATGAGACGGTTTCTGTTTAGCCGCATTGGGCCGGCCATCCTCGCCACCGGCCTTC
>JASTVH010000046.1:0-985 GCA_042862465.1 Marinobacteraceae bacterium S3BR75-40.1 | reverse complement strand
AACGCCAGGGCTAAGCCGCCGGTTGGAGCGCCAGCGCAAACCGGTCGGCTTGAGCCCCTTGTTAACCCTTATCCTTCACTCCAGAGTTCAGAATCATCACTCGGCAATTCTTTTGGCTCGTATGCAATATCAGAACCCTCGGGCCACTTAATATCTAGAGAATTCTTGAAGTCCTGCAAGCTTACAAACGCAACAACATCACCAAAATCCAAATTTTCCCAAGCTTTACCGTTCCAACTCAGAAAATCATAGGTTCCAGCTGCCTCACCAAGCTTTACTGCAACAAAATGAAGCCCTTCTTCGCTCGGAGTTCCTTTCTGCCAGCTTAATTCAATAGTCATGCTAATCTCCTAAAACTTTTCTCTGAATCTATCAGCAATATCGGAAAGCTCAAGCAAGTAATGAGGGTTCCGAGCATAGACACCATGTGCATCAGTCAAAAAACCAAGCAGCAAGAAGCAATTTCTATTGAAAAAACCTTCACAGTAAATCAGTGCCGTATTGCTCGTTTTATCGAATGATATTCTTTTAAGAGGCCAATTTCGCGAGGTCTTGTCTTTTACATGAACATGGTACATCCCTGCTTGTTTAACCTTATTGGGAAAATCATAAGTGGTATCTCGGCCAAAGGTTTCATGAGGAACACCTGTTCTTTTATATTCTTTGAACCGAGATACTAAAATATCTATTTTTTCTTTATCTAAACTTTCTCTGAATTCCGAACTAACAAAAACCCTAACTTCCTTGTCCATCAATACTACTCCATCTCCACAAACGTAATGACGCTACTATTTTTTGACCGAAGCATCGTCCTCTGTTCGGTCTTGCGAGCAGATTTTACTAGCTCTTCCTGCGTCACCTTTTTATCTTCTGTTCCCTTATCAACAGTCACTTTTTCGTTCTTTACATGTACTGCCTTTTTTTGCTTCATCCATCTATCTCCTTGATGGTTGGTTTTTGGGTTAACGCTGGCATAACGGGCCGG
>JASTVH010000045.1:0-995 GCA_042862465.1 Marinobacteraceae bacterium S3BR75-40.1 | reverse complement strand
CCCAATCAATCATGTTTTGTATATTATCAGCATATACCAAGACGTCAACAAGTGCTAACCAGGGGCTGCAGCGGACCGCTTTTACGGCGCGCTGCGCCTCCAAACCGGCCGCTGAGCCCAGGCGTTATGTTTACAGGAAAATGTCAGTGATGCTTAATCCAAAATTAGCTACGGCGATAGGATTTATCGCAATCGCATGTCTTTTGGTTGCCATCAGAATGACAACTGACATGAAAGGTCTGATTAGTTCGCTTAGCCTTGGGTTTGTAATAAGTGCAATATTCTATTTCTTGGTTGTATATTTCCCCGAAAAAAGTCGTCGGAATTTGTATCACAATAGCCTTAAGCGTCAATTTGATGAATTTAGGCTTTCATGTATTCAAATTTTTCTGATTCTCAGCCATTCGCAAGGTTATAAGCACAAGAGCAATCTATTAGACCAGTCGGAATTTCGAAGATATTTTAAAAATAGTAATGAGGGCGGCATTGAGAGATGGTCGGCTGTTGCTGAAGGGTTGGAATCGAACAAATATTATTTGAGAGATGTCGTGCATGAACTTCGGATGCTAAATGATGAATTAAGATTTTTCCGAAGTTCAGTACAATTTCACGATAGTCAGGTCCACGATTTTTTTCACCATCTTTCCAAAGAGCTTGCTCGGTTAGAAAACACTGAACCGCAATACGATGATATAAAAATGTTTTGTCAGTTTCTTTGGTCAATTTTTACTGGATGGAGCTGGACTGAAGGATACAGTAAAGTAAACATCGTTGAAGATGTTATAAACCGTGCAAGATAAACATAACCAGGGGCTGCAGCGGACCGCTTTTCCGGCGCGCTGCGCCTCCAAATCGGCCGCTGAGCCCAGGCGTTATAAGCCAAGGCCTCGGTCATTTTCTGGTGGTTCGGTGCATGGGCCTTGGCGGTAAAGTGAAGCGGGAGTTCTATACTCCGAGTAATGGCCAAGGCCAGCAACTCCGCTGTCCAAGCTGGC
>JASTVH010000044.1:0-1037 GCA_042862465.1 Marinobacteraceae bacterium S3BR75-40.1 | reverse complement strand
GCGTTATGGCAAGCAGAAATTATGAAGTTATTCGGTACTAAGATAGAGGTGGTTAGAAGTCCGTACAGGCAATCTGTTGCGCCCATTGATAATGATTATGAGTACCCAGTCGATTCGGTTCTTGTTAAAGGAAAATGGAACAACAAGATCGTTGAATGGATGAAACAGAATGATATCAAAGGTCTTTATCTTAATAGCAGCGAAGGCTTTAAATCCAAGAATTTCGATTTTCTGCTAGATATTCCTGAACTAGAACTGCTCAACATTATTTCTCCTCCGGTCGATAAGCTGTCAGTAATTGATCGCCTAATCAATCTTAAATCAATTAGCCTATCCTGTGCCTGGGAAGATAAAATAGACCTAAGCGGGCTTCATAGGCTTGAGAACTGTTTTATAAATTATGCTAAGGGAGCTGAATCCGTTTTTGAGTGTTCGTCGCTGCGCTGTTTGTACATAGATGAGTTCAAGCTCAAAAGCTTCGCCGAAATCAAAAACCTATCGAAGATTGAGTGCCTCACCATCGCCAACTCCAATTTCAATAGTCCTGAGCTACTCGGCGAGCTGAAGAGCCTACGTAAACTGGTGTTGCTGAATTGTAAAAAGCTCGATCACTTAGATGGTATAAGCAACCTGAAAAATCTTGAATGGTTAACGATTGATGGTTCAACAAAAATCACCAACATAAAAGAGCTCTCTTCGTTGGGTAACCTAGAGGTTTTGCAGCTATCTGATAATAAAGAAATTGAGAGCCTGAGGCCTATCCGTGGAATGGCTCATCTAAGGGCGCTTTGTTTCTTTGGGAGCACTGTCATCTCTGAGGGTGACCTGACTTTTTTAGAGGGACTACCAAAACTATCACTAGTCGGTTTTGCGGGCAGACGACATTACACGCATAAGCCAGCAAGAGCGTGGGACTGGGCCGATTATGAAAGTGGTAGGGATGGAGTTGTGCGTAAATAAAGCCATAACCAGGGGCTGCAGCGGACCGCTTTTCCGGCGCGGTGCGCCTCCAAATCGGCCGCTGAGCCCGGGCGTTA
>JASTVH010000043.1:0-1102 GCA_042862465.1 Marinobacteraceae bacterium S3BR75-40.1 | reverse complement strand
GGCAGTAACTTCCGTAGGATTGCTTCGCGACGCTCAGGTGAATATTTCATGAAAACCTCTGTCTCGCCCCACTTTATTGAGAGAGTCTAACATCGGGTGGGGTTCCAACTACCTTGACAGAGGGGGGAATCTGGCAGCCAGGTTTTGGTTTTTTCGGGTCGTCGGCAACGTGCTCAAGTTGTAGGGCTGTTCGCCGTAAAATCCTGAGAGGGCCGGTAGTCTGGTGGTTTGTCTCGGTGCCGGATCGATACCCTGTGCAGGGTTCTCTGGAGTCGGCATGCGAGTATCGGATTGAACCCGCCATCCAAAGGGTGAACGGCATCTAACCAGTAGTTGCAGTACGTTCCGGCCCTGCGGGCCTCCACCGGACCGGCTTGTCACGCTGCGCGCAACAAACCGGCCGCTGAACATTGGCGTTATGAGCACCTGAAAGGAAGCAATATGGGATTGGGACGGCGATTAAAAGTCGCAATGGGGTTTAAGTCAGGGAGATTGGCCATTGCGAGAATTGCAAAAGCCAATGATGACGAATTGATTTTGTCCGATGGAATCTCGATTAAGATACAGGACGAATGGCGGCCAAACTTGCGCTTCCCGAAAGAAAAAGACTCCGGAAAAATTCGATACCAAAAGCAAGACACAACCGGAATTGACGCATATACAATTCTAAAGCATGGCCGGTTTACCGGAATAATTGTCTATGTACATCCTGATGGAGACAAATTTGCTACCCACGTTCTTGGAGGAAATCCACCAATGGGGTGGCAAGGTGGAAGTCACATCGACTATTGCAAAGAGGTCATGGCTGGCGAGTTCGGTGCTTTAGCAGAGTTCGCTATGGCTCTAAATGATTAAAGATCCGATAGCCCGAGGTGCCCGCTCATAACCAGTCATTCAAGTACGTTCCGGCCCTGACGGGCCTCCACCGGACCGCCTTGCCTACGCGGTGCTCCGGCAAGTCGGCCGCTTAATATTGGCGTTGAGCCTGTAGAAAAACCCTCAAATCCACCCCGCCATTTGGTAACCTCGGCATAAACCAACAAGGAGCCGTTGGCATGCCCCGATTCAAGCCTTACAACTACGGCCAGCAATCGATGGTCGT
>JASTVH010000041.1:0-1198 GCA_042862465.1 Marinobacteraceae bacterium S3BR75-40.1 | reverse complement strand
CTTGTATGGATAATCCCCACCGAGAATTGGGTAAAGTGAGGCCCAGGCGCTAGCGGCCACTAGCGCTTTCCTAACCGGCAGTTCGATTACGCGTAGGTTCCTCAGTCGAGAGACCGTTAACCAGTGAGAACGCCGGCCGGGACTCCAAGCTTTTCAACTCGGATAGTCAACTGGGCCTCAAGCCCGCATTTGCAAGGCAGAGTCAGCTTATTATGGACCTTCACAACAATCAAAAAGAGATCAACGTCGGTGTCGACACCGGCAAGTTTCAGCTCGATGTTTACATTCGCCCCCTTGGGATCGCCTTCACCGTTTCCAACGATGACAAAGGCATTCAAGAAGCCATTGGAACCATCAGGAAACACCGTCCGAAGCGCATCATCATCGAAGCGACCGGACGGCTGGAATACGCCTTCGTGTGTGCCTGCGCCAAAGCCAACCTACCCTTTGTGATCGCCAACCCGATCCACATCAAAAGGTTCGGGGGCGCCATCGGCCGTATCGCCAAAACCGATCCGCTGGATGCCAAACTCATCGCCCACTACGGCGAAGCGGTCAAGCCGCGACTTTCACAGCTCCGTCCAGGGCTGCTGCAAAAGGTGAGTGATCTACTGGCACGGCGCCGGCAACTGCTAAACATGCAGACCATGGAAAAGAACCGTCAGCAGATCATGCCCAAGAGCCTCGCGGGCACTATCAAACCAGTCCTCACCGTGCTCAAAAACCAAATCAAAAAAGTCGACCAGAGACTGCAAAAACTGATCGAAAGCTGTGACGACTATAAGGCCAAGAACGACATCATTCAGAGCATGCCAGGCATCGGTAACGTGGTCGCTCTCAGCCTGATCAGTAACATGCCCGAGCTGGGCTATATCTCCAACAAAGAGGCTGCCGCCCTGGTGGGGGTTGCCCCCATGAATCGCGAAAGCGGACGCTACGAAGGGCAACGAAAAATACGTGGCGGAAGAGCCCAAATACGTACGGTGATGTACATGGCCATGATGTCAGCCATCCAGTGCAACCCTGTTTTCAAAGCCACCTACAACAAGCTACTCGCCAAAGGAAAAACCAAAAAATTGGCCATCATCGCCTGCGTGCGAAAGATGATCGTCATGCTCAATTCTATGGTGCGAGACGGCGCTATGTGGGATCCGAAAATGGGTTAGAAATCGGGGGTTGAAACCATAGTCACTGGTTA
>JASTVH010000040.1:0-1266 GCA_042862465.1 Marinobacteraceae bacterium S3BR75-40.1 | reverse complement strand
TGAAGTGGACCCCGGATTTTGGACAGGTGCCTAAGCTCTGATTCATCATCTCCAACAGGAGGAGAATCATGAGCAAGAAACGCAAACAATACAGCCCATCATTCAAGTCCAAAGTCGCCTTGGCCGCCCTCAAGGGGGACCAGACCACGTCTGAGATTGCCGCCCGGTTTCAGGTCCATCCAACCATGGTCAGCACCTGGAAGCGTGAGCTTCTGGAGAACGCGCCTGAACTGTTCGAGGGCAAGAAGTCCGGCAAGCGGTCCAACGAGCCCAGTACCGATGAACTTTATCGCGAGATCGGCCGGCTGACGGTGGAACGCGATTTTTTGTCGCGCAAGCTCGATCAGTAAGCCGTCAACAGCGGTTGGCGATGATCGAGCGTGGTCATCCCGATGTCAGTATTGTGCGCCAATGCGAGCTGCTCAAGCTGAGCCGCTCCTCGGTGTACTACGTTCCTCGCAAGCAGTGCCAGGAGGATCTGGATCTGATGTATCTGATTGACCAGCAATACCTGGAGACGCCGTATTATGGGTCTCGCAAGATGCGAATCTATCTGCAGCGTCAAGGCTACCGGATCAACCGGAAGCGGGTGCAGCGCCTGATGCGCACCATGGGTATTCAAGCGGTGTATCCGCGCCCCAGGACCAGTATTCCGGGCGATGGGCACAAGGTCTACCCGTACCTGCTCAAAGAGCTGAAGATCAACCACCCCAATCAGGTCTGGGCTGCCGATATCACCTATATCCCGTTGGCCCGGGGCTTCATGTACCTGGTGGCCATTATCGACTGGTACAGCCGCAAGGTACTATCCTGGCGGGTTTCAAATACCATGGACACGGACTTCTGCATGGATGCCCTGGAGGAGGCCTTGCAGCGCCACGGAACGCCGGAAATCTTCAATACCGATCAAGGAGCCCAGTTCACCAGTGAAGCCTTCACAGGCGCTCTCAAAGAGCATGGCATCCGGATCAGCATGGACGGCAAAGGGTGTTACCACGACAACATCTTCGTGGAGCGGCTCTGGCGCAGCGTTAAGCATGAGTGCGTCTACCTCACCGCCTTCGAAGATGGACGTCACCTCAAGCAGGCGCTGAAACGGTACTTCCAGCGTTACAACGGAGTTCGATTCCATCAGAGCCTTGATTACCGAACACCCGATGAGGTGTACTACCAGCAACTCATGACCCTGGCAGCTTGAGCCGGGTATGCAACCGGATCAGAGCTTAACTGCACCTTCAAGCTGTCCAACTGATGGGGTCCACCTCA
>JASTVH010000039.1:0-1381 GCA_042862465.1 Marinobacteraceae bacterium S3BR75-40.1 | reverse complement strand
CGGTCAGTCAGGAGTATTTAGCCTTGGAGGATGGTCCCCCCATGTTCAGACAGGATTCCACGTGACCCGTCCTACTCGATTTCACGCTGATCGGGTTTCGGCTACGGGGCTATCACCCTCTATGGCGGCCCTTTCCAGAGCCTTCGCCTACCGGTCACAGCGCTTAAGGGCTGCTCCCCGTTCGCTCGCCGCTACTAGGGGAATCTCGGTTGATTTCTTTTCCTCCGGGTACTTAGATGTTTCAGTTCCCCGGGTTCGCCTCCCATGCCTATGTATTCAGCATGGGATACCTGGCATAAACCAGGTGGGTTTCCCCATTCAGAAATGCCCGGATCATAGCTTGTTTGCCAGCTCCCCGAGCCTTATCGCAGGCTTCCACGTCTTTCATCGCCTCTGACTGCCAAGGCATCCACCGTGTGCGCTTCGTTGCTTGACTATATAACCCCAAATCGACGCAGAAGCGGCGTCTTGATTCGCCTGGCTGCGTTATTTGTCTCACTCGTTCAGTCACGTACTGATGTACGCTCCTTCACTCGCTCAACAAATGTCTTGCCAGTCGAACCAATACTTGCTTCTGACCTGACAGCCTTTTGCCCTGTCAGTCCAACTTGAGATCGCAACGAACGATATTCTCACCGGATAACGCTTGTATTGACTCGCTATCCGTTGAAACACACATAAAGAATGTCTCAACGATCTTCTTTGCCACATTGTTAAAGAGCGTTTCTGACCCAGTGATCAGAAAGAAGGCCTTCATCAAACTGAAACCCTTGTTTCTGTACACTGCTTTGAGCTTTGCCTCCGCAAGCGGAGAAATGGTGGAGCCGAGGAGGATCGAACTCCTGACCTCCTGCGTGCAAGGCAGGCGCTCTCCCAGCTGAGCTACGGCCCCATCGCCTTACTCGAGGTTTCGAGTAGCTACTGCCACCAACCACTAAGAGCTAGCGGCTTTAGAATTTCGCAGATCGAGGCGCGTTAAGGCGAAGCATACATCAGTATGTGAGCCTTGACGCAACGATGAGCTGCGGAATTCTGGTGGGTCTGGGTGGATTTGAACCACCGACCTCACCCTTATCAGGGGTGCGCTCTAACCAACTGAGCTACAGACCCAATTATTGCAGCATCTTGTCGCGCCTGGTCTGCGTTGCGATCCTCACTCAGTTGGTCACATACTGATGTATGCTCCCGCCTTCGCTCCGCTCGCGCCTTGCCAGCCACAACAATTTGCAGCACTAATCTCTACCTTCAATCACCTTAAAAGATAACCGAAAGCAGCTTCGGGCCTGCATAGACCCTTACGCTCTACTACCTTGATCAAGCAATTCGTGTGAGCTCTGAGCTGGGATAACCGGCAGGTCGTTTAAGGAGGTGATCCAGCCGC
>JASTVH010000038.1:0-1383 GCA_042862465.1 Marinobacteraceae bacterium S3BR75-40.1 | reverse complement strand
CGAGTTATTGTCAAATCTGGTGTTCAACGACCTGATCAAGCGACGCTCTGATCGGCTGTTGCCACCTCCTCTCCATCCTTGAATATCACTCCGGTAACGACCTTGGCCAAGTAGTCAAAGCCCCGCAGTCTTCTCCATTTTTTCTCGGCACACATCCCCAGCTTGAACATCATGTGCAACATGCCGTCTCGCGACAGGCAGCTCTTCGAACGCTTGGTCCTGTGCCGAATGGTGCCGAACGTCGATTCAATCGGGTTCGTCGTCCGGATGCTCTGCCAGTGCTTGGCCGGGAAGTCGTAGAAGGTCATCAGCTCTTCATGGTCCTTCAACAGGCACTCAGCGACTTTCGGGTACTTGGCCTCGTACGTCTTGATGAAGGTGTCGAACGCCTTCTCCGCATCGGCTCGTGTCTCTGCCTGCCAGATGTCATGCAGCGCCCGCTTGGCTCTCGGTTGACTCGACTTCGGCAGCCGGTTCAGAACGTTGGCCGTCTTGTGCACCCAGCAGCGCTGCTGACGCGTCGTTGGATAGACCTCCTCCAGGGCCGCCCAGAACCCCATGGCACCGTCACCGATGGCCAATTCCGGTGCAGTCATACCACGCCCTTTCAGGTTCTCCAGAACCCCTTTCCAGCTCAGCGTCGATTCCCGCTCCCCATCCTCAATGGCCAGGAAGTGCTTCTCCCCGCGCTCATTGACGCCGATGACGACCAGGGCGCAGAGCTTGCTGTTTTGCGAGCGCAAACCACTGTAGATGCCATCAGCCCAGATATACACCCAACGATCCTTGTCCAGACGCCGCTGGCGCCAGGCCTCGTAGTCGCGCTTCCACTGGCCCTTCAAGCGGGACACGGTGCTGGCTGACAAGCCCTTCGCGTCCGGCCCGACCAGCACCGACAAGGCCTCTTGCATCTCGCCGGTCGACACCCCTTTGAGGTACAACCATGGCAGGGCCGCATCCAGGCTGCGGGCCTTGCGGACATACGGCGGGACCAGGGCCGAACGGAAGGTCACCGGTTGGCCGTCCTTGCTTCTGACCTTCGGCACCTTCACCGTGACCCGGCCAATACCGGTCTGGATATCGCGCTCAGGCAGGTAGCCGTTACGCACCACAGCCGCCCGGCCATCTTCCAGGCGCCGGTCCCGGAAGTCCTCCAGGAAGGCGGCCAGTTCCGCTTCAACAGCTTGCTGTATCAAATCCCGGGCCCCCTGGCGCAGTAATTCGGATAACGGATCAGTTGTCTCATCTCGACGGGCAAACTCAACAACGGTACTCTTGCTCATGGCGGTGTATCTCTCGTTGATTGACTTGTTTGGCGACAACAAATCAACCAGATACGCCGCTTCTTTTCAAAGCCTCAAACACCAGATTTGGTTATACCTC
>JASTVH010000037.1:0-1641 GCA_042862465.1 Marinobacteraceae bacterium S3BR75-40.1 | reverse complement strand
TTACCGAACACCCGATGAGGTGTACTACCAGCAACTCATGACCCTGGCAGCTTGAGCCGGGTATGCAACCGGATCAGAGCTTAACTGCACCTTCAAGCTGTCCAACTGATGGGGTCCACCTCACTTTTCGCTGCTGGGCTTGCATGGGTTGTCCTGGCGCCAAGCCTGCGCCGTGTTGCGTTAGTCGGTGCAGTGTCAGTCTCAACATTCGCCGGCTTGCAGCTGCTGGATCGCGAGTGGACGCAGCCAGCCGCAGTCCCAATTAATGTCGCCCTCTTGCAGGGAAACATCAAGCAAGACAAGAAATGGGACCGGGACTACCGGGAGATCACGCTTGAGCGCTATCAGGCGCTTACCATAGAGCATCTCGGGGCCGATATCGTTATCTGGCCAGAATCGGCAATCCCGATGTGGCATGACGAGGCCAAGGAATATCTTGCTGAGCTTGAGGTATTAGCCGATCAGGCAGGCACCTCGTTATTGGTTGGCGTCCCGGTACGTGAATCGGAGGGTCGTGCCTACAATGCGGTGGTGAGCCTCTCCGATCCCTCAGGCCTCTACTACAAACGCCACCTGGTACCCTTCGGTGAGTATGTCCCGTTTCGGGACTTCTTTGGTTCGGCCTTCGACGTGCTCGGCGCGCCCATGTCAGATTTCACCCCGGGACAGGAAGCGCACATCCTGAATGCGGCAGGGGTGCCCGTAGGGGCACTCATCTGCTACGAGGCGGTCTTTGGAGCCGAAGTCACAGAACTTCTGCCCGAAGCTCAGTTATTGGTGAATGTCAGTAACGATGCCTGGTTCGGTAGCTCGCTCGGCCCTCTCCAGCATTTCCAGATGGCCCGCATGCGTGCCATCGAAACCGGCCGAGACCTGCTGAGAGCCACGAACACTGGCATCACTGCAGCTGTCAGTTATGAGGGAAAAGTTCTGAAGCGCGCCCCTCAGTTCAAGGTGGCTACCCTCCGCGTCGAGGTGACACCGCGAACTGGCGCGACCCCTTATGTGCGCTGGAGGGATTGGCCTGTCCTTGGCCTGATCGCGCTCGGACTCGGCTGGCTCCTGCTCCGTCGAATGCGCCGGCATCATTGGTCTGGTACATGACGTTTGCCATTATCAGTGCGGTTGTTTACCGTCGATCCAAATCACACCTCTTTCTGAAGAGGGGTTGGCTCACTAGACTGCTTGAGAGTTGACCTTCGAGTTGCCGTTTAAGGAAGAATCGATGATGTTACGCAGTATCAAGGAGATCAAAGGCTATCGAATTTTCAGTGATTTCACGTGGCCGGATGATTTGCACCGCTTCGAAAAATTCAACCTGATTTACGGATTGAATGGTAGCGGTAAAACAACGCTGACCACTATTTTTTCCAACCTGGCTCACTGCTGTCCTTCCAGCGCTAAATCGTTACTCTTTGATTTCGATTCAGGCCTGGACTTACCCCGGTGCAGCGGATACCTAGAAAAAAAGTCTGAATTTCTCCATGGGAAAGTGTTGGTCGACCTGCCTGAATGTTCGCTTTGCGACCTCAGCGTGCTTAATCTCCCGGAATCTCGGCGACAAAAAAGGTCCGCTTCTATCAAAAAACGGACGTAGCCTCGATTTCAATTGAGGGCTCTGCCCTCTCGCCGCAAGCGGCG
>JASTVH010000036.1:0-1655 GCA_042862465.1 Marinobacteraceae bacterium S3BR75-40.1 | reverse complement strand
AAAATTGGCCATCATCGCCTGCGTGCGAAAGATGATCGTCATGCTCAATTCTATGGTGCGAGACGGCGCTATGTGGGATCCGAAAATGGGTTAGAAATCGGGGGTTGAAACCATAGTCACTGGTTAACCCTTAGCTCCAAATCTTCCCGGATGATTTCTGGATGGCGAAAGGCTATTTCTATGAGCGCCTTCGCAGGACCAGATGGCTTGCGACGCCCCTGTTCCCATTCTTGTAATGTGCGAGGCGAAATATGAAGAACCTCCGCAAACTCTATTTGCGTAAGCCCTGTTTTAGTCCTCGCTTCAGCCACCTCATTGGGTTGAACATGGCTAACTCGGGCCGCTTTACCCGCTTTCATTTCTTTTACGGATTGGAGCAACTTGTTGCCAAGTGCCTCAGCACTCAAGGTTTCGGTTTCGTTACTCATTTTCCAGTACCTCACGAATCGATTTCAGGATGTGAGCGGGTATATTTTCCTTTACAGCTTTTTTGTAAATTACCAACAGCCAAATCTCACCATTAGCCAGTTTGGTGAAGTAAATGACGCGCACCCCGCCACGCTTCCCTGAACCCGCAACCGACCACCGGACCTTTCTACACCCGCCGCTGCCAGGTATCGGATCACCAACTTCGGGATTGGCTGCCAACCAAGCGAAAAAGGCACTACGCTCTTCTTCAGTCCATATCTTCCTAGCATCAGCTTCAAATGTTGGGGTCTCAATGATCGTATACATGAGATCATTGTACGTCATTGACGGACTTTTGCAACGGAGCGGAAAAGGTGGGGTTAACGCCAGGGCTAAGCCGCCGGTTTGTTGCGCGCAGCGTGACAAATCGGTCGGCTTGAGCCCCTTGTTAGTGGACTATTGTTTCTGGGGGCTGGGTTTTACTTTTTCCTCGCTCTGCTGTCTATGTAGCGCAGCAACGTTGGAGCGCCCCTTTAGCTTGCGAATTTCTTCCAAAGATGCCCTGGTTTTACCGGCAACTTTTTTCATTTTTCTCTCCTTGCTAGTTCAAATTGAGCCAACTCTTCATCCGTGAGTTGGTAAAGGTCAGGGTCTTCAGAAATCTGTTTGTCGATTTCTGCTTCCGTTGTTTCTTTGAATTTTTTTGCATCAGAGAGGCTTTTTAATTTTCTGATCTGCTGCATTGTTAGGCGCGTTGTTTGCTCAGCCATTTTTCAAACCCTCTGAGAAAGTCCTTGATTCATATTGCTCAATATCTTTCTTTTTAGCTCGGCGGACAGAAATGATTCTGTTAACGTGTTTTCCTTCGCTATACACGCGAATCGTATAAACCACAAACAGAATGCCAAGTGGCCCACGACCGATGGTTTGATAACGCTTTTCCCCATAATCTCTTCGGGTATCTTCTCTTACCTGGCGCAACGGATCATCCCAGATCAACGCGGCATCGATGAAATCAATGCCTCTCTCAAATAGAGTTTTTTGCCTTTTGGCTTCATCCCACTCAAATTCCATTTTATCTCCTTGTGTTGTTGATGGACTTCTCTGTCCTACTTGCCACTAACGAGCCTGTAGAAAAACCCGCTCACAGCGAGCCCATCCCAGGCCTTTTCTATCTCTTGATCGCCCCTATCCAACCAGGTCAGAAAGACAATCACCATCTTAATTCCCGGCTTTTACCCGCTCAT
>JASTVH010000035.1:0-1804 GCA_042862465.1 Marinobacteraceae bacterium S3BR75-40.1 | reverse complement strand
TTGATATGGCCATTGAACAGATCCTCGATGTGCCGGTAACGGAACCGCCGGTCGGGCCGGAAAAAGTTCAGCTCCTTCAGGTTCCGGATACGGGGCATCAGCTTGATCCCCAACAGGTAGGCCAAGCCAAAAACCGGATAGCTCTGGGCCTGGGTGTCGCCGTGTAGCGTGTCCGGTTGGATCTCGCTTCGGTTCTTTAATAGGCCGTCCAGAATGTACACCGCTTCGTGGACGCCACACGGAATGAAGTGACTGAACAGCGCGATGTAGGTGTCGGAGACGTGGTAGTAGCCGATGCCGCCGTAACCGCCATAGCGGATGTGATACTCGCTAAGCAGGTTCTGTTCGTGCAGATTCCACTTGGTGCCGTCCGCTGCGGCGTGGCGGCCGGTACCCCAGTAACCCGGTAGCTCGTACTTCTTATAGGCGTTGATCACTTTGACGATGGCCTGGTCCAGGCGCTCCTCGGTGACGTGATTCAGGTTCAGCCAGGCCACCTGACGCCGGTTGAGCTGCTTGATGGAATCGGCGGTCTGGGACGGCCCCAGGTTGCAACCGTAGCAAAACAATGTCGCGATAAAGCGCAGCCGGGGGGCCTCGATACGCGACTGGTACCCAGACAGGGGCCTGAATTGGCGGTGCAGGCCGAGCCACTGTTCCGCGTCCACTAGCACGTCGGTGATGCTCTGGGTGCCCAGCCGGCGTGTGATTTGGTTGTCCAGCTCCTGCCAGTTGGCCGGTAATTCCGCCCTTGGCGTGCGTTTGATGACGATTCGTCCGTTTTCGATTTCGGCGTGGGCGTTTTCCGGAAAGGCCGCGTCGACCGCCCGGCTGACGTCGCTCAGTTGCGCCTTGAGGTGCCGGCAGAGGTCTCTGGGTTCGGCGGGCAGTTCCACCTCCCGGGCATACTGATCGATTTCGGCGGTATAAACGCCCCAGTCCACGAGGTTTTCTCGGTAGTCGTCAAAGCGATCACTGTGGGCAATGGAAAGATCGGCCGACTTCAATTCCTGCTTGATCAGGGCGAATACGGCCAGCTCGAAGTATTTGCGGTGGACGATCCGCCGTTCGGAGTCCGTAAAGATCAGGCGCCGCCATTTTTCCTGGGTCCACCTGGTGTCGCGCACGGCATCAATCAACTCCGGGGCCTGGGCGGCCAAATCCAGGGTTCCCGCTTTTAATCGTCGCGTACGCCGGAGCAGTTGGATCAACTGGATCGAGAGCGGATCACTGGAGGTGCTCTGGAAGTCCAGGATCTCCAGACAGTTGTACAGCAGGCTGCGTTTGGCGCGAAACGGCCGCAGCATGAACGGCAGGTAGTTGTTGCCTGCATAGGCCAGGTGCTCCTCGCACGCGTCCAGCCAGCCCTGGCGATCGTCGCCCACGGCGGACTGGATGGAGGCCATCGGGTCTGGCTGGCTTTCCAGGGCGAGCAGAACGTCCTTGAAGCAGGAGACCAGCCGGTCAACGCGTTGACGCTGTTCCAACTGGTACGCCTGCAGGTGCTGCTGGGCGGTGGTCTCCAGTTGCTGCATCATCTTGATCAACAGTTCCGCGGCGTCGTCCAGGGATTGGGCGTACTGATGCCGGATCAGGACGATGGCCAGCGCGTAGCGCTTGCGCGCACTCAGTCGTGCCATCTTGGCGAGATCGAGGGCGCGAGCCTCCTGCGCAAACTGGTGTCGCTTGGCCACCGGTAAGGCCTGGATGGTGGGCAGTTGGTCGGCCATGCCTTTGAGCCACTTGAGATGCTGGAGGTAGGAGCGTATCTCCTTATTGGTGGGCTTGCGGGGCTCCCGCTTCA
>JASTVH010000034.1:0-1858 GCA_042862465.1 Marinobacteraceae bacterium S3BR75-40.1 | reverse complement strand
TTGATTACCGAACACCCGATGAGGTGTACTACCAGCAACTCATGACCCTGGCAGCTTGAGCCGGGTATGCAACCGGATCAGAGCTTAACTGCACCTTCAAGCTGTCCAACTGATGGGGTCCACCTCACTTTGGGACTGGCCGCTCTGACGGGTTATCTCGACTACGTGCTTCTTCCCGCGCTGGGGGTATTCATCGGCCTAACTGTCTATGCGTTTTGGCGGAAAGAACAATATGACGCCAGCTACGAGAGCAATTCCAACGCTTCAAGGAGTTTCCCGAGTGAAAAATGACAACAAACCGCATATTGCGGTAATCGGCAGTGGCGGAGCCGCCATGGCGGCTGCCCTGAAGGCAACAGAGCGCGGTGCCCGCGTCACCCTGATTGAACGTGGGACTGTCGGCGGCACCTGCGTAAATGTTGGCTGCGTGCCCTCGAAGATTATGATTCGTGCAGCACATATCTCGCACCTGCGAAAAGAAAGCCCGTTTGACGCGGGCATCAGTGCTGCGGCTCCTGAGGTAGACCGAGCGAAACTGCTTCAGCAACAGCAGGCACGGGTGGAGGAGCTGCGTGAGACCAAGTACGAAAAGATACTTCGAGAACACAAGGACATCAAAGTCCTGAACGGCGAGGCCCGGTTTGTCGATACCAATAGCCTGGTAGTCACGCTGGCTGAGGGTGGTGAAAAACCGGTTCATTTTGATCGCGCCTTTATTGGAACCGGAGCCAGACCGGCAGAGCCGCCAATAACGGGGCTGGCAGACACCCCTTACCTGACATCAACCAGTGCCTTGGCGCTGGATACCGTTCCCAAACGGCTGATCGTGATTGGTGCAGGTTTCGTTGCCTTGGAATTGGCTCAGGCGTTCGCCAGACTCGGCAGCAAGGTTACCGTTTTGGCCCGGAGCCGTTTGTTGTCCAGTGAAGACCCTGCAATCGGGGAAGCTATGGATGCAGCGTTCAAGCGAGAAGGGATTGAGGTGCTTAGCCAGACCCTGCCCAGCAACGTGGACTATAGCGACGACGAGTTCATCGTCGAGACGCCTGCCGGCAACTTACGAGCCGATCAACTGCTGGTGGCGACGGGTCGAACGCCCAATACCGAGGCCTTGGACCTGGCTAGCATTGGCGTGGAAACCTCACGCGACGCAATTCAGGTGGATGAGCATCTGCAAACCACGGTCCCCGGAATATACGCTGCCGGAGACTGCACCAATCAACCGCAGTTTGTCTATGTCGCCGCTGCCGGGGGCAGCCGGGCCGCCATCAACATGACGGAAGGCGAGGCCAAACTCGACCTCAGTGCCATGCCTGGGGTCATGTTTACCGATCCTCAAGTCGCCACCGTTGGCCTCTCTGAAGCCGAAGCAGTTGCTCGGGGTTATAGCGTGGACACCAGGCTGCTCGACTTGGAAAACGTGCCGCGTGCGCTAGTAAACTTTGACACCCAAGGATTTATTAAAATGGTGGCAGAGCGCAACTCAGGCCGTTTGCTTGGGGTGCAGATTGTCGCAGCGGAAGGCGGTGAAATTATCCAAACGGCAGTGATGGCGTTACGAGCAGGTTTGACCGTTCAGGAAATCGGCGATGACTTGTTCCCTTATCTGACCATGGTTGAAGGACTCAAACTCTGTGCGCAAACGTTCACCAAGGATGTAAAACAGTTGTCCTGCTGTGCCGGTTAATCGCTCCGGCTCTGGTCAACGCTAGCATTGTCCACAATTCGAACGTTCGCTTTGCGACCTCAGCGTGCTTAATCTCCCGGAATCTCGGCGACAAAAAAGGTCCGCTTCTATCAAAAAACGGACGTAGCCTCGATTTCAATTGAGGGCTCTGCCCTCTCGCCGCAAGCGGCG
>JASTVH010000033.1:0-2521 GCA_042862465.1 Marinobacteraceae bacterium S3BR75-40.1 | reverse complement strand
AGTTCGCATGCAAATTGGTAGCAGGGCCGCCATGCAAAGGGGTGAACTGCTTCTAACAAGTAGCGTCAGTCGGACCGGTTTGTTTCGCTGCGCTACACAAACCGGCCGCTGCGCATGGCGTTAGGCATGAAGGAGAGTCGGCATGTTCTTTAATAGGCGGAAAAAATACAATGGAAAAGTGGCCGCCCTGCTGCCCGCGTTTGGCTTCAATCTTGAAGAAGCTGGCGTAATGAAAACAGCAAACGTGTTGGATATTGCGTGGAATCAGAAATACAGCGAGTACGAGGGCGCTCTTTATGTGGCGTACCTAGTCTACGGCGGCATGCTGAAAGCCGGAGATGCGAAGGCTGATGAGGTAATGGGAAAAATCGAATACATCCAGAAAGATTGGGTGGCGAGGGATCTAGTACGTAAAGAACTGGCCTCTCGATTTTTGGCAAAGGCAAATGAATGGACTCAAAAGGATAAGCAGAGTAAAACTGACGATTTTGAGTTTTCCGCAAATATGCCCGATGTGACGCAATGTGAACCAGTCAATGCATATGTGGCTGGGCAGTATATATTGTTGCTTGTGGAAGATGTGCCTCCAATTGGTGAGCGCCTATCGGGTTCGGAGTTGCCTCTAAGATTTCCTTATGTTTTAGCGGTTGTAAACTCAACTACTAGTCAACCGGCTATGTTCGTTACCCTCGAAGAAGGTTTTACAGACAACTCGTTCCTGTGCGTATTTGATGTATCGGGTGCCCACAGCAACTTGGGCAATGGTGAGCCTTACATGGAACGACAATGCTTTGAATCCGTAGCTATTGAAATTGCATGCAAATATCTAGAACTCGATATAACCTCCGTTGCCGAGGTTCCCGGCTAAAAAGGATAGGGATTCGTCATGCACAAAATAGAAATGGCGCTCTGGGTAATATTTGTTGTCTCTTCAGGTTTGTATTGGTGGGTAGGTAAAATATTTATTTCCCAGCCGGATTACAACGTGCCGCAGATTTTTCGTAATCCTATGGCTGCACGAACGTTTGTTCTCTTTCCCCAATTGGGGTTTGTTGCGGTTGTGATTAGTGGTTTTGTTTTTACCGAACATGGGTGGTGGTTCTTGGGAGCTATAATCGGTGCAGTTGTGCTTTTTTCGTCCAGGCCGCAGCAATTTTGAAAAGTGCCTAACAAGTAGCGTCAGTCGGACCGGTTTGTCGCGCTGCGCACCACAAACCGGCCGCTGCGCATGGCGTTAAAAGCCCAGGCCTCGGTCATTTTCTGGTGGTTGGGTGCAATTGGCCTTGGCGGAAAGTGATGGGGAGTTTTCCAGCTTGGTGCCTGGCCAACGCCCGCAAACTCCTCGTTCAATCTGGAAGCCTGTTTTGGCTTCTTTCTGGTTTTCAACAACGTACCCAGTTTGTGGGGCTGTTCGTCGTAAATTCTAGGTGAGCCGGGTAGTTTGGTGGTTTGTATCGGTGCCGGACCGAGAGTCTGTGCGGGATTCACTGGAGTCCGCATGCGAGCTCCGGTTTGGACCGCAATCCACAAGGGTGAACGGCTTCTAACCAACGCATCAACGGGACCGGATTGTTCCGCTGCGCTCCACAAGCCGGCCCGTTATGCCAGCGTTAAAAGCCAAGGCCTCGGTCATTTTCTGGTGGTTCGGTGCATGGGCCTTGGCGGTAAAGTGAAGCGGGAGTTCTATACTCCGAGTAATGGCCAAGGCCAGCAACTCCGCTGTCCAAGCTGGCAGCCAGTTTTTAATTTTATCGGGTAGCCGGCAACGTGCCCAAGTTATAGGGCGGTTCGCCGCAAAATTCTGAGTGGGCCGGTAGCCTGGTGGTTTGTATCGGTGCCGAATCGAAACCTCGTGCGGGGTTCTCTGGAGTCAGCATGCGAGTATTGGATTTGGCCCGCCATCCAAAAGGGTGAACGGCTTCTAACCAGTAGCGTCAGTCGGACCGGTTTGTCACGCTGCGCGCGCCAACCCGGCCGCTGCGCATGGCGTTAAGTGGTGAGTCATCAGGGAATAATTGGATTGCTTATGGCATTAATTGCCCACGGAAAAACATGAAAAAGATAAGCATTCTATTTCTGAAATTAGCTGGGTGGGTTCTGATTGGTCTGGGCGTTTACTGGCTGCTTCAAAACCATGTAATCGACAATGTACCTTCATGGTTAGCTACAGTGATTTCTGTGCTGTACCTCATCGTTTTTATGGTGATCATTGCCCCAATTGCGCGCAAATTCTATGAGAATATCCAATGAATATGCCGCAAAAATGTGTGGGGGCGGGCAACAAGCCTACGAGGCGTAGTTCACTTAACAAGTAGTTGCAGTACGTTCCGGCCCTGGCGGGCCTCCACCGGACCGGTTTGTTACGCTGCGCTACACAAACCGGCCGCTGAACATTGGCGTTATAAGCCAAGGCCACCGTCCTTTTGATAGTGGTTGGGTGCATGGGCCTTGGCAGTAAATTCGGGGTAGAGGTTTCGGCTTTCCTTCACGGCCAAGGCCATCAAACTCCGCATCAAATCTG
>JASTVH010000032.1:0-2883 GCA_042862465.1 Marinobacteraceae bacterium S3BR75-40.1 | reverse complement strand
CGCCATAGAGGGTGATAGCCCCGTAGCCGAAACCCGATCAGCGTGAAATCGAGTAGGACGGGTCACGTGGAATCCTGTCTGAACATGGGGGGACCATCCTCCAAGGCTAAATACTCCTGACTGACCGATAGTGAACCAGTACCGTGAGGGAAAGGCGAAAAGAACCCCTGTGAGGGGAGTGAAATAGACCCTGAAACCGTGTGCGTACAAGCAGTCGGAGCCTACTTCGGTGGGTGACGGCGTACCTTTTGTATAATGGGTCAGCGACTTATGTTCAGTGGCAAGGTTAACCGTATAGGGGAGCCGTAGGGAAACCGAGTCTGAATAGGGCGCGCAGTCGCTGGACATAGACCCGAAACCGGGCGATCTATCCATGAGCAGGTTGAAGGTGCGGTAACACGCACTGGAGGACCGAACCCACTGTCGTTGAAAAGCCAGGGGATGACTTGTGGATCGGAGTGAAAGGCTAATCAAGCCCGGAGATAGCTGGTTCTCCCCGAAAGCTATTTAGGTAGCGCCTCGTGTCTCACTCCCGGGGGTAGAGCACTGTTTCGGCTAGGGGGCCATCCCGGCTTACCAAACCGATGCAAACTCCGAATACCGGGAAGTGCAATCACGGGAGACACACGGCGGGTGCTAACGTCCGTCGTGGAGAGGGAAACAACCCAGACCGCCAGCTAAGGTCCCCAAGTACCAGTTAAGTGGGAAACGATGTGGGAAGGCGAAGACAGCTAGGAGGTTGGCTTAGAAGCAGCCATCCTTTAAGGAAAGCGTAATAGCTCACTAGTCGAGTCGGCCTGCGCGGAAGATGTAACGGGGCTCAAACTGGTCACCGAAGCTGCGGATCTCTTAGGAGATGGTAGGGGAGCGTTCTGTACGTCTGTGAAGGTGAATCGAGAGGTTTGCTGGAGATATCAGAAGTGCGAATGCTGACATGAGTAACGATAATGCGGGTGAAAAACCCGCACGCCGGAAGACCAAGGGTTCCTGCGCAACGCTAATCGGCGCAGGGTGAGTCGGCCCCTAAGGCGAGACCGAAAGGTGTAGTCGATGGGAAACGGGTTAATATTCCCGTACTTGGTATCACTGCGATGAGGGGACGGAGAAGGCTAGGCTAGCCGGCTGTTGGACGTGCCGGTTTAAGCGAGTAGGGAGTGGACTTAGGCAAATCCGGGTCCACAATCCTGAGACGTGATGACGAGCGCTCTTTTAAGAGCGCGAAGTAGTCGATGCCCTGCTTCCAGGAAAAGCCTCTAAGCTTCAGGTGATATCAAACCGTACCCCAAACCGACACAGGTGGTCAGGTAGAGAATACCAAGGCGCTTGAGAGAACTCGGGTAAAGGAACTAGGCAAAATGGTGCCGTAACTTCGGGAGAAGGCACGCCGGTGTGTAGGTGAAGCCCCTGCGGGTGGAGCCGAAGCCGGTCGAAGATACCAGGCCCCTGCGACTGTTTATTAAAAACACAGCACTCTGCAAACACGAAAGTGGACGTATAGGGTGTGACGCCTGCCCGGTGCCGGAAGGTTAATTGATGGGGTTAGCATTCGTGCGAAGCTCTTGATCGAAGCCCCGGTAAACGGCGGCCGTAACTATAACGGTCCTAAGGTAGCGAAATTCCTTGTCGGGTAAGTTCCGACCTGCACGAATGGCGTAACGATGGGGGCGCTGTCTCTACCCGAGACTCAGTGAAATTGAACTCGCAGTGAAGATGCTGTGTATCCGCGGCTAGACGGAAAGACCCCGTGAACCTTTACTACAGCTTCACAGTGAACTTTGAACCATCTTGTGTAGGATAGCTGGGAGGCTTTGAAGCGGCGACGCCAGTCGTCGTGGAGCCAACCTTGAAATACCAGCCTGGGTGGTTTGAGGTTCTAACTCAGTCCTGTGATCCAGGACGAGGACACTGTGTGGTGGGTAGTTTGACTGGGGCGGTCTCCTCCCAAAGGGTAACGGAGGAGCACAAAGGTGGGCTAAGCACGGTCGGACATCGTGCGGTTAGTGTAATGGCACAAGCCCGCTTAACTGCGAGACAGACACGTCGAGCAGGTACGAAAGTAGGTCATAGTGATCCGGTGGTTCTGTATGGAAGGGCCATCGCTCAACGGATAAAAGGTACTCCGGGGATAACAGGCTGATACCGCCCAAGAGTTCACATCGACGGCGGTGTTTGGCACCTCGATGTCGGCTCATCACATCCTGGGGCTGAAGCCGGTCCCAAGGGTATGGCTGTTCGCCATTTAAAGTGGTACGCGAGCTGGGTTTAGAACGTCGTGAGACAGTTCGGTCCCTATCTGCCGTGGACGTTGGAAATTTGAGAAGAGCTGCTCCTAGTACGAGAGGACCGGAGTGGACGAACCTCTGGTGTTCCGGTTGTGTCGCCAGACGCATTGCCGGGTAGCTATGTTCGGACGGGATAACCGCTGAAGGCATCTAAGCGGGAAGCCCCCTTCAAGATGAGATTTCCCTGGACCTTCGAGGTCCCTGAAGAGCCGTCCTAGACCAGGACGTTGATAGGTCGGGTGTGTAAGCGCTGTGAGGCGTTGAGCTAACCGATACTAATGGCTCGTGCGGCTTGACTATATAACACCCAAGTCGATGCGAAAGCATGGACAGCACGAACGAGACAGCGGATAACCTTGTAGACGCGCTATCCAATCTTCTTTGCCCCCCCAGTGATCCCCTTATTGCAATCGCATCGCGAAACCGCAACCGGTTTTGCCTGACGACCATAGCGAGCGGGCACCACCTGATCCCATCCCGAACTCAGCAGTGAAACCGCTCAGCGCCGATGGTAGTGCGGCTTCTGGCCGTGTGAGAGTAGGTCATCGTCAGGCTTCTATCCCAAACCCCGAGGTTCTTTGAGCCTCGGGGTTTTTTTATG
>JASTVH010000031.1:0-3047 GCA_042862465.1 Marinobacteraceae bacterium S3BR75-40.1 | reverse complement strand
AAAAATTGGCCATCATCGCCTGCGTGCGAAAGATGATCGTCATGCTCAATTCTATGGTGCGAGACGGCGCTATGTGGGATCCGAAAATGGGTTAGAAATCGGGGGTTGAAACCATAGTCACTGGTTAAGCGTGCCGGACTCAGGATTCAAAGGTTCGTGCACACGTCTTCCCATTTTTGAGAGTTACAGAAATGGTTAGCCTATAAATTGGGTCGTGGCCGTACCATACCCCTATAGATTTCATCCTAGTTTGTTGATCCGCAAACTTTACATCGCCTACCAAAAAGTCTAGTTCGATAATTGCTTTATCAACTTCGTCAGTCCTTACACCAGAGGTACTGGTTAGGATTGCCTCATAACGAGACTGAATCTCGCCTACAGCATCGCCTAGCTCTTGGTGATTTCCTAGAGAGGTCGGTGATACCGAACCGGATAGCAAATCGATCTCGCAACAAGCTTTTTCATAGGTCTCACATGCTGCGTATGCAGCAGATACGAAATTCGACAGCCCGCTGACAGCATGGTGACCAATGTTATGCACGGCTGATTCAAATCTGCTCATACTTTTGCGCTTAACGCTGGCGTAACGGGCCGGTTTGTGGAGCACCAGCGGAACAAAGCGGTCCCGTTGACGCGTTGGTTAGAAGCCATCCCACCCGGTGGTTTCCGATCCGCCCCACAGCTCGCATGCGAACTCCATAGAAGCCCCGCACGGCCTCGCGGTCCGGCACCGATACAAACCACCAAACTACCCGGCCATTTCTGAATTTGCGGCGAACAGCCCCACAACCTTTGGCAGGTGGCCGATAGCCCGAATGAATATTAAATGAGCTTCCAGTATTGAAGCCCCGGTTTCTGGCCTTGGCCATTACGCAAAGCCAGAAAGCTCCCGCTTTGTTTTGACGCCAAGGCCTCTTCATCAATCATCTTCATGATGATTCACTAGCCACGGCTTATAACGCTGGCGTAACGGGCCGATTTGTGGAGCGGCAGCGGAACAAAGCGGTCCCGTTGACGCATTTGTTAGCACTCAGAAATCTCGAGCGATCCTCTCAAGTGAAATCACCTTTGACCTCAAGGATTCAAATACCGATCTTTTTGATCCATCGGGATTCTCCAATTGGCCCAAAGCATCGAAAAGCTGATCGTACTCAGCATCACTTTCTAGTATGACGTATGAGATGTCAGATAGATCGAATTTCAATAAACAATTATCGAACGTATATTTATCATATTCGCTCTTTTCCCGTCGGTGTTTTTCAATCGGTATACATTTTCGACCTTGGGGCAGCTTTGGTGTATAGCGCCACTCGTTTTCTAAGCAAAAATCTTTTTCAAGTTCGGCCCCATCGACGCGAGGCATCCTCCCAAAGAGAGGTTTTATAAGAGCCAACACTTCAAAAAAATTATCTACATAGATGGATTTGTTCGGCGGTATTACAAAGTGCTGGGGTTGAGCTAATCGCAAAATACTTTTTCGGAGTTCGCTATTTGGAGAAAGATAGATTACGGGATTCAAGCCAGTCTTGATCGCCCACTCCCTCGACATACCCAGCCCGAAGCGACCATAAAAGGACGTGTGTTCGCCTATTCGTGTCAAAGGTATGTCGCAAAAGCTGACAATAGGATATGAGACATACTCCAAGCCTTCGTTGTACCAGCGAAAATCCTCGGCACAATAACGAGGCCAAAAACCTGTATCAATGATCTTCACCAGCGTTTCGAGGCTATCGGTGAAGTGAAATAAGGTATGAGATTTTGGATTCAAGCTCACCTCAAAGTGCTAACGCTGGCATAACGGGCCGATTTGTGGAGCGGCAGCGGAACAAAACGGTCCCGTTGATGCGTTGGTTAGAAGCCGACTCACCCGTTGGTTTCCGGTCCACCCCGCAACCCGCATGCGTACTCCAAAGAAGCCCCGCACGGGCTCTCGGTCCGGCACCGATACAAACCACCAAACTACCCGACCATTTCTGAATTTGCGACGAACAGCCCCACAACTTTTGGCACACTGCCGACACCAAGTAAAAAGCCACTATTGGCTACCAGATTGGATGCGGAGTTTGATGGCCTTGGCCATTAACGAGAGCCGAAACCTTTACCCCGAATTTGCCGCCAAGGCCCATGCACCCAACCACTATCAAAATGACGGAGGCCTTGGCTTATAACGCTGGCATAACGGGCCGGTTTGTGGAGCAGCAGCGGAACAAACCGGTCCCGTTGATGCGTTGGTTAGAAGCCGGTTCACCCGTTGGTTTCCGGTCCGCCCCACAACCCGCATGCGTACTCCAAAGAAGCCCCGCACGGGCTCACGGTCCGGCACCGATACAAACCACCAAACTACCCGGCCATTTCCGAGTTTGCGACGAACAGCCCCACAACTTTTGGAGCGTTGCCGATAACAAGTGAAAAGCCACTATTGGCTACCAGATTCGATGCGGAGTTTGATGGCCTTGGCCATGAAAGAAAGCCAGAAACTTCCGCCTGATTTACCGCCAAGGCCCATGCACCCAACCACTACAAAAGGACGGTGGCCTTGGCTTATAACGCTGGCATAACGGGCCGGCTTGTGGAGCGCAGCGGAACAATCCGGTCCCGTTGATGCGTTGGTTAGAAGCCGTTCACCCTTTTGGTTTGCGGTCCCAACCGAAACTCGCATGCGGACTCCAGTGAACCCCGCACAGACTCTCGGTCCGGCACCGATACAAACCACCAAACTACCCGGCCCACCTAGAATTTACGACGAACAGCCCCACAAACTGGGCACATTGCTGAAAACCAGAAAGGAGCCAAAATAGGCTTCCAGATTGACCGAGGAGTTTACGGGCGTTGGCCAGGTACCAAGCTGGAAAACTCCCCCCAACTTTCCGCCAAGGCCATTTGCACCCAACCACTCAGAAATGAACGGGGCCTTGGCTTTTAACGCTGGCATAACGGGCCGATTTGTGGAGCGGCAGCGGAACAAAACGGTCCCGTTGATGCGTTGGTTAGAAGCCGACTCACCCGTTGGTTTCCGGTCCACCCCGCAACCCGCATGCGTACTCCAA
>JASTVH010000030.1:0-3053 GCA_042862465.1 Marinobacteraceae bacterium S3BR75-40.1 | reverse complement strand
AACTGGCTGCCAGCTTGGACAGCGGAGTTGCTGGCCTTGGCCATTACTCGGAGTATAGAACTCCCGCTTCACTTTACCGCCAAGGCCCATGCACCGAACCACCAGAAAATGACCGAGGCCTTGGCTTATAACGCCAATGTTAAGCGGCCGACTTGCCGGAGCACCGCGTAGGCAAGGCGGTCCGGCGGAGGCCCGTCAGGGCCGTAGCGAACTTGAACGACTGGTTAGGTTTTTCTCTGTACGTACAGCGACAGCCAGCGACAAAAACAGAAAAGCCAAGGCCCACAGAGCCAACAGATAGAAAACGTCAGGCCTACTAAAAACACCCATGGATGCCCATATCAAACTGATGATAGTGCAAACATAGAGACAAACCCGAAAAAGTGAAAATCGTGTTTCACCTTCTTCCCAGAATCTAGTAAGTGCGAACAGAAATAACACGTTGTAGAAGGGCATGAGAAGCAGAAACAAACCTAAAATAGACTTTGGATCGTTTAGCATGTCTAGATTGCCACCAAAAATTATGGCAACTGAGGCGATTGAGGAGAAAACAAACAGCATGATACCGGCAAAAAACTGACCATTAGCTGGCAAGACTAGTGAAGCAATGAAAAACCCCACCGCCATGCGAAAAAATACTCGATCATCCAGATTCATGATTAAACCTAACGCTGGCGTAACGGGCCGGTTTGTGGAGCACCAGCGGAACAAAGCGGTCCCGTTGACGCGTTGGTTAGAAGCCATCCCGCCCGGTGGTTTCCGGTCCGCCCCACAGCTCGCATGCGAACTCCAAAGAAGCCCCGCACGGGCTCTCGGTCCGGCACCGATACAAACCACCAAACTACCCGGCCATTTCCGAATTTGCGACGAACAGCCCCACAACTTTTGGCACGCTGCCGACGACAAGCAAAAAGCCACTACTGGCTACCAGATTGGGCGACGAGGTTGCGGGCGTTGGCCAGCACAAAAGAAGAAAACTCCGCCCAACTTTCCGCCAAGGCCATTGGCACCAAACCACCTCAAAATGAACGGAGGCCTTGGCTTTTAACGCTGGCATAACGGGCCGGTTTGTGGAGCGGCAGCGGAACAAAACGGTCCCGTTGATGCGTTGGTTAGAAGCCGGTTCACCCGTTGGTTTCCGGTCCGCCCCACAGCTCGCATGCGGACTCCAAAGAAGCCAAGCACCTGCTCGCGATCCGGCAACGATACAAACCACCAAGCTACCCGACCACTTTAAAATTTGCGACGAACAGCCCCATGATTTGGGCACGTTGCCGATAACAACAGAGTAGACAATATGAGCTACCAGATTTGATGCGGAGTTTGATGGCCTTGGCCGTGAAGGAAAGCCGAAACCTCTACCCCGAATTTACTGCCAAGGCCCATGCACCCAACCACTATCAAAAGGACGGTGGCCTTGGCTTATAACGCCATGCGCAGCGGCCGGTTTGTTGTGCGAAGCGCGACAAACCGGTCCGACTGACGCTACTTGTTAGAAGCAGTTCACCCCTTTGCATGGCGGCCCTGCTACCAATTTGCATGCGAACTCCGGAGAAGCCCCGCACACGCTCACGGTCCGGCACCGATACAAACCACCAAACTACCCGGCCACTTCTGAATTTGCGGCGAACGGCCCCACAACTTGGGCAAGCTGCTGATTACCCGAAAAAAGCCAAACCTGGCTTCCAATATAGCGGTCGAATTTTCGGGCCTTGGCCATAACTCAGAGCCTGAAAACTCCCGCTTTGTTTTGACGCCAAGGCCTTTCCATCTCTCTTTCATCATCTGATGGTCAGGAGCCTTTGCTTATAACGCTGGCATAACGGGCCGGTTTGGAGCGGCAGCGGAAAACCGGTCCCGTTGATGCGTTGGTTAGAAGCCGTTCACCCTTTTGGATTGCGGTCCCAACCAGAACTCGCATGCGGACTCCAGTGAACCCCGCACAGACTCTCGGTCCGGCACCGATACAAACCAACAAACTACCCGGCCCACTTAGAATTTACGACGAACAGCCCCACAAACTGGGCACGTTGTTGAAAACCAGAAAGGAGCCAAAACAGGCTCCCAGATTGAACGAGGAGTTTGCGGGCGTTGGCCAGGCACCAAGCTGGAAAACGCCCCCTCACTTTCCGCCAAGGCCAATTGCACCCAACCACCAGAAAATGACCGAGGCCTGGGCTTTTAACGCTGGCGTAACGGGCCGGTTTGTGGAGCACCAGCGGAACAAAGCGGTCCCGTTGACGCGTTGGTTAGAAGCCATCCCACCCGTTTGTTTCCGGTCCGCCCCACAGGTCGCATGCAAACTCCAAAGAAGCCCCGCACGGGCTCTCGGTCCGGCACCGATACAAACCACCAAACTACCCGGCCACTTCTGAATTTTCGACGAACAGCCCCACAACTTTTGGCACGCTGCCGACACCAAGTAAAAAGCCGCTATGGGCTACCAGATTGGATGCGGAGTTTGATGGCCTTGGCCATGAACGATAGCTGAGCCTCACCCCAATTTTTCCGCCAAGACCCATGCACCCAACCACTATAAAAATGACAGAGGCCTTGGCTTATAACGCTGGCGTAACGGGCCGGTTTGTGGAGCACCAGCGGAACAAAGCGGTCCCGTTGACGCGTTGGTTAGAAGCCATCCCACCCGATGGTTTCCGGTCCGCCCCACAGCTTGCATGCGAACTCCAAAGAAACTCCGCACGGGCTCGCGGTCCGGCACCGATACAAACCACCAAACTACCCGGCCATTTCTGAATTTGCGACGAACAGCCCCACAACTTTTGGCACGCTGCCGACACCAAGTATAAAGCCACTATTGGCTACCAAATTGGATGCGGAGTTTGATGGCCTTGGCCATGAACGATAGCTGAGCCTCACCCCAATTTTTCCGCCAAGGCCCATGCACCCAACCACTATAAAAATGACAGAGGCCTTGGCTTATAACGCTGCCATAAGCGGCCGGAAAAACCGCCAGGTTTTGGAGGTCCAGCCGTCCGCGCAGCGGACGGCGATGCTTAATGGCCTTGTTAAGCATTTGACTCCAGAGCATGACT
>JASTVH010000029.1:0-3076 GCA_042862465.1 Marinobacteraceae bacterium S3BR75-40.1 | reverse complement strand
TGCCAGCTTGGACAGCGGAGTTGCTGGCCTTGGCCATTACTCGGAGTATAGAACTCCCGCTTCACTTTACCGCCAAGGCCCATGCACCGAACCACCAGAAAATGACCGAGGCCTTGGCTTATAACGCTGGCATAACGGGCCGATTTGTGGAGCGGCAGCGTAACAAAGCGGTCCCGTTGATGCGTTGGTTAGAAGCCGGTTCACCCGGAGGTCTCCGGCCCACCCCCCAACCCGCACACATACTCCAGGGAAGGCCCGCACACGCTCTCGGTCCGGCACCGATACAAACCACCAATTTACCGGCCTACTCAGAATTTGCGACGAACAGCCCCACAACTTTTGGCACGCCGCCGACAACAAGTAAAAGCCACTATTGGCTACCAGATTGGATGCGGAGTTTGATGGCCTTGGCCGTGAACGAAAGCCCTGATTTGGCCCCCGAGTTTTCCGCCAAGGCCCATGCACCCAACCACCATCAAAAATGACCGAGGCCTTGGCTGCTAACGCCGGCATAACGGGCCGGTTTGTGGAGCAGCAGCGGAACAAACCGGTCCCGTTGATGCATTGGTTATGCGTACGTTCCCATTACTTAAAATCTTGGATAGGTGTTCCGACTAACCAAATCATGCCTCCTGATATAAAAACTAATGCCAAACAAGCTAGCCCATTGCCGTAAACCCGTTGTCTGAACTCATGTATCTTGAATTCCTTTACTAAGCTTGCAACAAGGATTGCGGTAGCCAACACGCCAATAGGCCAGCCCACCATCATATCCAGTAACGGGGATCCCATTAACGGACGATCTGAGCCATAAATTGACGTTGAAAACTCGGACCACATTTCCCTGCCATAAAGAGCAAATGCTAAAGAAGGAAGGTAGAAAAGCACTTGAAGCAAAATGAGAAATCGGTTTCCGAGCTTTGCCATATAACTTGGCTTTTTGGAAGCGGGTTCCATATTCACCCCGCCTTTGTCATAGCTTTAAATCTTAGTGGACCAGATAATTTGGCATCACTCACCAAAACGCCAGTAGCCTTTCGATTTCTTTTATTTATAATTTCTGTATAGTTTCCTTTCTGGTCAATCACCCCAAAAACGACATCAACACTTCCTTTACCCATTCCCAAGTAAAGGCCGCCTTTTATTTCAATTTCTCCATGCATATTTCTAAATTGGTGCCAGTTTCTAAACCAATCTTTTTCATCCGTGAACTCACTGTCGCTTGGTTTAACTTCAAACCACTCTGTCGCTAAGATGCTTAGCAAATTGGCACCTTGATTGCCAAACGTCACGTTTTCATCAATAGCATAAGTAACCGGGAGAGAGTTCTTTGAAGCTCTCATTTGAATGTAAGCGTAGCTAGCAACATTCAACCCAATCTGAGTGGCAGGAATTTTTGCATTGATACCGCCAAATCCAATTTTTACTTCCATGTTTCACCTCTCCCGTTTGATGTGCGCAAGATACTACCAAAAGGCTAATGGAGAGCAATATCCTGAGCTCCGAACTTGGACAAAATTCGCATAACGCCTGGGCTCAGCGGCCGTTTTGGAGGCGCACCGCGCCGGAAAAACGGTCCGCTGCAGCCCCTGGTTAGCCTTTTTTGCTGTTTAGTTTGGTCTCAACCACGCGCAATAAACGAGAATAGGAAACAATTTAAATCCTCGGATTCATTCGATTCCATGCACCCTTAAAACCTTGTATCTGATCATTTTCGGATTCGTCACCATTTCCGATTAACAATATGCCGTTTGGCTCACGGTAACCATTAAGCCGAAGCTCATCTCTCAAATATCCCTGCGAACGGGTAGAGGCATCTATGTAGTTCATAAGTTGGCAAATGCCTTTGTTCGCTTCATTGGACAGGTAAACTCTCTTCCCCCGAGACACGAATCCATTGTGGTTGGCACCTTTCAGTTCCAAGATATACCAGCTAACTCCGTCGCTATTCGCGCCTGCCAAAACGTAATCAGGAATCATTCCGCCGGGCTCACCGGAGGACGGTCGAATGTTCTGCTTTGGATAGATCCAAGATGCATGGTGACCGGAAGAAAAAAGGAAGATGAGGAGGGCTAAAATTTCCTGATTGTCAGCCAGGAATTTCTCAATTTCTGTTTCGGTAGCTCGATTCTCAATCAGGTTTTTGAAGCCTTGGAACTGGTCATTCGTGACATCATGCTGACTTACATAGTGATCCTTCGATGGCCAATGCTCTGGCCATCGCTTTAAAAGATCATCTTGGTTTGCCGTCCGAATTTCCACTTCTTACCGATCTCCTTCTAAGGCTAACGCCTGGGCTCAGCGGCCGATTTGGAGGCGCACCGCGCCGGAAAAGCGGTCCGCTGCAGCCCCTGGTTAAGCATTACTTCCACCCCTGCACAAGTTTCCGAAGTCGTTCCATTTCCTCCACCAAGGGATCTCGCTCTCCTTCGGTACCAATATATGGGCGCAAGTCAATGCGATGTCTTTCGTTATACTCTTTCTTCCCAAATTTGTATTTTGCAGTTATTTCAAATTGTTGTGGCGCAGCATTTTCGTCAGCTTCATCGCCAAAGATTTTGAAGCCCTGCGCAAGAGCAAAATGTAGCTTTGTACCCGGAGGCATGCTTTCTATGACTTCTGTAAAAGCATTTGCTGTACGAAGGTTCTTTTCAGAATTATCCGTTTCTCCAAACTGAAAGAAGTCCTTATTCAGCGAAAGTGTCAGATCTTCAGCTGCAGTTTTCCCCGTATTTTCAATTTTCAAATAAAGAATAGTGGTGTGCGGCCTAACATAAGGAGTGACAGTGACGTATGGCCTGATCAATGCCTCGGATTGTTCTCGCATAGCATTGACAGAGGCCTCGCTCGCCTTGGCCATTCGGTGAGTCAAATATGCATAGATCGCGGTTATAAACACCAAAATAGCCGTAAGGTAGTCGATCACATCCATAGATTGCTCTCACTTGCTTAACGCTGGCATAACGGGCCGGCTTGTGGAGCGCAGCGGAACAATCCGGTCCCGTTGATGCGTTGGTTAGAAGCCGTTCACCCTTGTGGATTGCGGTCCAAACCGGAGCTCGCATGCGGACTCCAG
>JASTVH010000028.1:0-3251 GCA_042862465.1 Marinobacteraceae bacterium S3BR75-40.1 | reverse complement strand
CCCAATCAATCATGTTTTGTATATTATCAGCATATACCAAGACGTCAACAAGTGCTAACCAGGGGCTGCAGCGGACCGCTTTTACGGCGCGCTGCGCCTCCAAACCGGCCGCTGAGCCCAGGCGTTAAAAGCCCACGCCTCGGTCATTTCTCTGGTGGCTGGGTGCTGATGGCCTTGGCGGAAAGTTGAGTGGAGTTTTCCAGCTTGGTGCCTGGCCAAAGCCCGCAAACTCCTCGTTCAATCTGGAAGCCTGTTTTGGCTCCTTTCTGGTTTTCAACAACGTGCCCAGTTTGTGGGGCTGTTCGTCGTAAATTCTAGGTGAGCCGGGTAGTTTGGTGGTTTGTATCGGTGCCGGACCGAGAGTCTGTGCGGGGTTCACTGGAGTTCGCATGCGAGTCCCGGTTTGGACCGCAATCCACAAGGGTGAACGGCTTCTAACCAACGCATCAACGGGACCGGATTGTTCCGCTGCGCTCCACAAGCCGGCCCGTTATGCCAGCGTTATAAGCCAAGGCCACCGTCCTTTTGATAGTGGTTGGGTGCATGGGCCTTGGCAGAAAATCAGCGGAAGTTTCTGGCTTTCGTTCATAGCCAAGGCCATCAAACTCCACATCGAATCTGGTAGCCAATAGTGGCTTTCTACTTGTTATCGGCAACGTGCCAAAAGTTGTGGGGCCGTTCGTCGCAAATTCAGAAATGGCTGGGTAGCTTGGTGGTTTGTATCGGTGCCGGACCGCGAGTAGGTGCGGGGCTTCTTTGGAGTTCGCATGCGAGTCGAGGGGCGGACCGGAGACCATCGGGTGAACCGGCTTCTAACCAACGCATCAACGGGACCGGTTTTCCGCTGGCGCTCCAAACCGGCCCGTTATGCCAGCGTTAAACGAGTTTAGTCATGGCTTTCTTACTAATTGTCGGCTCTATTTGGATTATGAGCCTTTGGGCTGGCACCCAATTTTTGAAGTCATCCAAGACTGAACAGAAGCTGACCGCAAAGGAACTCGCAGCGCGCTCTCTCATCGCTGGCTTGTTTTTTTCACCAGGGGTGGCGGTTTTGGGCTATTTGGTTTTTCCGGCCCCAGTTTGGGTTTTCTTTATCGCTGCAATTTTGGGTTGGCCAGACATTTTCACGGGCGTCAATTCACATGAATTTTGGTACGTTGTGTCTTATGTGGTGGCGCCCTATCTTCTAGTTAGCTGTCTGTTTTGCCTTACGTTTTGGGCGATAAATCGGGGAAGGTCTGTTTAACAAGTAGTTCAAGTACGTTACGGCCTGGCGGCCTCCACCGGACCGGTTTTCCGTTGCACTCCAAACCGGCCGCTTAACATGGGCGTTAAAAGCCAAGGCCTCGGTCATTTTCTGGTGGTTCGGTGCATGGGCCTTGGCGGTAAAGTGAAGCGGGAGTTCTATACTCCGAGTAATGGCCAAGGCCAGCAACTCCGCTGTCCAAGCTGGCAGCCAGTTTTTAATTTTATCGGGTAGCCGGCAACGTGCCCAAGTTATAGGGCGGTTCGCCGCAAAATTCTGAGTGGGCCGGTAGCCTGGTGGTTTGTATCGGTGCCGAATCGAAACCTCGTGCGGGGTTCTCTGGAGTCAGCATGCGAGTATTGGATTTGGCCCGCCATCCAAAAGGGTGAACGGCTTCTAACCAGTAGCGTCAGTCGGACCGGTTTGTCACGCTGCGCGCGCCAACCCGGCCGCTGCGCATGGCGTTATACCTCATAAAGCCTATGACTGAATCCGAGCTTCTCCTTCAGAAAATCCTTGCCGAAAAGGGTGTAAAGCACCAGAAGCTACCTGAGTCAGGCATTAGAACTCCTGATTTCCAAGTATGCTGTGGAGATATGGTTAGCTATTGGGAGGTCAAAGAGCTTGAGGAAAACCCGGATGAAAGGGAGATTTTAGAACAGTACGAGACGGGAGAGGGTGAGGTGTACAGCATCGACTCGGACCGTATCGAAAATCAAATCAAGAGTGCCTGTGGGCAGTTTAAGAAATACGGAGTAGATGATAAGCCGTGCGTAATAGTCCTATGCGATATGCGCGACTTTGCGGTAAAGGATTTACTGTTGGTTCAAAATATCCAAGCGCTGATGCTTGGATCTGCTGAGTTTGCGCAGAATCGAGATGGCCAATGGGTTGAGGTTAATCGTCATTCGGGAATGTTCACGTCGAGAAAAGAGTATGTCAGTGCCGTTGTGGTCATATTTTCTGCAACGGAAAAGGCTCTGGTGCTTCACAACCCCAACGCTTCGAATTCACTGTTGGGAAGCGAGCTTATGTCCGTCTTTCCCGATCAATACCAAGCCATCGTTATGAGCGAAGGTCTGTGCTGGGAAATGGTATAACCAGTGAATTAAGCCGACCAATTTTCCGCTGCCGCTCCAAATTGGCGGCTTATTCAAGGCGTTAGCAGTAAGCTCAATTAAGGAGAAGATGAGATGATAAAAAAGGAATTTTTCTTGGTTCCAGAAGAAGTCTTTCGTTTAGGAAATTCAAAAGATCCCAAGCTTTCGCATGTGCGAGCAAGAGACGTAGATACCACCACAATCAATGGGATATTGATGGTCATTGCCAATGGCAAAGGTATTAGCATTTTTGACAAGGACGGCATTATGCAATCGCCAATGAATGGGTGGGTGTGGCGTTTTGCGCCAGATACAACCCTTCCTCCAGGGCTCAAGCTTGTCCAAGATAAACCTCATCATTTCTGCATAGCACCTTGCCAAAACATGCCTGTAGACAAGTATAAAGGTCTACTTGAGGAGCTTGCGCTCAAAGCAAATCGTGTATTCAAGAAGGAGGGGCGGTTCGCGTGAAGTCTTTGCAATTGAATCTAACTGAATCAGATACTCGGTTTGTTATCGAGAGTCTTCGCGAATTGGAAAAGAAGTGGGCTGCAATTTGTGAAACTTCAGAAGATGAGGATGAAATTTCTGACTACGGGAATGACCTGATCGAACTTCGGTTACTGATAAAAACGACAGAAGAACAGGCTATTAAGACTTTTGGTGATGGCGTGGTGAACTTCAGCCGAGAAGCATTGTAAGTGCCATCACTGCTAACAAGTGCATCAACGGGACCGTTTTGTTCCGCTGGTGCTCCACAAACCGGCCCGTTATGCCAGCGTTATGGCAAGCAGAAATTATGAAGTTATTCGGTACTAAGATAGAGGTGGTTAGAAGTCCGTACAGGCAATCTGTTGCGCCCATTGATAATGATTATGAGTACCCAGTCGATTCGGTTCTTGTTA
>JASTVH010000027.1:0-3948 GCA_042862465.1 Marinobacteraceae bacterium S3BR75-40.1 | reverse complement strand
CAGTCCGTATCCACAAACCGAAAGCAATGGGTGCGCACGGTGAGCCGCTGAGTTTAACAGGCAGAGAACTGCCAGGGCCTGGTGCGGCCTATTGACTCTGGCTGGCTAATGGGTGTCCCGGTTTTCAGCCGGTCCCGGTTTTCAGCCGCAGATCCAATCTCGGAAAAGGACCAAAAAGGCACTTTGAAGCTGTCAGCGAGAGGCTTGCCGTCCCCCAGAAACGAGGCGGTGATCTGCGGTCAAAGGTATATAAAGCGGCGCTAAACCAAAGCCTGTGACCCTACTGGTCACAGCAGCTGAAACAGGTTTTGAAGAGCGTTCATTTGGCGTGCTTACTTCACACTTCAATAATCTACGATTGCTACCAATAACGCGTGCAAATAGTATCGCTTTTTGGCCGGGCGCGCTAAATGGACACCCACTCCAAGAATCATCCCTTAGCCTTCAGTGCTGAACAAATCAGGGCCGAAAAATACTCAGAAACGGACTCCAGGCTGATCTGATACCCCAATCAAGCGACAAAAAGGGGGACAAGCCCAGAAAACGCTACGTGGACACCCATCCTAAGAATCATCCAGGGTGCCCTATTGCTGTTTTTTGTAGTTCAGAGCGCTAATAGGACACCCACTCTATACGCCCCCACTCTATACGCCCTTTTCAATCTTCTCCTTGGCTTGTCTGGATAGCTGGGGAGCTACTTCTGGATCGCTACTGCTCTTTCTAAACGCCGGATCTGAGAAACGTTTACTTGTTTTTTGCCAAAGCCTCAATACACTCTTCCCTCCTCGAATGGTCCATGGATTTTCAAGCAATAAGGATTTTGCGATGTCCGGTTTAGAACGCGTCAAGGCCCATCAGGCTCAAAACAAGCTCACTGATTCAATTTCTAAAAACCACCGCAGCCTACTAATAATGGCGCCGGAGGAATTTCTGGACTTTTGTATAAAACAAAAGAAAAGTCGCGGCATGAGTTCATCACAGGCGGCGGAGTGGCTGGATTCAATAGTCAAATCATCAAATGAAATACCAGGTGACGAAAAACAGCGTTGGGATCGATACAAGGATCGCGTTAAGGAGGGCGGCTCTTTTTTGCCCGTGTTTTTCGACGCCCGCACATTAGCTGTCCTTACACGAGAAATGCATAAAGGAGGGCACATCCTCTCGAAATACCGAGTGAATACATATGGCGGCCGGAGCTATGTCGTGCTTCAAGGATATGCCGGCCTCAGGTCGCAGCTTACCGGAACACGGTATCTAGCCAACAATCCCAAAATACTTCATTTGGGAATTGGAAAACTCGGAGCCCTGAATGCCATCAAAAGCGGCGTAGGCATTGCTGTTATTTTTTCCGTTGCCTTCCATAGCATTGAACAGTTCATGAATGACAAGGCGACTTGGCACGATTTTGTGGCCGGCGTGTCGGTTGATGTTGCGTCGGCAACTGCAGGCGCCGCCATTGCCTGGGGCACCGTGGCCGCCGTTGTTGGGGGAACAGCAATGGCAGCGATTGGACCTATCGCGTTGGTCGTTGTGGTGGGTACCGGATTGACCGCCGTTCTCAATGCCGTGAGCGCACATTACAGCATCAGTGAGCGGTTAGCGCGACTGCTACGCGAATCCGAACAACGGATGCTGCAGCACACGAGAGAAATAAAAAGAGAGTTCCGTAGGGGCCTTAATTACGCGGACGAAGACCCTGTTGGTTTTATACATAGGCTATTTGGCCTTCCCTATCTTGGTGGCGTCAGATGACGCAATCAGCTGAGACAGCACAGGAGCCTCAGGGCATAGGATACCGTTTACGCCTTATTCTGCTGATTGCCGCAATGACTTCGGCAATTTATGCGTTCTTCGCCTTGATGGGTGCCCCCTTTTTGGAGAATTTCAAAAGGCTGGAGAACAGGCATATCTACGTGGCCGTATCGACGTGGGACCTTCCACTACTCGTCAGCCTGCCGGCGTTTTTAGTGTTAATCGCTGGACTGCTCTTGCGCCTCTTTGATAAAGCAACGGATGCCAGAATCAATCTCTGTATTAAAATTGCTCTGCCATTCGCGTTCCTCGCCATTCTAACGCGGGTTATTTACGGGTTTTCCATCAGCGATCACATGGAAGATGAGGGTTATTCACCATGTTGGCATTATTCATCCCCAGCAATGATGAGCCCCACGGTCTATGTCCGAAACCCTGCTTACTGCGTACCCAACGCAGGCAAAGTAAGACGAGAGGTTCTGGCATGGATGGACGAATTGCCAAATAACGGACGGAACATTTCTGCAAAGGAAGTTCAAGTAAAGGTCAGTGAGTTGCTGGCGGTTTGGGAAAAGCAAAACAAGGAGCAATTTCCACATCTTTAGATCGATGGGGGCAGAGCCCTTAAGCACTAAATGACTAAATGGACACCCACTCTAAAAGCCCATCATTTCTGGCGCTTGGTGTGGGTGTCCTGTTAACCATCTTAATGCGCACTAAATGGACACCCATCCCAATACCTAGCCTCGCCCCAAATTGCACCGCGTTGCGCATCACGCTACACTTCATGCCATGATTAAATCGTTCCGCCACAAAGGACTGAAGCGGTTCTACTCGACAGGAAGCACGGCAGGCATCCAGCCCGACCATGCCAAAAGGTTACGGTTGCAATTAGCGGCCCTCGATACGGCTCAGGTCGTGGACGACATGGATATTCCAGGCTTTCGTCTGCATCCGCTTAAAGGGAAGGGAAAAGGGCGTTGGTCAGTCAGGGTCAATGGCAACTGGCGGTTAACGTTCGAGTTTAAAGACGGCAACGCCTATATTCTGGATTACGAGGATTATCACTGATGACCATGCATAATCCACCGCATCCCGGTGAGTTCATTCGGGATATTTACATGGAGCCTTTCGGGATTAGCGCCCGACAGCTTGCGGCAAAGCTCGCTGTATCTCCCTCCACCCTCTCACGGTTGATCAAAGAAGAGAGCGGGGTCAGCCCTGAGATGGCGTTGCGCCTTTCCAAGGTCCTTGGGCGCACGCCCGAGAGCTGGTTGGCCATGCAGGATACGTATGACCTATGGGTCGTCCGAAGTACTGTTAACCTGGATTCCATTGAGCCCTTTGATTTCGATGCGGCGTGAGAAAGGCCGGGACAGATTATTTCCCGTAAAATCCCGCGCTGCTCCCAAGCACGGCAGAAATCTGTGCGCAACGACCCAAGGAAGGAGTCGCCCATGCCCCGATAAAAAAACGGGGCATCGTGCCCGGTTTTCCTCTCCACATCGTCCAGCGCGGCCATCACTACTACCTCGCCAACCTGGAAGAGTGGAAGCATGCGCTGGGGTTAAAGCTCTACAGCTACTGCCTGATGACCAACCACGTGCACCTGGTGGTTGAGGCCGGCGATGAACTGGCCGCGATTCCGGGACTGATGAAACGATTGGCTGGACGACAGCGCATTAAATGGACACCCACTCTAAAAGCCCTGTCAGTTCTGACCATTGGCATGGGTGTACACCTAAAGCCATGATCCCGGTAACACTTCTGCCTTTCAGGATCAGCCTTAATTGACCACCACTAGCGTTTCCGCAAGAATAAGTGCCCGGCACGGTGAAGTGCCTCCCTCAAAGAAGCATCCCACTAAATGGACTGCCACTTTAAACGCCCTTTCAATTCAAAGGGACGGGGTCAAATCCGCGCTGCAGCAAGCTGCGTGATGGCAAGCTCAAAGGCCTCAGGTTCCCTGTCGGCCATCTCTGAATCCAAGGTTTTATGAAAACACCGAAAAGACTCCAGCCCCTGCTCGACGACGGTCTGATCGACGAGGTTCTGACCCAGCTCATGAGGAGGTATAACCAAATCTGGTGTTTGAGGCTTTGAAAAGAAGCGGCGTATCTGGTTGATTTGTTGTCGCCAAACAAGTCAATCAACGAGAGATACACCGCCATGAGCAAGAGTACCGTTGTTGAGTTT
>JASTVH010000026.1:0-5909 GCA_042862465.1 Marinobacteraceae bacterium S3BR75-40.1 | reverse complement strand
ATGACCCGTGCTTGTCGGGGCATGGGTGACTCCTTCCTTGGGGTATTGGGCACAGCTTCCTGCCGTGCTTTGGATCAGCGTGGGATTTTACTGCGGGGGGCTAAAAAATAAATCTGTCCCGGTTTTCCCGACCAGCCTATTTCCGTCCTGGGCAGCTGTTATAGCGGTCGCCCCGTGCGCTTTTACAATCTCGAACGTATCGTGAGCTAGCGTTAGTCTATCGCCAGTGAGTTCCTCGAAGCGTTTTTCGATTTCTTTAGAACTATAACCTCTGCGTTCGAGGCGACCGATCCAAAGAGAGGTCAATTCTTCCTCTGTCTGGACGTAAACATCCACCTGATTTTGAGCGAATTCGTTGATCAGGAGCTCGCGCATCCTTTGACGTTCGATCACTGAAGCTCGCTGTTTGGCCGACTCGGCCTGCATGAAAGTAGCTAGCAACGTCATACTCCTTTGACGGTTTGTGCGGGAGGCCTGAACTATCAATCTAGGATGGATATTAACCGGGAAAACCACAGGAAAGGGTCAGAAGCCGGTTCCTTGGCCTCGTGCAATAGCAGTTCCGGATCATATATAAACGCAGTGATTGGGGCAATAAAGCTGATGTCGGCAAGCCGTAAAAGCGGAGCCAGGTCACAGGTGGCGCCAAGAGGCAATGAGATCGGACGAAAACGGGACAGATCCGTTTTTAAAGGGGCAGCTAGCGTTGCGCCTTTGCAAGACCCAAAACCTGACCCCGTTCTAGAACTTCGTTGGCATAGGATCAAAGGACTCTGACCCCATTGGTCGTTCAATAAAGATCCGGTTCAGCAGCTCCTTGTCGGCGGCCAGGCGCTCGATGACCATGCCCTTGATATCCAGCAGGTCCTCGATGTTGTCGGACACGTCTTCCACCAGATTGTCCACCAGCTGAGGCGTGGATTTGCGGACGCGATCGTAGACCATCTTCCGGGCCGAGGCCGGCAGGTTTTCCCAGAAGGTGGGGTACTCCTTGAGCATCATCTCATCCACATATTCTTCGATGCGGGGTTCGACGGAGTGAACGATATGGGTGGCGAGGACTTTCGGATCGATCTGCTGGAAGATCTCTCGAACGGTGCCGATCTTTGAAATGGTGGCATCGACACTGATGGCCGCCATTTTTCGCGCCTTGGAGGGAATAATGCCTTGCCAGCCCAGTAGCGGTGGTTTGCCGATGAATTCCAGGGGGTAGAAGGTCATCTTGATGGCGAGCCAGTTGGTGCTCCAGCCGATCAGGGCGGCAATCACCGGGATACTGAGATATTGCCAGAATTCTTGGGTGTTTAGCAGGCTCGTCATCCTGGTACTCGCAGTCTCTTTAGTATTTTTGCTCTGACTCTGAGCGGGCGCGGGCAGGCGCTTCTGAAACACGCTGTGAATACGTCCCTGTATGCTCGGCTCCGCCATCTATGGCTCCGCACGGTTTCAGAAGTGCCCACCCGCTGTCAATGACCTGGGCGCCAGCTTGCGACGGCGGCACGGTCGGGGGTTGATCAACCGCTGATATTGCCTCATAACCATTTCCGGGCAGGAAGTATGTGTTCAGTCTAGATTCAGCTTGATCACATAGACTGGACACTAACGGTTAGCAAGAGCCGAAAGCTACACGCTTTCACCTCGTCCTGTTCTGGCCCATGGGTCGAGCAGATTCCCGTATCGCGGTGAGAGATTGAAGTGCGGATTTTGGCAATGTCTTCCTCGGGGTGGCCCTCGGTTTCATACTGGGCAAAACAGTTGGGGGTGTTCATCTTCGCTTGGCTGGCAATCCGGCTGCGCCTCGCAGAACCAGCTTAACCAAACCATATCCTGACACTGAGAGCTAAAACGACTATGAATACCAAGCTAACGAGAGACAAGGGGCCCGACCCGATGGTCAGGTCTGACAAACAGGCCACCATCCAGAGCAACCCGGCGGCGGAACTGTTCGCCTACCAGACCGACCTGTGGCGGCGCTGGGTGCGCTACCTGGACACCCTGCGCGAGCGAGCCAATAACATGCTCGAGCATGAGCAGGCCGGCAAGCCACCGCTACTCGACTTCGACTATGAAATGATCCTGGACGGCCGCCGACTGGAGCGCCCCGCCAATTATGCCCTGCTACGTATCACCCGGGTCGGCGAGGACTGTCTGGAAGACTGCCTTGACGAGACCAAACCGCCGGTGATGATCGTCGATCCGCGCGCCGGTCATGGCCCCGGCATCGGCGGTTTCAAGCAAGATTCCGAAGTAGGCATGGCACTCCACGAGGGGCACCCGGTCTATTTCGCGATCTTCTTCCCCGAGCCCATGCCCGGGCAGACGCTGGAGGACGTGTTAAACGTACTGCGGCGCTTCGTCGAGACGCTGGCCGAGCGCCATCCCGGCATGCCGCCGGTGCTCTACGGCAACTGCCAGGCGGGATGGGCCATCGCACTGCTCTCGGCTGATTGTGAGGGCCTGGTCGGGCCGGCGGTGCTTAACGGCTCACCGCTGTCCTACTGGTCCGGCGAATCCGGCGTTAATCCCATGCGCCTCGCCGGCGGGCTGCTGGGCGGCGCCTGGGTCACGCACCTGCTGGCGGACCTGGGGGGCGGGCGCTTTGATGGCGCCCATCTGGCGGCCAACTTCGAATCCCTCAAGCCGGCAAATACCTTGTGGCAGAAGGACTACCAGTTGTTTGCCGACATCGACGGTCAGCGCGAGCGATTTCTGGACTTCGAGCGTTGGTGGACCGGCTTCTATAGCCTGAGCAAGGAAGAGATTGTTGCTATCGTCGAGAATCTCTTCATCGGTAACAAGCTGGAGCGTGGCGAGTTTGAAGTCCATCCCGGTTGCACCGTTGACCTCAAGCGCATCCGCAACCCGCTGGTGATCTTCGCCTCCAGTGGAGACAACATCACCCCACCGCACCAGGCGCTCAACTGGATCCCCGCGGTGTACCCGGACACCAAGGCACTCAAGGCCGCTGGCCAGCGCATCGTCTACCTGATCAACCCACACGTTGGCCATCTGGGAATCTTCGTTTCCGCCAAGGTCGCACGGCTGGAGCACCGGGCGATCCTCGAGAGCGTCGGCGATCTCAATGACCTTGCCCCCGGGCTCTACGAGATGAAGATAGACAATCCCACCGGCGACCCGGACTGTCACAAGCCCCAGTTCCAGGTGCGTTTCGAGGAACGTCAGGTGGAAGATCTGGAGTACCCGGACCAGGCACCGGAGTTCGAGCGCGTAAAAGCCCTCTCCAGGCGCAATGTGGCCCTCTACGAGACCTTTGCCGGGCCCTGGGTACGGCGGGTCACCACCCCCTGGTCGGCCGAGATGCTGCGCCAACTGCATCCGGCAAGAACCAGCCGCCTGATGTTCTCGGAGCGCTTCGCGCCCTGGATGGGCGGGGTCAAGTGGCTGGCCGAGAGGATGGAGACCAGGCCAACGCCGGTCAATAGCAGTAACCCCTATCGGCAATGGGAGACGTCAATGAGCGACTCCATCGCCTCGGCACTGACGCTTGCGGGCACGGCCCGCGACAGTGTCTTCGAGATGGCGTTTAAAAGGCTCTATGGCGGGTTATGGCCCGGCAAGGACAAAACAGATACGCGAGGTGATCAATCATGAAAGAATCCAACGTCGTTCTCTGCGCCCCGGTACGCACAGCCATCGGTACCTACGGTGGCACACTCAAGGCCATACCGGCACCCGACCTCGGTGCTACTGCCATCGCCGAGAGCCTGCGCCGCTCGGGCCTGACCCCCGACGATGTGCAGAGTGTGGTGCTGGGTCAGGTGGTTCAGGCCGGCGCCAGGATGAATCCGGCGCGCCAGGCTGCGATCCACGCCGGATTGCCGGTGTCGGTGCCGGCCATGACGGTCAACCGGGTCTGCGGCTCCGGCGCCCAGGCGGTGATTAACGCCGCGCAGGAGGTGATGCTCGGGCATCGTGACTGTGCTATCGCCGGCGGAATGGAGAACATGGATCTTGCGCCCTATCTGGATCTGCACGGGCGCTGGGGCCACCGCATGGGCAATGGCGAGATTTACGACAGCATGCTGCGCGACGGGCTCAATGATGCCTTCTCTGATCAGCACTCCGGGTGGCACACCGAAGACCTGGTCAGCCGCTTTGACATCAGCCGCGAGGACCAGGACCGTTGGGCGGCGCGCAGCCAGCAACGCTTCAGCGAGGCTCAGGCGGCAGGACGCTTCGACGCAGAGATCGTGCCGGTCGAAGTCACATCCCACAAGGGCACGGCGGCCTTCGGGCGCGATGAGCACAATCGCCCCGACGCCACCGCCGAGGGCCTCGGCAAACTCAGGCCGGCCTTCCGCAAGGACGGCACCATTACCGCCGGTAACGCCCCTGGGCTGAACACGGGTGCGGCAGCAATGATCGTCGCTGATCGCGCCTGGGCGGAACGCCGTGGCCTTGAGCCCATGGCGCGGCTGGTGAGTTACGGCATCGGCGCGGTGGAGCCCGGCTATTTCGGCCTGGGCCCGGTACCGGCGGTGCAACAGGCACTGGCACGTGCCGGCTGGAGCATGGGTGATATCGAGCGCATCGAGATCAACGAAGCCTTTGCCGCCATCGTCCTTGCCCTGACCCGGGAGCTCGGTCTGGCCGAGGATATCGTTAACGTGGAAGGCGGCGCGATTGCGCACGGCCATCCAATCGGAGCCACCGGCGCAGTGCTGACCACCCGGCTGTTACACGCCATGGCCCGGGATGGCGTGCGCCGTGGCGTGGTTACCCTGTGCATCGGTGGCGGCCAGGGGGTAGCGCTGGCGTTGGAACGCCTGGCGTAATCACGAATCAACCCGCACGCGCAGCTCGATAAGCTCACCGATGCGGTGGTCTGTTAGTGGAAAGGCGCAGCAAAATCTGCATTATTGTGAACTGTAAAAGAGAGAGGGCAACAATGAAACGCGGACGAGAAGAGCAAAAATCTTTCGAGGATCCGGTCTGTGGCATGCAGGTCAGCTACAAGACAGCCCCTGCGGAGTCCGAATACCAGGGTAAACACTATTACTTCTGTGCGACGGCTTGCCGCGAACAGTTCGACGCGGACCCCGAACGGTATGTTCGGGCGCACCGGCAGCATGGGTCAAGGCGTGGGTGAACCTGGCAGCATTCGTGATCGTGATCGGCGCCGCCCTGGCTGTTGAGTGATGCCCGGCTTTGCTGCAGGCTGACAGGGATTATGTCGCCGACCCCTCTATGTCGATGACGTGGGCGCCAGATCGAGACGGCGGCACGGTCGGGGTTGGTCAGCTGCCGATATCGCCCCATAGCCATTGACAAAGCGCCATGGCTGCAACCGGTGCGGTTTCGGTTCTCAGTACCCGAGGGCCCAGGGCCACCGGCAGGAAACCTTCTTTTTCCGCCTGGGCGATTTCCTCGGGGGAAAGGCCGCCCTCGGGGCCGATCATCAGGGCGACGCGTTCGGGGGGGATAATGGATTTGAGTGCATGCTCGGTACGGTGGTGAAGGACAAGACGCACTTCGCAGTCCCGGCTGTGTTCCAGCCACTGGGAAACGGTCATCACCGGCAGGATCTCGGGCACCCGGGCGCGACCGCATTGCTCGGCGGCGCTGATGGCGACGGATTGCCAGTGGCGCAGGCGCTTGTCTTCCCGGTCGCCCTTGAGTTTTACGTCGCACCGTTCTGTGCTCAGCGGCACGATGCGGGTAACGCCCATTTCCACCGCTTTCTGCACTGCGTAGTCCATGCGGTCACCCTTGGAGAGAGTCTGGCCGAGAACGATTTCCAGTGGGGATTCGGTGGGGAATGAAAACCGGGACACCCATTAGCCAGCCAGAGTCAATAGGCCGCACCAGGCCCTGGCAGTTCTCTGCCTGTTAAACTCAGCGGCTCACCGTGCGCACCCATTGCTTTCGGTTTGTGGATACGGACTGAT
>JASTVH010000025.1:2232-6196 GCA_042862465.1 Marinobacteraceae bacterium S3BR75-40.1 | reverse complement strand
GTTCGCTTTGCGACCTCAGCGTGCTTAATCTCCCGGAATCTCGGCGACAAAAAAGGTCCGCTTCTATCAAAAAACGGACGTAGCCTCGATTTCAATTGAGGGCTCTGCCCTCTCGCCGCAAGCGGCGATTCGCCCGAGGTATTTAAGGACCAGCGATTTTATCGCCGGATTCTGGCGCACGGCGCTCTTTCCGATACCGATAGCGTTGGCGACTTCGCCACGGTTTAGCTGGCCCCGAAAGACGATTTGCTTTAAATCGTCATCGGTTTTCGTAGCGGCCCAACGCTGAAAGGCAACAAGGTTTTCGCGAGCTTTTTCTTGTCCGTTAGTCATTCCCGATACTCAACGCTTTTTCAAGGGCATCTACAAAACCGTTTCTGAGGACAACCTTGCCGTTTTGGTCCTTGATGCTGCCGCGTTCTGTTTTAGTCCAGCCCTTTAATTTAAGGGACTCCTCAGAGATGGCGTCTCTCAATGCATCAATCTCGTGACTCAACAGGCTCGGTAACCTCGATTCAGATTTGTCTTCAGCACCCGCTCGGTAGTCAATTTCCAATTTCTTGATCGATGCAAACCTTTTATTTTCGGCCCTCAGTTTACGGACCTTCGAAATCAGGTCGAGTATGAGGAAGCGGTGAGTTTTATTGCTTACCTCATCAACCCAATCGTACTCGCCCGAGGGCGTGGTCTGTGCTTTGATCGCTTTCTTTTTCTGGTCTCCAAGCGCCTGCCAAGCCTCAATGACCGCTCTATAATGTTCTCCGGTTTTGTTTCGGATGGTCTGCTCGCTAGGAGCGCCACGACTGGCTCCAAGCTTCGCAATCGTTGAGATTCTGAAATCAACCGAGCCTGACTCATGATGTTCCTTGCAAACGGTGTGAAGGGCCTCCAGGGACTTCCTGGAACGAGAATTTTTCAGTTGGCCCAGTATGGCCTCGTAGACTTCGTTCGGTTCACTCATTGCAGCTCTCGATTTCTAGCGGGAATTTCAAAGACCCGTTCATGGCTGACTCGATCTCTTGGCGCACATCACCTAGCTGTAGTGGTTCGGCGAGATCTTCCAAGGTGATTTGCCCATTGATCAACTGGTCAGCGACGTGCCAGTTATTCTGTGTCACTTGCATAATCAGCCGGACGACCTGATTGGCAGCTTTGAGCTGCTGATCCTCGGTCAACCGAAATATCGCGGGTGCAATCCCATTGGTGTCCGCCAATTTGTCGAGCATCTGACTGAGCAGGGGGCGTGCTCTGGAGGCACTGGCGCTCTCGTAAATTTCAGCGTTGGCACAGACCTCAGCGAGCAACCGAAATTCGCTGCTTTGCTCCTCCAAATGCATCTCCATTTCCACGTAATTGCCGCTGACGATCAGCTGGTGCTGGCCTGTCTCGGAGGTCTTCAGCAGTTCGGTAGATTGAGAAATCAGGCGGTATAAGTGCTGGAGATCCGTGAGAAGCATGTCGAGCTTTTTGGCTTTTTCCTCATACGCCGAGGTGATCTTTTTCAGCGTTCGCTCTTTACCAAAAAACTGTCCCGAAGACTCGGCATCGTACCGCTCGTCATCGAGCGTCTGCCTTTTTTCTTCGAGTTCGTGGTATTCATTGCGGGTGACATTGATTTCCAGAATGATTTCGTTGGCAATGGCCGACAAACCGCCCAGAAACGCCGGGCCGGTAATGAAGAAGCGGCACTGGGGACAATTTCGAGTCCCAAGGTAGCCATTGGGCACCGGCGCGTACTGTGCTTCAACCTTCCGCTCAACCAGTGCCATGCCACCTTCGTCACACTTGTTGCCGCTCATGGGGCAGATTCCGAAACTCATAAGTTGGAAGGCTCCAGAGGGCCAATTAGGTGTCAGACACTGATCCATGATGCTTCGGTCTGTGGCGATTAATTCCGGACGCGCCTCTTCGATTTTCTTCTGGAGGATGAGGTCTTCGTAACGATAGTGACTCTGCTCAAGTGCCCGTTTTTCAGCCGCCGCCATCTCCAGCCGCATTTTGCTGGCTCCTACCTTTGTGTAGTAAATCGTCATCACCAGAGAGGAATGACCAACCAGCTTTGAAATCACGGCTATGGGCGCTCTGCCGTCGACAATGTAGGCAGTGATAAGGCTGACGCGGAGAGCATGAGGTGTAAATTGGCTCTTGTAATCCACGCTGCTCTTTTTTTCGATTTTCTCAGCGAGGTCCGCGCCTGACCTCTGACTATGGAACAACAGAGCAGGCAGGGTTCGTGTAAACGCGGTTGTCGTACGCATGGGCGACGCCTTCTCATCACAGGCGTGTGAGGCCGGGTCGCGGAACAGGAACGATTGTTTACCGCGCCTTTTGAGGATGTCTTTGTGTATCCTTTGCTGCGGGTTGATTTGCGTCCACAGTGTCAGTTCTTCGATTGGGTTGTATTTGGATTGCCACTCCCGAAGCTGGATAATCCAATACGCCAGATCTTCCGGCATGAACGGAATATCGTAGCCGCCCAATTTCTTTCCGGTTTTGTTCGTCGTGATGTAGGCGCTCAACTCACCGTCATTGTTCCCTTTCTGAATAAAGCCCTTATTCCGCTTTCGGGTTGCAAGCGGACTTGGGTTTTCGATCCAGTGAACCTTCCCATCACGCCATAACGGAACGAATTCATCTCCCTCTCCGCTGTCGAGCCAACAGATTTGCTGTCCTCGCAACGGAATGGATAGCAATGTGTAGTTTGCGACAATTTTTACGGGCGACCATAACTCGTGCACCTCTTCAAAATAGCGCTTGCGACCTCGCTTCCGCTCTTTTTTGACCACTCGATAAATGCAGTTTGGGTCATTGTCATCAATTAACTGTGGATCAACCCCGAACCAGCAGTCTTCGAGGAAGGGATGCAATTGATAGAGATCGCGAAACGACGTCGCCTCTAGCGGAATCAGATGCTGCTTGGCTCGTACAATGGCATCCATGGGCAATGGAGGCTTGTCTGATTCACTGCGCTTGTAACTGGGTAACTGATCTAACAAACCCTTGAGAACGGTTCTAAGAGGATTGCGGTAGCCGGGCAGAACTATCAGCTCACCATTATCGTCCTCGTCAGAGCAATAAGTCTCCAAAATCCACTCGAAAAAAGCGGAACAGGCGTTATGCCGTGGTTTTTTTACAGTATCTGCGGTGACATTTATAAAGTTTTCGTACGCTCGCTCATCAAACGGGATATCCCTTGACAGCATGGCTCCCGGGTCGTCAACCAAGCCCAGCTTGTCCACGTAAAATCTAAGGAGTGCTCTCAAATGTGAGTATTTGTTGGATTGGCCTGTACCAGCCTCTACATAACACTGAATGGCTTTCCAAAACTCGGGGTATTTGCTGGTCAGTTCTCGATTAATGGCGTTTTCGTTGCCCAGGAAGTGAGGCCAAGATATCCAATGTTCGGAAAAAGTTTTATTCGGCTGCGATGGCAACTTCGGGTCTTTTTCGTAGCCCCTGAAGTATTCCGCACCTGTTTTTAACCCCAAGCATTGAGCGGCTTCGGACGCCTCGGCGAGCGTCGCGTACTTTTCTTTGGGACGCTCATTGCCAAGAAAACTGTACCAATCAGCCCAATTTCTGCGATACATTCCGTCGGGATGGCGTGGCAGCTTCGGGTCTTGTTTGTAGCCCTCAAAGTATTCTGTGGACGTTTTGAATCCCAAGCGCTGAGCGGCTTCGGACGCCTCGGCGAGCGTTGCGTACTTCCCATCGGGGCGTCCAGTGCCAAGGAAGTTGTACCAACTACTCCAATCTTCGGCATAAAAGTCGTTGGGAGAACCTGGCAGCTTCGGGTCTTTTTGGTAGTCCTCATAGTATTCCGCCTGTGTTTTTAACCCCAAGCGTTGAGCGGCTTCGGACGCCTCGGCGACAGTGGCGTGCTTCTCACTGGGGCGTTCAGTGCAAAGGAAGCTATACCAATCATCCCAATCTTCGGCATAGAAAACAGAGGGTTGTGATGGCA
>JASTVH010000025.1:0-2132 GCA_042862465.1 Marinobacteraceae bacterium S3BR75-40.1 | reverse complement strand
CTTCGGGTCTTTTTGGTAGTCCTCATAGTATTCCTGCTGCGTTTTGCACCCCAGGCGCTGAGCGGCTTCGGACGCCTCGGCAAGCGCCGCGTACCTCTCGGGGCGCTCAACGCCAAGAAAGCTATACCAATCATCCCACTCTCCGGCATAACTTCGTTGGGGATTCGATGGCAACTTCGGGTCTTTTTGGTAGCCCTCATGGTATTCGGTGCGTGTTTTGAAGCCCAATCGCTGAGCGACTTCGGACGCCTCGGCGAGCGTCACGTATTTTTCTCTAGGGCGCTCATTGCGAAGGAAGTTGGGCCAATCAGCCCAATCTTCGGCATAGTGTTTGTCGGGAGCTGCTGGCAGCTTCGGGTCTTTTTTGTAGCCCTTGTTGTATTCATCTCTTATTTCGAATCCCAAGCGTTGAGCGGCCTCGGACGCTTCGGCGACAGTGGCGTACTTCTCACCGGGGTGTTCAGTGCCAAGGAAGCTATACCAATCATCCCAATCTCCGGCATAGAGTTGGTTGGGATTTGCTGGCAGCTTCGGATCTTGTTTGTAGCCCTTCTTGTATTCCGGCTGCGTTTTGAATTCCAAGCGCTGAGCGGCTTCTGAGGCTTCGGCGAGCGTGGCGTACTTAGTTGCCATGAGTGAGTCCTTTCTTGATTGGAGAAATTAAGCCGTGCTCGGGCGACAATCTGCTCAAATGCGCACGCATCTGCTTATCAGTGAGTTCGGTGTAGACCTGCTGACTTTCTATCGATTTATGGTGCAGGGCGTTTTTAATGATCAGAGAATCAGCGTTTGCATCAGCCAGAGCTTGCCCATACGAGTGTCGGTGGGCGTGTGCTGTCGTTCCCGCTTCTTTTGAAAACGGTAAACCAATTCTCTCAACGGCTCTTTTAAGCGATTGGTTATAGCCTTTGATTGAGTGCGGAGCGCCTGATTGCGTCGTGAATGCAAACGGATGTTTACCGCCATCGGGGTATCGCTGGTAGGTCAGGTAAAGCCGCCAAAGGTCGTTAAAGGTTTCACCAGCACTTCTTGGAAACCACCAAACCTGAAGAAAGTGGCGACTTTCATTGTCCTCTTTGGGCGCTTTCCAACCTGCATGCAGCGTATGGGATTTCGAATATTCAAATCGCGGTTGCATCCCATACTTGTTTAGCAACTCTTCGCGCCTGCTGGGGCCGTTTGGACGGGGCCGCCCTTTATCGGGATGAAAAATTTTGACCAGTGCGGTTCCGTCTTCCCACGGCACGACATCTTCTACCCAAAGGTGAAAGCACTCGCTGAGCCTGAGTCCGCCGTAATGCATCAGCATGGTAATGAGCACATTCTTCAGGTCCAGGCGCTCATAAACTACGTCGCTCGTTTCAAAGCCATATCGCGTAAGGCCATTCCACAAGAGGTCGTCAATTCGTCCAGGAGGAAAGCTTTTCTTACCCTCATTGCCGTTAGAACGCGACACCGTCCTGGGCATAACCTTCCGGAAATAAGCAGGGGCTGGTTTGTTAGCCCAAAGGTGGGAAAGAAAAGCCCGCCGTTTCTTTTGGTAGAAGGCTGCGAGGCCCATCCACTCCTCGTAACGAGTAGGTTTCACCGTTGGGTTTATCTGAAGCTTTTTCTCTTCATACTGCTCAGAGAGCCAGTCTGTGTATTGTGTTATCAGTCTGATTAGAAAGTTCGCGTCCTTATCCTCGCGTGGTTTCCACCGCAGCCAACTCGGATCGCTACCGTCCTCGCCAATCGTTCCGGTGTAGAGGCTGTTTGAAAACTCCTGAAACAGTTGGTGAGGAGTTTCAAAGCAGTCTTTATTCTGATTCGTGTAATCGATGAGGAGTCGAACCGCAAACGCGCTCCTGTCTTTCCAGCTCCGAGATTTGTATCGATGAACGATCAAATAATCCAAATAACTTTTCAGCAAACCATCTTGGGTGACGATCACCGGAAGACTTATCTTCGTCCCCGTGTTGTCTACTTTGATATTTGCCTCTATGCAGACGCTGTTCAGCACGCAATTTCCAATTGGTAAAATAGTATGTTTGTAATTCCACTATATATGCATGTATGCTCAAGAAAAACCAGATTTCGATTTCTGGCATAGGTTTTTGATGCTTTTTAGGATATTTTTTCTATTCCACTAA
>JASTVH010000024.1:0-8996 GCA_042862465.1 Marinobacteraceae bacterium S3BR75-40.1 | reverse complement strand
TCAGCAGTGAAACCGCTCAGCGCCGATGGTAGTGCGGCTTCTGGCCGTGTGAGAGTAGGTCATCGTCAGGCTTCTATCCCAAACCCCGAGGTTCTTTGAGCCTCGGGGTTTTTTTATGCCTGGAAAAGCGGATTCACGAACATCCTGCCAGCAGATTTTCTGCCCACAGAGCGGGTATCACGCGCTTGCCACCAGCAATTGTCGTAGACGCCTTTACCATTCAGCTGTCTTGATTGTCTGACAATGAATCCTTGTTCATTTGTTCAGATTTTCCGATGTGCAGTGTGTTTCCATTAGCTTCCTGGCAAAGGGATTTGTTTTTGAAGAACCAGGTTCCCCTTCCTGCGCCGCGTCAATTGGGTATGCTTGTCAAAATAGGCCTCTTCGGCGCGCCTCTGCAATATCTTGTAAATCTGTGCTCAAAATATGACCTTTCGCACAATGAACTATTACCGAGCTGTTAGAATTGTCTGACAAGTATAAGAAGAAAGAAGCTTCACCGGGCAATAACAAGAGACATTCCAATCAACAAGGACGTCCGGAAGAACACCAGCAGCGAGCTCAGAGCGCAAGGGGTAACAAGAATGTCAACTCGGAAGTTCCTATCGATTCTGCTTTTGAGTGCCGTTACAACCGGCGCCCATGCGGAACTTAAGGCCATGGATGATGCGGCGATGTCTGAGGTGACCGGTCAGGCTTTTGTGTCAATCGATCGGCAATACCATCCCTCGGTGGACAACAGCACATCTTATACGCGAATCAATTTAGGGATGGATATCGAAATCCAGTCGAATGCCGACGTGCTGGAGCTCGGTCGTTATGAGCGTGATGATAGTGCCACCGGTGGGGAGAATGAAAAGGCCGGCACCTCTGATGTGTTGGTAAAGAATTTCGGTCTGGGTTACATCCAGAACAGTGATTACTACTCCGACCACCCGGATGCCCCGCGCATGCTCAAGCCGAATGGCCAGCCCTATAGCGAAGGTGAAATCGTCCCCTTCCAGATCAAGGATCCGTTTATCGAATTTGCCTACGATGAGGACTCCAATGAGGTGGTGGGGGTCCGGATTGGGTATGGCGAGGCCAAGGGTATCCTGTCCGGTAACATCGAAACCCTCACTGGCAATGTCAATGTTGATATTATTGACCATGGTGAAGGGCTCAGTAACGCCGATTCCGACGGTAACCTGTTCGACCAATTAATCGTTCTTTTGACCCCGTTGCTCGAAGGCAGTAGCCCCCTGAGCACCAAAGCTAAATTGGTAAAAGGGGATGACAATGATCCGGATGTTGGGTCTCTGGATCCGGTTCGTGCTGAGCACATTGGCATCCCGGACGGTGAGAAGTTTACCCTCGAAGGTGCCAGTGCCTTTACACGTTGGTCCGTGAAGAATCTGATTGGTTGGGGCTCCAGTTCTGAGATCGAAGTCCCAAACTGTTCTCTCTTTAACTGCCCGGGCGGTGACATTTACGTTTATGCGAAAGACTGCAGAGTTTTGGGTATCGATTCATGTTTTGATTTGGATATCTATGAAAGTTTCCCGATAGGCGAAGTCGAAGAGATTAACGGCGATCGCTATATCACGGATCCGAAGAAGGGGATGTTCCTGTCTTTCCAGACCAAGGATCTCGATTGGCTGGGAGACGTGGAGAAAGAGAACCCGGTAGCGGCCGACTTTATTCGGGCCACCGCCGGCGGCTTCTTTAACGTGCCGAACGGTGCGACAGAAGTGAATCTCAATGAAGCACTGAACGGGGTGCAAAGATACCGTTCGGAATACATTGATCGCGGCAAGGGCCTTTTTTAGCCCTGGCGAGGCCACGGAGGCATGGTGTTGAGCATAGCTCCCAAAAAATGGAAAGGTACCGGCGTCGTGCTGCTAACGGCGCTTTTCGCCGTTATGCATGCGCACGCTGACCTGACATCCATGACCGAAGAGGAAATGTCAGAGGTTGATGGTGCTGGCGTTGGTGTCGTGTTGCAGGACTTTGTATTTGCGCACGGGAATGACGAGCCCAATGGCCAGATTTTCAAGATCGGTGGCATCAAAAGCAGCTATGGCGAAGATGTCAGTATCGTTGTAAATAACCTTTATATCGCCCGTTCTGGCAGTAACCACGGTAACAACCTGCAGCCCGTCAATATTGGCCGTCTGACCAACCCCTATTCCATCGATATCCTGGACGGTGATGATATCGATATTCCAGGTAAGGCCGTTCTCGAGCTGGCTGCTCCCAAGCAGGTCGACCCCTCAGTAGGCTATGACTGCCTGAGCACCACGGCCACGGCTGGAAGTGGAACCTGTTCCAGTCGCCCGGCATCCAGCAGCTACGTTAATGGCGAGCGCCCGGATATTGGTATGGCGATGGGGGTCCAGGTGGGTACCAAAGAGAGTCATAACATCAATATCAACGCCAAAAGCGCTGTGGTCGATGGCTCTTATATCCGCCTTTGGGGGGATACGGACCAGAATCAATTGGTCGCAGAAATCCAGCTTAATTTCTATACCCCTGAGCTGAGTATCAATGCCTGTGATGCGGACGGGGATAATTGTGGATCGACCATCTACATGCGCAACTTCGAAATGGAGCTGGCATTGGGTAACGCTTTACAGCCCATGTATCTGAATGTTTTGGGTGCCAATGACAGCAGTATCGGCCCGATAGGTAATTTTGTTTTCGAGATTAAGCAAATTCGCCAGCCCGCGGCGGGTGAGATTGGAAGCGATGGCTTGCGTGACAGTAGTGATCCGGCGGCATGGGATTTCTACAACGATTACTACACAAACCCCAGCTACCGCAGCAACATCCGCATTGGCGAGTTGGCTGTGGGAGATCGCAACTTCGGTAGCAGCCGCATTGAAGGCATGCTGATCCAGCATCTCAAGATTACAACGCACGACTTGGCGAACTGAGGAACGTATGCGCTTACTGACCCAATCTATGCTCGCGTTCATCATGCTGGCCGGGGCTGTTACTGCCAACGCCGAGTTGGCCCGGATGGATGACGAAGATATGTCTGAGGTCTCCGGCCAGGGGGGGATTTACCTGACCGGTGATATCGCTATTAACGAGAATGGCGGGCCGATCCAGAACGCCTATTTTGGTGACTGCACCGACACATCAAAACGCTGTGGAGCCCGGCTGGCGATCCAGTTCAAGGAGAACGCCGGCTGGTTTGTGCTGGACGAGATTCGGGGTAAATTTTCGTTCGAAGGTCTGACCCTGCGCGTGCGCAAGATTACTGATGGGTTTGGCGGCGATGGGGCGCTGTTTAATCGGGAAGTGGTCGAAATCGGTCTCCCCAGTGTGGTGCGGTACGATAATGTCCGTTTCAAGATAGCGACCAGTAGCACTGCTCGCCCGTCGGACCCCGGATTCCAGCAGACGGACATCTTTGACATTGAGATGCAGGGTGACGTCACGTTGGAGGGAAAGATGTTGGTATTCCCGACGGGTAATCCATAAGTCGTCGCATCGAATAAGGTGAAAGGAATGACAGGATCCGTAACCCGATACATAAGAGCCTTTGCAGTGTTGAGTGTTGCTCTGGCCTCTGGTGTGACTTATGGGGAATTGCAGCGGCTTGGCGACGGCCAATTATCCGGAATTAGCGGTCAAAGCGGCTTGACGCTGGACTTGGATGTCAATGCTTCGGCAGGTGGGTTGTCTTATTTTGATGATGGCAACAGCATTACTCTTGAAGGTGTGAAGGTTGGGGCTGCAGACCCAAGCCAAGGAAATGCGTTCGAGTCGTATCAGCTGGACATTGAAGATAATGGCGATCTGCTCATTAATTTTCAGTTCGATAATCTCCGGATGGAATTTTCTGATTTGCGCCTTTCTGATAACGCGACTGACAGTGGCGGCGGCGTTTTCTTCGACCAGGGGCATGCGACGGGGTATTGGCGTCTATCCAGTGGCGGAGCGGTGAGTTCCGAGGGCTATACTTATGATACAGAATACCATTTGACTGGGGGGCGCCTCGGCTACCGAACCAACGGCAATGAGGTGTTTTTGGATGATGTCACACTGAATTTGACGTCTCTTGGTAGTACGCTTGACGTTGTCAACGGGGCGCTCGATATTCGCATGCCCAACTTGGTGGGTGACTTCAACGTGGGGGCTATTCGCTATAGTAACAACCCTCTGAACCACGGGAGCACTTACGACCAGACCTCCGGGGCAGAATTGCCCAGTTATGGGGGGTTAAGAGGCGATTTCGATCTCAGTACCTACATCCTTTTCAATGGGGGTGGTCGATTCGGCACTGAAGGGATGATGATGGACATCAATACCACCATCAACAGCGCGAACCTGGCTTACGTCGATGGTGGTAATTCTTTGGCCCTGAATGACATTACCGGTTTTGTGAATGTCGATGACCTTGCTATTGACGTCGCGCCGGATTGGAACAATCGACTAGGACTGGCGCTTACCTATAAATCGCTTGATCTGGAATTCAATATTGCCTCTGTGGAGATGGGCAGCGATGCCTTGACGTCTGCCGAGCGTAGCATCGGCTCGCTGAATGTCGATGCGCTCTTCCAGGACCACACTTTTGATGGTGTGAATTATACAAACGGTGTTTACATAGAAGCCGGTGGGCACTCCGATGCGGGTCCCCAGGGGCTGAGACTGGCGACACAGTGGAGTCTTGCCAACGGTAATCTCAAGTATACAGATGATGGCAACACCGTAATTTTCTCGGGTATTCAGTCTTGGGGGCAGGGCGATGTCACCCTTAATGTCACCGAGGCGGGTTTCCGCAACGGTACAGAGTTTTTTGACGGTCTGCGCATCGGGTATGAGGGGTTGAAGGTAGGTTACCGCTTTGACGGTCTGCGGGTCGGAGATGAGAACGCCTCCCTTCAAGGGGGGACCGAACTTTTGTTGGCGCTCAATGTTTATCCCACTTTCGAATTTCAACTGGATGGCCACACGACAATTGGAGCGGGTGGGGCCGACGGTGCGGGCTTGACCATCAATTCCGACATGGTGATTTCCGACGGTACAGCAGGCATCATCGTAAACCCCTATTCCGAGGCTACCAATGGGCGACCGTCGGGGCTGTGGTTGAGTGATTTGGCTTACGATATCCACATTCGGGATGCGACAGTCGATGTAACCTCAACCGGTTTGGCTGTGGTTCAGGGTGAAGCCTGGAGCACGATGGATATCGGAAACCTCCGCGTTGGTGACAAAGACACTGGTGCCAGTTTCGGACGCGTCGTGCTTCAGCGCTATGAGAAAGGTAGCGAAATGCGTATCGAGCCGGGCGGCGCTGATTTCCGTGGCGCCCAGGGGACGACTATTCATCTCAAACAGGTTTTCGCCAAAGCGGTGAGCGAAACCAAGAAAAATAGCCTCACCTGGGAAACCAATCGTGACGTGGATGCCTCCGGCAATCCCATCAACGATACGGGCATGAAGTTGGTGATAAACGACTTCCACACCAGTGACGGTGATGGCAGTGGCAACAATACTTATGGTATCCAGACGGATCTCGATGTCGATGTTGCTCAAACCACCGTCGAGGGTAATCCTCGCCTGGGCTTTGCGGTAGATGCGCGCTCACGCTTCAAGGAGTTGTCGATCAATAATGTTGATCTTGTTCATCCCGATGGTGGCGCTGCCACGGCTATCTACGGCGTCAAGCTGCAAAACTTTGATGTGCGCGCCAATCTGACCGCGACGCCTATCGACTAAAACGAAAGCAGCGCGTCTGCTTTCGTTTCCTTCCCTTCTGGTGTTAAATCCTGGTGCTGTATCAGTTCGCCCCGTTTGAAGCGGGAAAATGGAGTCACCGGGATCGAACTATGGCTGTTAAATCCCTTCTAAGCATCCTTGCTGACGGTGAATTGCATTCCGGGCAGGAAATTGCCGACATTCTTGATATCAGTCGTACCGCTGTGTGGAAGCAGTTGCAGGGGCTGGAAGCCTGCGGTCTGCAGGTGGAGCGTATTCGTGGTCGGGGCTACCGGTTGGATCGCCCCCTGGATCTACTTGACGAGGGGCGACTTGCTTCTGTCCTGCCTCGGGAGCGGCGTGCTCAACTTTCTTTGGATCTTCAGCCCATAGTCGCATCCACAAATGATCGTATTATGGCTGCACCCTTCGGATGCCGGCGTTTTTCTGCTTGTCTGGCTGAGCAGCAAACGGCGGGTCGAGGTCGGCGTGGTCGCTCCTGGATCAGCCCGTTCGGGCAAAACCTCTACCTGAGTCTGGGTTTTCGGTTGAGGCGGGGGTGGGCCGGTATTGAAGGTTTGTCCCTGGTAGCCGGGCTTGCTGTTGTGGATGCCCTGGCGAATCTGGGGGTCGAAAAAGGGGTGGCGCTCAAGTGGCCCAACGATATATGGCTCAACGACCGCAAGCTGGCAGGCATACTGATCGAGCTTAAAGGTGAGGCTCAGTCAGAGTGCAATGTTGTATTGGGGCTGGGCCTTAACGTGTATATGGAGGCCCGGAATGTGACGGGCATTGATCAGCCCTGGACGTCGCTGGCTCGCGAGGGGGTTGTACCGGAAGGAGGCAAAAACCGGTTGGCCGCGACCCTGCTGGACAATCTCATGGACAAGGCTGAGCAGTTTGATCGGGAAGGGTTTGGAGTTTTCCGTGCTCGTTGGGCGCATTATGATGCGCTCGCTGATCGGCCCGTGACCATTTTGGATACGGGGGAGCGCGGGTTTGGCCGGGGCGTGGATGAGAGAGGCGCTTATCTTGTCGAAATGCCTGAAGGGCTGCGCGCTTGCACCTCGGGAGAAGTCAGTGTGAGGGCGCACGGATGACGATTCTCCAGCTGGATGCCGGTAACACCCGTATCAAGTGGCGTGTTCAGAGTCAGCAGCGCGAAGTCCTGGCGAAAGGTGTTAACGGTTACGCGCCCGGGGCCTTGGAAAAGGCTAGGGAAGAAGGAGGCGGCGTCTTCAGTCGCATTGAGTTGGCGGCTGTTGCGGGGGGGGAGCGGTATCGCTGGTTGAAGCGGGAGCTGAAGCAGCTATTTGATGCGCCCTGCTTGGAGGCTCGCACAGAAAGCGCGCGGGATGGCCTCAAAAATGCGTATGCCCGGCCTGAGACCATGGGGGTGGACCGGTGGCTGGCTATGCTGGCGGTGTGGTCGCGTCGGCATCGCGGGTTCGTTGTGGTTGATGCGGGAAGTGCCTGGACCATTGATTTTGTTAACGACCTTGGGGAGCACCTTGGCGGTTATATTCTGCCAGGCCATCGGTTAATGGCAGGAGCTTTAAGCCAGGGTACCGACCGTGTTGACTTTGAGCTGTCTGATGAAGGGGTGTGCCGGCCTGGAAAAAGCACCACCGAATGTGTGGTTCATGGCTTGAATTGGCTGCATGGGGTTGCGCTTGAGCGGGTGGTGTTTGATGCCCGGCGGGCAGGTGTGTCCGAAGTCGTTATTTCCGGCGGCGACGGGCGGCGTTGGCTGCCAGAGCAGACCGCTGTGGAGTATTGGGAGGATCTGGTCCTTGATGGTTTGAGTGCCTATATGTCAGGGCATGGTAAGGACCTTGGCCCATGAAGTGGCTGGTCATGGTGTTGGTGATCATCAATGCCGCCATTTGGTGGGTGGCCGAACAGGTGCCGCCTGTGCATACGGTAAGCGACAGTCCTCGGCGGCTTCCTCGGGTCGACAGGCTGGTATTGATGACAGAGTATCGGGCGAATGAATCACGGATCGACGTGGAGAAAAGTGACTCTACTGACGCGGAAAAAAGGGTGCTGGCTGATACGGAGCTCCTGAAGCCTTTGGCCCGTGAGGACGAGGGGGGCAAAAAGGCGCCCTCTTCGGAAATTTCTCCAGCACTTTGCTATCGCGTCGTTTCTTTTGACTCGGAGCAATCCGCAGAACGCTGGGCGGAGGCGAACCTGGGCCCGGATTCCGACTATCGCTTGGAGCAAAAGATCCGGGATTTGAATAGCTATCACTGGGTCATCATTCCTCCCGCAGCCAATCGGCGTGACGCGCTTACGCAGCTTCGGAATCTGCAGCGACGTGGTATAGACAGCTACCTGGTTACAGAGGGAGAGCGGGTCAACGCCATTTCCCTGGGCATATTCGAGTCCATGTCAGCCGCTCAGCGCGTCATGCACCAGCGACGCAGGGAAGGGCTCGATGCCCGTATGGTGGAATGGGTCCGGAAAGAGCCTTACTGGGTACTGTTTGTGAGGCATAAGGGGGTCGAGCAACCCGAGGCTTTCAACGTTTTGGAGGGCGAAGCTCGGGCCGTAGAATCTGTTTCGTGTGAGGGTGTTGCATTGGAGAATAAAAGTCCTTAAGATACCGCCCTCGCTGATGAGCGATACGGGGCTGGCGTAGCTCAGCAGGCAGAGCAGCTGACTTGTAATCAGCAGGTCGTGGGTTCGATTCCCTCCGCCAGCTCCAATTTAAAATTTGGTTTTAAGCTTTTGGGCTTCGGTCGAAAAGTGTTTGGGAGGGGTTCCCGAGTGGCCAAAGGGATCAGACTGTAAATCTGACGGCTCAGCCTTCGCAGGTTCGAATCCTGCCCCCTCCACCATTATTCTTGGCGGGTATCGTATAGTGGCTATTACCTCAGCCTTCCAAGCTGATGACGCGGGTTCGATTCCCGCTACCCGCTCCAGTTAAGTTGTTAGGCTCATGTAGCTCAGTTGGTAGAGCACACCCTTGGTAAGGGTGAGGTCGGCGGTTCAAATCCGCCCATGAGCTCCATTTTTTAGTCAGCGTTGCGATCCTGGTTGCGAGGAGAGGTGGCAAATGTCTAAGGAAAAATTCGAGCGTAGTAAACCGCATATTAACGTGGGTACTATCGGCCACGTTGACCATGGTAAAACAACGCTGACCGCGGCTCTGACGCGTGTAAGCGCGGAAGTATTCGGTGGCGAGGCGCGTGCCTTCGATCAGATCGATAACGCCCCGGAAGAAAAGGCGCGTGGTATCACCATCGCGACCTCTCACGTAGAGTACTCTTCCGAGACGCGTCACTACGCGCACGTTGACTGCC
>JASTVH010000023.1:0-9675 GCA_042862465.1 Marinobacteraceae bacterium S3BR75-40.1 | reverse complement strand
TGCGGGGCTTTGACTACTTGGCCAAGGTCGTTACCGGAGTGATATTCAAGGATGGAGAGGAGGTGGCAACAGCCGATCAGAGCGTCGCTTGATCAGGTCGTTGAACACCAGATTTGACAATAACTCGATGCGCCCTGGTCGCGAACCACAAAAGACTGGCACCGACAGGTGAACCACTGATTCTGTAACGCATGGACACGGCCGGGAACCAACGATTTTCTGGGGCAGCAATGCCAGGGGCAGGACGAAATGTTGTACTCGCCCTGCCTTGATCCTGATGGGTGTCTGGAGCGGATCAGTCCGTATCCACAAACCGAAAGCAATGGGTGCGCACGGTGAGCCGCTGAGTTTAACAGGCAGAGAACTGCCAGGGCCTGGTGCGGCCTATTGACTCTGGCTGGCTAATGGGTGTCCCGGTTTTTCGATGTCGGTTTTTCGCATTGGTCAACAGATACACTTCGGCCCGGCTAAGAATGCAGAGCGGAATCAACTTTCTTCTTTGCTTCCGTGTAAGTAAGCGGTGGCTCGCCGGGCGGTCTCGGAGATAGCTCTCGGATACAGGGGACCGAGCCCCTGGTGTTCTCATCAAAGGAGGTGAACAGGTCGAAAGCGGTCATGAAGTCGTACGGCTCAGGATACTCATCCGGCGGCTCGATGGGGAGCAGCTCGTTCGGTACGCCCGGGCTATCGATGCACACCTGATAGCCATAACGGTGTGCGATCTTGCCGTAAATGACATGCCATCCAGAAACGATACGGGATTCCAAGCCAAATGCATCAGGGCTGTTGCGGTGCCCCAGCACTTTGGGCTGGGCCAGATCATCCAGGGCGGCTTGCATCTTGGGCTGATCCCCGTCGATTAGGCCTAAGTAGAATTCATGATCAAACCGTTCGAGCTTTCTCCCATTTGGCGGAGCGGCCAGAAATCGTTCGCACCGCTCTCTTAAAATGTCCCACTCTCCTTGCAACGCAAGCCTGGCCTGCAAGCCGTGGTATTCATTCTTGCTTGGGTTTTCGCACCAATAGGTCGCCGTGCCGGGCTGAAACAGCGGCACCATGTACTGGCATTCCCAGTGGATCATGTCATTGTTATCAGACAGCAAGGCATAGAGAAGATTGTGGGCATTGGCTCCAGACTGCTCAGCGGGGTGCACCTGACAAACCATTCTTAGTAGTTTTGCAGCCACAAATGCATGTTGTTTGCACGCTTCGATGTCCCGATCTCTGAACCAGTCCACCAACGCTAACTTCTTATAGCCTCCAACAAGGGGGCGAAGAGCGGCATCAAGGTTCCCTGGGTTCTCTTCGAGCAATTGATAGTAGCCCGCCGCGAAACGCTCCATTTTCGTAGGACGAATAGCGCGCGCGATATTATCAAGTGATTCAGTCACTTTAGGCCCTTCAAACATTACTCTCTCCGACACTCATTGGTCGCTTATCGTGATGTTCACGAAACGAAACTCACCGGTTACTCGGTCCAAACCCGTCACCACAGTCTTCAAGTTTCCTGCGAACCGGGCCTCTTCGATTTTGTCCACAATGGCGATTGCATCAGCATCCCCTCTGTCTTCAAGTTTGAGGATATAATCGTCGACCCAGCGTTTCGACAACCGAAAAACCGGGACAGATTTATTTTTCCGCCCCCTCCCGTAAAATCCCAAGCTGATCCCAAGCACGGCAGGAAGCTGTGCCCAAAAACCAAAGAAGGAACGGGGTCAGGTCTTGAATCTTGCACCACAGAGTGAGAATTCAAATTTCAAGACCTGACCCCGTTGGTTAAGCAATTTTCTTTTCATCTTTAAATCCTTTGAACTTAGTATCGCCCTAACAACAAGCGAATTTCATTCCACCTCCTTAAAACAGAGGGTTATTCGGTCCGCAGGCATCGTTATGTCAACAATATCGACTCTCTAAATGGATGCCCACTCTAACAGGCCCGTCAAATCTCACGCTTGGCGTGGGTGTCCAGGTAACCGCCTGGTGCCCCCATTGGTACAGTTTGCGAAACTATAGCTTTTGAGGTCTGCTCGCTTGTTCCTTGAACTGACTTCTCCTAGAATTCGCTCACTCAGGGACTGAGATGCTTAAAAATAGGCATTGCAGAAAATTAGTTACGCAATTTTGTTGAATAAGGATATTCATAATGGCAACACCGCTTCCCAACACCTCTGATTTGCCGTATTTCCTACCAAAAGATACTCAAGGCCAGCTCCGCGAACTCGCCAAGATATTGAATATTTCACCAGCCCTGGTGGCAAACAGTGGTGAAAAGGGCCTTGAAGCCATGACTTCCACGATCCTGTATAGGCATATGGATCAGCTCCAACGTATGAAAGCAATGGCCGCTATAAGATCAGTAGCCAACCCTCAGTTCGAACAGCAGTTGGTGACCAGGGCGGTAGATACCACTTTTGTAAACCCCCAGTGGGGCCTGTGGTCTATGACCAACGCAGAACTGGCAGAAGATGAGGCTTTCCACAGTCTGGTGGAAAAAATTGGGGGCTTTATGGGTTTTACTTTTTCGGTGACTGGCGGAAAGGACTTTGTGACAAAATTGATCCAAAACCGCAGGTTGTCGAAAGGCGGTGTAGCCACCATCGTTATCTGGCTAGCTTTTGCAGCCAATAGCGGCAGCTTGAATGCTGTTCACGCCGAGCAGAAACGACGTATGCAGACAAAAGGGTCCGCATACTACCAATGAATGGTTCACGAATCGCACTTATCCTCACCTATTCGGTCATTTTCGCCTTTGTGATTTGGGCATGGGAAAGTGCTTCTGCGGAGCAACGACCAATCTATTTCTGGGGTGTTTGGGCAACATCCCTTAGTTATGGGCTTTGGTTGCTATTCCGCCTCAAAAAGAAAACGCGGCAGCGGTGTACCAACCAATGACTCTTCGTATTTTTGTGGTTCTTAGTTTTTTGACTGCCGCCTTTTTGGCACCGATAAGCGCACAAAGTGCTCAGCTATCGTGCTCGGACAACAGTTTTTACCTACCCAATGCGGAGATCACGCGTTCCGAAGGAAGCGATTACGTAAGACATGAGTTCGCTTACCAGCAGGACGGCAGTTATTGGACTGGAGTGGTTTTCGAGTTTGGGGAGGACGCTCTGCAAAATGAACGCCTTAAGGCGATTAATAGAGCAGATCAAGGGAAGGCGCTGTCGTTAAAACTTGCCGACGTAACACAGCGCAACATGCTCGATTCCGGTATATACAAGCAGGTTTCCGGGCTACAGACCCACCAAATAGATCAAAGAACGATTATCACTTTTGAAGCTATTTTCGAGGATGACAAAGATATCTACGCGGTATATGGACGGTGGAACGATGGACAGCTCCAGTTCTTCCGAACGCATACCCAAGTAAAGGTTTCTTCTGAGATTGCCGCGCAAACAAAAGCCGCAGCTCATTCTCTTGCCGACATCGTGAAAAACTGTTCCTTCCATGAAGCCTAACACCGTACACGTCACTTTACTGATACTGTACTTCGCTGCCCTGGCATTGGCCTGGCTCTACTCTAATCATCAATGGCGTGACACTGTTTTTTATCTCACTTTTTTGTCCGGCTTTGTTCTCAATGGGGCTTTGGGCTATCAATTGTCTAGAACCGATTCTGATGGTTAAAACCGAGTTATGAAGGGACCAATGGGGTCAGAGTCCTTTGGTCGGACGAGAGACTGGTACACGGGATCAGGTCTTGAATCTTGCACGACCTTGTTAACCCCAAGAGCATTCGGCAACATCCCACTGGTTCGCCCCCTATACTCTAGACGCTCGATAGCTGCCTGAAATACTGTTTTTCAAAGTCTACCGGAGACAATCCGCCATTACTGCCATGTCTGCGGACCGGGTTATAAAACATCTCGATGTAATCGAAGATATCTTGTCGAGCCAGTTCACGGCTCTTGTAGATCTTTCTCTTGATCCGCTCTTTCTTGAGTAACGAGAAGAAGCTCTCGGCGACAGCATTGTCATGACAGTTGCCCCGACGACTCATGCTGGGTTCGAGACGGTGTTCGGCCAGAAAGTCCCGCCACTCTCGGCTGGTGTACTGAGAACCCTGGTCAGAATGAACCAAAACGCGCTCCTTGGGCCGTCGTCTCCAGGCCGCCATCAAGAGCGCATCCATCACAAGGTCTGTCTACGAAACCGGGACAGATTTATTTATGACCCCTAATGACAACCGAAGGTAGCCCTGTGGCGGTTTCTCTTCCCGGTCTCTCCATTATCTATCCTCACCAAAATTGCACCGCGTTGCGCATCACGCTACACTTTTAGCCATGATCAAATCGTTCCGCCACAAAGGATTGAAGCGGTTCTACTCGACGGGGAGCACTGCGGGTATTCAGGCTGACCATGCCAGGAAGTTACGGATGCAAAAACCGGGACAGATTTATTTTTTAGCCCCCTCCCGTAAAATCCCACGCTGATCCATAGCACGGCAGGAAGCTGTGCCCAATACCTCAAGGAAGGAGTCACCCATGCCCCGACAAGCACGGGTCATCGTGCCCGGTTTGCCCCATCACATCGTCCAGCGCGGCCATAACAAGCAACCGGTCTTCATCGAGGACCGCGACTATCACTACTACCTCGCCAATCTCATAAAACCGGGACAGATTTATTTTTCAGTCGGTCCTTGGCGCGTGTCTCCCATTAGCCTTCCACTCCACTATGTGTCACATATTTTTACAGTGTATTAAATTTTGTCGAAAATAACCTTCTGATTTTTCGATATATTTTTTGTTGGTGTTTTTTTGCACTGATTTTTCTTTTTGCGATTGCTTGATCTTGCCTCGCAGGAAAACCGGGACAGATTCATTTTTTAGCCCCCTCCCGTAAAATCCCACGCTGATCCCAGGCACGGCAGGATGCTGTGCCCAAAAAACCAAGGAAGGAGTCACCCATGCCCCGACAAGCACGGGTCATCGTGCCCGGTTTGCCTCATCACATCGTCCAGCGCGGCCATAACAAGCAACCGGTCTTCATCGAGGACCGCGACTATCACTACTACCTTGCCAATCTGGAAGAGTGGAAGCATGCGTTGGGGTTAAAGGTTTACAGCTACTGCCTGATGACCAACCACGTTCACCTTGTGGTTGAAGCCGGCGATGAACTGGCCGCGATTCCGGAACTCATGAAACGATTGGCTGGGCGACAGACGCGCTTCGTCAACAAGATGGAGAAGCGAACCGGATCGCTCTGGGAAGGGCGCTACAAGATCAGCCCCATCGATTCCGATGAATACCTGCTGAGCTGCTGTCGCTATGTGGAGTTGAACCCCGTAAAGGCCGGCATGGTCCGGTCCGCGGAAGATTATGCCTGGTCCAGCTATCCAGCCCGAATTGGATTGCAACCAAGAAAAAACCGGGACAGATTTATTTTTCCCACCCCTTCAGTAAAATCTCCAGCTTGGTTCAAAGCATAGAGCACTAAATGGACACCCACCCCAAGAGCACTAAATGGACACCCACCCCAAGAATCGCTATTGATCGGCATTTGCGAGCTGACTGAATTGACCACCATCAGCGTTTCCTTCATAGAAGAGAAAAAACCGGGACAGATTTATTTTTCCCACCCCTTCAGTAAAATCTCCAGCTTGGTTCAAAGCATAGCGACCAATGGGGTCAGAGTCCTTTGGTCCCGTTGCTGCCCCGATTCTTAACTAGTTCTTGTTGCCCAGCCGTTTGGCACCTTCCTCAATAAGCGCCCTCATCTCCGGTGTAAGCTTTTCGTTTGCAGGGTTTGTATCTTCCACTCGACGGGGCGCGCACTAAATGGACACCCACTCCAACGATCACGTCAGACAAGGCTCTCAGCTAGACGCATATTATCTGGGATCAATGGGGTCAAACTCCTTTGGTTGACTGTGCGGCGTCGCACGCTCCCGGTGCATCGCTTGGTACCAGCCTAGACAATCGTCATTAGCCCTTTTAGTATTTCTCGCTCCTCGCTGGCCTTTATGGCTGGGAATAGGGAATTAAAGAAACTGACTTAAGGAATAAGTCGATGCCTGAAGTTTTATTTGCGGGCCAACCCACCAATACCCGCCCTTTTTGGGAAAACGCTGAATCACTGAATCAGCAGCGCTTTTGCGATGCCAACGGTCTGGGATGGCATGACCATATTTCTAAGAATCGCGCCTACTCATTGGATGTTGAAGCCCATGTCACCCGCGACATAATTGCTCGCCTTAACGCCCAGTCGCAGGCCGAGCGCCGTGCCTTGGCGCGTTTGGCTGACGAAATGGGCGAAGACATCCATACACTGGCGGCATTCGCTGAGAAATACTGGAACCGGGAAAACCTCCAAAAACTGGCGGGAGCGGTAAACGCAGGCTCTACAGCAGCTGTTGCACGGCTGGATGGTTTTGAAAAAGCCGTAGTGGAATACCAAAAGGCACTGTTGGAGTTACGGCACCTCAACCAAACTGGCGATTCGCGCCCGGCCTTCGGCGCCAAGAGGCGGGAAGGGGAACTCAAAGTCCGCCAAACCTATAAAGCTTTACAAGACCGTTTTGCTGCAGAGTTGAGCCGCTTTTCACCAGAGGCACAGCGCGCCAAAAACACCGGCACAGCGTTAAGTAACGCTGACCGGGGTATTCTTCTCGCCGAAAGGCGCCTTAATTCCCCTAAAACGGATCCCCGCATCAAGGTTGCGGACCAGCTGCAGGCAAAGCGTCTGACGCTGTTGAGTAACTTTGTAAACCGGCTTGGCCAAGGAATGGTAGTCCTGGATGCCGCTGCACGTGTAGATATAGTCCAGCAGGTCCATCAAGAGGGTGGTAATTGGATGCGTGAAAGCTCGATACAGATGACCGGGTTCGGTTTGGGCGGTGCGGTCGGAACTACGGTGGGAAGGGCTACCGTCGCGGGAGGCACTGCTTTGGCCGCGCAAGCAGGTTTGATTGTCGCAGGCCCGGTTGGATGGGCTGTGCTTGGCGGAATTGTGTTGGTAGGGATAGCTGCGGGATTCGCTACTGGATATTTTATGGATCAGGCTGGTCAAGCGGGCGCTGCCACTATTTGGGACTTTTAAAGGACGAAACTAGTGGAATCCTATCAGGTAGTTGCGGCTTTCATCTTTTTGGGCAGCTTTCTCTTTCATGGCGTCACGTGGATTGTGTTTGCGCGGCTTTCCATGGCCCGTATCGAGCGTGACATGGTCAGGGATGGGCATAGGCGTCCAGAACCATGGGATGGCCTGGGGTTTCGCATAGTAGGGTTCGCAATAGCCATCGTGCTGCCATTGGGTGGGATTAACCGTCCAGATGATCCCTTCACTGATGTTCCAACAATCAGGCAATACGCGAAACCATTTGACCGTAAGCTGGGATTGGTTTTCCTGGTTTCTGCAGCGGTTGTAATAATCCTTGGTTGCCTCTTTGGATGGATTTACGGTGTGGACCGCAACTGACGAGGGTCCGATCAATGGGGTCTACCTTCGGATTTAGCAGGCCAGCGAGAGTGTAGGAACTGTTCTAGACTGAGCGATGGCAGCGGAGGTGTGGCTCATGGGGTCCGCAGGCCGTTGCGGCTCGCTCACTCTGAAATGCCGCCTCCGCTGCCCCTGCATCGTCCGGAGCGTCCAACGAGGATGGTGCCCACCCCAAGGTGATGGCTGACAGGTAGACGTGACGCCGGATGAATCCATGCGTCGTGCCTGGAGGTCCTCATGCCATCTTCCCTTCTCGTAGCCATTGATGTTGGCAGCCAATTCCACCAAGTTGCCGTGGGTGACGATCACGGCCGGTTGATTGACGAGTTCAGGGTCGATCATGCGCCGACAGGTTTTACGGCATTCTTTGAACGTGTTGAGGGCCTGCGTGGGACGTCCGAGCAGGTCATACGAGTGGCCATGGAAGGATACAACGGCTGGGCTCGCCCGTTGGACAGTCTCGTTTTAGAGCGAGGCTGGGAACTGTACAACGTCAACAATCTGAAACTGGCGCGGTATAAGGAAATCTTTCCGGCGCCCGCCAAGACGGATGCCATCGATTCACGCCGCATGCTGGAGCTGTTCTCGCTGAGTGATCAGCGTGGTGTAGCACGAAACGCCTTGCAGGCTGTGCCCGCGATACCGGAGAGGCATCGGCGACTGAAGTACCTGACGCGCCGCCGGCGCTTGTTGGTCCAGGAGCGCTCGACTCGACTGACGCGGCTGCGATGTGACCTCCAGGCGCTTAGCCCCGGATTGCTCAACATCACCGGGGCCGTGGATAACAAATGGTTCCTGCGCCTGCTGACGTGTCGTGACCGGCTGACCGCCTTGCCACGACTCCGTACAAAGACGCTGATGGGTATTAGAGGCGTAGGTGCCTGTTATGTCGCCAAAATCCAGACCTGGCAGAAAGAAGCTCGCTTTGCACCTGATATCGCGTTTGCCGACACCGATGTGGTGGACGACGCCAGGACTATCCTGGCGCTCGATGAACGCATTGCCGTGCTGGACGCCGACATCGAACAACTCTGTGTCCAAACAGCAGCGGCTCAGATCGTGAGGTCGATCCCAGGCTTTGGTGCTACCGGCGTGGCGGAACTCATTGGTGAGATCGGTACCTTCGCTCGCTTCCGCACTGAGGCTGGACTCGCCGTGTATGTCGGCATGGCGCCACTGGACCAAAGCTCGGGGGTGCGAAATAAAGGCAAAAAGCCGAAGAGCATTAACACCCGCTGCCAGTTGGCATTGATGACCTGTATCGTCCGGCACATGGCCTGCCGAAAACCGGGACAGATTTATTTTTTAGCCCCCCGCAGTAAAATCCCACGCTGATCCAAAGCACGGCAGGAAGCTGTGCCCAATACCCCAAGGAAGGAGTCACCCATGCCCCGACAAGCACGGGTCATCGTGCCCGGTTTGCCTCATCACATCGTCCAGCGCGGTCATAACAAGCAACCGGTCTTCATCGAGGACCGCGACTATCACTACTACCTTGCCAATCTGGAAGAGTGGAAGCATGCGTTGGGGTTAAAGGTTTACAGCTACTGCCTGATGACCAACCACGTTCACCTTGTGGTTGAAGCCGGCGATGAACTGGCCGCGATTCCGGAACTCATGAAACGATTGGCTGGGCGACAGACGCGCTTCGTCAACAAGATGGAGAAGCGAACCGGATCGCTGTGGGAAGGGCGCTACAAGATCAGCCCCATCGATACCGACGAATATCTGTTGAGCTGCTGTCGCTATGTGGAGTTGAACCCCGTAAAGGCCGGCATGGTCCGGTCCGCGGAAGATTATGCCTGGTCCAGCTATCCAGCCCGAATTGGATTGCAACCAACGTCCTGGCTGGATGAACCACCCACCTTCCAGGCCTTGGGTCCCGACCTCCAGACACGCATTGAGCGCTACAAGTCCTTCGTCAGCGATGAATCTTTCTCTCGCAAAGACGAACGGATTCGAACCGCCATCGACCGCAACAAGCTCACCGGCGGAGACAAGTTCGTGGATGAAGTGGAAAGGCGTATTGGGCTACGCGTACAGCAAAGGGGCCCAGGAAGGCCCCGAAAATAGATCTGAAGATCATGTAGCCAGCCTCCCATAGCCCGTCACCCGGAGTAGGCTGGTAGTTGGCGAACACACCTGCCGCTACAGGAGGCTGACATGACCTTATTCTCCGCTATTGATCTGCATTCCAACAACAGTGTTGTGGTGGTGATTGATGAGCAGGATCGTATC
>JASTVH010000022.1:0-12566 GCA_042862465.1 Marinobacteraceae bacterium S3BR75-40.1 | reverse complement strand
GAATTGGGGATTGGGACCGCAATCCACGAGGTGAATCGGCTTCTAACCAGCCGCTCAACCGGACGCCAAAAGCGTGGCGCTTTTGGTTCCCTCCGCTTCGCTCCGGCGCCGGTTAGCTCCGCGTTAGCGGTACCCAAGATGAGACAGGTCGCTATATTTTTGAGTTTCATGTTTGCAGGGCTTGTTGTTGCTGACACAACGGAAAGAGTGATGAATAACTATCAGCAGGAAATAATGGATCGTCGTACGGCAGAGGCTCGTGCGCTATGGCAGACGATGGAATCAGAGGGCTTTACGGAAGATACCGTGGCTGCTTTGGATTTTGTCTTTTTCTCAGACTCCCGGGCAGATGCAACGGGACTGAAGGATCAACTTGCAGAAAATTATTCTGTTGAACTCGTGCCGGCAGAGGAGCAGGGCTACGTGCTGATTAAAGGTACAACTAGGCCTTACGGAAATGAGTTCTCCTACGAGCAATGGATGGGCTGGGTTGAGTTCATGGTTGGCGTGGGGTTTAGCCACAATTCCGTTTTCTCCACTTGGTCGGTGTATTCCCCCAAAAGTAAAACAACATGGTCATCCGAAGAATATTGAGGCCAGGTGGTAGGTTTCGAACTACCGCTAACCAGGCGGTCAACGGGACCGCTTTTCCGCGCCGCCTTTGGCTCTGCTCCAAAGCGGCCCGTTACCTTCGGCGTTAAGCAATAGTCTAAAAACGGAATAGATGGTCATGATCAGGGATGTGATCTTCCCCTCAGATAGCGATGAGTTAAGAAAGCTCATTTTGGAGTATGCGGATTGGCTGGGTATTGATCTTTCCTATCAAAATTTTGAGGGAGAAATGGCCTCGCTCGAAGCATTGTTATCGCTGCCGAATGGTCAATATACCTTCGCAATAGAGAATTCCCATGTCGCTGGTGGTGTTGGGTTTAGAAAACTTGATGAGTACACCGCAGAGGTAAAGCGCCTTTATGTACGTCAGCAATATCAGGGTAAAGGGCTCGGGCGTCTTCTCATGGACAATTTGCTATTGAAACTGAAAAAAATGGGCTATACCCGGGTCGTTCTGGATGCCGTGCCTCCCACAAAAAAAGCGCAGGAACTATACGAGCTAATGGGTTTTGTGGAAATTGAGCCATATTTTTTCAACCCAACGCCCGGAACCAAATTCTATGCATTTGATTTGCAGAGTCATGCTCTGGAGTCAAATGCTTAACAAGGCCATTAAGCATCGCCGTCCGCTGCGCGGACGGCTGGACCTCCAAAACCTGGCGGTTTTTCCGGCCGCTTATGGCAGCGTTATAAGCCAAGGCCTCCGTCATTTTGATAGTGGTTGGGTGCATGGGCCTTGGCGGTAAATTCGGGGTGAAGGTTTCGGTTTTCGTTCACGGCCAAGGCCATCGAACTCCGCATCCATTCTGGCAGCGAATAGCGGTTTTTTATTTGGTGTCGGCGTCGTGCCAAAAGTTGTGGGGCTGTTCGTCGCAAATTCGGAAATGGCCGGGTAGTTTGGTGGTTTGTATCGGTGCCGGACCGAGAGCCCGTGCGGGGCTTCTTTGGAGTTCGCATGCGGGTTGCGGTGGGGACCGGAAACCGACGGGTGAACCGGCTTCTAACCAACGCATCAACGGGACCGGTTTTCCGCTGCCGCTCCAAACCGGCCCGTTATGCAAGCGTTAGAAATGAGTGATCAATGACAAGTAAGTATGAAAGAGAGTTTATATTGCGTCGCCGATTAGTGCGTCTGGCGACTGTTCTATTTGCTGTGTGTTTGGTGGGAGGCGCCGCAATATTTGGGAAAGGTGGTTTGGGCCTGCTTCCCGGCATAAAAGGATACATAGCTATCTTCTTTGTCTTCGTTGCCTATGTTTACGCTTACACCAAAATCTGGCGCTGTCCGGCATGCAATACACGTTTTGAGATGAATGGGTCTAGATATTACACCGGGCCTGATTCGGTCTTCGTAAAATGTCATAAATGCGGAAAGCTCTTTTGTTAAATGAAAAAACAGAATAAAAAATTATTAGATAAGCTCGCTGCGGTTCATGTTTACAGCTTTTTCTTGGGCTGTGGGTTTGTGCTTTTCTATATTGCGGGGGTTGTAGGCGGAGATCTAGGTGCCCAAGAAGATATAAGCATTCTCCTGATAGGGTTGGTTTTTTTCTCCTTTTCTTTGGTGGCCCGCATCTTCGCAAATTTAGTAATGGGCCGCCCATGGCATGGAAAGACCAAGAGGATTACCCCTGAAGATCTGCAGAAAATCGACCAATATCTTCGAAGAGAAGAAGAGTACCTCAATGATCTTGAGAAAAAGCAAAAGCAGTCTTAGGGAGTGGGGTTCAATTTCTAACCAGTAGCGCAAGCGGACCGGTTTTCCGGCGCGGTTGCGCCTCCAAACCAGCCGCTTCGCATGGCGTTAAAAGCCCAAGCCTCGGTCATTTTCTGGTGGTTGGGTGCAACTGGCCTTGGCGGAAAGTTGAGTGGAGTTTTCCTGCTTGGTGCCTGGCCAACGCCCGCAAACTCCTCGTTCAATCTGGAAGCCTGTTTAGGCTTTTTTCTGGTTTTCAGCAATGTGCCCAGTTTGTGGGGCTGTTCGTCGTAAATTCTAGGTAAGCCGGGTAGTTTTGTGGTTTGTATCGGTGCCGGACCGAGAGTCTGTGCGGGATTCACTGGAGTCCGCATGCGAGCTCCAGTTTGGACCGCAATCCACAAGGGTGAACGGCTTCTAACCAACGCATCAACGGGACCGGATTGTTCCGCTGCGCTCCACAAGCCGGCCCGTTATGCCAGCGTTATAAGCAAAGGCTCCTGACCATCAGATAATGAAAGAGAGATGGAAAGGCCTTGGCGTCAAAACAAAGCGGGAGTTTTCAGGCTCTGAGTCATGGCCAAGGCCCGAAAATTCGACCGCCATACTGGAAGCCAGGTTTGGCTTTTTTCGGGTAATCGGCAGCGTGCCCAAGTTGTGGGGCCGTTCGCCGCAAATTCAGAAGTGGCCGGGTAGTTTGGTGGTTTGTATCGGTGCCGGACCGCGAGCGTGTGCGGGGCTTCTCCGGAGTTCGCATGCAAATTGGTAGCAGGGCCGCCATGCAAAGGGGTGAACTGCTTCTAACAAGTAGCGTCAGTCGGACCGGTTTGTTTCGCTGCGCTACACAAACCGGCCGCTGCGCATGGCGTTAGGCAAGCTCACAAAGGATTGATTAAGTGGAAAAAAGTTATTTCTGGACTATGAGCTTCTTGGTTCTGCATCAGATCGATGCTGCGTTTTGGCGCGAATGGGAAATGTTCCTTTTACCGGGAGGAATCCAAGGATATCTGGCATTCAATGCTGTCGCGATTCCAATCCTATTGCTTGGTTATAAGCATGTGGTAGCTGCAAGCGAAAATGCAGTCTTTTTCGCCAAGCTTTGTGCGGCACTTGGGGCGCTCACATTTTTTATCCATGCTGGATTCGCTCTGGCAGGTTTTGGGCAATTCCATTTACCAGTATCAGTTTCCCTAATAGTCCTTTGTTTTATCGGGGCTTTGTGGCTGGCAGTAGAGATAAAGAGGTCTGGCCGCGGCCACCAGTATGCCTAACAAGTGCATCAACGGGACCGGTTTGTTCCGCTGGTGCTCCACAAACCGGCCCGTTATGCATGGCGTTATAAGCCAAGGCCACCGTCTTTTTGACAGTGGTTGGGTGCATGGGCCTTGGCAGTAAATTCGGGGTAGAGGTTTCGGCTTTCGTTCACGGCCAAGGCCATCAAACTCCGCATCCAATCTGGTAGCCGATAGTGGCTTTTCACTCGTTATCGGCAGCATGCCAAAAGTTGTGGGGCTGTTCGTCGCAAATTCAGAAATGGCTGTGTAGTTTGGTGGTTTGTATCGGTGCCGGACCGAGAGTTTGTGCGGGGTCCACTGGAGTCCGCATGCGAGTTCCGGTTTGGACCGCAATCCACAAGGGTGAACGGCTTCTAACCAACGCATCAACGGGACCGGATTGTTCCGCTGCGCTCCACAAGCCGGCCCGTTATGCCAGCGTTATAAGCAAAGGCTCCTGACCATCAGATAATGAAAGAGAGATGGAAAGGCCTTGGCGTCAAAACAAAGCGGGAGTTTTCAGGCTCTGAGTCATGGCCAAGGCCCGAAAATTCGACCGCCATACTGGAAGCCAGGTTTGGCTTTTTTCGGGTAATCGGCAGCGTGCCCAAGTTGTGGGGCCGTTCGCCGCAAATTCAGAAGTGGCCGGGTAGTTTGGTGGTTTGTATCGGTGCCGGACCGCGAGCGTGTGCGGGGCTTCTCCGGAGTTCGCATGCAAATTGGTAGCAGGGCCGCCATGCAAAGGGGTGAACTGCTTCTAACAAGTAGCGTCAGTCGGACCGGTTTGTTGCGCTGCGCTCCACAAACCGGCCGCTGCGCATGGCGTTAGAAGGCCAAGGCCTCGGTCATTTTCTGGTGGTTGGGTGCATGGGCCTTGGCGGTAATGGGAAGCGGGAGTTTTATACTCCGTGTAATGGCCAAGGCCAGTAACTCCGCTGTTGAATCTGGCAGCCAGGTTTTGGTTATTTCGGGTAGTCGGCAACGTGCTCAAGTTGTAGGGCTGTTCGCCGTAAAGTCCTGAGAGGGCCGGTAGCCTGGTGGTTTGTATCGGTGCCGGATCGAGACCCAGTGCAGGGCTCTCTGGAGTCGGCATGCGAGTACCGGATTGAACCCGCCATCTAAAGGGGTGAGCGGCATCTAACCAGTAGTTGCAGTACGTTCCGGCCCTACGGGCCTCCACCGGACCGGCTTGTCACGCTGCGCGCAACAATCCGGCCGCTGAACATTGGCGTTATAAGCAAAGGCTCCTGATCATCAGATGATGAAAGAGAGATGAAAAGGCCTTGGCGTCAAAACAAAGCGGGAGTTTTCAGGCTCTGAGTCATGGCCAAGGCCCGAAAATTCGACCGCTATATTGGAAGCCAGGTTTGGCTTCTATTGGGTCTTCGCCAACGTGCCCAGGTTGTAGGGCTGTTCGCCGCAAATTCAGAAGTGGCCGGGTAGTTTGATGGTTTGTATCGGTGCCGGGCCGCGAGCGTGTGCGGGGCTTCTCCGGAGTTCGCATGCAAATTGGTAGCAGGGCCGCCATGCAAAGGGGTGAACTGCTTCTAACAAGTAGCGTCAGTCGGACCGGTTTGTTCCGCTGCCGCTCCACAAACCGGCCGCTGCGCATGGCGTTATAAGCAAAGGCTCCTGACCATCAGATGATGAAAGAGAGATGGAAAGGCCTTGGCGTCAAAACAAAGCGGGAGTTTTCAGGCTCTGAGTTATGGCCAAGGCCCGAAAATTTGACCGCCATATTGGAAGCCAGGTTTGGCTTCTTTCGGGTCTTCGGCAAGGTGCCCAGGTTGTAGGGCTGTTCGCCGCAAAATTCTGAGTGGGCCGGTAGGCTGGTGGTTTTTATCGGTGCCGGACCGCAACATCGTGCGGGGCTTCTCCGGAGTTCGCATGCAAATTGGGAGCAGGGTCGCCATGCAAAGGGGTGAACTGCTTCTAACAAGTAGCGTCAGTCGGACCGGATTGTCACGCTGCGCGCGCCAACCCGGCCGCTGCGCATGGCGTTATAAGCAAAGGCTCCTGACCATCAGATGATGAAAGAGAGATGGAAAGGCCTTGGCGTCAAAACAAAGCGGGAGTTTTCAGGCTCTGAGTTATGGCCAAGGCCCGAAAATTCGACCGCCATACTGGAAGCCAGGTTTGGCTTCTTTCGGGGCTTCGGCAAGGTGCCCAGGTTGTAGGGCTGTTCGCCGCAAAATTCTGAATGGGCCGGTAGCGTGGTGGTTTGTATCGGTGCCGGACCGTGAGCGTTTGCTGGGCTTCTCCGGAGTTCGCATGCAATTTGGTAGCAGGGCCGCCAAGCAAAGGGGTGAACTGCTTCTAACAAGTAGCGTCAGTCGGACCGGTTTGTCGCGCTTCGCACAACAAACCGGCCGCTGCGCATGGCGTTATAGGAAAAGACAAAGGAGACCTTCTTGGCTGTACCAGATTTCCAATCGCTAATGCTGCCATTGCTTGAATTTGCGTCCGATTGTGCCGAGCACTCGATGAAGGAAACAAGAGACGCGTTAGCGGAAAAGCTGGGGCTTTCTGATTCCGAGTTGGAAGAAAGGTTGCCAAGTGGCCGGCAAACAACATTTGCTAACCGAGTCGCGTGGGCAAAAGTCTATCTAACTCAGGCGGGTGTTCTGGAGTCTCCGAAGCGAGGGAAGTTCTTCATTTCTGAGCGTGGGCGCAAGCTTCTATCTGAAAAACCAGTCCGCATCGGAATCAAAGATCTGGAGCGGTTCAAAGAATTTCAGGAATTCAGGCAAGCAAGCAACAAAAATCGGACTGAAAAAGTCACCCACACAGATGAAGCAGATTCCTCATCTACAACTCCCGAGGAAACATTGGAGCAAGCGTATCAGCAGCTCCGAGATGAGGTCGCGAATGAGCTTCTTCATTTAATAAAAGGCAACAGCCCAGAGTTTTTCGAAAAGCTTGTTGTCAATTTAATCGTTGCAATGGGTTACGGTGGCTCGGTCAAAGAGGCAGGCAAAGCGACTCGAAAAACCGGTGATGAAGGAATCGATGGTGTCATTAAAGAAGATCGGTTAGGCCTCGATGCTATTTATCTCCAAGCTAAACGGTGGGAGGCGGTCGTTGGTCGTCCAGAAATACAAAAATTTGTAGGTGCCTTACATGGGCAAAGAGCAAAAAAAGGCGTTTTCATTACCACCAGCCGTTTCTCCAAAGAAGCTTCCGATTATGTCGGCCAAATAGATCCAAAGGTCGTTCTTATTGACGGCAGCGATTTAGTTCAATTGATGATTGATCACGGTGTCGGAGTTAGTTCGGCGGCGGTGTATGAAGTCCGAAAAGTGGATACGGATTTCTTCATCGAAGAATGACCGAAACCACCTATAACAAGTCGTTCAAGTTCGTTCCGGCCCTACGGGCCTCCACCGGACCGCCTTGCCTACGCGGTTGCTCCGGCAAGCCGGCCGCTTAACATTGGCGTTAAAAGCCAAGGCCTCCGTTCATTTTGAGGTGGTTGGGTGCCAATGGCCTTGGCGGAAAGATGGGTGGTGTTTTCTGCTTCTGTGCTGGCCAACGCCCGCAACCTCGTCGCCTAATCTGGAAGCCCATTTTGGTTTCCTTCTGGTTATCAGCAGCGTGCCAAAAGTTGTGGGGCTGTTCGTCGCAAATTCAGAAATGGCCGGGTAGTTTGGTGGTTTGTATCGGTGCCGGACCGAGAGCCCGTGCGGGGCTTCTTTGGAGTACGCATGCGGGTTGCGGGGCGGACCGGAAACCAACGGGTGAACCGGCTTCTAACCAACGCATCAACGGGACCGGTTTTCCGCTGCCGCTCCAAACCGGCCCGTTATGCAAGCGTTATGTGGGTGCGTTGATCAAAGTATCAGAAGGGAATCGGTGTGGATAAAGAAAAGAAAATCAAAGAATATTTCGATGATTTCGTGGATGCATTTGCAACCTATGATGGTGACCGGGTCGCAGGCAAATTCACTGTTCCATATATGGTCAAAGGCGAACTCGGCGAGAGCAAGATATTTCACTCGCTGCCCGAAGTGAGCCAACATTTTCAAAAGTATTTGGATGAATACAAGGCAAAGGGCTGTCGCAAATGTCAGTATTCAAATTTAGACGTCAAGTGGCTTGGGTCTGAATCCGCAATTGCTTCGGTAGATTGGTCGCTATTAGATCAAGCCGATAATCCGGTGATTTCCTGGTCGGAATCGTATCTATTATCGGTTCTGGGCGATAAGGCTCAGGCATATGCCACAGTCGATCATGTTGGCAGCTAGGGCCGAAGCCTTGGGGTTTACCACATAACCATCTGCGTCAGTCGGACCGGTTTGTTCCGCTGCGCTCCACAAACCGGCCGCTGCGCACGGCGTTAGGAGTATTGATGAATTCGAAGATCAGAGGGGCTCTATTTGCAGGGCTTGGAATTGCATTGCTTGTACCTGCCTGGCCGTTTCCGGATTTGTCGCTGACTGTTGTTCAATATCCATCAGGGACGCCTATTTGGTTCAGTCGCATTGTCGTTATGGTACTGCCGCTTTGCTACATCATTTTTGGAATGGTCTCTATTTGGCATAAAAAAATAGGTTCCGCAATGCTCTTGGCGGCCTCAATAGGTTTGGTCATTGCAAGCGCCTTGGCCATACCTCATTTAGCTATTGTCGAGTTCTACCAGCCTGGGTTGGAGTCTACGGTAGGAACAATAGAAATCACCGTGGTAGGTGGGGCTATTTTCTTTTTGGCTATAGCCGCTTACTTGGGGTATTCGGTCCTGTCTCCTAACAAGTAGTTGCAGTACGTTCCGGCCCTGACGGGCCTCCACCGGACCGGTTTTCCGTTGCACTCCAAACCGGCCGCTGAACATCGGCGTTAGAAGGCCAAGGCCTCGGTGATTTTCTGGTGGTTCGGTGCATGGGCCTTGGCGGTAATGGGAAGCGGGAGTTTTATACTCCGTGTAATGGCCAAGGCCAGTAACATCGCTGTCGAATCTGGCAGCCAGGTTTTGGTTTTTTCGGGTCGTCGGCAGTGTGCCCAGGTTGTAGGGCTGTTCGCCGCAAATTCAGAAGTGGCTGGTAGTTTGGTGGTTTGTATCGGTGCCGGATCGATACCTCGTGCGGGGTTCTCTGGAGCCGGCATGCGAATAGGGGATTTTCGCCTGCCAACCAAAGGGGTGAACGGCTTCTAACAAGTAGCGTCAGTCGGACCGGATTGTCACGCTGCGCGCGCCAACCCGGCCGCTGCGCATGGCGTTAAGTTTACGAATTATGAATCGAGCACTTGTACAAAAAGGAATCGGTTTGGCTCTTGTTCTGAGTGGCGCAGTGCTTCTTGCCCTCAAAATAACGAGCCTTCCTGAAGCCAAGGAAAGTTGGGACGCCTGGGCTTCTCCAAATAGCGGCACATTCTTATTCATTGGAGTGCTAGCTACTGAGCTATTATTTTTGGCCGCTCGTTTTTTCCTAGGCTACGTTCATTTAAAGAGCAAGGATCTTGGCCCTTGGGTTTTCGTAAGCGTCCGGCCATCCCATCTTGAGCGAGCCACTGGCTTCGCCAGGATAGTGTCCACTTATTCTTTAGTGGACACTTATCATGAGCACATTAAGCGTAACTCAGTCGCCCAAGCGACGTCGTCAGTTCTCAAAGGACTTTAAGGCCCGGATCGTTGCCGCCTGCCAACAACCAGGGGCTTCCGTTTCCCGCATTGCTCTCGACAATGGCCTCAACGCCAATATGGTCCGGCGCTGGATCAGTGAGTCGAGGCGTACCGGCTCCAACAAGACGCCTGCCTTTGTTCCGCTGAACCTGCCGGCCGTAGCTCTTGAGGGCAAGCGTGAGCCAAAGCCCCAAACGATCCGCATCGAGATCCCCCGCGCCGGCGGCGCGGTGATTGTGGAGTGGCCCGCCGAGCAGGCCCACCAGTGCGCCGCGTTGCTGCGGGAGCTGCTGGCATGATCCGCATCGACGCGATCTGGTTGGCCACCGAACCGCTGGATATGCGGGCGGGGCCGGACAAGGCCCTGGCGCGGGTGGTCGAAGTGTTCGGTGCGGCGCGCCCGCATTGTGCTTACCTGTTTGCCAACCGCCGTGGCAACCGCATGAAGGTGTTGATTCACGATGGCCTGGGTATCTGGCTCTGTGCCCGCCGGCTGAACCGCGGCAAGTTCCACTGGGGCGAAACCTGGCGGGGAGACCGGTTGCGGCTGACCGAGGAGCAGCTTCAGGCTCTGGTCCAGGGGCTGCCCTGGCAGCGATTGGGCGCCGACGGCGTCATCTCGGTGCTGTAACCACAGCCCACTGCGCAACACCATACCCCGAACAGTGGATCGCCCACGGGGCACGGACTTGGCATACTGCCTGCCATGACACAGTGCCCCGATCTCAATCAGCTCTCTGCCGACCAACTCCGTGCCCTGGCAACGGAGTTGATGGACTCGCTGGCATCCCGAGAGCAAGCGCTCAAGCAGCGTGAGCGGGAGTTGCACTACAACAAGACCCTGAACGAGAAGCTCACCCACGAGCTGGCCCTGCTCAAGCGCCACCGCTTCGCACGACGTAGCGAGCAGCTTGATGCCGTGCAGGGGCGGCTGCTCGATGAGCTGATCGACAGCGACATCGCCGCCATCGAGGCCGAACTGGCTCAAGCCCAACGGGAACCCGCCACCAAGAAGCCCCGACAGCAGCCCAAGCGCAGCCCGCTTCCGCCGGAGCTACCGCGCACCCTGATCCATCACGAACCGGACCAGACCCAGTGCCGTTGTGGCTGCCAGCTCAAGCGCATTGGTGAGGACATCAGCGAGAAACTGGATTACACGCCGGGCGAGTTCACCGTGGAACGCCACATCCGAGGTAAGTGGGCCTGCGAAGACTGCGAGACCCTGATCCAGGCCCCGGTGCCGGCTCACGTCATCGACAAGGGGCTCCCCACCACCGGCCTGCTCGCCCAAGTGTTGGTTGCCAAGTACGCCGATCACCTGCCGCTCTACCGGCAGGAACGGATCTTTGGTCGTGCCGGCCTGGAAATCCCACGCTCCACCCTGGCGGAATGGGTCGGTACCTGCGGCGTGCAGTTGCAGCCCTTGGTCGAGGCCCTGCGGGACGCCATGCTCCAGAAACGGGTTCTGCATGCTGATGAAACACCGGTGAAGATGCTGGCGCCAGGCAAGAAGAAAACCCACCGGGCCTATGTCTGGGCCTACAGCACCACGGTGTTCTCGGACCTCAAGGCGGTGGTCTACCACTTCGCGCCCAGCCGGGCCGGCGAGCATGCCCGCGCCTTCCTGGGTGACTGGCAAGGTCAGCTGGTGTGCGACGACTACGCGGGTTACAAGGCGGGCTTTGGCAACGGCATCACGGAAATCGGATGCATGGCCCATGCCCGGCGCAAGTTCTTCGACCTACACGCCGCCAACAAGAGCTCCCTGACCAAACAGGCGCTGGAATACATCGGCAAACTCTATGACATCGAGCGGGAAGCCAAAGACCAACCTCCGGATCAACGTCGGCAGCTACGGGAAAAGCAGGCCCGCCCCATTGCCGATGCCTTGCATCAATGGATGGTTGCCCAGCGCCAGAAAGTGCCGGATGGTTCGGGTACAGCCAAGGCTCTGGACTACAGCCTGAAACGCTGGACAGCGCTGACGCGCTACCTGGAGGATGGCGCGGTGCCGATCGACAACAACTGGGTGGAAAACCAGATCCGACCCTGGGCGCTGGGCCGTTCCAACTGGTTGTTCGCCGGCTCATTGCGCAGTGGTCAGCGAGCTGCTGCTGTAATGACGCTCATCCAGTCTGCCAAGCTCAACGGCCACGACCCGTATGCCTACCTGAAGGATGTGCTGGCGCGTCTGCCGACGCAGAAGAACAACGCCATCGGCGAATTGCTACCGCACAACTGGAAGCCAGCTGTCACTGACAAGGTGTGATGGCCGGGCGCTTACGGGTTTTCTATCCCTTGGTGGTCTTTGTTGCACTAAGCGGTCTGTCAGGCATTATTTTAGGTGTTGCGAGTTTGGCTATTCGTTTTTGGCAAGGTCAGGGCCATGCAGAAAAAACTTAACAAGTCGCTCAAATACGTTCCGGCCACAAAAAGCGTGGCCTCCACCGGACTCGCTAACGCTCGCCGTTTAGCGGAGCGTTAAGAGAGTCTATGGAAGATGGAGAATTCAACCGAGCGTTGAGAGAGCATCAAATTGATCGGTCTATTTTTACTTTGGGAAGGCCGCCGGAAGATGGGATGTACACCATTCAGCTGATCAATGGCCAATTCGAAGTTTACTACTTTGAAAGAGGGGTAAAGGAGTTCGCGCGTACGTTCAGTGAAAGAGCGCGATCACTGGACTACCTTCTAGAGCTCTTGCTCGCAGACCCCAGAGCAAAGAATGGCTTTGGTGCAGGACCGAACTCTTAACAAGTCGCGTAAGGCGGACGCCCCTGACGGGCCGCCGCTTCGCTTAGCGTTAGCACCTCAATCAGTCCGGCGGCTTTCGTTGACGTCGTCCGCAAGCCAGACTTTGATGAGTGATTGATAGGGCATATCGCGTTTGTTTGCTTCGATTTTGATGCGATCAAGCAAAGCCTCGGGTAAACGCAACGATATTGTTTTGGTAGAGGGCTTCAATTTGGGAAAAGAGGCACGCTGGGCCTGGCTCCAGTCCAAATAGTCGGCAGAGTCATGGCTTTCCCAGAATTCTCTTTCTTCCGCTTCGCTTTTGAAATCAGGTGTCTTTTTCAGCTTGCTCATAAATGGCCCTCTCTTTGCGGTGCATGTCACGAGCGGAAATCACTCGAATCAGTGTACCGCCTTGTCTCAAGGTAAAAGTGATATGCAGCAATCTTGCATCATCAGTTTCACCTAGGGCGTGGTAACGGGCTTCTGTCTGGCTGTGCTTGGCATGAGGTATAACCAAATCTGGTGTTTGAGGCTTTGAAAAGAAGCGGCGTATCTGGTTGATTTGTTGTCGCCAAACAAGTCAATCAACGAGAGATACACCGCCATGAGCAAGAGTACCGTTGTTGAGTTT
>JASTVH010000021.1:0-12912 GCA_042862465.1 Marinobacteraceae bacterium S3BR75-40.1 | reverse complement strand
CAGTTAAAGAATATTCGGCCTTGGAATTCCGAGTCCAATTTAGACCATAGGGCATAACCAGGGGCTGCAGCGGACCGCTTTTCCGGCGCGGCGCGCCTCCAAATCGGCCGCTGAGCCCGGGCGTTATGTGGGCGTTCCTAGAGAATTTATATGGCATTCAGTGAGTTTGAGATAAAGAAGATTGAACAGGCAGCTTCAAAGTTTTTGGAGGCTCGCCGTCCACCTGTTGAAATCCGTCCAAAACTGGATCTGGATGTTAGGTTGTCTGGACAGAGCGTCGAAATTATCGAGATTCGTCCGCATTTCCAAGATCCAGAAAGAATCATTGAAACACCTGTAGCGAAAGCAACTTACGTCAAGAAAACTCAGCGCTGGAAAATCTACTGGATGCGTAGTGATTTAAAGTGGCATTCATACCCGCCAGAACCAGATTCACGGTCTATAGAAGGTTTTTTTACTACCGTAAACCGTGATGAAAATGGCTGTTTTTTCGGGTAGCACATAACCAGTAGTTCCAGTACGTTCCGGCCCTACGGGCCTCCACCGGACCGGTTTTCCGTTGCACTCCAAACCGGCCGCTGAACATTGGCGTTAGAAATGTCTTATTGAAATTCATCGGGATTTTTGAATTTGATAAAGCATACGGATAGGAAGAAGAGAAGAAAGATGGCCTCTAAATTGATCCACGGCCATCTCTATTTGTTAATTGCTGGCTCGGCACTCATTCTTTTCTACATAGGATTCGCGCTAGATGGCGACCCTGCTACCACGCCTGGTATCGAAGTGTTTGAGATTGGAGTGGGTATTTTTGCAACGTCTTGGTTGCTAAAGATAGCTGCATATAAAACGCTTGGTCTTCCATGGCATGGTCGCGTAAAGAAATATTCGCCAGAGGAGATCCAGCGGCAAAATGAGCTTTTAGCGCGCACCAAAAAAGAACTGGATGAGAATTGAGTTGGAATCGGTGCTAAGGGTGTAGGACCGCTTTCTAACAAGTAGTTGCAGTACGTTCCGGCCCTTCGGGCCTCCACCGGACCGGTTTTCCGGCGCGGTGCGCCTCCAAACCGGCCGCTGAACATTGGCGTTATAAGCCAAGGCCTCGGTCATTTTGATAGTGGTTGGGTGCATGGGCCTTGGCGGAAAATCAGGCGGAAATTGCTGGCTTTCGTTCACGGCCAAGGCCATCAAACTCCGCACCCAATCTGGTAGCCAATAGTGGCTTTTTACTTGTCGTTGGCAGCGTGCCAAAAGTTGTGGGGCTGTTCGTCGCAAATTCAGAAATGGCCGGGTAGTTTGTTGGTTTGTATCGGTGCCGGGCCGAGAGTTTGTGCGGGGTTCACTGGAGTCTGCATGCGAGTTCCGGTTTGGACCGCAATCCACAAGGGTGAACGGCTTCTAACCAACGCATCAACGGGACCGGATTGTTCCGCTGCGCTCCACAAGCCGGCCCGTTATGCCAGCGTTATAAGCCAAGGCCTCGGTCATTTTGAGAGTGGTTGGGTGCATGGGCCTTGGCGGAAAATCGGGCGGATATTTCTGGTTTTCGTTCACGGCCAAGGCCATCAAACTCCGCATCATATCTGGTAGCCAATAGTGGCTTTTTACTGGTCGTCGGCAGCGTGCCAAAAGTTGTGGGGCTGTTCGTCGCAAATTCAGAAATGGCCGGGTAGCGTAGGGGTTTGTATCGGTGCCAGACCGCGAGTAGGTGCGGGGCTTCTTTCGAGTTCGCATGCGAATCGAGGGGCGGACCGGAGACCATCGGGTGAACCGGCTTCTAACCAACGCATCAACGGGACCGGTTTGTTCCGCTGCTGCTTCACAAACCGGCCCGTTATGCCAGCGTTAAATGCCTATGGATAAAACTGACGAAATCGCAAAATACCATGAGTTGGCCAAAGACGCGGGGAATCGTCTTCGAGCCTATATTCTGTCAGTTTCCTCTGGCGCTACCGGTGTTTTTTTTCTTGCGCTCACCAAGCCCGGTGGTGCTGAGCTGGCTAAATTCGATAAGTGGATGCTTTCAATTGCATTGCTGTCCTTTGTCGCCACAGTAGGCTTATGCCTCTACGAACTTCGAGTCGATGCAAAAAGATTTTTTGCTCTTACGCAGGAGTTGAGAAAGGCAGCGCCCGATCAAAATTGGGAGCAAAACGAAAGATACAAATCAAAGCGTTATTGGCTCATTCATGGGTCATACGTCACGCTAGCTGTCGCAATCATGGCCACGAGTATTTATCTTGTCCGTGCCATCTTCAGCATTTAACAAGTAGTTGCAGTACGTTCCGGCCCTGACGGGCCTCCACCGGACCGGTTTTCCGTTGCACTCCAAACCGGCCGCTGAACATTGGCGTTATAAGCAAAGGCCCCTGATCATCAGATGATGAAAGAGAGATGGAAAGGCCTTGGCGTCAAATCAAAGCGGGAGTTTTCAAGCACTGAGTCATGGCCAAGGCCCGAAAATTCGACCGCTATATTGGAAGCCAGGTTTGGCTTCTTTTGGGTCTTCGACAACGTGCCCAGCTTGTAGGGCTGTTCGCCGCAAAATTCTGAATGGGCCGGTAGCGTGGTGGTTTGTATCGGTGCCGGACCGTGAGCGTGTGCGGGGCTTCTCCGGAGTTCGCATGCAAATTGGTAGCAGGGCCGCCATGCAAAGGGGTGAACTGCTTCTAACAAGTAGCGTCAGTCGGACCGGTTTGTTGCGCTGCGCTCCACAAACCGGCCGCTGCGCATGGCGTTATAAGCAAAGGCTCCTGACCATCAGATAATGAAAGAGAGATGGAAAGGCCTTGGCGTCAAAACAAAGCGGGAGTTTTCAGGCTCTGAGTCATGGCCAAGGCCCGAAAATTCGACCGCCATACTGGAAGCCAGGTTTGGCTTTTTTCGGGTAATCGGCAGCGTGCCCAAGTTGTGGGGCCGTTCGCCGCAAATTCAGAAGTGGCCGGGTAGTTTGGTGGTTTGTATCGGTGCCGGACCGCGAGCGTGTGCGGGGCTTCTCCGGAGTTCGCATGCAAATTGGTAGCAGGGCCGCCATGCAAAGGGGTGAACTGCTTCTAACAAGTAGCGTCAGTCGGACCGGTTTGTTCCGCTGCGCTACACAAACCGGCCGCTGCGCATGGCGTTAGCCCGGAAGGCATCATCACCAAGTTGCTATTCCTTAAAGCTACTGGTGATTTGATGTAGAATCGCCTGTCGGGGTCAATTAATGATCAAAGTATGTGAAAGGAGTCACAATATGTCTGAATGTTACAAGTCAGGAGATTTTCAAAAATACTTCAATGAGAATATGGATGCCCTTGGCTTACCATATCCTACCTCTTTCTTTGATACTTATAATGCAACATTGGCTCACCTGACGATAATGGTTGAAGCTATAAAAAATTTAGGAAAGGGCGCAACTGTTTCAGAATTAATTGGGGCTACAACAGGTTTAGAGAGGCTTAAAGTCGCTGCCGCTTTTGGCGCGTCGGCGTATGTGGGCGCTGTGATAGGCAGCTTGGCCGTGGCAAGCGGTAGATCTCTTGGGTACGGGGCCAGGATATCAGATCTATTCGTTATCGTTGAAAAAAATAAACTTCCAATAGATAACATTCAGGATTTTTATGCGCGTAATCCGCAAATTCTGGATCTGAAACACCCGTATCGACGCTCTTTTGGAGTAAGAGCGAAAGCAACACCTGAAAGCTTCGAGTATGTCTAATGATTAAAAACATAATTTTTCTTATTTGTTGCGCATTGATAGTGGCCATATCATGGGGTTTTTACCATTATTTTGGTAAATGGGTGGTTTCAATTTTTCTTACCATAATATTCCTTTCATTGCTGTTTAGTCCGATTAAAAGCAAGTTCTCGGACAAAGTAAGGGCTAACAAGTAGTTCAAGTTCGCTACGGCCCTGGCGGGCCTCCGCCGGACCGCCTTGTCTACGCTCCGCTCCGGCAAGGCGGCCGCTTAACATCGGCGTTATAAGCAAAGGCTCCTGACCATCAGATGATGAAAGAGAGATGGAAAGGCCTTGGCGTCAAAACAAAGCGGGAGTTTTCAGGCTCTGAGTCATGGCCAAGGCCCGCAAATTCGACCGCCATACTGGAAGCCAGGTTTGGCTTCTTTCGGGTCTTCGGCAAGGTGCCCAGGTTGTAGGGCAGTTCGCCGCAAAATTCTGAATGGGCCGGTAGCGTGGTGGTTTGTATCGGTGCCGGACCGTGAGCGTGTGCTGGGCTTCTCCGGAGTTCGCATGCAAATTGGTAGCAGGGCCGCCATGCAAAGGGGTGAACTGCTTCTAACAAGTAGCGTCAGTCGGACCGGTTTGTTCCGCTGCGCGTCACAAACCGGCCGCTGCGCATGGCGTTATGTGTAAAAAGAAATCTGACAATGACCACCGAAATCACACTAAAAAGAGCAGATATTGAAGATGCCGAGCGATTAAATCTGCTCATCAATGAGGCCTATCGAGGGGAAGAAGGCTGGACGAGAGAAACAGAAATCGTTAATGGTCAGCGGTCATCGGTCGATGGAATCAGAGCGTTAATAAAAAGACCTGATTCTCACCTACTAGTAGCGACCATCTCTGATGCTTTGGCTGCATGTATCTGCGTAGAAGAAAAAGAAGATAAAGCATGCATCGGTACATTCGCTGTAAGTCCAGAACTCCAAAACCAGGGAATTGGTCACCGAGTTTTAAAGCTGGCTGAGAGCTATGCTGTCAATGATCTGGGGTATCAATATATAGAAATGCTGGTCATTTCGCAGAGAGAAGAGCTCATTGCTTTTTATGAGCGCCGTGGTTACAAAAGGAGCGGGAAAAGGTCTGCGTATCCCGTCCATTTAAATGTAGGTATTCCTGCAGTTGAGGGTTTATCTATTGAACGTCTTGAGAAAATCACATAACCAGGGGCTGAAGCCGACCGGTACTACGCTGCGCTCCGCACCGGCGGCTTAGCCCAGGCGTTAACCGGGAGGAAGTAAGTGCATGGAGAGCACAGATGTCATCGGATTGTTGATATTGGGTGGGTTGTTGGTCGCAAGCTTTATTGCGATGCTCAATCAGCAGCAAAAGCTCGATGACCCAAATAACACTGAGGTCGTGTACCTTGATCAACTTCTTGATATTTGCGCCATGCGGGGTTTGGGCAACTTTCGGCTTAGGATTTTCAGGCAAAGCGGGAATCTTCAGAAAAACGATCAGTATTTCGATAATGCTGATAAAGCGATAAAGGCTGCTATCACAACCTTCAAGAGAGCAAAAATAGACTATGTGGTGATCACTGCTAACGAGGCGCCTCATTTCAATTTTAGGAGGCCATATCACCACCACGGCGGCAAAGCAGAGGGAAAAAAGGTAGGCAGCGTCGAGATTACGAAAATGGCGTGAACTCGGTTAACCAGTGAATCAAGCGGACCGTTTTGCGCTGGCGCTCCAAACGGCCGCTTATTCAAGGCGTTATAAGCCAAGGCCTCGGTCATTTTGATAGTGGTTGGGTGCATGGGCCTTGGCGGAAAATCGGGCGGATATTTCTGGTTTTCGTTCACGGCCAAGGCCAGCAACTCTGCCGTTCAATCTGGAAGCCCATTTGGGCTTTTGTCGGGTTATCGGCAACGTGCCTAAGTTGTGGAGCTGTTCGTCGTAAACTCAGAAACGGCTAGGTAATTTGGTGGTTCGTATCGGTGCCGGGCCGTGAGCAGGTGCGGGGTTTCCTGGGAGTTCGCATGCGAACTGTGGGGCGGACCGGAAGCGATGGGGTGAACCGGCTTCTAACCAACACGTCAACGGGACCGGTTTGTTCCGCTGCGCTCCACAACCCGGCCCGTTACGTCAGCGTTATAAGCCAAGGCCACCGTCCTTTTGATAGTGGTTGGGTGCATGGGCCTTGGCAGAAAATCAGCGGAAGTTTCTGGCTTTCGTTCATAGCCAAGGCCATCAAACTCCACATCGAATCTGGTAGCCAATAGTGGCTTTCTACTTGTTATCGGCAACGTGCCAAAAGTTGTGGGGCCGTTCGTCGCAAATTCAGAAATGGCTGGGTAGCTTGGTGGTTTGTATCGGTGCCGGACCGCGAGTAGGTGCGGGGCTTCTTTGGAGTTCGCATGCGAGTCGAGGGGCGGACCGGAGACCATCGGGTGAACCGGCTTCTAACCAACGCATCAACGGGACCGGTTTTCCGCTGGCGCTCCAAACCGGCCCGTTATGCCAGCGTTATAAGCCAAGGCCTCGGTCATTTTGATAGTGGTTGGGTGCATGGGCCTTGGCGGAAAATCAGGCGGAAATTGCTGGCTTTCGTTCACGGCCAAGGCCATCAAACTCCGCACCCAATCTGGTAGCCAATAGTGGCTTTTTACTTGTCGTTGGCAGCGTGCCAAAAGTTGTGGGGCTGTTCGTCGCAAATTCAGAAATGGCCGGGTAGTTTGTTGGTTTGTATCGGTGCCGGGCCGAGAGTTTGTGCGGGGTTCACTGGAGTCTGCATGCGAGTTCCGGTTTGGACCGCAATCCACAAGGGTGAACGGCTTCTAACCAACGCATCAACGGGACCGGATTGTTCCGCTGCGCTCCACAAGCCGGCCCGTTATGCCAGCGTTATGCATAGGATGAGAGAGTCTTGATAAAGTTGTTTGAAGAAAAGCTGTACGTAAAGGTCTCTCGAAATCGTTTTGAGATCATGAAAGTGTCTGGCGAGCCTGCGGTCGAAATCGTTTCTTCACCAGAGCCTTTTAGTACCTCTCGACTTCTGATTGGAGAATTTGTTAGGGCCGAGCACGAATTGCAGCAAGGTATACAAAAGCTGCTTCCTAAAAAACTGATCAAAAGAAGGCCAAAGGTATTAATGCACCCTATTGAAATGACGGAAGGTGGGTTGTCCGAAGTTGAAGTTAAAGTCCTGCGTGAAGTGGCTTTTGGGGCTGGTGCATACAAAGTTGAGCTTTGGGAAGGGGAGGAATTATCTCCTCAGCAAGCCGCTGAAAAATTGGAAAATGCATAACAAGTAGCGTCAGTCGGACCGGTTTGTTCCGCTGCCGCTCCACAAACCGGCCGCTGCGCATGGCGTTATAAGCAAAGGCTCCTGATCATCAGATGATGAAATTGAGATGAGAAGGCCTTGGCGTCAAAGCAAAGCGGGAGTTTTCAGGCTCTGAGTTATGGCCAAGGCCCGAAAATTCGACCGCCATATTGGAAGCCAGGTTTGGCTTCTTTCGGGTCTTCGGCAACGTGCCCAAGTTGTAGGGCCGTTCGCCGCAAAATTCTGAGCGGGCCGGTTGCGTGGTGGTTTGTATCGGTGCCGGACCGTGAGCGTGTGCGGGGCTTCTCCGGAGTTCGCATGCAAATTGGTAGCAGGGCCGCCATGCAAAGGGGTGAACTGCTTCTAACAAGTAGCGTCAGTCGGACCGGATTGTCACGCTGCGCGCGCCAACCCGGCCGCTGCGCATGGCGTTAAAAGCCAAGGCCCCGTTCATTTTTAGGGTGGTTGGCTGCCAATGGCCTTGGCGGAAAGTTGGGCGGAGTTTCTGGCTCGGTCCCTGGCCAACGCCCGCAACCTCGTCGCCCAATCTGGAAGCTCATTTGGGCTTCTTTCGGGTTATCGGCATCGTGCCAAAAGTTGTGGGGCTGTTCGTCGCAAATTCAGAAATGGCTGGGTAGTTTAGTGGTTTGTATCGGTGCCGGACCGAGAGCGCGTGCGGGGCTTCTTTGGAGTTCGCATGCGAGCTGTGGGGCGGACCGGAAACTATCGGGTGAACCGGCTTCTAACCAACGCATCAACGGGACCGGTTTTCCGCTGCCGCTCCAAACCGGCCCGTTATGCAAGCGTTAAGCCTATGAATAAAGATGCTTTCATGTTCGCGTCTGCAAATAATTTAGATTGGCTGGTTAAATTTCATAATCACGTCAAAGCTCTCTTTGGAGAAGCGCAACAGGAGATTGATGATTTAGAAGATCAGAATCTGAGGACGTTTTGGTCGGAAGTGTATTCGAATCAATTTCCAAAAAGTTTGCGGACTGCTGTCTTTCTGATGATGTTTGGTCACATTGAAGAAATGCTGATTCTTTTATCAAGAGGGAAGGACGTAGCACCTGACTCAAGAGTAGGCGGCCTGGAGAAGTACAAGCCCATAGTCAAAGAAGCCTTGGGGGATGAAATCGTACAATTTGAGCCTTGGCAATTCCTGATGGAGGCAGCTCAAATTCGAAATACAATTTTGCACGCAGCCGGACGGCCCTCGCTCATGCGGAAACCAGAAAAGGTGGAGCGGATCATTCAAAAGCGGTCCGATTGTTACCATCTTAAGATGGATCGAATCGAGATCCGCCCTGAAGGGCTGCGGCTACTGGCAAACCACACCCGGGACTTCATAAACAGGCTTAACCAGTAGTTGCAGTTCGTTCCGGCCCTGGCGGGCCTCCACCGGACCGGTTTTCCGGCGCGGTTGCGCCTCCAAACCGGCCGCTGAACATCAGCGTTAGGCTGAAAATAAAAATCTTTGTTTATGACAATCAGAGGTGGCAATGCAATTAGTAAATATGTCCATTGACAGGATAATAATCCATCAGGTTTACCAGAGAGATCCCGATGGAAACAAAATCGAGCCTCTGCAAAGCCATGAATACACAAGATTTGATAGCAGTGCCATGGAGGAATTTAAATCGAGAATCCGAGATGCACTTGGTGAAGGTTCTAAGGCTGTCCAAATGCAAATCATGGATCAAGGAGCAGGAGATCTTCCACAAATCGTAGAAAATATTATATCTGAAGATGACGCGAGCTTTGCGGTTTCATCTTATGATATCGCCAAAAAGTTAACCGATGCGCAGCAACGAAAATCCATCCCAGGTGGGATTTTGGTCGTTTTTACCGGTAAACAGGGGCATCTGCAAAAAAAATTTCTAGGTGTCATTAAAGCAGAAATTCACAGCGGATATGAAAAGCAAAAAGATCCAAATACTCAGGAGATTTCGCTAAAGTTTGTTCAGGAGCTTTTGCTGACGCCTGGGACAAGATTATATAAGACCGCTGCATTTTTTGAAAAAGATGGAGCCGATAGTGGTAGTCAAGATCTAAATGATAAATGGGCTGTCATGATATCGGATTACCAAATAAGCCAAACGGATGGAAAGGCGGCGGCCCAATATTTTTATTCTGACTTCTTAGGTTGTGGTTATCCAGAAACTAGCGCCAGAACTACTAAGAAGTTCTATGAGGCTGCAAGCTCTTTCATTGATCACCTAGAAGTTTCCTCTGAAAAGAAAAGCGATCTTTATAATGCGCTAACAACCTACCTAAAAGTAGATACGTCTTCGACAATAACACCTTCTGAATTTGCATCGAACTATTTTGATGTTGACACCCAAGATTCATTTAATGCGTATATGGAAGAGGTTGGTCTTCCAAGCACCTCATTCACTAAAGATAATGCCCACATAGAATCGAAGCTTAAATTTAGAAAAGTGAATTTCAGCAAAAATGTCAAGATCACTGCGCCGTCAGATGTGTTTAAAAATTATGTTGAAATTGAATCAATTGATGGTGATCCAGACGAATCAGGAACTCCTCAAACCTGGACCAAAGTCATTGTCAAAGACAGGATAACCCAGCAGGAATGAATGAATCTGACTTTAGGACAATATGGGATTCAGAAAAGCCGGTTTACAGGGCTTGGGGGAAGTATGTTGTTGATAATATACTTCAACAAATTGAAGATGACGGAATAAAACAAAATGAATTCTTTAAGATTCCGCCTAGTTTCAGGCTTAAAGACGATGGATCTCTAATTGATAAGGCTTTTTATCGTCCTGGTAAGAGTTACTCGGACCCTTACAATCAAATTGAAGATAAGGTGGGCGCGCGCTTCGTCGTATTGCTTTTAAAAGATATAGATAGGATATGCAAAATAATTGAGAGTGCCGGAGTATGGGAGTTTGATAGGTGTAAACATTTTGACGAAGATCGTAAAAATGACCCATTATTATTCACCTATCAGTCTGTGCACTATATACTTCGCCCAAAGTCAGATATTGAATTTGATGGGGTCACGATTCCTTGCTCTACTCCTTGCGAAGTGCAAATTAGGACTCTCTTACAGCATGCCCACGCAGAGCTGACCCATGATGCTATCTATAAATCTAAAAGAACCATTCAGCCAGCCGTCCATAGAACAGTGGCTAAAAGCATGGCTCTCATTGAGACGACTGACGACTTCTTTGTCGATGTTACGAAGCAGTTGAATTATGGTCCGCTTGAAGAGCATTCTATTCCCGAAAGGTTAGATGCAATATATCACAGTATTACGGGAAATAGTCCGCACAATCAGAAATCCTCCATTGTCATATGGGATGCATTTGAACAGTTTTTGGATCAGAATTTAATTGATAGCATTCAAGGTGTGATTGAAAAGAACCCGCACATTACTGAAACATTAAAAGAGCGCTATATGGATGGCAACATTTATCAACAAAGTGTGGTTCTTTTCGTATACTGGCTCTTAAAAAAGAAAAGAAAGCGTTTATTAAGTGACTGGCCTTTGCCAAAAGAAACGCTAGAGCCGCTCGCGAATGATATGGGCGTCAGTACATGGGATGAATAGAGCGTTGCTTAGTTGCCGGCATAGCCTAACCAGGGGCTGCAGCGGACCGCTTTTCCGGCACGGTGCGCCTCCAAATCGGCCGCTGAGCCCAGGCGTTATAAGCCAAGGCACTTGAGCACCAAAAGTGAAAAGGCCTTGGCGTCAATGCAAAGCGGGAGTTTTCCGGCTCCGAGTAATGGCCAAGGACAAGAATGAAATTGAGCATCCGTTTTGGAAGCTCGGTTTTGCTTTGGTGTAGGTTGTTCAATGCACGTGCCTCAGTTAATAGGCCGGTGCCGCAAAATGAAATGGCCGGGTCATATGGCAAAAAGTAACGGTGCCGGGCCGCCACCAAGTGCAGGTTTCACTGGAGTACGCATGCAAGCTGTGGATAGGTCCGCAATGCATGGGGGTGAACAGCTTCTAACAATTCGCTCAAGCCGACCGGTTTGCGCTGGCGCTCCAACCGGCGGCTTAGCTCCGCGTTAGTGGCAATTAGGACAGAGAAGTCCATCAATAATACAAGGAGATAAAATGGAATTTGAGTGGGATGAAGCCAAAAGGCAAAAAACCATATTTGAACGAGGCATTGATTTCATCGATGCCGCGTTGATCTGGGATGATCCTTTGCGTCAGGTAAGAGAAGACACCCGAAGAGATTATGGGGAAAAGCGTTACCAAACCATTGGTCGTGGGCCGCTTGGAATTCTATTTGTGGTTTATACGATTCGCGTGTATAGCGAAGGCAAACACGTTAACAGAATCATTTCTGTCCGCCGAGCTAAAAAGAAAGATATTGAGCAATATGAATCTAGGACTTTTTCAGAGGGTTTGAAAAATGGCTGAGCAAACAACGCGTCTGACAATGCAGCAAATCAGAAAATTAAAAAGCCTCTCTGATGCAAAAAAATTCAAAGAGACAACGGAAGAAGAAATCGACAAACAGATTTCTGAAGACCCTGACCTTTACCAACTCACGGATGAAGAGTTGGCTCAATTTGAACTAGCAAGGAGAGAGAAATGAAGAAAGTTGCCGGTAAAACCAGGGCATCCTTGGAAGAAATTCGCAAGCTAAAGGGGCGCTCCAACGTTGCTGCGTTACATAGACAGCAGAGCGAGGAAAAAGTGAAACCCAGCCCTCAGAAACAATAGTCCACTAACAAGGGGCTCAAGCCGACCGGTTTGTCACGCTGCGCGCAACAAACCGGCGGCTTAGCCCTGGCGTTATAAGCCAAGGCCTCGGTCATTTTCTGGTGGTTCGGTGCATAGGCCTTGGCGGTAAAGCAAAAGGGGGTTTTATACTCCGTGTAATGGCCAAGGCCAGCAACTCCGCTGTCCAAACTGGCAGCCAGGTTTTACTTTTTCGGAAAGTCGGCAGCGTGCCCAAGTTGTAGGGCCGTTCGCCGCAAAATGTTGAGTGGGCCGGTAGCCTGGTGGTTTGTATCGGTGCCGAATCGAAACCTCGTGCGGGGTTCTCTGGAGTCCGCATGCGAGTATTGGATTTGGCCCGCCATCCAAAAGGTGAACGGCTTCTAACCAGTAGCGTCAGTCGGACCGGATTGTCACGCTGCGCGCGCCAACCCGGCCGCTGCGCATGGCGTTACACGTCCATCTAGATTACGAGGCAAGATGCGAACTTTTTATACAGTGGACCGAAGCGGTCGCCTGTCTGAAGGATTGGTCATAGACCTGAAAACGGAAAATCGTTTGGAGCCGCCTGAGCTGAAGGAACACGTCAGTTCTATTTTTTCTGAAGGTCTTTCTGAGCATGGGTTTAACTACCTAGTTAATCCCCACAGTCAAGCGAACGAGAAAAGTGCAGCAACTGAGCTTTTCTTTGAGTATGTACGTCGCTCGTTTTTCCCGCACATAAGGTCGAGATTTCAGTGCTTATTTGCGTGCGAGACGTTGCCGCAGGCTCAAACCTTTAAAAGCACGCATGGAAATTCGGAAAGTAAAATTTTTGAAGTTAGTTCAAATGCTAACTATTTTGTGGGGAATATGTCGCTGTTGAACAATGCGCAGTCAGCACTTTTTTACTCTTTCAGAGCGCATGAATACTGGAGAGGGAACGTTGGCCAAATTCCGGAACAATTTTGGGAAGTTCTATTAGAGTTACCTGTCACAATCGGTCGCCAGGTGGGTTGAGTCGTGTAACAAGTAGTTCAAGTACGCTACGGCCCTGAAGGGCCTCCGCCGGACCGCCTTTCCGTTGCACTCCAAGGCGGCCGCTTAACATTGGCGTTATGGCAAGCAGAAATTATGAAGTTATTCGGTACTAAGATAGAGGTGGTTAGAAGTCCGTACAGGCAATCTGTTGCGCCCATTGATAATGATTATGAGTACCCAGTCGATTCGGTTCTTGTTA
>JASTVH010000020.1:0-15270 GCA_042862465.1 Marinobacteraceae bacterium S3BR75-40.1 | reverse complement strand
TGCGGGGCTTTGACTACTTGGCCAAGGTCGTTACCGGAGTGATATTCAAGGATGGAGAGGAGGTGGCAACAGCCGATCAGAGCGTCGCTTGATCAGGTCGTTGAACACCAGATTTGACAATAACTCGTAGCGCCCGCTTTCGCGGTTCATGGGCGCTACGCCGATCAGGGCGGCGGCTTCCTTGTTGGAGATGTAGCCCAATTCGGGCATGTTGCTGATGAGGCTCAGCGCGACCACGTTGCCGATGCCCGGCATGCTCTGGATGATATCGTTCTTGGCCTTGTAGTCCTCACAGCTTTCGATCAGTTTCTGAAGCCTTTGGTCGACCTTTTCGATTTGGTTTCTGAGTGCGGTGAGAATGGGTTTGATTGTGCTTGAGAGGCTTTTGGGCATGATCTGCTGACGGTTCTTTTCCATGGTCTGCATGTTCGGCAACTGGCGTCGACGGGCCAGTAGATCACTCATCTTTTGCAGCAGGCCTGGACGGAGCTGCGAAAGCCGGGGTTTAACGGCTTCGCCGTAATAGGCAATAAGTTGAGCATCCAGCGTATCGGTTTTGGCCATACGGCCAATGGCGCCGGCAAATTTCTTAATGTGGATCGGATTGGCGATCACAAAGGGCAGGTTGGCTTTGGCACAAGCACACACGAAGGCGTACTCCAGCCGTCCGGTTGCCTCTATGATGATGCGTGCCGGTTGGTGTTTTCTGATGGTCCCAATGGCTTCTTGAATGCCCTTGTCGTCGTTGGAAACGGCAAAGGTGATGCCCAGGGGGCGAATGTAAATATTGAGCTTAAACTTGCCGGTGTCGACACCGACGTTAATCTCATTTTGATTGTTTTGAAGGTCCATAATAAGCTGACTCTGCCTTGCTAATGCGGGCTTGAGGCCCAGTTGACTATCCGAGTTGTATGGCTTGGAGTCCCGGCCGGCGTTCCCACTGGTTAACGGTCTCTCGACTGAGGAACCTACGCGCAATCGAACTGCCGGTTAGGAAAGCGCTAGTGGCCGCTAGCGCCTGGGCCTCACTTTACCCAATTCTCGGTGGGGATTATCCATACAAACGCATCAACGGGACCGGATTGTTCCGCTGCGCTACACAAACCGGCCGCTGCGCATGGCGTATACCCAAGAGGAAAATTTGTGCTGACAGCAGAGCAAAAGAAATACAGAGATCGTGCGAATCGAGCACGTAGAGGTTTGCTCAAAGAAAAAGAAAAGTTCGGGATGATTTCCGATGGCTCAGGCAAACGCTATCAGGCAGCTGTATATTTTGTCCTCAGTGGGGCTGTTGATAAGGCCATTGATTTTATTGAATGGTTTGAGAGTGAGTTTCCAGATGATGTTGGGGAACCTGCGTTTTTTCTGTACGCCACAATCGCGTATTACAGAGCGGGGAATATAGAAAAAGCACGGGAATACTTGCTAAAAACTATGCTTAGCAATATCTACCTCCTCCCTTACCTTTTTTCAAAACCCCTTCCGAAACAAGATTTTTGGCATTCATCCAATAGAGTTCAGCCTGATTACCTCTGGGAGATTGAGGAGTTTCTTGATGAGCCTAAAGATGAGGAAATAGATTGGTTTCGAGAACAGTTTGAAGGCGAGGATCTCACGAAAATACGAAAGAAATACGTTGACACCTTTCATGCTTTACAGCATGTCAGCGAGATTGAGAAACGGGGACAAATTCTAGATGAGTGGTACGAATATGAATCGTCTATTCATTTGGGCAAGGTATAAGAAGTGAATCAAGTGGACCGTTGTAGTTCCCCCGCTTTAGTGGACACGCTGCGCGCAACATACCGGCCACTGCGCTTCGCGTTAGCGGCAAGAAGAGATGTCCCGCATATTGTACATGTCGGGCGCTTCCTCTATACTTGTACTGTATACTGTACAGGAGAGGTGTCATGAGAATCATTTCTTTCACTGAGGCCCGCAACGGTCTAAAAGCCGTACTGGATGGCGTGGTCAACGATGCCGATACGACTGTGATTACACGCCGTGATTCTGAGGATGCAGTTGTAATGTCGCTCGATTACTACAACAGCCTTATGGAGACGGTTCACCTTTTGCGTTCGCCTGCTAATGCTGAGCATCTGAATAAATCAATTGCGCAATATAAGGCAGGAAAGGCCACTGAACGTGAGCTGGTAGATGAGGATGAGTAGTCGGTTGCTTTGTTGGACTGACGAAGCTTGGAATGACTACATATATTGGCAAAGTCAGGACAAGAAGACCCTAAAGCGAATTAACAAGTTAATAGCAGATGTGAAGCGGTCTCCATTCGAAGGTATTGGTAAACCAGAACCTTTAAAGGAAAACTTGGCTGGTTTCTGGTCGCGCCGTATCGATGAGACCAATCGGTTGGTATATGCCGTAGAGGATTCATCCATCACGGTAATATCCTGTAGATACCACTATTGATCGAGTTGGTACCGGGAATCCGCTAACAAGTGGGTGAAGCTGACCGGTACTACGCTGCGCTCCGTCCCGGCAGCTTACCCAGGGCGTTAAAAAATCATGGGATAAAAAACGATGAGGGGAAAGCAATGATTCCAGCGAAAAGTAGCCCCTCGGCAAGATCCTATGCTGGTATGTGGATCAGTATAGGCATTGGTTTATTGCTGACCATAGGAGCTGTTATAGCGATTCTTTTCAGTGGATTGGGTGGCCATGGAAATCCCCAAAATCCAATTGCTGAAACGATATTATCTCCAGGTATGGCAGTGCTGAGTCTGGGCGAGGCGTTTTCAGGTTATCAAGGTATTGAAGTAGCATTTTTTATTATTGCGATCGTTGCAAATGTTGGCATCTGGGCAATGGCGTTTAGGTTTTTACTGTGGCCCATAATCAAAGGCATGCGTCAGCCAGAGGAATAAAAAAAAGAGCGTAAAAACCATGGAATTTACACGCGGTCCGATAGGCTGGCGCTAACAACAGGAATTATCCATACAAGCGGCTGCAGCGGACCGCTTTTCCGGCGCGGTGCGCCTCCAAATCGGCCGCTTCGCATGGCGTATGAGGTTTGGAATATTCCAAATCGTTCTTGAAAATGAATGGTGTTCAGGTGTTACCCGAAAGCTTGGTTTTTATACAGGAGGTTGCGTGCCAAGATTTGAAGATGTCGTGATTACTTATCAAACCCCTTATCGGGTGGCGGGTTTCATATTGTTGCTGTTTTCCTTCCTGCTTGTGCCTGCAATCTTGAATGCTGAAACCGCCGGACGGTGGGTCGCAACGGGTATGTTTATTGTTGTTGTAATACCTGGCAGCCTGCTGGCTTTTCAAATTTTTCGCAAAAGGTGGAACCCCGAACGTCAATGCTTGATGAGTGAAAAGCGCTTTTTGTGGGGCGAATGGAGGTCTAAACCAGTTTCTCTCCATAATTTTGCTGAAGTTGAGGTATTGCCGACGACCCTACGTGTTGGGAAGTCAGCGACGAAAACATCAACAACAGGTGTAATGGTTCGTGTCCGGCATAAAGCCGATTCGCGGAATAACTATCCCGGGGAACATTCATGGATCTTATGGTCCCATACATCACTTAAGGAGGCATGGGAGGAGGCGGAAGCCTTGGCCCGTGAGGCAGCAGAGAAACTCAATTTACCTTTCCAGGACTCGCTTGCAGGGCGTGGCTTTGAGCGTTCTTCATAACGAGTGGGTGAAGCTGTCCGGTACTACGCTGCGCACCGGCAGCTTATCCAGGGCGCTATGGCTACTCCAGATTCAACGAAACATCCATGCGCTTGTGGAGAATACGGACGATTTCGATCGTAGAGACTGAGCCAAACCGGTAATAGATCACATGGCTGCCTTGGGGGAATTTGCGGTATCCAGGTTTGATGTAATCGCAGGATAAGCCGATTTCAGGTGACTCAGCTAGAAGCGAAAAGGTTTCATCAAACTGTTTGAGATAGATGTTTCGCTGTTGCCGTCCCCATTCTTCCTGGGTAAATCTGGCAATGTTTTTGAGATCATCTTTGGCTTTAACAGAAAGTCTGTACGAAGCCATCAATGATCTTCGCTATCCAGCTCGTTAATCAGGCTTTCGTAGCTGTAATCGGCCAAACCACTATTTTCACCGTCATCAAGAAGCTGACGAAGGCGTTGCAACTTTGTCTCGTTGTCTTCGAGCATTCTGAGTCCGGCGCGAATAACTTCGCTAGCCGAACCAAAGCGGCCGCTCTCAACCTGACGGGAAACAAAGTCGTCGAAATGCGGGCCGAGCGTTACACTGGTGTTTTTGGCCATAACTGGATACCTTGGTACCAATATTTAATACTATATGGTACTCCTGCCTTAAAAAGTGCGTCAACGGGACCGCTTTGTCCCGCTGCCGCTCCGCAAGCTGGCCCGTTATGCCAGCATTAGAGGTCCGAGTTGCGCACGTTGAGTAGACACCTTGTATAGTTAGGTTTCGGCCTAACACGGAGGTGCTTCATGAGCCGATGGTGTCGTTTTTCAGTCCACTCAAGGTAGCACTCGTCTAGGCTGAGCGCGTCGAGTTGATCGCGGCCTTGAAGCCCTCTTTTTGTGATTAAAACCCTGCTCCTATCACGTTTAACGGCAACCGTTTAAATTGTTGGACATGCTACACTTTATATTCAGTTAGCAATTGTCCATGTTGCAGATGCAAGTCACGCACGTTCAAAACAAACTATTACCCCCACAGTCGAAATCGCTTGTCCGCAGGGAATCGGTGTTAGCCGATTTTATGTGGGATGCGGATACCAATCTTTTAGCCGTGGTTGCGCCTGCAGGGTATGGAAAAAGTTGCCTTATTGAACAGTGGTTATCTGAGCAAGGTCAGTTTTTTGCCTGGGTGCGTTGGGATAGCCATGACAACAGTGCGCGCGCCTTTTGGAACCATATCTCGCTCGCGTTGGAGCGGCTGATTCCGGGTATCAAACAGGATACGGGCAGGCTGCTGTCTCAATCGACGGAGTTGAATTACGCGGAGTATGTCGATTGGTTGTTAAATAGATTGGATGCGGTCAGCCGCCGGTGGGATCGCCCCTCGCGTTTTACCGTTGTGCTGGATAATTTCCATCATCTGACCCACCGGGATATCCTTTCGTCGTTTTCCCGTATGCTGGATTACGCCCCCTACTGGTTGAAGTTTATTATCGGTAGTCGTACGTCGCCTGATCTCGGATTAGTGGAAAGGCTGAGTAAAGGTCGAGCCGTCTTAATCACCAAAGCGCGGCTAGGCTTCAGCAGCGCTGAGACGAAGACCTATATGCAAGCCATCTTGGGCACTGAATTATCTGACACTGATCTTCAACGCATACAGGCCAAAACGGAAGGGTGGCCGGCGTTGGTGAATATTCTCTGTATTTCGATGAAGTCGGGTTTGCTGCTGGATGAGGCGCTTTCAACTTCGGAAACAAATATGTCGGAGTTCCTGTCGCAGCAGTTATACACCCACTTGTCGGCGAAGCAACAGGCGATCTGCAACGTATTGAGTATTCCGGGCATATTTAATGCTGAATTGACCCGTTTATTATTTGGTGAAGCAGGGGACTGGGCGTTTCAAGAGTTTACCAGGCAGGATTTCATCGCGTGCGCGTCGAGCTATGAAGAAGGGTGGTTTGTATTTAATCCATTATTCCGGGAATGGCTTTCCAATCACTTTCGAGTAGTGGCGGCGGACCGGAAAAAACTGGATCAAATGATTGATTATTTTCTGGATCATCAAAAGATTGAAGAAGCGATTTCGGTTGCCACCCGAACCGAGTCCTGGGGGCGCGTACTTCAGATCATTCAAGCGGCCTATCCCAATCATTTACAGCTTTACCAGTCAGGTTCGCTTTCCAGCGTGCTGTATTTGTTTCCCTCTGATTTTGTTGAGCGTCAACCCTACCTGTTGATGGCCAAAGCACTGTCCTGTTTTAGCCTTTTTCGATATGAAGAGTCGAAAAAGTATCTAGAATTGCTGGAGAACAGGTTTCAAAAAGCAGATGTCTTAGACGAGTCGTTGCAAATCGGGGCGCATTTCCTGCGTAGCCACATGTTGCGTTTTACCGGACGGGTGGAGGAAGCCACTTACCACACTCAACAGGTTCTGGACGCACTGACAGAGCAGAGTGCGCCCTTATTGTGTTGGTGCTATTGCGGCCTGACAGCCGACAGCTTCATAAATGACCAGATCAACGACAGCGTCGACTATGGATTCAACAGTGTGGCCCTGGCCAAAAAGGCAGACGATGGTTCCTGTCTGATTGCCGCGCTCGGGTGGTTGCTTCCGGCGTTGCTGTTAAACGGCAAACTGTCTTTGGCTGAACAGGTAGCCCAGGAAAACCTAGCCTGGCTTTCGGACAGAGGCATGGACTGCTTACCCGATATGGTAATGGTGTATTCCCAGCTGGTAACGATTAAGCGTGAACGGTTTGATCTGCATGCCGCCTGGGACCATTACCGGCTCCTACAGACGCGGTTGGATTCTCATACTGATCCACGCAACATCATTCATGCCAAGTACGTTGTGTTATTTGATCTGCTGATGAGTTCGGGGCACTTGGAAGACGCTCAAAAAGTGGTCACCGAGTTAGAGGCGGAGGTTAGAAGTAATTACACCGACCAGGATTTTGTCGGTTTCTTTGATCTGAAGGCAATGCATGCCCTGGTGGCTTTAAAGCGGGGTCAGGTGCAACCTTTGTTGGCTTGGTACGAGCATCGAAAGCGGCACCATTCGGGAGTCATTCATCGGGAGCACAATCTGGCCTTGCTCGAATGTGTGGCCGAAATCTTACTGCAACATGATTGCTCGGAAAAGCTGGCCGGTATCCGCTCTCAGTCGTTGCAAAACGGCGTCGTCTATCGTGTGGTCAAAGCCGATATCTTAATGGGGCTTCAGCTGCATATGCAGGGAAAGACAGACCTGGCCCAGCATACAATGGAGCAGGCTTTGTCCGTCGCCCAATCGGCGGGCTTTGTTGGGGTATTTGCAGATGACATACAGCAGCTGGAAGTGTTTATCAAAAAAGCGCAGCAACAGGCGTCTCTCGCTGAATATTGCCGGCAGCTGCTCGCTCTTCGGTCTGCCGTGCCATTTTCCGAAGATGCTGAAAGGGTGAGGACAACGGCCGCGACGCAGGCGACCCAGGTTGAAAAACTCACGCCAAGAGAAATCGAAGTGTTGCAGATGCTTTGCAAAGGCAGGTCGAATAAATGGATCGCCGAGCGTATGGAGGTCTCTTTGTCCACGATCAAAAATCACTTGCGTAATATCTTCGGCAAACTGCAGGTAAAGACCCGTACCGAAGCGGTGGCGGTGGCAAGAGAATTCAGGTTGGTGTAGAAATCGAAATCAAAAGGGTATGGCCCGCATTTCTCACAAACTCGTCTCCGTTAATCGCATGAGAAACGCGGGCCGGGGCCGTTGATTAGTGGCCGTAAACGTTCAAGTCAGCTTGCATGGATACATCGGTCAGGTAGACATGCCCAATGGACGGTGCGCTACCCAGGGTGATGTTTGTGAAGTCCATGTCACCGGAAGCATCGGTCAGATTGAATCGCAGTCCCTTGCTCGGATCGGCATTCGCGCCGATATCTGCCTGTGCATGAAAATAGGAGACGCTCTCACCCGTGGCCGTGTTGTCAAAGATCAAGACATCCTGGCCCCGTCGGTTATGAACGGCGAAATCCAACGAAGTACTCAAGAAATCGAGGGTCATTTCACCGTCGGCTTGTAAATAACTATTGATATTCATGGTGTTTTCCTGGCCATCCACGACAATATCAATCGGACCGACAAAGCCGCTCATCATCACATTGGACATCAGGACGGTACCCGTGTTTGAAGCAGCTTCTCCCGCATTCATTGTGCTTTTTCCGAGACTTACTCGGTCAGTGTACGCCCCGAAGTCGACCATATCCGCCTCATCGATGGCGCCGATGGAGATCACCAGATCACCGTCGCTGATGTCAACGGCGGATTCGCCATGATCCCCGACAGAGGAGGAAGAGAGCGCCAACGCTGCACCTGTGATTTTTCCCAGCCCCCACTGGCTTTCCAGTCCCGCGGAATCGCTCGCGTCACCGGCAATATCAACGGTCACTTTCACGTTATCCAGCAGGTTTCCTTCGGTCACAGCCAATCCGCGGCGCGCCTGAATCAGTCCGGCCCCGGCAAGCCCCGTGTTTTCAATGAAAATATTGCCCTCGTCTTTATAGTTGATTTCTCCAATGCTGATCTGTGCGTCGGATATCTCGACAGTTAAACCGGCTTGCCCCGTTACAGAGGACATATCCGTCTCGTTAAGGGACCGTAGCTCGGCGTTCGCCGCTAACGGGAGGGTGAGTGTGAGAAGTATCGCACCAGTAGTAGGTTTCAGGCCTTTCATAATTGTCTCCTTATAATCGTTTTAGAGGTAACGTTACAGTTACCCGAGCGGCTAATTTAGGAGAAAAGGCAAGTGCTAATGAGGCCCAGAAGTACTGGTTAGCCCATAAAAAGAGTGATCGGTTTCACATCTTTTAAGGGGCGGGGCACCGCCTGATCGGTCGTTCCTTCGGTATTTCAGGGGCAACGGACATTCATCCGTCACCGGCATTATTCATTGTCTCCAAATCGCAAGATGAATATGCACCTCGGTCCTTTAGGGAAGGTTTCATGAAAATGTCTCGAGTTTATGTCTATCGTGTAGTGCCAGTAATCGCAGCACTGGTGCTTACAGCCAGTTCGATCGCGTTGGCGCAATCACCGCAACAGCGTGTTCATTCGATGTCCCACAGCGTCATGCCCTTTGACATGTCAAAGACGATCCACGTTTTCAAGTTGACGGAGTCGGGTGGGATCGAACGGGTTTTGGTCAGGGATTCGCGCGATGTCGATCAAATTGCGCTGATACAGCGCCATCTGAAACATGAGGCCGAGAGATTTCGACGTGGCGACTATTCGGATCCGGCCAAACTGCACGGGCGGGGGATGCCGGGTTTAAAAGCGCTCGAGGCCAATGCTTCGCAAATCAAGATCTCCTATTCGGAGCTCCCCCAAGGCGCCGAGATAACCTTCACAACCAGTAGATTGAAGTTGTTGACGGCGATCCACCGGTGGTTCGGCGCGCAGCTCTCCGAGCACGGTGCTGATGCCAGGGCTGAGTGACCTACCTGGCCCCAGAATTGGAAGTCGACCAGAGGAAGCATGGCCTGGAGGAGATTGATGGATTCCAGACTATCTTCAACAATAGAAGTCGGTTATCCAGGAATATGTCCACGGCAAGCTCTGGAGAGGACAGTGCAATCGCTCATATTGGAGTCCACTATTACGTGCCCCGCGTGCGGTCACCAGAAAACCGAGACCATGCCCACCAATGCCTGCCAGTATTTTTACGAATGTGAGCATTGCCACGCAGTGCTCAAGCCCAAAACCGGTGACTGTTGTGTATTCTGTTCGTTCGGTTCTGTCTCCTGTCCGCCTATTCAGCGGGGTGAGGATGGCTGCGTGTCGACGCGGTAGGGCGCATCCGATTCGACGCTTTTCTGTGCGGCTTGACGGGCAGGCACTGGCTAGTCTTGCGGTCTGCAGGGGCGCGCCCGTTCAATGTGAAGAACCAAGACGTGGGGAGTCAAAAAAGGCATAATGGCGGCGCCTTTTCAGGGCCTGCCAAATGCTTCAACCCCGAGTACCCGCGTCATGGAAATCAACGTCCGCTTTCTCGACAATCTCCGCCTCGAAGCCCAGTTCGACGACTTCACCGTGGTGACCGACCAGCCCATCCGTTATAAGGGGGATGGCTCCGCGCCCAGTCCGTTCGATTACTTCCTGGCTTCCTCGGCGCTCTGTGCGGCCTATTTCGTGCGCGTGTACTGCAAGGCGCGGGATATCCCCACCGACGATATTCGCATCTCCCAGAACAACATCGTTGATCCGGAAAACCGCTACAACCAGATTTTTCGGATTCAGGTGCAGCTGCCGGAAGACCTGCCCGAGAAACACCGCAAGGGCATTCTGCGCTCCATCGACCGCTGCACGGTCAAGAAGGTGGTGCAGACCGGCCCGACCTTCGAGATCGATGCCGTGGACAACCTCGACGAGGATGCCCAGGCACTGCTGATGGTGGAACCCGACGAGGATCACCGCACCTATATCGAGGGCAAGGACCTGCCGCTGGAGCAGACCATCGCCAACATGACCCGTATCCTCGAGGATCTGGGCATGAAGATCGAGATCGCTTCCTGGCGCAATATCGTGCCGCATGCCTGGTCGCTGCATATCCGCGATGCCGCTTCGCCCATGTGCTTTACCAACGGCAAGGGTGCCACCAAGGAAAGCGCCCTGTGCTCGGCCCTGGGGGAGTTCATCGAGCGGTTGAGCTGCAATTTCTTCTACAACGACCAGTACTTCGGCCCGGAGATCGCCGGCCAGCCGTTCGTGCATTACCCGGATGAGCGCTGGTTCCAGCCGGGGCCGGATGACGCATTGCCGGAGGGGTTGCTGGATGACCACTGTCGTGCCATTTACGACCCGGAGGGCGAGCTAAGCGCGTCGAATCTGTTCGACACCAATTCCGGCCGCACGGATCGGGGCATCTGCGCTTTACCCTATGTACGCCAGTCTGATGGCGAGGTGGTGTACTTTCCCTCCAACCTGGTGGAGAACCTGTTCCTGAGTAACGGCATGAGTGCCGGGAATACGGTCCCCGAAGCCCAGGTGCAGTGCCTGTCGGAGATTTTCGAGCGGGCGGTGAAGAAGCAGATTATTGAAGAGGAACTGGCGCTGCCGGATGTACCCCTGGAGGTGCTGGAGAAGTACCCGGGGTTGCTGGAAGGGCTGCGTGCGCTGGAGGCGCAAGGCTTTCCGGTGCTGGTGAAGGATGCGTCCCTGGGCGGGCGTTTCCCAGTGGCCTGCGTGACCCTGATGAACCCACGCACGGGTGGCGTGTTCGCTTCCTTCGGAGCCCACCCCAGTTTCGAGGTGGCACTGGAGCGCAGCTTTACCGAACTGCTGCAGGGGCGCAGCTTCGAGGGCCTCAACGATGTGCCTCCGCCCACCTTCAACAGCCTGGCAGTGACCGAGCCGAACAATTTCGTGGAGCACTTCATCGACTCCACCGGGGTAGTCTCCTGGCGATTCTTCAGCGCCAGGCCGGACCACCCCTTCACGCATTGGGACTTTTCCGGTTCCACTGCAGAGGAGGCGGACACCCTGTTCGGCATCCTGCGGGATCAGGGCAAGGAGGTCTACATGGCCGTGCATGAGGATCTGGGCGCGCCCGTGTGCCGGATTCTGGTGCCGGGGTATTCCGAGGTCTATCCGGTGGAGGATCTGGTGTGGGATAACACCAACATGGCGCTGGCCTTCCGGGAGGATATCCTCAATCTCCACCGCCTCGATGATGCGGAGCTGACGGACCTGATCGAACGTCTGGAAGATCAGCCCCTCGACGAGTACATGACGATCATCACGTTGATCGGCGTCGAGTTCGACGAGAATACCGTCTGGGGCCAGCTAACCATCCAGGAACTGAAACTGCTGATCAGCCTGGCGTTGCAGGACCACGAGGACGCCCTGGACCGGGTCGAGGCCTTCCTGCAGTTCAACGACAACACCGTCGAGCGCAATCTGTTCTACCGTGCGGTGCAGGCCGTGCTGGAAATTACCCTGGACGATGACCTGGCGCTGGAGGACTTCTACCACAACCTGGAGCGCATGTTCGGGGCCGAGACCATGAAAGCCGTGGTGGGGTCTGTGGACGGCACGGTGCGCTTCCATGGGCTGGAGCCCACCGATCTGGAACTTAAGGGGCTGGAGAAGCACCAGCGGTTGATTGACAGCTACCGCAAGCTGCACGCCCATCGGGCTGCGCGGGCCGGGGTGGCGCTCTAGCCGCCTTCGGCAACGGGCAGAGATCAGGGAACGCACTGGCACGGGACCTCGTGCCAGCCATCAATCGGTGCCGGAGCGCCGTATCAGAACGCAAAGAAAGGAATTGGAACCATGAGCTTGCGCACGTTTGCCCTGGCCGCCCTGTGCTGCCTGAGTCTGGCTTCAGCCCCAGCGACCTGGGCTGATATGACCAGCCACGAAAAGGCCGCCTCCCAGCTGCTGAAAACCATGCATCTGGATCAACTGCTCGGTGATTCACTCAATGCCATGCTGCAGCTGGAGCTGCAGAACAATCCCGGGCTGCGGCCCTATGAAGACACCATGAAGGCGTTCTTCAAAAAGTACATGAGCGCTAAGAGTCTGCACGACGAATTCGTGGGGCTCTACACGGAAACGTTCACGGAAGAAGAGTTGGTCGAGATCAACGCATTCTATTCCACGCCCATTGGCCAGAAGATGCTGACAACGGCGCCCGATTTGATGGCCAAGGGCGCGGCCATCGGTCAGCGTCGCGTGCAGGAGAACCTGCCTGAACTCCGGCGGATGATTGAGGAAGAGGCACAGCGCCTGTCGGACCTTCAAAAGAACAATGATAGGAAGTGATGGCCTTGGGGGCACAACTCAATGCAAAGCAACCGACCATGCATGACGTTGCGATCTGCCTACTGCTGATAAGTCCGCTGGCCCTTGCGGATGTGGTTCTGGTGGCAGTGACAAGTCGGAGAAGTGTCTCTAGCTCATGGCGGACGGTGGTACCAGAGAAAGTGCGTCAGCTGACGACGCGCTTTGAGGCCTCAGTCCATCACCACAAGGCGGTTCTGTAACCGGCCGCTTCACCTCACGCGTCTTGTTCTTCCGCAGCTTCCCGGAAGAGTCGCTGCCAGTCGGTCTGCTCACACCAGCGGTTGATATGGGCCATGGCGTCCAGTACCCGTTCCACTCGCAGGTCGATGTTGGCCTCGTCACGCTTGAGGGCGGTTTCCAGTTCGGCTACCCGGCCGCGCAATTCCGGTACGCCACAGTAGCGGGTGGCGCCGTGGAGTTTGTGGACCCGTTCCAGCAGTTCTTCGCGGTGGCCGGCCTGCCAAAGTTCGCGGATGTGGCTTTCGTCGTCGATCAGGTGCTCCAGCAGCATGCTGAACAGCTCTTCCGCGAGATCGGCCTTATTGGCAGCCAGTTGCAGGCTGGACTGAATGTCCACACTGCGAGCCTGGCGCTCCCGTGCTGACGGCCGAATGCTGGTGCTCTGAGGCTCGGTGTAGGTGTCAGGATCGGATTCGTCCTCGAACTGGTAACCAGTGCGGCGGGTGATGCACTCGCGCAGTTGTGTGGTGTTGATGGGCTTGGTCAGGAAGCCGTCGAAGCCGCTGCGCAGCAGGCGATCCTTTTCTTCCGACAGGGCGTGGGCAGTGAGGGCAACCACCGGGAGGCTCTGGCCATATTCTGGCAACTCCCGGATGCGGCGTGTGGTCTCAATGCCATCCATGCCCGGCATCTGCACATCCATGAACACCAGATCAAAATGATTCTGCTTCATGCAGGTCAGGGCTTCATAGCCGCTGGCGGCGCCCTCGGTCTCAATGCCCATTTCCCGCAGCAGGGTGATCACCAGTTTCAGGTTGGCGTCGTTGTCGTCGACCGCCAAGACCCGGGGCGCACGCCCGACGCGATCGAGCGGCACCGTCTCCGTGTGGGTGCCGTTGCCCTGTTGGTCGGGATCATCCCCGTGGACCAGGCGGAACAGGGCGTTGTAAAGTTTTTCCCGGCAGACCGGCTTGACCAGATGCGCCGAGGCCAGCCGCGTGAAGGGCACTTCGCTTTCTTCCAGGGTCGGGGTCAACAGCAGGACGCGGCAGTCGCGCTCCACCTCCAGTTGCTGGATCAGCTCCCGGTAATGGCTGGAATTGAGCAGGTGACGTTGCAGACCCAGGATCACCACGGCATAGCCATGCTGTTCTTCCTGCATGGCGATGACGCTGTCCATCACCTCGGTCGGGTTCTGGGCGTGGTCCAGGGTCATTTCCCAGCGGCGGAGCATGTGTTCCACACAGAGGCCGGTGGTTTTCTGCTGTTCCAGATACAGCACGCGCTCGCCCCGCAGGCCGTCCCGCTGCGGCGGGGGCGAGGCGTTGGGCGCCAGCTCGGTGCTGAGGGTGAACCAGAAGGTGGAGCCCTTGCCCAGTTCGCTGTCCAGGCCGATCTCCCCGCCCATTTCCTCCACCAGCCGGCGGGAAATGACCAGGCCCAGCCCGGTGCCGCCATATTGCCGTGCCGTGGAGGCGTCGGCCTGGCTGAAGGCACTGAACAGGGTCTGTTGCTGGGAACGGGACAGGCCCACGCCGGTGTCGGTGACGCTCAGGCGGATGGTGAGCTTCTCCTCGGTGTCCTCTTCCAGCATGGCCCGCAGCACCACTTCGCCGGTTTGGGTGAACTTGATGGCGTTGTTGAGCAGGTTGGTGATGACCTGCTTGATGCGCAGCGGGTCGCCGACGATGTTGTCGGGCACGTCTTCGTAGACCAGATGCACCAGGTCGAGATTCTTGGCGTGGGCGGCCGGGGCCAGCATGACCATGACGTCCTCGACGATGTCGCGCAGGCGGAAGGGCACCCGGTCCAGCACCAGCTTGCCGGCCTCGATCTTGGAGAAGTCGAGGATGTCGTTGATGATCGTCAGCAGGATTTCCGAGGACTTGCGGATGGTGGTCAGGTGATCCCGCTGCTGCTGGGTGAGGGGGCCTTTGAGCATCAGGTCGGTGAAGCCGATGATGCCGTTGAGCGGGGTGCGGATCTCGTGGCTCATGTTGGCCAGGAATTCCGACTTGATCCGGCTCGCCTCCAGGGCCTCCTTGCGGGCCAGGTCGAGCTCGATGTTCTGGATCTCGATGGTCTCCAGGGTTTCGCGCAGGTCTTCAGTGGCCTGGTCGATGTTTTGCTGCATCTCCAGGTGGGCCTTACTCAGTTCCTGGGCCATCTCGTTGAGGCCGGATTCCAGCTGCTCCAGCTCGGGCCCGGCATCGGTGTAGATGCGGGTGTCGAGCTTGCCTTCCTTGAGCTTGGTGACGCCCCGGGTGAGCTGGAAGATCGGATCGGTGACCGAGCGGCTCATGCGCAGCGCCATGAGGGCGCTGATCAGGATGCCCCCGGTGATCAGCAGCAGACTGATGAGCAGGGCCTTGTAGCGTTCCTTTTCGGTGCTGGCGTGGGACATCTCCACCGCCGCCCAGCCGATGGGTTCGTCCGAGGTGGCGCGCTTGCGACTCTCCATTTCCAGGAAACTGTCCATCATGACGTCCTGGAGGAAGATGGGGGAGATTAATTCTAAATATTTTTTTGTGTCAAAATTTGCATTATTTCTAATTCGTTCTATAGTGTTAAGTAGTGTAGGAGCAAAAGAAAGGATCTATTTGTGCGACAGAGTGCTTTTTTGGCCTGGATTT
>JASTVH010000019.1:0-16226 GCA_042862465.1 Marinobacteraceae bacterium S3BR75-40.1 | reverse complement strand
CCACCTTGATCACACCACGCTCAACACGGCCAGTTACAACCGTACCACGACCAGAGATGGAGAAGACGTCCTCGATCGGCATCAGGAACGGCTGATCAATCGCACGCTCCGGCTCCGGAATGTAGTCGTCCAGCGCCTTGATCAGGTTCGCAACAGCAGTCGTACCCATGCCGTTGTCGTCCTTACCTTCCAGCGCCATCAGCGCCGAACCGGTGATGATCGGCGTGTCGTCGCCCGGGAAGTCGTACTCGCTCAGCAGCTCACGCACTTCCATCTCGACCAGCTCCAGCAGCTCCTCGTCATCGACCATGTCTGCCTTGTTCAGGAACACAACGATGTACGGAACGCCAACCTGACGGGACAACAGGATGTGCTCACGGGTCTGCGGCATGGGGCCGTCAGCAGCAGACACAACCAGGATCGCGCCGTCCATCTGCGCCGCACCGGTAATCATGTTCTTCACGTAGTCAGCGTGACCCGGGCAGTCAACGTGCGCGTAGTGACGCGTCTCGGAAGAGTACTCTACGTGAGAGGTCGCGATGGTGATACCACGCGCCTTTTCTTCCGGGGCGTTATCGATCTGATCGAAGGCACGCGCCTCGCCACCAAATACTTCCGCGCTTACACGCGTCAGAGCCGCGGTCAGCGTTGTTTTACCATGGTCAACGTGGCCGATAGTACCCACGTTAATATGCGGTTTGCTTCTCTCAAATTTTTCCTTAGACACGGTAATACCTCTCGGCTTTCAACTTTGTTTGATCAAGACTTGTTGATGATCGCATCAGCGATATTCGAAGGTGCTTCGGAGTACTTCTCGAATTCCATCGAGTACTGCGCACGGCCCTGCGTATTGGAACGCAGATCAGTGGCATACCCGAACATCTCGGAAAGCGGCACCTCGGCACGAATAATCTTGCCCGAAGGCCCTTCATCCATACCCTGGACGAGACCGCGACGACGGTTAAGGTCACCCACTACGTCACCCATGTATTCCTCAGGGGTGATAACCTCTACCTTCATGATCGGCTCCAGCAGAGCCGGACTGGCCTCCAGCGCACCTTTCTTGAGCGCCATGGAACCTGCGATCTTGAACGCCATCTCGTTGGAGTCGACGTCGTGGTATGAACCGTCGTACAGCGTCGCCTTGATACCCAGGAGCGGATAACCAGCCAGAATCCCGTTCTGCATCTGCTCTTCGATACCGTTCTTGACTGCCGGAATGTATTCCTTCGGTACCACACCACCAACAATCTTGTTCTCGAATTCGAAGCTCGGAACATCTTCATCATCCAGCGGCAGCGGCTCAAGCTTCAGCCAAACGTGACCATACTGACCACGACCACCAGACTGACGAACAAACTTACCCTCGACCTCGACCGGCTTGCGAATGCACTCGCGGTAGGCCACCTGAGGCTTACCAATGTTCGCTTCGACCTTAAACTCACGGCGCAGACGGTCAACGATGATATCCAGGTGAAGCTCACCCATGCCGGAAATGATGGTCTGACCGGACTCCTCGTCGGTACGAACGCGGAAAGACGGGTCTTCCTGAGCCAGCTTACCCAGCGCCACACCCATTTTTTCCTGGTCGGCTTTGGACTTCGGCTCTACAGCAACCGCGATAACCGGCTCCGGGAACTCCATCTTCTCAAGGATGATCTTGGCGTTTTCGTCGCAGAGAGTGTCACCGGTAGTGACGTTCTTCAGGCCGACCGCCGCAGCAATGTCACCCGCCCAGACTTCCTTGATTTCCTGGCGCTCTTTGGAGTGCATCTGAACCAGACGGCCAACGCGCTCCTTTTTACCCTTCACGGAGTTGTAGACGGAAGTACCCGCCTCCAGCTTGCCGGAGTAGGCGCGGAAGAAGGTCAAGGTGCCAACAAACGGGTCGGTGGCAATCTTGAACGCCAGCGCGGCGAACGGCGCATTGTCATCGACCGGACGGGTCTCTTCCGTACCCTCGTCGTCAACAACACCACGGATGGCCTTAACTTCGTCAGGCGCAGGCAGGAACTCGATAACGGAGTCGAGCATGGCCTGAACACCCTTGTTCTTGAACGCTGAACCGCACAGAGCCGGAACGATATCGTTGGCCAGGGTGCGCTTGCGCAGACCCGCCTTGATATCATCGACGGAAAGCTCGCCTTCTTCGAGGTACTTCTCCATCAGCTCTTCGTCAGCTTCCGCGGCGCACTCGACCATTTCCTCGCGCCACTTCTCGGCTTCATCAGCCAGCTCAGCCGGAATATCGCGCTGATCATAGGTTGCACCCTGATCGGCCTCATTCCAGTAGATGGCCTTCATCCGGATCAGGTCAATGACGCCTTCGAAATCGTCTTCAGCGCCGATCGGCAGCTGAATCGGCACCGGGCGCGCACCCAGGCGATCCTTGATCTGCTGAACCACGCGCAGGAAGTTGGCGCCGGCACGGTCCATCTTGTTGACGAACACGATGCGGGGAACTTCGTACTTGTTGGCCTGACGCCATACAGTCTCGGACTGCGGCTCTACGCCGGACGTACCACAGAAAACCACGACCGCACCGTCGAGAACACGCAGAGAACGCTCTACCTCGATGGTGAAGTCAACGTGTCCCGGAGTATCGATGATGTTGATGCGGTGCTCGTCATACTGCTGGTCCATACCGCGCCAGAACGTGGTGGTCGCAGCAGAGGTGATGGTGATACCACGCTCCTGCTCCTGCTCCATCCAGTCCATGACCGCCGCGCCCTCGTGTACCTCACCGATCTTGTGGGAGATACCGGTGTAGAAGAGCACCCGCTCGGTCGTTGTAGTCTTACCGGCATCCACGTGCGCGCAGATACCGATATTACGATAACGTCTGATAGGGGTTTTACGTGCCACGTTAAATACCTCGGTCGATTAGAAACGGTAGTGAGAGAAGGCTTTGTTGGCCTCAGCCATACGGTGCACGTCTTCACGCTTCTTGACCGCGGCGCCCTTGCTTTCGACGGCATCAAGAATCTCGCCGGCCAAACGCTGGGCCATTGATTTTTCGCCACGTTTACGGGAGAACTCCACCAGCCAGCGCATGGCCAGGGCGTTCTGACGAGACGGGCGTACTTCCACGGGCACCTGATAAGTCGCACCACCAACCCGGCGGGACTTAACTTCTACCAGCGGTTGAATGTTTTCCAGCGCCTTCTCGAACGCTTCGAGCGGCTCTTCTTTGGATTTCTCGGCAACGATATCCAGCGCACCGTAAACGATACGCTCAGCAACAGATTTCTTGCCGCTCTCCATCACATGATTAATAAACTTGGCCAGGCGCTGACTTCCGAATTTCGGATCAGGAATAATTTCGCGCTTGGCTGCAATTCGACGTCTTGGCATTGATAAGCCCTCAATCCAATCTAAAAGGTCTTCAGGTCACTCTGAGATAGCAAAAGCGCTACTCAGCCTTACTCTTACCGTTGTGCCAACGATAAAAGGCGCCCTTCGGAAAAACTTATGACTTCGGTTTCTTGGTACCGTACTTGGAACGGCCCTGCTTCCGGTCCTGCACACCCTGGGTATCCAGCGTGCCGCGAACGGTGTGGTAACGCACACCCGGCAAGTCCTTAACACGACCGCCGCGAATCAATACGACGCTGTGCTCTTGCAGGTTGTGGCCTTCACCGCCGATGTAGGAAGACACCTCGTAGCCATTGGTCAGCCGTACACGACAAACCTTCCGCAGAGCCGAGTTCGGCTTCTTCGGCGTAGTCGTGTAAACGCGAGTGCACACACCGCGACGCTGCGGGCAAGCCTGCAGGGCCGGGACGTCACTCTTGGCGGCTTTCCGTTTACGAGGCTTACGAACCAACTGGTTAATCGTTGCCATGTAAGCGAACTCCACGTTTCAACAAACAAAGCCCCCAGATAGAGGGGGCAAAATTTAAGGGACGCAAGTGTAAGTCTGCGCCCCTTGACAGTCAAGTGATTGCCGAGTTTTTAACCAGAGCCGGCTATTTGTTCAGCTCTGCGCTCAGCGCCTCGACCACATCCTCCGCACTCACGTGCTGACTCTCAGTCTGCTCGCGCTTGCGACGACGTTCGTTGTGGTAGGTCAGGCCGGTACCGGCCGGAATCAGACGACCTACGACCACGTTTTCCTTCAAACCGCGCAGGTAATCGCGCTTGCCGGTTACCGCACCTTCTGTCAGGACCCGCGTGGTTTCCTGGAAGGATGCGGCGGAAATGAAGGATTCCGTCGCCAGGGACGCCTTGGTGATACCCAGCAGCTGACGCTCGTACTTGGCCGGCTCCTTGTCCTGGGTCTCTGCCTGGTCGTTTTCGTCGAGTGCCACGTGGTACTCGACCTGATCACCATTGATAAACGTGGTTTCGCCCGGGTCGGTGATTTCCACCTTGCGCAGCATCTGCCGCACGATAACCTCGATATGTTTATCGTTGATGACAACGCCCTGCAGTCGATAGACGTCCTGGATTTCGTTGGTGATGTACTTGGCCAGCTCGCCAATACCCAGCAGGCGCAGGATATCGTGCGGGTTGGATGGCCCGTCGGAGACCACTTCCCCGCGCTCGACCGTTTCGCCCTCGAACACGTTGAGCTGGCGCCACTTCGGAATCAGCACCTCGTACGGATCGCCATCCTTCGGGGTGATGACCAGACGCTTCTTACCCTTGGTCTCTTTGCCGAAGCTGACCGTACCGGAAATCTCCGCCAGGATGGACGGCTCTTTCGGGCGCCGCGCCTCAAACAGATCCGCCACTCGCGGCAGACCACCGGTGATGTCCCGGGTCTTCGAGGTTTCCTGGGGGATCCGAGCAATAACGTCACCCAATTCGATCTTGTCGCCGTTGCGGAGCGTTACCAGGGCATTAGCCGGCAGAAAGTACTGTGCCGGTGAGCCGCCAGGCAAGATGATTTCCTCACCCTTGTCGTCCACCAGCTGGATCATCGGACGGATATCCTTGCCAGCGGCCGGACGATCCTTGGCATCCATGATCTCAATGGTGGACAGACCAGTCAGTTCGTCGGTCTGGGTCTTCATGGTGATGCTTTCGTCCAGCCCGACGAACTTCACCGTACCGTCGGCTTCACCGATGATCGGGTGCGTATGCGGATCCCACTTCGCAACGATCGCGCCGGCATCCACCATATCGCCATTCTTCACGCTCAGCACAGCACCGTAGGGCAGCTTGTACCACTCGCGCTCACGACCGTGGTCGTCGGCAACAGCCAATGCGGAGGAACGGGACACCACCACCAGCGAACCGTCGGCTTTCTCGATGCTCTTCATGTTGTGCAGGCGCACCTTGCCGCCGTGCTTGACCTGGATATTGTCCACAGCGGAAGCCCGGCTTGCAGCACCACCGATATGGAAGGTCCGCATGGTCAGCTGGGTACCCGGCTCACCGATGGACTGGGCAGCGATAACACCGACCGCCTCACCAACGTTGACCAGATGGCCCCGAGCCAGGTCACGACCGTAGCAGTTGGAGCAGACCCCATGACGAGTCTTACAGCTGATGGTTGAACGCACCCAGATCTCGTCCACACCCGCCTTTTCGATATGCTCGACAGTTTTCTCGTCCAGCAGGGTGCCTGCTGGGACCACGGCGTTTTCCTTGTCGCCCGGCGTGAATACGTCACGCGCGGTGACACGACCCAGCACCCGGTCACCCAGCGGCACAACGACGTCACCGCCTTCGATCAGCGGGGTCATCAATAGGCCATCTTCGGTGCCACAATCGGTTTCGGTGACCACCAGATCCTGAGCCACATCAACCAGACGACGGGTCAGGTAACCGGAGTTCGCGGTCTTCAGGGCGGTATCCGCCAGACCTTTCCGGGCACCGTGCGTCGAGATGAAGTACTGCAGTACGTTCAGACCTTCCCGGAAGTTCGCGGTGATCGGCGTCTCGATGATCGAGCCATCCGGCTTGGCCATCAGGCCACGCATACCGGCAAGCTGACGAATCTGCGCGGCAGAACCCCGGGCGCCGGAATCGGCCATCATGTAGACGGAGTTGAATGACTCCTGCATGACCGGATTACCGTCTTCATCCTTCAGCGCCTCCCCGTCATCGCCATAGACCGGCTCCTGACTCAGGCGATCCATCATGGCCTTGGATACCTTATCGTTGGCACGTGACCAGATATCGATGACCTTGTTGTATTTCTCGCCCTGGGTCAGCAGACCGGAAGCGAACTGGGATTCGATCTCCAGCACCTCTTCCTCGGCCGCCTCGATCATCTCGTACTTTTCGTCCGGGATTTCAAAGTCGTTAACGCCAATCGAAGAACCGGAAACGGTCGCGTAGTGGAAACCGGTGTACATCAGCTGATCCGCAAAGATCACGGTTTCTTTCAGCCCCACCTGGCGGTAGCAGGCGTTGATCAGGCGCGAAATGGCTTTCTTGACGAGCGGGCGGTTCACCAGCTCGAAGGCTAGGCCATCCGGCACGATATCGAACAGCATGGCGCGGCCCACGGTGGTTTCACGCAGCTGGGTGTTCTCTTCCAGCTCACCGTCTTCATTGCGGACGGCTTCGCGTACCCGCACCTTGATGCCGGCCTGCAGATCGACCTTGCCCGCGCCATAGGCACGGTGCACTTCCTTCACATCGGCAAAGACCATACCTTCGCCCGCGGCACGCTTGCGCTCACGGGTCATGTAGTACAGCCCCAGTACCACGTCCTGTGACGGTACGATGATGGGCTCACCGTTGGCCGGCGACAGGATGTTGTTGGTGGACATCATCAGCGCCCGCGCTTCGAGTTGTGCTTCCAGTGTCAGCGGTACGTGTACCGCCATCTGGTCACCGTCGAAGTCGGCGTTATAGGCGGCACAGACCAGCGGGTGCAGCTGGATCGCCTTACCTTCGATAAGTACCGGCTCAAAGGCCTGTATACCCAGACGGTGCAGCGTCGGCGCCCGGTTCAGCATGACCGGGTGCTCGCGAATCACTTCGTCCAGGATGTCCCAGACCACCGGCTCTTCGCGCTCAACCATCTTCTTGGCCGCCTTGATCGTGGTCGCCAGACCACGATGCTCCAGCTTGGAGAAGATGAACGGCTTGAATAGCTCCAGAGCCATTTTCTTCGGCAGACCGCACTGGTGCAGGCGCAGGTACGGCCCCACCACGATGACGGAACGGCCGGAGTAATCGACCCGCTTACCCAGCAGGTTCTGACGGAAACGCCCCTGCTTACCCTTGATCATGTCAGCCAAGGACTTCAGCGGGCGCTTGTTGGAGCCGGTGATGGCACGACCGCGGCGGCCGTTGTCGAGCAGCGCGTCAACCGATTCCTGCAGCATCCGCTTCTCGTTACGCACAATGATATCTGGCGCATTGAGCTCGAGCAGACGCTTGAGTCGGTTGTTACGGTTGATCACCCGGCGATAGAGATCGTTGAGGTCGGAGGTCGCGAAACGACCACCGTCCAGCGGCACCAACGGACGCAGGTCCGGCGGCAATACGGGCAGCACCGTCATGATCATCCACTCCGGACGGTTGCCGGAGTTGAGGAAGGCCTCCATCAGCTTGAGCCGCTTAGAGATCTTCTTGATCTTGGTTTCGGAGGAGGTCTGTGGCAGCTCCTCGCGCAGACGGTCAACCTCGGACTGCAGGTCGATATCGCCCAGCAGCGCCTGGATGGCCTCGGCGCCCATGCGGGCGTCAAACTCGTCACCGAACTCTTCCAGCGCCTCGTAATATTGCTCGTCGTTGAGCAGCTGACCTTTTTCCAGCGTGGTCATGCCCGGCTCAATAACGATAAAGGACTCAAAATAGAGGACGCGCTCGATGTCCCGCAGCGTCATATCAAGCATCAAACCGATGCGGGAAGGCAGCGATTTGAGGAACCAGATATGAGCGGTCGGGCTGGCCAGCTCGATGTGACCCATGCGATCACGACGTACGCTCGCCAGAGCGACTTCCACACCGCACTTCTCACAGATGACACCACGATGCTTGAGGCGCTTGTACTTGCCGCACAAACATTCGTAATCCTTCACCGGGCCGAAAATCTTGGCGCAGAAGAGGCCGTCGCGCTCGGGCTTGAAGGTCCGATAGTTAATCGTCTCCGGCTTTTTGACCTCGCCGAAGGACCATGACCGGATCATCTCCGGCGATGCCAAACCGATGCGAATGGCATCGAATTCGGTCTTTTGATTCTGGCTTTTGAGCAGATTCAGCAAATCTTTCATCGGTAACAGCTCCGGATGGCGTTTATCTCCGGCGGGCGACTAGCGCCCGCACCTGCTGCCAAACAACAATTCGGCTTATTCCGTTTCCAGCTCGATATCGATACCCAGCGAACGGATTTCCTTGACCAGAACGTTGAAGGACTCCGGCATTCCCGGTTCCATCCGGTGATCGCCATCGACAATGTTCTTGTACATCTTCGTCCGTCCATTGACGTCGTCCGACTTGACGGTGAGCATTTCCTGAAGGGTGTAGGCCGCGCCATAGGCTTCCAGGGCCCAGACCTCCATCTCACCGAAACGTTGTCCGCCGAATTGCGCCTTACCACCCAGCGGCTGCTGGGTAACCAAGCTGTAAGACCCGGTCGAACGGGCATGCATCTTGTCATCCACAAGATGGTTGAGCTTGAGCATGTACATATAGCCTACGGTAACAGGGCGATCGAAAACATCGCCAGTGCGACCGTCGCGCAACATGACCTGGCCACTGGTATCCATATCCGCCAGCTCCAGCATCTTCTTGACCTCGTGCTCCTTCGCACCGTCGAAGACCGCTGTCGCCATGGGCACACCTGCGCGCAGGTTCCGGGCCAGCTCGAGGACTTCCTCGTCGCTCAGGCTGTCAAGATCCTCCTTCGGCGATTCGTCGCTGTTATAGATCTCTTCCAGCAGCTTACGAATGTCCGCAACCTTCTTCTGGGCTTCCAACATCTTGTTGATCTTGTTGCCCAGACCCTTGGCGGCGGCGCCCAGGTGCGTCTCCAGAACCTGACCTACGTTCATCCGCGACGGCACACCCAGCGGGTTCAACACCACGTCAACCGGTTCGCCCTGCTCATCATAGGGCATATCTTCGATCGGCATGATGGCGGAGATGACACCCTTGTTACCGTGACGACCGGCCATCTTGTCACCCGGCTGAATACGACGCTTCACCGCCAGGTAGACCTTGACGATCTTCAATACGCCCGGCGCCAGATCGTCGCCCTGCTGGATCTTGCGCTTCTTGTCCTCAAAGCGCTGCTCGTGATCCTTCTTGCGCTCTTCCAGACCTTCTTCCGAGCGCTCAAGCAGTTCGTTCAGCTCGTCGTTCGCCATCCGCAGCTTGAACCAGTCATCCCGCGACAGCTCGGCGAGATAGTCACCGGTCAGCTTGGCACCCTTCTTGAGGCCCGGGCCGCTGATAACTTCCTGACCTTCCAGGGCGGAGCGCAGGCGCTCGAAGGTAGCCCCTTCGACAATCCGGAACTCGTCCTTCAGATCCTTGCGGAACTTGTCCAGCTCGTCCTTCTCGATGGACAGGGCGCGCTGATCCTTCTCCACGCCATCACGGGTGAAGACCTGAACGTCAATGATGGTGCCGCGAGTGCCAGTCGGAACGCGCAGGGACGTATCCTTCACGTCGGACGCCTTCTCACCGAAGATGGCACGCAGCAGCTTCTCTTCCGGTGTCAGCTGGGTTTCACCCTTCGGCGTTACCTTACCTACCAGAATGTCGCCTGCACCGACTTCCGCACCAATATAGACAATGCCGGACTCGTCGAGTTTCGCCAGTGCACTCTCACCCACGTTCGGGATGTCCGCTGTGATCTCTTCAGAGCCCAGCTTGGTGTCCCGAGCCACACAGGTCAGCTCCTGGATGTGAATGGTGGTGAAGCGGTCTTCCTGGACAATCCGCTCGGATACCAGGATGGAGTCCTCGAAGTTGTAACCGTTCCAGGGCATGAACGCGATGCGCATGTTCTGCCCCAGTGCGAGCTCGCCCATATCGACGGACGGACCGTCGGCCAGAACGTCGCCCCGGTTAATCTGCTCACCCTGACGCACCAGAGAACGCTGATTGATACAGGTGTTCTGGTTGGAGCGGGTGTACTTGGTGAGGTTGTAGATGTCCACACCGGCATCACCGGACTCGGTTTCCTCGTCGTTGACGCGTACCACGATCCGCGCGGCATCCACGCTCTCGATGACACCACCCCGACGGGCGACCACACAGACACCGGAATCCTGGGCAACGATGCGCTCCATGCCGGTACCCACCAGCGGCTTCTCGGCTCGCAGAGTCGGCACCGCCTGGCGCTGCATGTTGGAACCCATCAATGCCCGGTTGGCGTCATCGTGTTCCAGGAACGGGATCATGGCTGCCGCCACGGACACTACCTGGCGCGGCGACACGTCCATGTAGTTGACCTTTTCCGGCGGCATCACGGTGAACTCGTTCTGGTGACGTACGGTCACCAGCTCATCGGTCAGCTTGCCGTCTTCAACCTTGGCGCTGGCCTGGGCGATCACGTAATTGCTTTCTTCAATCGCCGAGAGATAAACGATGTCATCGGTTACCACACCATCGATAACCTTCCGATACGGACTTTCCAGGAAACCGTAGTTGTTGGTGCGGGCATAGGTGGCCAGCGAGTTGATCAGGCCGATGTTCGGACCTTCCGGGGTCTCGATTGGACAGACACGACCGTAGTGGGTCGGGTGTACGTCTCGAACCTCGAAGCCGGCACGCTCTCGAGTCAGACCGCCGGGACCCAGAGCGGATACACGACGCTTGTGGGTCACTTCAGACAGCGGATTGTTCTGGTCCATGAACTGGGACAGCTGGCTGGAACCGAAGAATTCCTTGATTGCAGCACCCACCGGCTTGGCGTTGATCAGATCCTGCGGCATCAGACCTTCGCTCTCTGCCAGGCTCAGGCGCTCGCGCACCGCCCGCTCAACCCGGACCAGGCCAACCCGGAACTGGTTCTCGGCCATTTCGCCGACGGAACGGATGCGGCGGTTACCCAGGTTGTCGATATCATCGACGGAACCGCGACCGTTACGGATGTCGATCAAGGTCCGCAGGACATCCACAATATCTTCATTGTTCAGGACTCCGGCGCCTTCAAGCTCTTCCCGACCCAGACGGCGGTTGAGCTTCATGCGGCCCACCGCGGACAGATCGTACCGCTCTTCGGAGAAGAACAGGTTATTGAACAGGTTCTCTGCCGACTCCTTGGTAGGCGGCTCACCCGGACGCATCATGCGGTAGATCTCGACCAGCGCTTCCAGCTGGTTCCGGGTCGGATCGATACGCAGGGTATCGGACATGAACGGCCCGCAGTCGAGATCATTGGTGTAGAGCGTCTCCAGTTCGGTGATGCCCGCGCCGATGATCTTTTCGTACAGTTCCTCGGTCAGCTCGGTGTTGCACTCGACCAGCAACTCACCGCTCTTCTCGTCCACGATGTCTTTGGCGGTCACCCGGCCATAGAGGTACTCGCGAGGCACTTCCAGCTCGGTGATACCTGCCTTTTCCAGCTGACGGATGTGACGCGCGGTAATACGACGGCCTTCCTCAACGATGAGGTTGCCGTCGGGATCCTTGATATCGAACGTGGCGATATCGCCCCGCAACCGGCTCGGAACCAACTCAAGCTGACACTTCTCCTCTCCCAGCTGGAACTTACTGGTTTCGAAGAACATGTCGAGAATTTCTTCGGCACTGAAACCCAATGCCCGCAACAGAATACTGGCGGGCAGCTTGCGCCGGCGGTCAATCCGCACGAATACGGAATCTTTCGGATCGAACTCGAAATCCAGCCAGGAGCCACGGTAAGGAATCACCCGCGCCGAATAGAGCAGCTTACCGGATGAATGGGTCTTGCCCTTGTCGTGATCGAAGAATACGCCCGGCGAACGGTGCAACTGGGAGACGATGACACGCTCGGTACCGTTGACAACGAAGGTGCCGTTTTCAGTCATCAAGGGCATTTCGCCCATATAGACTTCCTGCTCCTTGATGTCCTTGATCGCCTTGTTGGACGATTCCTTGTCATAGATGATCAGGCGAACTTTTACGCGCAGCGGTGCCGCATAGGTCACGCCACGCAGCTGGCATTCTTTGACATCAAATACCGGATCGCCCAAACGATAACTGACATACTCCAAAGCGGCATTGCCGGAGTAGCTGACAATTGGGAATACGGATTTGAAAGCGGCATGTAGTCCTGTGTCCTGACGATTGTCGGACTGCGTATCCACCTGGAGGAAATCCCGATAGGAATCGAGCTGGATTGCCAACAGGTAGGGGACATCCATGACAGAAGGCAATTTGCCAAAATCTTTCCGGATACGCTTTTTCTCAGTATAGGAGTAAGTCATCTGCATTCCCCAGCTTTGGACCTGATAACTGGTATCATGAAACGGTGCTTCCGCTTCTTGGGCTGACTTGCTCAGCCGACTGCACTGTCTTGGAAAAGACCAGGGCTGATCGCTGTAACCGTATCAACCATTTAATTGACACGTTATACAACAGAAAAAGGCCGGCAGCACAAGGCCACCAGCCATTTCATGCTTTCAGCATGTCAAGGGATTCAACAATCCCTTACTTGAGCTCGACGGAAGCGCCAGCTTCTTCAAGCTTCTTCTTCGCTTCTTCAGCTTCGCCTTTCTCAACGCCTTCCTTAACAGAAGAAGGTGCGCCGTCAACCATGGCCTTCGCTTCTTTCAGACCCAGACCGGTCAGCTCACGAACAGCCTTGATAACGTTAACCTTCTTCTCACCAGCGCCAGTCAGAACAACGTCGAACTCGCTCTGCTCTTCAGCAGCGGCAGCTTCACCACCACCTGCAGCGGCCGGAGCGGCAGCAACAGCAGCAGCGGCAGCGGCAGAAACACCGAACTTCTCTTCCATCGCTTCAACGAGCTCAACAACTTCCATCACGCTCATTTCAGCAATTGCATTCAAAATATCGTCTTTAGACAGAGCCATGACTCTTCTCCCAAAAATAAACTATGAACTGATAAACCTATTAGGCTGCATCTTTCTTCTGATCGCGAACTGCTGCCACCGCGCGCGTAACTTTCGACGGGAACTCGTTGAAAGTACGGGCCAGCTTGGTGATCGGTGCCTGGATGACACTGGCCAGCATCGACAGCGCTTCGTCGCGTGTCGGCAGCTTGGCCAGACGATCAATCTTGTCAGCACCCAGCAATTCACCGCCAACAGAAAGTGCTTTAATCTCGAACGCGTCCTTTTCCTTGGCAAAATCCTTCAACAGCCGCGCGGCTGCACCCGGATCTTCCATGGAGAAAGCAAACAGCGTCGGGCCGACCAATACCTCTTCGATGCACTCAAACTGAGTGCCTTTTACAGCACGCTTGGCCAGGGTGTTACGAACCACCTGAAGCCGTACCTGCTGCTCGCGGGCATTCTTGCGCAACGCGGTCATTTCACCGGAGGTGATGCCGCGATAGTCAGCCAAAACGAGCGATAAAGCACCATTGGCAGCCTCGTTGACGTCAGCGACGATCGCCTTCTTGTCTTCGAGTCTGATTGCCACTGGATTTCTCCTTCAGTGCGCTGGAGTGAACCAGCAACCCTACAAATGCCCCCAAAGGGACAACCTAACGGTGCTTTGTTCTGAGAGAACGTCGTCACACCGTCTGCGCAGGCTTTCTTTAAACCCTGGCCGGATGGCTTGGGTACCTGCGGTCTTTGACAGCCCGGCTCACGCCTAGACTACAAAGTTCTTGCTACTACTTGCTTAGATGGCCAGCGATCCCAGATCGACAGCCAGCCCCGGCCCCATGGTGGAGGACAGGGAAACCTTCTTCAGGTAGACGCCTTTTGCGGAAGCCGGCTTGGCCTTTTTCAGATCATTGATCAGGGCTTCCACGTTTTGCTTGATCGCATCGGCGTCGAAATCCACACTGCCCACCGGGCTGTGGATAATGCCATTCTTGTCTGTACGGTAACGCACCTGACCGGCCTTGGCGTTATTGACCGCGGTTTCAACGTCCGGCGTCACAGTACCAACCTTCGGGTTCGGCATCAGGCCGCGGGGACCGAGGATCTGACCCAACTGGCCAACGACGCGCATGGCATCCGGAGTGGCGATGACAACGTCAAAATCCAGGTTGCCCTTCTTCACTTCTTCAGCCAGATCTTCCATACCCACGATGTCGGCGCCGGCCTCTTTGGCCTTGTCCGCATTCGCACCCTGGGTAAAGACAGCAACCCGAACTGTTTTGCCAGTGCCGTTCGGCAGCACGGTAGAACCACGCACTACCTGGTCGGATTTACGGGCATCGACACCCAGGTTGACGGCAACGTCGATAGACTCTTTGAACTTGACCTGCTCGCCAAGTTCCTTCAGCAGCGCTACCGCTTCGTCAATTGCGTATGCTTTCGATTTGTCGACCTTTTCCAGGATCAACTTCTGACGCTTGCTCAACTTAGCCATCTTAGACGCCCTCCACGTTCAGGCCCATACTGCGCGCAGTACCGGCGATCGTGCGAACGGCGGCATCCATATCGGCTGCGGTCAGGTCAGGCTCTTTGGTCTTGGCGATCTCTTCCAGTTGCTCACGGTTCACCGTACCCACCTTCTTGGTGTTCGGCTCACCGGAACCACTCTTAATGCCTGCAGCCTTCTTGAGCAGAATCGCCGCGGGCGGAGTCTTGGTGATGAACGTGAAGCTGCGATCGCTGTATACGGTAATGACGACCGGAGTCGGCAGTCCGGGCTCAATGTTCTGCGTAGCAGCGTTGAACGCCTTACAGAACTCCATGATGTTGACACCATGCTGACCCAGAGCCGGGCCGACGGGGGGGCTGGGATTGGCTTGGCCAGCCGCAACCTGAAGCTTGATATACGCTTCAATCTTCTTAGCCATGTTTTCCTCCTGATGGGTACTAGCGCCTTTCGGCTCCCCGGTTCAGACACAAAAAGCCCGCAGCACGTAACAGTGCGCGAGCCGTTTTGAATGTGGCCGCTATCAGTCCTTTTCGACCTGGCTGAATTCCAGCTCGACAGGCGTTGAACGACCAAAGATCAGAACCGCCACCTTGACGCGGCTCTTCTCGTAATCCACTTCCTCGACGACGCCGTTGAAATCGGCAAACGGCCCATCGATAACTCGTACAATTTCGCCCGGCTCAAACAGCGTCTTCGGCTTGGGCTTCTCGGCACCACTCTGGACACGCTGAAGAATGGCATCAGCTTCCTTTTCGGTGATGGGTGCCGGCTTATCAGGTGTTCCCCCGATAAAGCCCATTACGCGAGGCGTACTCTTGACCAGGTGCCAGGTCTCATCGTCCATTTCCATCTGGACCAGCACATACCCCGGGTAAAACTTACGCTCACTTTTGCGCTTTTTACCCTCGCGCATTTCAACCACTTCCTCGGTGGGCACCAGGACCTCACCAAAGCGGTCTTCCATGCTGTTGAGCGCAATACGCTCTTTCAGGGCTCGCATGACCTGCTTTTCATAGCCTGAATAGGCGTGGACGACGTACCAGCGTTTTGCCATGACGACCCCTTCGCTCACCCAATAATTCCGGAAACAATCCAGGCGATAATCGAATCCATCGCCCACAGCAGCAACGCCACAATGAGCACAAAGACAATGACGATCGCGGTGGTTTGCACCAGCTCCTGACGGGTCGGCCACACCACCTTGCGAATCTCTACTCGCGCCTCCTTCAAAAGACGCGCAAGCCGACGACCCCGATCAGTCTGCAAGGCGATGACAGCAGCCACCAACCCCAAACCAACCAATGCCAGCGAACGATACAGCAGAGACTCGGCGCTGTAATACTGATTACCAACGACGCCGATGGCCACGATTAAAAAAACAACCAGCCACTTCACTGCATCGAAGCGGCTGGTGCTTTGTTCGACTTTAGACTCCATAGGAATCCGCTTTGGGTGCCAACTTTTAAAGGATGGCAGGCCAGGAGGGAATCGAACCCCCAACCTGCGGTTTTGGAGACCGCTGCTCTGCCAATTGAGCTACTGGCCTACACTAACTGGTTACAAGATCACTCGATGATCTTGGTGACAACGCCGGCACCAACGGTACGACCGCCTTCACGGATCGCGAAACGCAGGCCATCCTCCATCGCGATCGGCGCGATCAGAGTGGCTTCGAGCTTCACGTTATCGCCCGGCATTACCATTTCGACACCTTCCGGCAGCTCAACCGCACCCGTTACGTCGGTGGTACGGAAGTAGAACTGCGGACGGTAGCCCTTGAAGAACGGAGTGTGACGACCAC
>JASTVH010000018.1:0-25154 GCA_042862465.1 Marinobacteraceae bacterium S3BR75-40.1 | reverse complement strand
GATTAATTCTAAATATTTTTTTGTGTCAAAATTTGCATTATTTCTAATTCGTTCTATAGTGTTAAGTAGTGTAGGAGCAAAAGAAAGGATCTATTTGTGCGACAGAGTGCTTTTTTGGCCTGGATTTTTCGGATGCCGTTAATCAAGCGTTGGGGGTTGATGCATTGCGTGAAGCCAGAGAACGTAGCTGAACACAGTCATCAGGTTGCCGTGATTGCTCACCTTCTTTGTGTTATCAAAAAAGAACGTTATGGAGGGGAGTTGGATCCAGATAAGGCCGCGACTTTGGCGATCTTTCATGAGGTATCAGAAACCAAACTTCAGGACCAAAATCACGTTGTGAAGTACCACAACAAAGAGTTTACCCAACAGTACAAAAGACTGGAATTGCTTGCTGAACGTGAATGTATCGAATCGTTGCCGAAGGATCTTCAGAGCTACTATGCACCCCTAGTGATCCAGGAGCAGGTTGATCCAGCCTACAAGTCTCTTCTAAAAGCAGCGGATATCATTTCCGCCTATCTGAAGGTTTTGGACGAGCAAAGGTTCGGCAATGTTACGGAATTTCAGGGAGTGCGGAATAGCCTAGAAAAACAGATTGACGTGATAAAACGAGATTGCCCTGAGGTGCAGGACGTAATCGACGTCTTCGTTGATAGTTGCATGCTCCCTATTGATGACCTCCCGGCCTGATCGCGTTATGAACTTTAAAGATCTCTCTATTTCTTTGGCTGAATTGGCTAAAACCAAGCAAGAATCATCAGCAGTTAACGCGTTCTTGACGTTCTGCTCTGCAAAGTTTCCAGAAGACTTTGATACTGATCGCGTGGGTCTTTGGGAATTTAGTGAGTTTGTCCAGGGGCTTATCGCGACCTGTACAGAGCACAACTCTTATCTTTCTTCGACGGTGGTCCGTCGATTTTGCCGAATGTTGGAAAAACGCGGCGTGAAATTCAAAACCTCCGCCTCCAGGTGGCGTTGTCCACCAAAACCAGACGTAGATCATTTCGACCCTTTGTCTCGAGAAGAGTACAGAAAGCTGTGTTTGTATTTGAGTGCGACTGTGAAGAAGATTCGCGAGAGAGTAGATCTATGCCACGCAGCTGAATCCCATATTTCAGTAATGGAGAAGAGTGGGGCTGCCTTCGCCTCAGGAGAACTGCGCTTTTTTAAGTACCAAGTTACCCTCATGGATGCCTTGTCAGGTTTGCGCGAGTACTACCCGGATTTTCCGATTGATGCTGACGGATCTGCCTTCGATCCAGATGGCAAATTCGGCATGAATGTTAGGAAGATCGACTATGAAGAGCTTGAAAACCCCGTTAAGTTGCTGCGTAAACGATTTAGCGTGCAGCGAACAAAGTACGTGGCGCCTGTACTTTCTGATTATCCAGAATTCGGCTTCCAAGATGTAGTAGACATTCTAGTGCCATCCGAGGAAGAGGCGGCCGCCATACGAAAGGCAATTTGTCTAGAAACTGGCTGGTCTCCAGACTTAGTGGCAAGAATTGATCCAAGTGACTACACATTTCAAGACATTGACCCAAGTAGCGACTATGTTTTCTTAAAAACGCTCAAACTAAAGGGAACCCAGAGAGGAGCTGGATACCTTGAAGCAAAGAGCATGTTCGCCCCATCAAGTAGAACCCAGCCTGAAAGCGCTTATAACCTGATTAGGCTGTGGCTAAAGCGGACGGAATCACTTCGGCGAAGTCAGTCATATTTGAATTTGGTAGAGGATCTAGGATTTGAGCCGTTCCTCGTTTTTGGTACCGGTGTCAAGGATATACGTCGACACGGCTCCCTGCGAGTTCTCCATCCGGAGGGACCGAAGGGACGTACGAACAGCACTTTGAATAAAATATACGAAAAGACCCTTGGCTTTCGAGTTGACGAGAGAAGGCTCAGACCGACCCATCTATATTTTAAAGCAAAGAATCAAGATATCCCTTTTGCACTCCTCGTTACCTTATTTGGGCATTCTCACTCGGCAATAACTGATGAGTTCTACCAATCGGGATCTCATTTCAGGCAGGATCGAAAAGATAAATTGTCCCGTGTTCTCTCAGAAATTGACGATTCAATTTCAGATGGAAGCTTTGCCGGAGAGCTGATCCCCCTCCGAGAGACTAAATCGATGGAGGATAAGATCTACTCAATCTTCTCAGATCACTCGAATAAAAATCCAATTGCGGTGTGCTCAGATCCTTATCGCCCTACTTGGCCTGGCCATTTTCGACGGCAAAAAGCCGGCGATCCTTGTAAAGCATTCAACAAATGCTTGCTCTGCTCTAGGTCTCAAGTGTTTAACGATAATCTCCCATTTGTTGTAGACCGATATCTCTACCTCGAACAACAAAGACGATCCCTCCGAGATGATCAATTCTCGATCTTCCTCGATGAATATAATGCAGCTAAAAATGTAGTTGATTCCTGGCCGTACCAAGAGGATGTCGAAGAAGCGAAAGACCGCACGTTTCTTGAAGGTCACATATTACCGCCAATTATTCTGGGAGATGCACTGTGATCGTTAGGAATATCGCTGAAAAACGAAGTAGAGAAAATCTCGAAATCGCTGATGGCGTTTATTTCCATCAGGATTATTGGCGTATTAAAACAGCACCAGGTGAACACGTTTCGTTTACGTTCAATGATATTCTCGACAGCAAGAACGCGAATATATCAGCATTTCCCGATTTGAAAGAATTTTTGAAAATCCTAACGTATTACTCTTTTCCGGATTCCGCCATTAGTAACGTGCGTTCATGGGCGTCTACGAAGGCTCACTCAATTTTACTCAGAGGATTTGCTCGTGAATTCATGTTCGAGCAAAATCTTGTTCAAAAATCGATCATACAAAACATAGATGGTGAGCAAATAAGAGACTTCCTGGACCACTGCGCTCGAACCTCCAATTATTCTAAGACCTTTGCCGATCTGACCATACGTTTACCTGTTGTTTTGGAGACTTGGATTCATGCATCGGAAACTGGGGCGATGCCAGCTTGGAGTAGAGCAAATTTCACAATTTCTGATGTGATGTCAAAAGAATTTGAGAGAACTCGGAAAGAACTTTACGAGCGGGCTGATTCGAATACCTGGAAGCCGCTAAACGCACAGCAAGTGAAGCTGTGCTATGACGCAGCAAACGATTATATATATGAGCTTTCGGATGCAATTATCAAAGCTTCAAGCCTCATCAAGGGACGCCCCAAAATGGCAGGCGGCAGGCTAGCGTTGGTTAGAAGTGATGGTAAAACCAAAAAGCTTTTTCGTGAGTTAGAGAGTTTTATAGCTCCTTGCTTTCCTGGTACCAATAGAAAAATATTTGAATTTAAATCGAAAACCAAGAAAGTTCGGTCGCATGGTTATAAATCCGGCTATCAGGACAGAACAACCATAGACATAAATGTGGTTCGGCCAGAAGTAATAAACCTGAAGCGAGCTTGTATATTCATAATTGGGCTACTAACTGGAATGCGTAGAGCAGAAATTGCCCATTTGAAAGTTGGTGCCCTGTTTTTGCGCGATGGTGACGCTTACTTGAAGATTACGCGGTTCAAAGTGTCGTCAGATCCAAAGAGGGGTACTGCCGATGAAATACCGGTTCCGCCGATAGTTGCAGAGGCAGTCAGAATTCTTGAAAGACTGTTTGAATCGCAAAGAAACGAACTTTCGAGCGATTATTTGCTAGTGTCAGATATCGTGACCAAGAAAATGTATCCAAAGATAAAAATAACAACTGTAAGCCGCGATGTAACAAGCTTCATTGAGGACTTCTCTGGCCAAATCGGTCACTCTCACCAACTGAGAAAAACGCTTGCATGGCTTCTAATCTCTAAGGGCGAAGAGAATGTTGATCTAATCCGTGAGCTATTTGGGCACAAATCTTATGGGATGACTTTGCGTTATATCCTGCGCAATGAACTTCTTTCGGGATCAGTTATGGAGTTGTTGGAGGAGAACTATACCCAGGATTTGCATGAAGCGTTAAATAAGATTACCTCAGGTGAGGCAGTTGGTGATCTTGCAGACTCATTAAGACAGCGGAGCGTTCAGCACTATCCGGGTCAGGTCCTTGCGGCAGACGTGGAGTCATTTGTCCATTCTGCGTTAGAGACAGGAGTCCCTCTTTTTATCAGTAAGACCCCAATAGGTGCTTTCTGTCTGAGTAGTAGCGACGTGTATAGGAAGAAACCTCCATGTATTGCGGATACGGAAGATCGCAAACCGAATCCTGAATTCTGCGACTACCTGTCCTGTCCACGGGTTCTTCACACATCGGAGTCGATCGAGAATGTAAAACTGCAAATCTCGTTCTATGAGAAAAAGTTGAAGTTCCTACCGGAATATGGGGACGATCGTGTTGAGCAGTACTACACATCAAGAATCGAGGAAAACAGGGACTTGCTCGACCGACTTATAACGCGCTCGAAAGGGAACGTTATAGCTCGTAGTTCTGAGGTTCAGTATGGTTGATCGTAGAGCTTTTGAAAAAGCTGTCACGGAGTTAACAGATTCGGGCGCCTTTAGTGTGTCGGCATTAGCGTCGTCTCTAAATGTTTCAAGAGCTTGGCTATACGATCATTTTCCGGAAGTACGGGGCTTTTCTCAAAGAACTAAAACAGAAGATGACGTCATTGCAGAGCTTGAAACCATGCGGTCTGAAAGGCCGTGCGATCGATTTACTGTGGCCGAAGTGGCTGAGCGACTCGGCATTACGAGGCAAACTTTTAGTCGAAAGTTTAAACATCTGTATGGCTATCTAGATCCTGAAACCAATGTTTTCGAACCCTCAACGACGGAAGAAAAGCTTTTAAGCTTAGTTCGAGAACTCGAGGATAAAGTGAAAGACCTAGAGGAATCTAGGGAGTTAGCCCTAAGAGAGAAAGAAGACCAAATATTTTCGACATTAATGAAGTACGACGCTGATGAGTTTGACCTAATAAAAACGTCGAGCTCAATTAAACGTCTTCAAGACCAAGTGGAAGATCAGGCTAGGCTAGCACGAGAAAAAGCTAAAGAAGTTAATAAATTACAGATCGAGGTTACTAAGCTCAGAACTCAGCAAAATCGAGGAGGCTGTGAAGTAGTTGGTCATCTTAAGCCTGATTATTCGGCTCTTTCTGCAATTGCAGAACCTACCGTACGGGATGCGCATAAGGTCTTTTTGGAGGCTGAGCGCCGTAATTTCAAACTGGCTGTTGAAATAGTAGGTGAGGAAAGACCAAATTTTGTTGTCTTGTTTCAGCCCTTTTTTGCATGTAACGAATCTTCAATACCGGCCTTACCAGTTTTTGGAAAAGTACTCATTGTTGAGTCAAACGTATTCCGCGCAGAGATTCGTGAGGAACTCTTAAAGCAACTGTCTCACTCCAACATCATGGCAATTTACGCGAAGACTAGCCTAGCTAAAACCAAACTATGGGCCCGAGGTGAAAAGTTAGTCTTCAATGAAGACTTTGTCTCAAAAGTGCATGAAGGTATTCAGGTTCCCGTGAGTGAAGACGGTTTCAGTGCTGTGATGGGTTTTAATCCTGAAATTTCTGCTAGGTGAGCTCTGGATTTGATCATCCCAAATAAGCTTTCAATTAGGGTTGGCATTGGTGGTCGGAATTTTGAGTTTTAGTTCGAAAGGATGATCGAGAATCACGAAAAGCAATTGAATCAGAACCTTTGAGGTTAGAGCCGGGAGCAGATGTGAGTGCCATAGAATATAGTTCAGCATTGCTTACAACTTTTGAAATTGCTTGGTCGGGATGAGTATGGGATACCCGCAATGAAAGTCGAAAAGCGAGAAGTTTCTTATGTATTCAAGAGAACGGATTTCACGCACCACGTAATCTATTTACGTGACGGAGAAAAAAAGATCCTTCTATCTCCTTTCAATCTTTTTTTAAAAGATCGAGCATCATCTAGTTTAAAGACATCGGCTAGATACTCAGGAAATATTTGTAAATTTCTGAACTTTATTTCGAAGCGCTATCATGATGACGGCGAAAAGTTTTGGCTAAGCGCTTCTAATGAAGATTTGCATGATTGGCAAAGAGAACAAGTGTTTAATAGAGATAAAAATAAAAAAATGAAGCCTTCTGATAAAACAATTTCACAGAATGCAGCGCTGATTCACGATGCGTACTCCTGGTTAAAGGTCAATAATTTCCCAATTTCCATGCAAATCCATAATCGCGAATGGAAGTTCAATTATAAAGGCGAAAGTATGCTCAGGCACGTTCGAGGCCAGTTGTCTCGGACGATTGGGGATCGACGACAAATCTCGAAAGGCTTTGCTCGTTTCGATGACAGGAACAAAAACGACTTTACGATCATGTCTCTTCACGACCGTGAGAGACTGATGGCCGCCTATAAAGACCCCGTCTATTCAGCCTGTTTTTTGCTCGCACTTGCTACCGGAATGAGGGAGGAAGGCATCTGCAAAATGCCCTATCTTGGCACTGGTGAGAATTTTCATATTCGACCTTACCCCGAAATATTGGCGGAAATTGGAAATAGCAAAACATTCCGCTATACGGTTGTAGAAAAAGGAAAACGACGCACTCTTCATATCAACACAAAAGCATGGGAAGCAATCTGCAAGATGTATCTGCCTCTTTATTTCGAGCGCAGAAAATTGTTAGAAAATAGATTCCCAACTGTTGATCCCAATCAGGTCTTTTTTATCAATCGACTTGGTCGGCCCGTTTCGCCGGAAATGATTTCCAGAATGACTAATGTTGCGAAACGGCAACTTTCCGATTTCCCATGGACTTTCCACTCGGCTCGTTCGTGGTATGCGACTCAGTACATGATCAACAACCTATCCAAGACTGAAATTCAGACCCAGCATTATAACGCCGCTGTTGAGGAAGGACTTAGGAAGCAGCTTGGTCATTCTGATATAAAGACCACATATAAGCATTACCTGCGAATGGCATCTATTGCTATCACAGTTAATGATGGCGCCATTGGCCAGGATACTTGGCGTGATCTTGAAGAAACGGCCAACCGAGCTATGCGAAAGAATCCCTAAATCGAGGCTGCTCGCGTGGATCTGTCCAGGGCAGCCAGGTGCTCCTCGAGCGCTGTGGTTGAGAGCTTTTAATGTGGAATCCGCTGACGGCAGATGTGACTTCTAATTCGCTGGAGCTGTGATAAATCGTTGTAGAAATGCCAGTTGAGAGGCTTTTTTAGTGATTCGCAGTTGGTTTTCCCCCTCTTCGATCGAATAAATGGAAAGGAAAAGGGGAGTTGTGTCCGGTCAAACACGGCCAGTTTGACTCAGGAGATCACTGCCAATTTCTAAGCTGAAGAGTTAATCTGAAGCGATTCGCGCCAGCGCAGAATTGAGCGTTGTTCTGGATACTTTGAAGAACGCCGCGACCTCCTTTTTGGTGATACTGGGATCTAGAAGCATTGCGGATGCTTTCCTAACATCAGATTGAGACATTGCGTGTCTGCGGCCCCCCTTTCGCCCCCTCGCTCTTGCCGCCTGAAGGCCGGCCTTAGTTCGCTCCCGAATGAGGTCATGCTCAAATTCAGAAAGAGCTCCGAAGATGTGGAATACGAGGCGGCCCCCCGCACTTGTCGTATCAATGGCTTCAGTTAAAGATTTAAACCCAACGCCCCGATCGTTTAAATCCTGCACTATCTCGACCAAGTCTTTAAGGGAACGGGCCAGTCGATCGAGTTTCCAAACTATCAACACATCCCCTTTACGTAATGTTCTCAGGCACTGGGCCAATTCCGGTCGTTCCCGAAATTTGCCAGTCATTTTTTCGACAAAAAGCTGTTCGCTTCCAGCTTTCTTTAAAGCATCAATTTGAAAGTCTGGATTTTGGTCTTGTGTGCTTACTCTTGCATAGCCAATGATCATAAAACGTCCCTTTTCTGTTCATAGTTTTTTGTACGTGATTTTTGGACGCTGATCAAGGGTTATTGAGGGTGATCTCGTCGGTAAAATAAAGCGTCCAACAAACGACCGTTTAATGGATGCGGTTTGGTTGTGGATATGCATCCCCTTTATCAGCAGTTCGAAATGAGTTGTGGACGCAGGTAGCGAATTCCACATCAGACTCCTCGGGTGCCACCTTAGATTCTCCGGATTCCACATCAGTTTCCAAAACAACCAAAACATCGCATTTTTCTAACTGAGTTGCGGTTAATCACTATCTTGTAGTGCCATGACGAAAAAATTAATCTTTTAATTCAATTATTTACTATTCCTCTTCTTGCTATGTAGTGGCTGCCGAGCTCGAGGAATCCTGAAAAACCAATATCCACACCTTTCCAAACCAAAAACCGCATGTTTCTACAAGGCATTGTTATTAAATGATTTTTTATTAAATGGAAAGATTTTCCGGGGTTATGTCCGCTAGTCCAACGGATGTCAGCACGACAGCTTATTCAGGGTGCAGGTCATAAATTCGAAATTGGGGGAAATGTGGATTGTCCAGTGATCCTGGGCGACACCGCTTCGATATGACAGTATCGAATCTAGCACCGCATTATCTCGTGGAGCGGGCAGCACTTAATACCAAAGTGGGATTGAGCTTCATAAGCGCTCTCGCAGGTTTTTGTGTCAGGTATATGTTAAGCATTAAACAAAAGCGAACATTCACCAACGAATAGAATGACAAGCTTCCGGCTGTAATTCTTCGAGAATGTCCGCTTAACTGACCTGCCAATCGACGGAGTATTTTCTACTATGCGTTGTGTTATTTCACTGGAAAATGGTCGGCGCCCCAAAACCCGAAATGCCCTTTGAAATAAATAGCAGCGAACTGCTTCATTTAAGCAACGCTAACGTTTTATCAACGGATGCGGGAAAGGTTGTTTATGCCTTCAGGCGGATATTCCATTTCTTTTCATTGACGCTGTGCTGCACAGTGGCCCGTGTTCGGGCAGTGACCATCACCGCGCTCCCATTGAATAGTCGTGTGCTGGATGCCGAAGTGCTCTTTCAGCATTGCAGCAGCCTCACTGACGACCTGGTCGTCACTCCCGGGGTCCGGTTTTACCAAGTGAACAGTTAGCGCATTTTCAGTGGTGCTCAATGCCCAGATATGAAGGTGATGGGCAGACTGTACACCGGGTAAACTCTCAAGCTGCTCATGGACCGCTGAAGGATCAATGCCTTTTGGAACGGCATCGACTGCCAAATTGACGGAGTCTTTGAGCAACTGCCAAGTGCCGAAGAATATAACAGCGGCAATGACGAGACTGACGACCGGATCGATCCAGGTCAGGTTGGTAAACATCAGGATCGTTCCGGAAATCACAACGCCCACCGAAACCGCGGTATCGGCGGCCATGTGCAAAAACGCGCCACGGATATTGATGTCACCTTTTTGCCCTTTGAGAAAAAGCATCATGGTTGCGCCGTTGATCAGTACCCCGATGCCCGCAACCACGACTATGGTCAGGCCAGCAATGTCAGCCGGATTTGTCAGGCGCTGAACGGCTTCCCAGGTAATCCCACCGACAGCGGCAATAAGAATCAGAGCGTTGAAAAGCGCCGCAAGGATGGTGGTTTTTTTCAGACCATAGGTTTTGCCGTAGGTAGCGGCCTTACTTGCGAGCCAACTGGCCACCCAGGCCAGAATCAGACCCATCACGTCACTTAGGTTGTGGCCCGCATCGGCTAGCAATGCGAGAGAGCCGGACAGAACCCCATATACCGCCTCGACGAGGACAAATATCGTGTTGAGAATCACTGCAATGGCAAACGAACGGTTATGGGTGTCGAAATGCTGGCTATGATCGTGACTGTGGTCGTGCATGTCTGCCTCTATCAACAAAGATTTGCTCAAAGTCTAAGCCCTGTAGTAACTACAGGGTCAAAATTTGCTTTTGGTATCTTCTACTGACCGGGACCCTTCAAACTCCACTCTTGGATCATCAACGTTGATCAGCTCATGTAGCTCATATACGTTGCGATATCCGTATCCATAGAGGTTGATGTAGACAGGCACGTTAAGCGCCAGCATCAGAGGCTTTTCCTGGACTGACATTTGCGCCGACGGCATCATCTCAGCAGTTGGTAAGGCAACCTTGGACGGAAACTCGGTCTCGTTTCCTGTGAAATTGTTGTTGCAATAGATCAGGACGGTTGTGTCATAGGAGGGAATTACCTCCTCGAGATTTTGTTGGGTAAAGTCCGAAAAATTCAGATGTTTCGCGCCTTCGAGATGAAGCCGGTCAAAACGAAATTTAGACCTTGAATCCAGAATGACTACGTCGGGTCTTTTGCTCATTTTGAGGAAGGTGTCGAGGTCGATGAGACGACTCTCGCGATGGCTTTTCACTTGCGCCACTAACCCTTCGAAATCTGCAAAGCTGACCTTGGCCTTGTCATAGGTGTAGGTTTCGGCGACGACCGCTGGCGCCATGAAAGTAATGACCAAGAGCAGTAGCCATCGCCCGGAATTCGAGGAGGAAGAATTCTTGCCAAATCGGAACATAACGGATGCCTCTATGGCCAGGTTGGCCAGTGATGTTAATGACTCACCCACCCAAGAGCATTTGATGCATCATGCGACCGGGAAGAAGGGTGAGAGCCCCGGTAAGAATCAACGCAAACACGTAGGTGGCCGCCATGGTAGTTGCGTGCGTTCTCATCCTGCCGTTCCGGGCGGCCCAGATACCCACGCCCATAATGCACAGCGTGAAAACTGACAGCAGGTGAATGGGACTCCACGCACCCCACACGCGTAGCTCGTGGATAAAGAAGGAACTTACCGACACAGCGGCCATGAGGAACACCCAGAACCAGCCAAAAACCCGGTGGCGCGTTGTCCCTTTTTTGAGAATAAGCTGCAAAGCGCCGACAACGACGGCAATCAAAGCCACGAGGATGTGCGCCTGTATTGCGATCGCAGCGCCGACAAAAATATCCAAATTCATAAACAGACCTTTTGCTCGCAATGACCTTTTGTATTTTGCCCTATTGGCATTTATATGCAACCATGTGCATATAAACATTGTTCCATTTTGTATCGAATCAGGAATCGTGAATGGCTCTGAAATTCGCCTTGTTAAGTTGTTTGAATGAATCGTCGGCCACGGGTTACGAGCTCACGCAGACATTGAAAGAGCGCATGGGGAATGTCTGGAGTTCGAGTCACCAACAAACCTATCGGGAGCTTGCAAAACTTTTAGAGGAAGGGTGCGTCACCTTTGAGGACGTGCCCCAAACAGGCAAACCCGATCGAAAAGTCTATTCGCTCACCGATTTGGGACGCCGGGAGCTTGCCGAGTGGGTGAATACACCCTCGAGTCGCCCGAAGGTCCGCGACCCATTGCTTCTGAAGATGTTTGCGGGTGATTTTTGGGAGAGCACCAATCTCGAGGAAGAACTGACCGTTCACAGAATCGAGTGGCAGGCCACCCTGGATAAGTACCTGGCCATCGAAGCCCGATATTTTTCAGAACCCGATCGAATGCCAAGACATTATCGGCTACAGCACATGGCACTGAGGCGTGGGATCGAAGTGAATCGCTCATGGCTTGCCTGGTCCGATGAGGTGTTGGCGATCAATCAGGCTGAACCAAAAACTTGAAGTGAGGTTAACCATGAAAACCCTGCTGATATTCGCGCTACTGCTGGTCGTGACTCACCATGCACTCGCTGAGGAACTCAGGGTCTCAGTGATAGGTAGCGAAAAAGCCAAAGGAGAACTTTTCGTTGCACTGTTTGATAAGGAAAAACATTTTCCTGATGGAGATCCGGTCGTCGCTCAACGAGGACCATGGCGTGGAGAAACGGTGCAGGTGCGCTTCGTGAATATCCCGGCCGGTCAGTATGCCATCGCCGCTTTCGTGGACACGGATGACAACGATCGCCTTAGTAAAAATTTCCTGGGCATTCCAACTGAGCCCTATGGCTTTTCTGGTGACGCCGGATTTGGCCCACCTGATTATTCCGACGTCTCATTTGAGAAAGGAGCTGAAGACGCGTCCATACAGATTCATCTCGATCATTAATTGTTTTCGGTTCTGAGCGAGGTTCTATGTTGAGTCAGACATTCTGGCCGCGAATTGCGAAAGCTTTTGGTCTAAGTGGTGAACAATGGCAGAGACATGCGAACCCCATGAGTGTCTGGACTCGTTTCACGGTGCTTCCTCTTTTCATCATGGCAGTGTGGAGCAGAGCGTGGTTTGGGTGGTGGTCGCTGGTTTTCATCGGGCTTGTTGTTGTGTGGGCCTGGGTCAACCCTCGGCTCTTTAACGCCCCGAATTCAACGGATAATTGGGCGTCCATGGCGGTACTTGGTGAACAAGTTTGGTTGGAAAACACATCAAGCACGTTGGTCGGACATCATCGAATCGTGCCTCTTCTGCTTTCAGTCGTCGCCGGTATTGGTCTTCCTTTTCTTGCTTGGGGGCTGTGGCACCTCGACGTTTGGCCGACGATCGTCGGCACCATTCTTATCTACTCAGGCAAGGTCTGGTTCCTCGACAGGATGGTGTGGCTCTATTGCGAACACCGTCAAACGTTGCCCAGCGATGCCTAAGTTTCAGTGCTTTAAGCTTCTGAGAACCTGCCTTGACCCTGTAGTTACTACAGGGTTCAACGTTCTTCTGACTTGAATCTTTTAGGAGGAGCTCATGAAAGTCATCAACAAAATTCTTCTCATCATATTCATCTTATTCGTCTTGCTTGTGGTTTATGGCAACTTCAATCCGAGAACCGTCGATGTCACTGAGAGTGTCAGAATTGATGCGCCGCAACTGATGATTTGGAATGCCGTTACAGATTTTGAGGGCGTATTCCATGATTCGAATCGGGCTCATCTATCGACAAGCGTAACGAGCCGTCCGGAAGGTGGTTTTGATGATGGGTTAACTTTCCTGCAAAAGGAGACCGTAGGCGGTATTTACGGCGTCCTGGACGGCCGGGTCTTCGACGTCTTTCCCAAAAACCGTTACCGATGGTCAGCGAACACCACCTACAGCGTCTGGGGATTCGACGTGATCGAAGTTTTTGAAGGCGGTGACGTCCGGATTGAGGAAACCCGAACTGGCGACGGATGGCGACTTTCTCATCGCGTTTTTGGACACTTCCCGGATACGGTCGCCGGCAGAGCCATGAGCTGGTTCATGTCCGCCTTTATGAACATCGAAGCTGATGCAGCAACGCATACCCTTGTGGAATTGGAGTACGTAAAACGGGTGGTAGAAGAACAATGAGCCCATCGACCAAAAGAGTTCTGATTCTTGGGGGCTATGGCGCGGCAGGCAAAGCCATCGCGATGCAGTTAAGCAATCGGAGCACCGTTACAATTACGATAGCAGGAAGGTCGATCGATAAAGCTCAGGCTTGCACTGAAGAACTGCGCAGAGAGTCTCCGGTTGGCACCGACTTTCTGGCTGCATCGGTCGATGTGACGGATCGAGAGCAGGTTGCCAGGGCGTGCGAAGAACAGGAGTTGGTAATCCTTGCTTGCGATACATCGCTGGCGTCGCTGGAAAATGTGATTCGCGCCTGCGTCGCCAATGGAGCCGACTATGTTGATATCGCGCCTGATTCTCGAAAGCTCGCTGTTTTTGAGAGTCTGGCGACCTTGATCGAGGCGGGCCAAAGCCGCTTCGTGCTCGATGCAGGGGCAGATCCAGGGTTGCCGGGCTGGCTGGCCCAATGGCTTTCCCAGCAAGCGCCGGAACCGTTGGATCAGATGCAGCTGTTTGCGCGCTATCGTTCCGATGAGATCGGCTGGAGTGGCGTGGCGGATATCCTGAGTGCGTCGGACAGCCAGGGGTGGGTTTACGATGGCCACCACTGGCAGCGCAGTTCCGTCTGGGATTTCAAGTGGAAGCGCTTTACGGGAGGTTTGGGGCTAAGTCTTTGTGTGCCCATTCGTTTGGACGAACTTGAATCACTGCCTGAAAAGCTGGGGCTCCACACCTTCAAGTGCTATCACGCCGGGCTTAATCCGGTCACTGATGCATTGATGATGCTTGAGGGAACCGCGTTGCCCCGCATTATCTCTTTCGAAACCCGCCAACGCATGTTCTTCCGGGCGCTAAAACGATTTACGTCCAGGCCTTTTGGCCTTTCCATCGAGGCCGTTGGGCAAGGCGCTGGTCGGCGCTTCCGAATGGCAATCGGGCATGCCGACCTGTACGCCGCGACGGCGATACCGGCTGCTGTTATGAGTGAGTTTCTGCTGAACGATACGAACCAGTCGCCCGGCTTCGGCTACCTTGGCGACTGGGCTTCCGTTCATTCAACCTTTCTTGAAGACCTGCGTGACGAGGGGTTCTGGTTTGAGAATGAGGCTTTATCCTGATCGCCTCCACGGCTGATCAAGGAAGAATCCGATGGTCGTCGCAGTAAGAGCAGCCGCGTTGCCATACCAGGGAGGAGTGGCAGGTGTTGTTGTCAGAACCTCCAGCGTCGCGAGTAGAATAGGGACATACAGGGCGATCAGTGTGCCAGGTACGACCCAGCGGGCCCATCGATCGCCGGCACGGAATGGAAACCAGACGAGGACACAGACAAGCACGCCGGTAACCGCCCAGCCAGCGCCGGCAACATCCATGAGCGCCAGCAAAAGGGTTTGCGTGGCTGCATCCAGACTTTCCCAAGCCTGACTCAGAGCCTGCGCGTGATAGGGCATAAACTCATCACGCAATAGGTAAACGGAACCAAGAATGACACTGATTATTCCTGTCACGCCATACATCAGTGCTGCTATCACTCGAACACGACTCATGGCCCCTCCTCGATCGGTTGCGCGTCTGCCTCTGCCACACCTTTTGCCGCCATGCGCTGGAGAACGGCCGCGAGATGCTGCGTGTCCAGATGGGCTTTCAAAGAATGCACCTTGCCACGGCGAATCCGGAGCTCATGAACCCCCGTGTTTTCGTAATCCTCACCGTCGGCTGTGATGCCACGGTCAGTCCATGTTACGCAGACCCGCATATTCCAGGGCGGCCCATGAATAAATACGGAATGCGGCTCAAACGTAAGGTGAGGAAAGAGCAGAAAGAGACGTTCGAGCCAAAGCCCGAACGCTTTCTTGGAATTCCTGACGCCTCCGAGCGCATGGTTGCCGGCAAATTCATGATGGATTGTTTCAGAGCAGCCCCTTAAAAGGCCTTCGACATCTCTGCTTGATAAGTAATCAAAGGCTTTTAAAACCTTCTGCCTAGTCAAGGTTTGGAACACTGGTTCGACCCTCCCAACGAAACTATATGCATATGGTTGCATATAGTTTCGGGGTGGATCAAATTTGTAGCAGGTCAAAATGTCAACGATTAGTACTGTAGCGAGAGCCGACCAGGAATCTATTCAGCGCATCACGATTGGCTTCAAATCGAAAACAAAAAGTTCTCAAGCGGGTAACAGTTGCTCTCTTTATAACGGAGGAATACCTAAATCTCAGATCGTAATTTAGCTTTGGGTGAGCCGCTCTGAATGTTCGCTTTGCGACCGAAGTTAATACTAAGCTGGCAGATGTCTAGGATATCGGGGACTCGCCATAAAGATGTGAAAATTGGTTTGTCGAAGTAGCAAAATGCGGATTTTGGTTTTCTAAAGTGTGGATTTTGGTAGTGGCTGAAGAACCATACGAATAATGCCAACACCTTTCCGGCGACATGAATTCATTAAAAACAGACGGTTAGCCTTTTCATTTTTACCTTAGCCAAACAGATGGCCGCTTTAAGTTTTTGGCATTCTCAGCCCAAGGGCGTCAAAAAACCAAAACTACGCATTTTGGTGAACCTGTTTTTCGATGCTCGAGGACACCTTCCGAAATTAGGGCTGGGATTCCCACAGTTAAGCGTTTTCAGACGTACAGAGTAGATTGACTGTAAGATCTTAGCCTGATTGGGAGAAAAAAATTTCCAATTGCGACTCCCCTGTTGAGGCTCAACATTCCTTGGGATGATGAGTTCGTTGGTCATCAACGGCCAGCGACCCACTCAACGACAGGAGATATGTTATGACTAAGGCATCTGATTTCCCGGGCGGTAACTACCCAAGTACCACTGGAAAACCCTCTGGTGGCGGCAGGGGTAACGGCCCCCGTAGCAAATAACATGCATGGGATCAGGCCGCTAGTATTCCGGCGGCCTGATCCCTGTAATGTTTCCAAATTTCATGGTATCTGAAGAGAAGCCCCTCATTGATGGGATAGAGCGTTCCGCCTGTCTCATGCTTCGCCACTTCCTGGTCGATCAGTCTGCCCCAGATAAGAGATAAGCGGGCAACAAACCAAGCATAATGGCCGTCTTTACCCTCAGGCAGCAGGTTTTCTATAAAGTCCACAAGCTGTTCATCCTTTGGCAAGACACCACCTCGCCATTCCCGCAAGCGTGTCTTGCGGGTCTGCATAGCGACGTCCTTTAGATCTCTGTATTCCATCGAGCCTGGATCGAGTTTGGCAAGCTCTTTGTCGTTGGGATGAGGAATAGCTCGTGAGAGTTCGCGCCACGTGAGTGGTCTGCCCGTAGTATCGGAAAAGACGGTTTTCCATCTTTCAAGAAGCTGAGCAAATGGGTAGTAAATCCGACCATCAGGGCACCTTTTTGGTGCTAGCAGTCCTATCACCCCTTTAGAGATCATTTCGTCGTCACCTTCGGAATCCATTCCCATCTCCTTAAAGCGTTCTAGGAGATCCAGAGATAGCTCAGAAAGCAATCTGTAATAGAATTCGATACGGATGTCCTGCCAGAACTGGCTTTCAATCCGAGGCCTCTCAGGATCGGACATTCGTACATTACAGGCTTTTTCGATAAGCCCGTTGTCGACAAAGGTGTGCTGATACAGAAGGCGCCTCATAGCATTCTCTTTCAGAGACTTATCTGTCTCCTTATCGGAAGGATTGAGGGCAATGTGCTTTATGTCAGCCAAGAACTCGTATTCAGCCTCAATCCGATCATGAATGAATTTCTCTGCCCGAGCACCTGGGAAACGGTCTTCCAGACAAAAATCTCGCAAAGAGGTAATGGCTGGAAGCCAGGATGCGCCATTGCTTCGAAGCTGGAGCTCGTTCCAAGGCTGTAGTTGTTCGTCGAGCTTATCGAGTTTGGCAGGGTTAGGCAGCCTAGCCGTTACGATATCTCGTATTCGTAACGCCGTGGACCTTGTCACGGTTGTAGTGAAAGCACTTTTTAGCGTTTTTTCCGAGGGAGGCACTTTACCTAACTGATTACTCAAATCTCGAATCAGACCGGGCATACCGGCTGCAATGCCGCTAAGCCGAAGGAACTCATCGAGTTGCGGTAAGAAAGGTAGCTCTGATGTTGGATACGCAATGAGAACGCGATCTTTCAAAGTTTCTAAATCCTCGTTATCGAATCAACCTGGAACGAACAGAAGCAAACCAATGATACATACGATGTCTGCCTATGGGCTTGGGGCGCATTGAATTACCCAACCCTTTTAAGAATATGGAAAGGTTTTGGTGGCCGTATCAGTATGCTTTTGAGGCCCAAAAATATGGCGCTTTGAGTCTGGCTCACCAATTATTTTGATAGTCTGGACCGTCAGATTCAGGGCGAAAGAAAGGAGCTTTAACCTGGACCGTCATCGGAATCGGGAAATCGATACCAATTAAGGCTGCTTCGCCAGGCTGAAGAGAAGGGATGAATGCCATGGCTGACTTATCCATCTCTCCGCAGGCTCGTTCAATCAAAACGCGATCTCGATCGTTAGTAAGCCGATGGACAATCAACGCCCCCATTTGACTAAGGACTCCCTCCGTGAGATCTCGCGGCCGCTGAGTAGCGAGGCAAATATTTAAGCCGTATTTGCGCCCTTCCTTAGCTATTAAATCAAAAGAGTTCAGCTTAATATTCCCGTCCTCTGTTCCAATTTGTTTACCTATGAAGTGATGAGCTTCATCTAAAACAACTAAAAGGGGTTTGCTCCGGAATCGTCCTTGCCGAGCTTTATTCAGCAATAATCGACCTAATGCATTCGTTAAAACAAGTCGAGCATCGTACTCGTAGCTAACACCACTCATGCAAAGCCTGAGCAACTTCTTCTGGGGGTCATCAAAGAAGCGATCAATTATCCCGTCGATAGGATTTGCTTGATCCTTAAATACGCAGGAAAATGCGTCGGATGCCAAGATACCTTCGATCCGAGTTACCAGAGGAAGACAGTTCGTAAATTCGCCACTTTCACCTCCCCATTTAGTTGGGTCTTTTTGGCCTGGGCGCCCGCCTCTGACGAAAGCCTCTGGCCACACGCACTCCTGTTCGATTTGGTGGGTCAGTTGTCGAAAATCAAAAGGCTGCTTTGGATCGTCCACGATCTGAGCATAGTGGGGATCAGCCAGCAGCCGCAGGTATTCTGTTTTTGGCTGGTCAATTTTTCGAATAAAACCGTCTGGTGCGATTTGGGGTGCTGCCGCAGCTAATCTGAGGCTCTTGATTGCCGCCCGGAGTTTCGGTCCTTGAACTTTTCCGGCGGGATCGAAGAGTGCAATAAAGTCTGATTCTTCAAAATTGCTAGGTGGCAAACTGGAAGGAAAGGATTGGTTCGCAGTGTATACAGGATGACCGAAATGCAAATGCACAATATGGTCAGACCTAAAGTTCCTATACTCGGATGTTGGATCAATAAGGATGACCTTCGAATTGAGTTCTAAGGTCTCCTCAACTAGATGTGCTGTTGTCCAACTTTTACCTCCTCCCGTTGATCCTAAAATTGCACAATGACGGCCAAAGAGCGCTTCGGGTTTGACGGACACTTGGCCCTCTTTGCTGCTCGAGGTGTGTCCGATATTTATAGTTGATCCTTGGGGTTCATCAAGATTCTTGTTGTGTAATATGGGAATCAAGGATACGAGTTCAGTCGGAGCAGAATAGACAGAGTCACCAATGCGAGGATAAGCAGAAACGCCCTGCATTATAGACAAGCGATCGAGAGGTATGGTTCCTAGGAGCTGAGCAAAAGCGATCGTATCCAAATTAGGGCTTTTATTAGTGCTATCAGTAAAGTCCTTGCGCTCTTTGTCAGGCAGTCGAACCTCTGTGATCCGGCCAAAAAGCAAAGACTGTTGAGATTCAATTACAATGAATTCTCCAACCTCACCTTTACCGTAACGGCTACCCCCATGATAAACGCCAGAGTTCTGAGTTTTTTCAGTAGCCAAAGTAATCTGAATACTCTGGGCATCAACAATCGAAATGTAACCGATGTATAGCTTCTTTCGAACCAGACCAAATCTTTCAAGATTATCAAAGGCGCGATCTACCAAAGTCATACCCCACCTCTAACGCGAGAGATCGCTTTTTCTAGCTGCTGTGCAGGGGTTAGGGACTTCAGGTGAGGAAGTAGGCCGGAGAAAACGTCAAAAGTAGTGTTTAGTAGCCATACATCAGAGCCAGTAGAAGCGTGTTTCGCAAGCGATCGCAAATTGGGGTTTTCTGATTGGTCGTATTTCATTACACCAGGGTCAGCTATCACTACCCTTAAGTCAGGATTTGACTGAATTGCGGACAATATGGGAGCGGATAGATGATCGTCATTGAACCCAAAGCCAGCCACAATTAAACAAGTGTTTGTTCGCCTAAGTGAGCTCATAAATTGGGACATTAGCTCAAGATGTGGCTGCACATACGACTGTTGATATTTCCCATGCGCGGGATAAATCAGGCAAGCCTTTTCAGGGCTTGGAGACTCGATTTCAGCTATCTCGCCATTCTCCTGTCTTTCCCAGTTCACGGAGCCATGGAGCTTTAAAACATGTACGACCCCCTCGACAAAATCATTTTTCTGGGAAGGATCACTGCCTCTTCTAACGACATCGAATCCAAAAAAGCCAGGGTCAAAGATCCTCGGTTTATTTAGAGAAAAGCCATCGATTACAATCAATCCTTGGAGTGCCGCTGATTTTTCGAAACAGAGGTCATAATTGGTTGTAAAGAGTTTTATTCGCGGATCGCTGTTTCTTCTACGTGACAGGCGATGTAAGAATTTTCGATGGGCTTCTAGGTTTTGATCGGATAAAAAATCTGTGCACATCCGCAAAATAGTGTTTTTAGCATTATTCACAAATGTCCTGACTTGTTCTGCTCCATCCGCGCTATTTAATTGGAGCCAAGCTTCGCATCTTGATAAGAGCGCCTCGATGTTCTCACCATCGGTCGCGGTTTCGTAACCAGTTAAAGCAATCACGCTAGCCGCTTTAGGGCACACTACTGGATCGGTCCCGTCTCCTGGATTTGAGTGAACGATATGATCCCAAAGGTCCCACATTGATGGGCCCCGTACCCGTCCAAGGGACGTGCCGCTACCCGCTAATACAACTATGTTGGGCATCTGGAGAGACTGAAGAAGAGTTTCACGAAGCTCCTCTCGATGTGCTTTATATCTGCCCGCGGTCTTTTCATCTGTGGGATCTTGTTCCGATCCATCGTGCCAAATAAGTTTAAATGGCTTCCATTCAGCTTCAGTGGGGGAAAAAAATTGGCAAATAAACGGCGGTGGGGGTGGGGCCGATTGATTCCCTGCCATGTTGACTCCTTGGTGTTGTTGATGGCGCTAGGTTGCCCAACAGTGAGTTTCTCGAGAGACAGAGTTCTTCTGTGTGAAAATCAGGGGAAACCCAACGACTTGCAAACAGGATAGATCCCTAATTTTCAAAACACAAAGCTACCGACTACGACGATTACACGCCTTCAACTAAGAGTGGTCACCTCCCCTCGTGGGTGTCAGAGTTCAGATGGCTGAACGACTATAAATCCGAAGATGGGATTACCGGACAGCAACTCAATCTGGCTCTTCGACAGAGATGCTCATTAGTGCGCGCCGCCGTTAACGGGCGCGGCTTTATAGTGACGGCTAAGCCGCAACGAAAACTGTGGTCGTGCCTTTCCTTACAGGGCTACGTCCCGTAAGTATGTTTTCAAGCCGGAGCAACCAGACGATACGTTTGGTTGGTGCCCCAAACTGCCTTCAGCTAGTCTCATTCAGGGAAGTGCCCGGACATTAAAGTGCTCAGCTCAACAGAGTAGGAGAAGAAACGTGAGCCCAAAGACTAAGATTTTGATTTCCTTGACTCTCTTATTCTTAAGTCTCCAGGCCTATCCACAGGTTGAGGTAGATATAACTGCGAAGGAGGTTGAAGAGATGAGGGGGACTCTGCGAGTAAGAGATTTAGTAGTAAATGATGAAGCTCGAATTTATGGCGGTAGCTTGTGTATCAGAGACAGCAAGTTATACCTTCCAGACAACGTTGTTCTCAGCCCCCAATCTGTCAATGACAGCAGCATAGACCTAAAAATTAGACTCCTCCCTGCTAAAAAGGTTGCCGCTGAGACAGTTATGCCGAAAACAAACGAGCCCAAAAGGGTGCGCGAGAGTATAGAGCGATTCCTCAGCTCAACCTTAATGCCAAGCTGGTTCGACAATGAGCCAGTTTATTGTGACGAAAAGCCGCCAACTGACGTTACTGGCCAGGAGATTGAATATTTAGAGATACAGTCTATCGATGGTTTCCACTCCCTCCGCAAGGTTTATGAAAACCTTTTGAACACAGCAAACTGAGCTGCCCTGCTCAATTCAGGCTAGGCTAGGCTAAGCTCGCTGGGAGAAAAGACAGAAATGTGGTGACTATTCCCGCTTCTAAAATCACTGCGCTATTGCGCAGGGCTATTGCGGCAAACCCTCAAGAGGCGAGATTCGATGTCAGCAAATGCTTTGAAGAGCTCACGGTCCTCCATCGTATAGGGTGGCACGAATTCCTTGATTGGAATCCACCAATCCTCCTCCCCTGGTGCAACAACAATAGCTTGGTCATCGAGCAATATAGCGTCGCTGCGACCGCATTCAGCCTTAACCTTTGTAGTTCCCCTTGGATGAAAAGAAGGGAGGTTAATAAACCAGGGCGGCACTGCGCTCTCTCGAATCAAAACATCTTGGATACTCTGAAGCCTCTTTGGGCTGACTGATGTATACAAAGCCAAGTCGCAGATTCGAGATACACTCTCGAGAAAACTATAAAGCCCAGGTCTCGGTATCTGAGAAATTGCATTGCTGATTAGTGTTCCCTCTAAGTCTAGGCAAAGCAGAGGCTGCTGGGTTCTTGTGCTCATATCTGCTTATTCCGTTAAAGATCTAGGTACTTTCCGCGCTATTTGAAGGGGCGCTGGCTGGAAAGCCCCCTCCCTTTCTAAATTTCTCGTCTAATTCGTTGGTCTCGAAATCAGCCGCTCAAAATTTTCACTCTTCAAACTGGACGAGTCAGTAATCTTTGCATAGACTCAATTCAAATAAAAGCCTTTAAAAACAATCAGATATATTTTTCATTATGGAATGTAACATCTCAAACTGGCTAAAAAGCGAGCAAGTCATGAGCAAAAAAGGATCAATTTCTTCTGGACCGAGATACCATTTTTACTTTCAAGAACTGCTCGGTGAAAACCCAAAATCGGTCTTTATGGAGCTTGAAGAACCGCAGGAGTTCAGAGTCGAAAAAGAGATTTCCAGAACCAAATCGAGAGATTTCCTCGTCGTTGAAATCCCCTCTGAAGATATGGATAAGATCGCTATTGGTTGGATCAAGAAAAGAAGACTTCAGGGAACTGTCGGCGGACCCGTAGGCCAAGAGTGGGGCAGCCCCGACTGTCCTTGGGACTAGGCATGAGGATAGTCTGCATCTCTGATACACACAGCCGGCATCGAGAGATACCCGACATCCCAGATGGGGATATACTTGTCCATGCGGGAGACTGCACCGGTAGCGGATCCTTGCCCGCACTTGACGAATTTACACAGTGGTTCGGTTCGCTGCCCCACAGTCGAAAAATCTTAATTGCTGGGAATCACGATTTCAGCTTTGAGAAATATCCTGCCTGGTCTCGAGAGATGTGCGAGAAGAGCGGAATTCTTTACCTCCAAGACGAGCAATTGACTATCAATGGGCTGGTTTTTTTTGGTTCACCTTGGACTCCTCTGTACAAAAAAATGGCCTTCAATGCGGACGAAACCAAGATGTTTGAAATACGAGCCGGCATTCCCGATTCAACAAATGTTTTAATCACTCATGGGCCTGCATGGCGTGTTCTCGATTACGTGCCCCGAAACTCTGAGCATGCCGGCTGCTTCCCGCTGGCGAAGCGAATAGATGAATTACTCGAACTCAGAGTTCATGTCTGCGGCCACATTCACGAGGGTTACGGGTATGGGGTTCGTGAAAGTGATGGCTTGACCTTCGTAAATGCGAGCTCCTGTGATGGTCACTACCGTCCAATTAATCCGCCAATCACTATAGATATTTGAGTCTCGTCCCTATGCCTTCTTTCTCAAGAGCGTCAAATGAATGAGGACCTATGGCCAATGAAGATCATATATATCGATATGGATGACACTCTCTGTGATTTCCAAGGGGCTTTTGCAAAAGCCCTTAACGAAAGGCCAGAGATGCCATACCCCCAGTCTCAGTATCGCTTTTTCGCAAATCTCCAGCCCATTGAAGGAGCCCTAGAGGTATTCACGGCTATGATTCGCTCGGGCGTTTACGATCCGTACATCCTTTCCGCTCCAAGCCTTCGGAACCCTTTTAGCTATGCGGAGAAACGAGAGTGGGTTGAAGCCCACTTAGGTTCTGACGTCTGCAATAGGTTAATCCTCTGCGCTCATAAAGGACTCCTCCGCGGAGATCTCCTCATCGACGATAAGGTGTTAGGGATGGGGCAAGAAAACTTTGAAGGTCAGATCATCCAATTTGGTAGTTCAAAGTACCCAGACTGGGTGTCCGTAAGAAATGCTCTCGATATATAGCAATAGCCGCATTCCTTACGGTTCCAAAATTACTTTCTTACTTTCTTACTTTCTAATCTGTGAGCTCGATTATCGATTGAAATCAACAATCGACAACAAAAGGATTATAAGACTATGCGCCCAGCGGAATTTGAAACAGAAGAAATTATCCAAGCCGGATTAAAAGTTGAAGCAGATGGTAAGAGAGTCACCGGCTATGCTCTTCGGCGGCTCCTAGGCGGCGGGGATCAGAAAAGACTGCTGTCCGTTTGGAAAAGCCATCAGAGTCAGGAGAACAATGAGGAAAATCAAACCACTGCTAATCTTCCAATAGAGCTTGAAGAGACCCTCGACCAGATAGGTAAGGTTTTGTCGGCTCAAATCCGCTCAATGAGCGTCAAGCTCAACGACGTCGCCGTCAAGTCAGCAACCAGACAAGTGGCTGATATTACCCGTGAGTACAAAGAGCTCAAAGATCAAACAGACGCTGAATTGAAAGATGCAGCCGCTATTGTCGAAGACTTAGAGAATCAAATTGTTGAATTAGACAGAGCTTTGAAGACTGCAATTGAGGGACGAGATGATGCTCTTGATCGGGCAGAGAAAGACCGAGAAATGGTAATTTCTCTCGAAGCTCGAATGAAAGAGATGGCTGGCATTGATGAAGTAGTTCGAAGGCTCAGGGCTTTTGAGGAAAAGCCTAATCACACTCAGTCATGAAGCTCTCATTCCAAGACCAGTGATAGATAGTCGCATGGACCTTCCAAGAGATGATGTACCCACAATTAGGGTCGCAGACCTACAGAAAGATCCGATAGAAGCTATACAGGCTGGAGGGGGAGGCCCTGTTGCCGTAGTGAATGGGAAAAAGGCTTTGTTTTACTGTGTTCCAGCGAACATATACGAGGCGATGATCGAGCGTCTTGAGGACCTTGAGTCAATTAATCTGGTTGAGTCGCGCAAATTCGAGCGGACTATAACAGTTAATCTCAAGGACCTATAGGCTCGCACCAGATATCAAAACACTCTCTCCACGAGAGCTACTCGGAGGTTAGGAGAGACTGCGGCGACCCGACATATTTGATTCCTCATATTCTGTCGCAGAGCAGAGCCCATGACTACTTCGTTCCTTCAGCGAAGCTGGAAAACATCTAATCTGGCTATTGGTGCAGTTTAAAATCCCGTTCGTTGAAAGTGCACAGTCTGCTGAGACGATGGCAGCTTTTTGCAGAGCGTCGTCAGTGTTCTCTGCGACACCCTTTACATTCGTTCTCTGTCAAAACGTAACACTTGTTCCATCCAGGGCTGAGTCGTACTTTTCTGACATTTTTTACATATCAAGGCTATGGTGCTTAGAATTGTATTCTGGAGCGCCCCTGAATACGGCTAACTGAAAGAAACTGTCAATTGTTCCGCTTCTTAGTTTTAGAAATAA
>JASTVH010000017.1:0-34703 GCA_042862465.1 Marinobacteraceae bacterium S3BR75-40.1 | reverse complement strand
TGGCAGTAACTTCCGTAGGATTGCTTCGCGACGCTCAGGTGAATATTTCATGAAAACCTCTGTCTCGCCCCACTTTATTGAGAGAGTCTAACATCGGGTGGGGTTCCAACTACCTTGACAGAGGGGGGGAATAGCCCGCTCTTTTTGCAGCGTCATCACGGAGTACCGTGATCTTGGGCAGACCCTACGCCGCAATAGTAAGACTTCGATAATACGTTGATTAGCTATCGTCTGCTTTCAACATGCTCATAAAGGGCTAAACTTTCGGTCATGCTCATTGCAGCCTGTTATGAACAAGAGCACCGCTCTAGAGCTGGTCGTATATTAGTCAAAATGGCTGATGGCTAAGGGACACTGTATAAGGATGTTTGTGCGCTATCGGGCTGACGAACCGGCCACCAGATAATTGATCTGAATTGGGGAAAACAAGACATGCCACATGTATTGGTTACTGGAGCTGGGGGCTACATAGGCTCGGTGCTTGTACCAACGCTAATAAAAAATGGCTATGAAGTGACGGCAGTAGATCGGTTTTTCTTCGGTGAGCATCGCCTGACACCGCATCAGCGACTTACCATTATCAAGGAAGACACCCGAAAACTGCAGCCAGAGATCTTTGAAGGCATAGATCATGTTATCGACCTGGTCGCCATTTCCAACGATCCCAGTGGTGAGCTGTTTGAGTCAGCTACATGGCAAATAAACCACGAGAGCCGAGTTCGCACGGCTCAAATGGCCAAATTGGCGGGTGTGCAAAGGTATATATTGCCGTCCAGTTGCAGCATTTACGGATTTCAGGAAGGTATCGCCGACGAGAGCTCTCCAACCAATCCTCTTACAGTGTATGCGAAGGCCAATGAAAAAGCTGAAGAGGGAGTCTTGCAATTGGCCGATGACAACTTCGTCGTTGCCATCATGCGGCAGGCTACCATTTTTGGTTTTAGCCCCCGAATGCGTTTTGACCTGGCCATTAACGGAATGACATTCGGCGCATACACCAACAGGAAGCTCCCCCTGATGCGTGACGGAACTCAGTACCGTCCCATGCTCCACATTCAAGATACTGCAGATGTTATGAACCTGCTGTTGAGGGCGGAAAAAAGCAAGATCAACGGTGAAATTTTCAATGTCGGCAGTGAGAGTAACACTTATCGACTTGGCGACCTGGGTCAGCAAATAGCGCTAACCGTTGGTGAGGCTCTTGGCGAAGATATTCCGATTGAGTGGTATGGCGACCCAGACCACCGCAGTTATCAGGTGTCCTTCAAGAAAATTGAGGAGCGGCTTGGCTGGACGCCTAAAATGAATGCCGAAGCAGGTTGTCGAGAAATTATCGAAAAGATCAAATCGGGTGAGTTGGCTAAAACTACCGACACCATCACGCTTGCCTGGTATCAAGAACTGATGAAATGGCACAAAATCATTAAGAACGTTGAGATGTATGGTGGGATTCTCGATATCTGATTTAGATGAAGCGGTGAAATTATAATGATTCAGGTAACCAAGCCCGTTATCCCTGAACTCTCAAAGGTCACCAGGTATCTGGAACGAATCCACGAGCGAGTATGGTTAACCAACAACGGCCCACTGGTGCAAGAGCTCACTGAACGACTTCAGGACTATCTGGGCGTTCGCAATTTGTTGCTAACATCGAATGGAACATCAGCACTGCAGGTCGCTTACAAGGCTTTGGGAGTTGAAAATGAGGCGGTTACTACGCCGTTTACATTCATTGCCACAGCGAGCTCCATGCAATGGCAGGGGGTTAGCCCACGATTTGCAGATATAGAGGCCGGCACTCTTTGTTTGTCGCCCGCTGCAGCAGAATCGAGTATTACTCCGCAGAGCAAGGCTGTGGTGCCGGTGCATGTATACGGTAATCCCTGCGATGTCGAAGCGTTTCAAGGACTGCGAGAAAAGTACTCTCTACCCATCGTTTACGACGCATCTCATGCTTTTGCGGTTAAATACCGCGGTGAGAGCCTGTTGAACTGGGGGGATGCTTCCACCCTGAGCTTTCATGCCACAAAGCTTTTTCACACAGTTGAAGGGGGCGCTATTGTCTTTGAAAGCGATGAGGTGTTCGCCAATGCGCAAAGAATGATCAATTTTGGCCTTGGTGAGGGGCCGGAGAATATCGATCTCATTGGTCTTAATGCAAAGATGAGCGAAGTTCATGCGGCCTATGGATTATGCCTATTGGAATCCATCGATCAGATTCTTGAAAAACGCACAGAGATACTGACTGCTTATCATGAAGGTTTGGATGGTGTTGTCGAATTCCCCCACTGGCGTGAGGGTGCGACCCAGAATGCTGCTTATGCACCTGTTTTGCTCAAATCGGAAGAGCAATGCCTAAAGGTCTTGGAGAGCCTCAAGGTCATAGGTGTTTTTGCAAGGCGGTATTTCTATCCAAGCCTTAGTGAACTGGAAGTCTTCGCCAATCAGCAAACGGAGCACTGCGACAACGCGGTTAGCTCAGCTCGCCGAGTTTTGTGCTTGCCTGTCTATCCGGATCTTGCTGGAGCAGACGTTCGAAGAATCATAGAAGCCGTAAAAAAGGGTGTGTGACATGAAAGGTATAATCCTTGCCGGTGGCACCGGATCGAGGCTACACCCCATCACTTTGGGCACGTCAAAACAACTGCTGCCTGTATACGACAAACCCATGATTTATTATCCGCTCTCAGTGCTCATGCTGGCGGGTATTCGCGACATCCTGATTATTACCACACCGGAAGATCAGGCGGGATTTCAACGAGCATTGGGCAGTGGGCGCCAATTTGGTATTAACCTCAAATATGAAGTACAGCCTACGCCGGCAGGCCTGGCACAGGCTTTCATTATCGGTGAAGAGTTCATTGGTGACGGAAGCGTATGCCTCGTGTTGGGAGACAATATATTTTACGGCCATGGTTTCAGCCCAAAGTTGAAGCAGGCGGCAAAGCGAACTGAAGGGGCCACCGTGTTTGGATATCAGGTGAAGGATCCGGAACGGTTCGGGGTGGTCGAGTTCGATAAAAACCGCCGCGCCATTTCGATTGAAGAAAAGCCCCAATCTCCCAAATCTCACTATGCTGTTACCGGGCTTTATTTTTACGATAATAGCGTTGTTGATCTTGCGAAACAGGTGAAACCGAGTGTGCGGGGTGAGCTGGAAATTACCGATATCAACAGGGTGTATCTGGAGCAAGGGGCGCTCAACGTAGAGCTATTGGGACGCGGTTTCGCATGGCTGGACACCGGAACCCATGAAAGCTTGTTAGAAGCCGCTCAGTTTGTTGAAACCATCGAAAAGCGCCAAGGGTATAAAATTGCTTGCCTGGAAGAGATTGCTTTCAACCAGGGTTGGCTGAACAAAGAAGAAATGCTGATGCAGGCCAGCCGACTCAAGAAAAACCGTTACGGTCAATACCTGATCGATATTCTGGAAGGTGCTTGATGGCTGATTTAGGGGATAGGAAATGAAAGTGGCGGTTATGCAGCCCTATTTGTTTCCATATATTGGTTACTTTCAGCTCATCAATGCCGCCGATGTTTTTATTGTCTATGATGATGTTGATTACATAAATAGGGGTTATATAAACAGGAATCGGATCCTATCTCCCAGTGGAGTGATACGCTTTACAGTGCCGGTTCCAGGTGCTTCTCAGAATAAAAAAATATCAGATTTGGAGTTTTCGCCCGATGTAAAGAAAGTTGTTAGGGCAATTGAGCACAGTTATGCTAAAGCTCCTTTTTTTGAATATGTTTTACCGATAGTAAAAAATATTTTAGAGAACAAGGAAAGGAGTATTGCTGCCCTTTGCATAAAATCCTTTGAGGATATTTATAATTACCTTGATATTCCACAGCGCATTATTAAGGCAAGCGAACTTGAGTATGATCGGAGTGCCGATGCCAAAGATCGACTTATCGCGTTGACCCGGAAATTTGAAGGCGATATTTATATCAACGCCCCCGGAGGAAGGGAGCTTTACTCAAAGTCCTACTTTAAAGAGAGAAATGTTGAACTCAAGTTTCTCAGGCCTTTACCGGTAGAATATGACCAACGTAAAGGCGAGTTCGTGCCAAATCTTTCTATTATCGATGTGCTCATGCACTGTCCACCCCGGGAGGTCGTAAGACTTCTAAATCAATATGAACTGGACTGATAGGTTCATATCAGTCACACAAAAACGTAATGGTGTGCGTCGATTTGATCATCCACATGATTGCAATATGAAGCCGTTTTCAGGTCACAGTGCCGAACCCTCGTAGCCCTGGGTAAAGAAGGCCTTTTGAATGTCAGAATCTCAAAAACGAACAGATTCCTTTTCTCGCGTCCCGGCGCTCGAGCAGCTATTGGAAGAACTGAATTCAAATCTCGCAGACGCGAATCAAAAATATCTCACAGACTCATCCGAGAAGTTTCCAAAGATATTTCTGGTTGGCCCTCTTCGGTCGGGTACCACTCTCCTGATGCAGTGGCTGGCCACAACCGGTCTTGTGGCTTATCCAACCAATTTGTTGTCCAGGTTTTATGGAGCCCCGCTTGTAGGTGCAAGAATACAGCAATTGTTGACCGATCCGGTTTATAACTTCAGAAATGAAATTCTGGATTTCCAATCAGAGATTTCTTTTAGATCCGAAAATGGAAAAACGAAAGGTGCCCTAGCGCCTAACGAATTTTGGTATTTTTGGCGCAGGTTCCTGCCTTTTTCAGAATTGGACTATCTTCCTGCCGGGCAGCTTAAAAAACAGGCAGATTTGGACGGGTTACGGGATGAACTCAATGCGCTGGCAAACATTTTTCAAAAACCGTTTGCCATGAAAGCCATGATCATGAACCAGAATATTGCCCAGCTGGCAGAACAGTTTGATAAGGCACTTTTTTTATGGATTCGACGCCCTCCGGTTTTCAACATTCAATCAGCACTGGAAGCTCGAAAGCGGCAGCATGGTGATATGAGGCAGTGGTATTCCTTCAAAATCAGAGAATACCCGGAACTCAAAGACCTTGAACCACTGGAATCGGTAGCAGGGCAGATTGCTGCCACAAACTGTTCGATTGAGCGTGCTATGACGAGCTTGCCTGAAGTGAACAAGCTAGTTATCCATTACGAAGAGTTCTGCCAAGATCCAGAGCGTGCCTACCATGACGTGGTGAGTCACATCGAACGACTACATGGAGAACGTCAGAAAATCTGGCCTTCCTATAAAGGGGAGAAATGCTTTTACAGTACCAATGTTTGGAGGCTGGAAGAGTATAGTCAATTGGATGCGGAACAAGCCTACGCAAAATATTTCGCAAGATACGCTTAAAAAGAATACCTTGAAGTCCTTTTGAATATATCAAAAGACACTGGAGCAACCGTCTAGATAGATGTCACTTACTGCAAGAACAACGACCGGGTTAATCTGGAATATTTCTGAACAGTTTGCCAAGCGCGGCGTGAGCATAGTGGTAACACTGCTGTTGGCGAAGTTTCTCGTTCCGGAAGATTTTGGTCTTGTAGCAATGATGGCCGTGTTCCTGGCGTTGGGCCAGACGCTAATGGAAGCGGGCTTCAGGGATGGTCTCATTCGACAGGAGAATACAACGCAAAAGGATTACGCTACGGCCTTTTACGGCAATTTGATGCTGGGAGGGTTCTCCTATGGGGCTCTCTTCTTCCTTGCTCCATTTATCGCAGAATTCTATGGCGAATCAAGGCTTGTTGAGCTGATAAGACTGGCATCCTTGAACGTCGTTATTATGTCCTTTCAAGTGGTTCAGGTTGCTAGCCTCAGCCGAAAGCTCAATTTCAAGGCCCAACTCAAAGCCAGTTTCCCCGCCAGTATCGTTTCAGGCATCGTAGCTGTCTATCTCGCCTATCTGGGATTCGGGGTTCGGGCGTTAATATCGCAAATCCTCCTCAATGCCTTTATCCATACACTGCTTCTTTGGTGGCTAGAGGGATGGCGTCCCACCAGAGAATTTAGCTGGGCGTCTCTCAGGGAGCTTTACAGCTTTGGCTACAAGCTGTTTCTGTCCGGTGCGTTGGATACCGTTTTTCGAAATCTTTACGTCATTGTTATCGCCAAACTCTTTTCGGCACCGGTAGCCGGGCTCTATTTCTTTGCGCAGAAAGTCCGGGAATTACTGGTGCAACAAATGGTTACGGCGATCCAAAGAGTTTCTTATCCGGCCATGGCATCAATTCAGAACGACAGTGTCCGCCTTAAGGAAGGCTATAAAAAAATAATTATAATAACCAGTATGATTGTTTTTCCTGTAGTTCTGTTTGTTGGGGTTGCTTCCGAGCCATTGTTTGAACTGTTTTTGCCGGAAAAATGGCAGCTGGCTGTTCCGTACTTTCAGTTGTTGTGTGTTGCCTCGGTGTTGTTGCCGATTCATTCTATTAACCTGAATCTCCTGAAGGTTAAAGGCAGGTCCGATCTGTTTTTTTATCTGGAGATTATCAAAAAGTCTGTAAATGCAATTGTGCTTCTGGCGACATGCAGGTATGGAGTTTATGCGATTCTTCTGGGTCAGATATTAACTTCTTTTGCTCATTTTTTTACTAATAGCTATTATTCCGGGAGGTTGATCGGATATGGAGTTTTCGACCAAATAAAGGATTTTGGGCCGGTACTTTTTGTTTCATTTTTCTGTGCTGCCGCGGGCTTTCTGGTGCTTGAGGCTGTGGAGGCCTCCCCTTTAGTGGTTCTAATCGCGGTTGTGCTTCTCATGTTTTTAATGTTTTTTGCTCTAAGTTTTGTTTTTTCGCATAAGCAGTATTCTGTCTTGAAAGATTACTTGGTTGCGTACCTTAAGTTTAGAAATATAGGATCTTCTACATAGTGGTGTTTGCCTTTAGATAAATGAAATCGATTGGAGGTTGGCCGTGTCATTTTTCTTCTTGATGTGCTCTGAGCGGTCAGGCAGCAATTTAATAACAAGCTTGCTAAATGGGCACAATAATATTTGTGGCCCGGCGACAAAGCATATTATTAATCCTGTGGCTCGAAATATTTTCAGATACGGCGATCTGAAAAATTCAGAGAATTGGAGCCGACTTGTCGAAGACATTTTTCGGTTAATATCTGTGGATTTTTCCATCTGGAAAAGAGAGTTTTCGTTGGAAGATCTAAGGCAGATAGCACCTGAAGGTGACGTAATTTCTTTGCTTAAGAATATATTCATGGAGGAGGCTAGGGCGCACGGTAAACAGCATGTGTTTATAAAGGAAAATCAGGTATATGAGTTTTTTCCTTTCCTCATGGCCTACTTTTCTGAATCGAAGTATATCTATCAGGTCCGGGATCCTCGCGATATGGCGCTGTCATGGAAGAAAAGTACCGTTCATCCCGGAGGCGTCGTTCAGGCGGCACGCCAATGGAAACATGACCAGCAGCAAAGCCTGAAAAACCTCCATATTTTGAGAGGCCAGGGTAAAGCGCATCTCCTCAGGTATGAAGATTTGACTACGAATACTGAAGCAGAGGTTAGGACAATCCTGGAATTTTTAGGCGTTCCCTATGATGAGGAAGTCTTTGATTTTTATAAGAATGAAATAATTCAGAAAAATGCTGCTAAACAAAAGGCCTGGGATAACCTTTCTCGCGGCATCATGAACAATAACTCTAACAAATACCAGGCTGAATTGAGGCCTGATGAAATCAAGGCTGTTGAGGCGATATGCCGGTTCGAGATGAACCATTTAGGGTATAAGACAGATTACAGTGATGCAGAGCTTGACCGGATAACGGATGGTTGGCTTGAGCAGCTGCATCAAACAGAGCTGCGCGGGATTGCCTTGAGAAGGTCGCAGGGTGTCAAAGAGAACATGGCTGCAAAGGCTCAATTTTATCGGCGCTAAGACGAGACCAGACGAGAAAGCGACCCGATAGCTTTTCTGACGTTTTCGCTTTTCTCTGAGGGAAAATACGTTAGCGAGTACCTTGTGCGATATTTCCTACGTGAAGAATAGCAAATCTCTTATAGGCAAAAGTGTAGAGATGATTACAATACGCAACCGCATGGATGCACTGCGACCGTAGGGATACGCGACATGGAGGTATAACGCCTGAAGGATCAGGCAAAGCGTAGTGCCACGGAGGGGCGCACATGGAGCGTGTGCCCGATTTTCTTTCTGCCACCAGGCGTTCGCCTGGTTCTCCGAATCGTGTAGCCCTTAAAAAACCAAGGAAAGGAGTCAATTCCATGATTCGGAATATCAGATCTGTTTTTTCTGTTCTTGTGTTGATCTTTGTCTTCTCTGCCGGGCTACAAGCTGCTGAGACGCCAACCACTGTCAACATCAACGAAGCGACGCCGGCGCAGATGGCGGAAGTGCTGGATGGTGTTGGGCCTGCAAAGGCGGCTGCGATTGTTGAGTACCGGGAATCGCATGGGCCTTTCAAAGCTGTGGGTGGTATTACCAAGGTTAAGGGGATTGGTGAGGCTACGTTGGAGAAGAACAGGGCCAGCATTAAGTTGCAGTAAACTGCTCTCGGGGCTTGGCCTACAAGGTAGGCGGGCCCTGATATTCTCTTTGCGCTCATGCTATTGACCGGTGATAAAACCAGCCACTTATCCGCCGGCAGTCCCTGAGCGATAGACCACCACGCCAACCCGCTGTATATGATCCAGCAGATCCTGATTCTCAATCTGATGCTCCAGGGCCAGGTCCACTTTCCAGGGGAGAAGCAGGTCATCAATCTCGGACACCACTTTATTGAATTCTTCCCAAGTCAATTCCGGAGCTGTCAAAACCAGATCGATATCGGAGCCGGACCGGTGGGTTCCCTTGGCCCTGGAACCATATAAAGTGGCACGCCAAATGTCGGGATGCCTACCAAAAACATCTTTGATCCCTTCCAGGGCCGGGCTGGGGATCCCCGTGTGGCGATCAGCCATGTTGTGGTTGCAATCACCCGAGACCACGTTCACTCACCTCGCGCGACATGCGTTGTTCAAGTTGCTGAAAAAGCTCGTGATACTGACCATCAATACTGTTGAGGATTTGGGTTGCCGTTTCCTCATTGTAGGTATGTGATGTCCTGTTCCTGTCTTGCAGCATCTGCATCCATACTTCACCGCTTTCAATAAGACCGGCGTTAAAAGCCTCTCGAATGGAGTCTCTGGAACCGGTCAGATTGGCGATACCTTGCCATTGCAGAAAATCCCGAAGAACATTCCAGGCCAGTTCGTAAGTGTATTCGAACGCCTGGATCACCCCCTGTTCTTCCAGGCGCGAGAGGCGTCGTTCACGACGTAAGTGTATGGCGTCGTCCAATTGATTGTACGCCTTGCGGAAATTGCTTAGTCGTTGCACCCAGCGGATGTCGTTTGAAGGCATATTTAGCGTGCGCTCCTCAGCTACCGACGTTCCCATCCAAGAACCGTAGTATGCAACGAAAATGGAAAGGACGTAAGCGTACGGCCATCCCGTCTTGAGCCAGTCGCTGACTTCGACAGGCAGGATAGTGTTCTCTGTGAGCGCTGTTTTAAATTGAACTGTTTCACCACCTTCACTAGTGTACTGTCTGATATAAAACCACCCTATCAGAGCCCCGCCTATCACTCACCGCAAGGCGCGGCTCGCCGGGAATGGCCGCAGCCCTTGCCAAGAGCCGCGCCTTGCGGTGAGTGATAGGCGGCGCTCCCTGCGGGCGGGCCGCTGACACATAGGGCTGATAGGGTGGTTTTATATCAGACAGTACACTAGAATCCGATACTCGCAAATTCGATTTCACCCATCTGGCGGTCCTGCCAGCCAGCGTTTGTCGAGCTATTCTACAAGGAACACAATGACCCAGCCTTCACCATCCAGTCAGCAAGAATTCGAACGCACTAACGACGACGAGATTTCACTGGTCGATCTGGCCAGGGTACTGATAGAGCAGAAATGGTGGGTCATGGGTGTATGGGCTCTGGTCACCCTTGGGGCACTATTGTTTGCACTCAGCAAAGAGCCTACCTACCGCTACACTACCGATCTTCTAATCGGAGAGTTTGGGCAGAACCAGCTCGTTTCCGAGCCATCTGCGACGCAGGGAGAGCTCGAAAACCGGTATTTGCCGAAAGCGGAAATGGCACTTCTAGAGAAAACTGGCTTGGAGGGGGTGCCTTTCAAAACACAAATTGAAGTCCCCAAAAATAGCAGTTTTGTTCAAGTCCAGACCGATACAACGGAAGAAATGTCTAAAATTTTGCCAGACTTTCACCGTTCCCTGCTCGAACCCGTTGTAGAAGATCAGAACAACACAATTGACCTACTAGTCAAGCAAAGTGACAACAAGCTGGATACCTTGCGCGGTTCCCTGAAAGCCAAGCAAGTTCAACTGGAGCGTCTGTTGGCTTTGAAGGAGAGTCTAATGTCCAAGCAGGCGAACAAAGAGGTGGGGGCGCCGGAAGTTAAGGCAGAGGGTAACGCGGGGCGTTTGCGGCCAACGATTAGCTCGGACGAGCAGGGTTTGGCCTTGTTGCTTAGCGATTTGCAAATAAATCAAGACGTTGGTGGGCTTGAGTCGGCTATCAATAACCTTGAAGGGGATATTCAGGCCGAGGAGCTTAAGCGGGCCTGGAGTAAGCGGGCTCGGATTGATGGGGTGGCGCTGCGTTCACAGAGTCCGGTTGGAACTGGGAAAAAGATAATAGTGATGTTGGGGGTGGTACTTGGTGGAATGTTGGGGATATTTGCGGCATTTGTTGCGCATTTTGTGACAAATGTTCGAAAGTTGGCTAGGGAAAGCAGGTAAATGGAAAAAGGGTGCCCATGACCTTGTAAGTTATCAGCATGGGGTGCACTTCTACGATATGCTGCATTTCATCTTTGGCGAGTTCCAGGAAAACGCGGTGCGTCATACAGCACCCGGAGCAGGCGCGGGACGGACGGCGGTCACTGGACTAACTCGTGAAGCGGAACCCGCATAGCGAAGCCCAAGACATGAGCGACTGGATTGTGTCCGACGACAGGTCGATTGGAGAATATTCGCGAAGATAAACGCGAAGCACTTTGGGTAGAGTTGGAGTGCCGACACGGTGGTCACATCTGAGAAGAGCGAAGGGTAATCTGGCTGGTGACGCACATGAGTGACCGGCTGGGGCATTGGCTGCTGGAGCCGGAACAAGAGCTGGAGGGCCACCTTGGAGCTATCGCCACAGAAGGTCTCGACTGTTTTCAGGCGCATGGCACCCATTACCAGTTTCATAGCGAGATCAAGAATGATCTGGACCTGAAACGCCAGGCGTCGGGCAAATTCGCGGCCAACGACTCGGTGCTGCGACTGGCAGTGCTAGTGTATAACTGCCTGCCTCTGCTGGGACAGTGGGGGATGGCTGGGAGTTGAGCTCGTCGGTGCGCCAGCCGGCGAAGCGGCGACGTTCAAAGACAAGAAGATACCGCCAAAGCGACGTCATAGCATATCGAAAACCTAGGATAACCATGAAACTTCTGACTACCAGCAGCGCGGACTTTATCGGCTTGGCTTTGATTCGGGACATCCTACAGAACGCTCATGCCGCCGACTTGCTGGCGGATAGATGGACGTGAATTCCGGGGGCTGGTTTGATCGCGTGCTAGCGCAGTCACGGGGTGGCGGGCTTCGCGCCCGCCTGATACGTGCCGGCCTGGGCAGTGCTGGCGTTCAGGCACTCAACCGTGTCGTGGCACTGGCTACAGGTGTTGTGCTTGCACGCGGCCTGGGTGCCGAAGGGTACGGAATCTATGCCTACGCCTTCGCGATTATGAGCCTACTTATGGTGGCCGCCGTAGCTGGCGTGCCAACGCTGCTCATGCGCGAAGTTGCGGCCGCCCACGGCCAGCAGCGGTGGGGGCTGCTGCGAGGTGCACTTATACGGGCCGGGCAGCTCGTGCTGCTGGCCTCGGCCAGCGTCTCCGTTGTTGGTCTGCTGATGCTATGGGGCATGGCCGATCGATTGAGCACCGCTCAGCTCTACACCACATTGCTCATGCTGCTGGTGCTACCGCTGGCGGCACTGGTCAAAACCATCGCCAGCGCCATGCGGGGGCTGCACCGCGTAGTCGTCGGTCAGACCGTGGGAACACTCCTGCGCCCGCTGCTGGTGCTGGTGGGTATCGGGTCGCTCTTTCTGCTCGCCCCGGCATTGCGCGAGCCCCAATACGCCATGGCGGCCCAGCTCGCTGCGGCCGGAGTCGTCCTGTTCGTGGGCGGTTGGATGCTCAGCCGCTACCTGCCCGTTGGGAGCCGTACTGAGCCAGTGGAGTACCAAAGTCGCCAGTGGCTCAGGAGTGCGCTGTCTTTCACGCTCATTGGCGGTGCCGGTATCATCAACAACCAGGCCGACATTATCATGCTGGGGTGGTTTGGCAGCGCAGCAGACGTCGGCATCTACCGCGTTGCCGTGCAGGGCGCTACCTTGGTGGCCTTTGGCCTGCAGGCGGCTAATGCCGTGATCGCGCCGCAATTCGCCCGACTCCACGCGCAAGGCGACATGGAAAAGCTGCAGCGTCTGGTGACCGCGAGTGCGCGCGTCGTGCTGTTGGCTGCCCTGCCGCTTGCACTTGCCTTCGTGTTTATGGGGGGGACCATTGTGGGTTGGGTTTTCGGGGCGGAATATACGGGCAGCCAAACTCCGCTCGCGATTCTGGCGTTGGGTCAACTTACTGTGGCGACCCTTGGTTTGACGGGGCCATTGGTGAGTATGGCTGGATTTGAGAGAGTTGTTTCTAGGGCTTTATGGCTGTCAGCATTGCTCAATATTGGCCTTAATCTATTCTTGATCCCAATCTTTGGTGTAACTGGGGCTGCAGTATCTACGGCAATTACAGTTTCATTATGGCATGGATTTCTTTTTGTCTTCGCCAAAAAAGAAATGAAGATAATTGTTTTTCCGTTCAACCCTTTAATAAGAAGCAAGGCTGCGAATGAATCAAGATAAAATTTGGGACGTTTATCAAAATGATAAAAACTTACAATTTATGGGCTGTCGCGATGGGGGGCGAATTGATTTTTTTTCTAAATTAATACCGCCGTCGGTTAGCATTTTAAATATTGGTGTCGGGCTTGGTAGACTCGAGAAGCTACTTTGTGAGAAGGGTGTGGATGTACACTCTCTGGACCCGAGCGAAGCATCTATTGCCAACTTGCAACATAAATTGGGCCTTGGCGAAAAAGCTAAAGTGGGGTATTCCCAAGATATTCCGTTCCCTGAAGACTATTTTGATTATGTAATTATGACAGAGGTCATTGAGCATCTTTCCGATGGTGTTCTGAAAGAAACTATTGCTGAAGTTAATCGCGTGCTTAAACCAGGAGGGAGGTTTGAAGGAAGCGTGCCAGCTGATGAGGACTTAACTGAAGGGGTCGTTATTTGCCCACATTGTGGTGAGCGATTTCATCGGTGGGGACACCTGCAGAGCTTTTCAAAATTTTCGTTGCATCAGGTTATAGCAACGAATTTCAGGGAGGTTTCGGTTAAGAGGGTCTTTTTTCTGGACTTAAAGTCTCTCAACTGGAAGGGTAAATTGAGGGCATCTCTTCGTTGGCTCCAGGTGACTATGGGGCTAACCGGTTCGAATCAGAATTTCTATTTTTCCGCTAAAAAAGATTATAAGTAGTGAAGCAGATGTGCCGGGTTCTTAGGGTTTTTAGATTAGTGCTGGGACGCGCAGCGGGGGCCAGCTTGCGGGGGATATCTCGCTCGAAAAAACAGGAGCCTCTGTTGTGAAGCTACTTTTTTTTATCCATTCCCTGTCTTCTGGCGGCGCCGAGCGGGTGATGGTCACCCTTGCCAACTATTGGGCGGCCCAGGGGTGGGAGGTGATCATTGTGACGATTACGGGAGAAGATCGGGACTTCTACCCATTGCATCCGGCTGTCCGCCGCATCGCCTTTGGCCTGGATGGAGCCAGTCAGGGCGGTTTGAACGCAATAGCGAACAACTGGCGCCGAATGCGTGCGCTGCGCGCGGTTCTGGGCAATGAACAGCCCTCCATGGCCGTGGCCTTCATGCCCACGGCCAACGTGTTGCTTGTTCTGGCCGCCATCGGAATCAGTATTCCGACGATTGGTTCGGAACGTACGTATCCGCCAAGGATGCCACTTGGGGGGCTATGGGAGCGGGCTCGGCGATATACCTATGGCCGTTTGACAACCGTTGTTGCGCAAACCGAATTAAGTGCTGAATGGCTGGCGGGGAACACCACCGCGAAACGGGGTCGGATCGTTGTTATCCCGAACCCGGTGACCCTACCAATGCTTGTTAACGAGCCGCGTTTTTCCCTGGCCGATAGCAAGCAGGATATGGGCTGTTCCCATATCCTGCTTGCTGTTGGACGGCTGGGGCCGGAAAAAAGGTTTGACCGCCTGATCGATGCCTTTGGGCAGCTTGCCGGCCAACGGCCCGAGTGGGGGCTCGTTATTCTCGGCGAAGGCAGGCAGCGGGCAGCCCTGGAGGCTCAGTGCCGGGCGGGCGGGCTCGAATCACGCGTGCGGCTGCCCGGTGCCGTGGGCAATGTCGGGGAGTGCTACGAGGCCGCTGATCTGTACGTGCTGACCTCCCGGTTCGAAGGCTTCCCCAATACCCTGCTGGAAGCCCTGGCTCATGGCCTGCCTGCCGTGGCTGTGGATTGCGAGACCGGGCCGCGGGAAATTCTGCGTCACGAGGTGGACGGCCTGCTGGTGCCTCAGGATGACCCTGATGCTTTGGTGAGTGCCCTTGAGCGGGTAATGGCGGATGGCCCATTGCGAAGCCGCTTTAGTGAGCATGCGGTCGAGGCGCGAAAGCGGTATGCGGTGGAGCGGGTTGCGGCGATGTGGGAGGAATTGTTTTCCAATGTTTGAGCGCCGCTATTTTGTGATCAGCTCAAAGTTTCATGGGGCTACCCTACTTCCGAAGCTAGTGAATGATCACCCGGATGTGGTGAGCCTGCTGACAGGCCTTCATCCTGAACTGGATATTCACGTTTGGGTGGGCGGTTCATGAAGCGCCTCCTCTTCTTCGTCAGCTCCATGCAGGGTGGTGGTGCCGAGCTCGTGGCCGCCCTGCTACGCGATCATTGGATTAGGCAAGGGTGTCAGGTAGGGCTGGTACCGAGTTTGGATGTGAGCTTGAAAAAAAACATTTTAGACAAATGCTAACATTTTGAGCAGCATTGATGATTCAGTATAAATAAAGATGGGAGTTTTCATGAAAATCATTGTTTTAGGTGGGGATGGATTCTGTGGTTGGCCGACCGCGCTGCACCTCTCAAAACTGGGCCATGATGTCATTATCGTGGATAACTTAGTTCGACGTAAGACCGATGTGGAGTTGGAGGTTGAGTCTCTCACCCCTATAAAATCGATGTCTCGACGTTTAGCGGCGTGGCAGGAGGTGAGTGGAGAGCGTATTGGGTTTTTCAACTTTGACATTGCGGAACATTATCATCGTTTATTGACGCTTCTACAGGAGGAGCGGCCGGACGCGGTCATACACTTTGCAGAACAGCGTGCCGCGCCATACTCGATGAAATCTTCCTGGCATAAACGATATACCGTCAGCAATAATCTTAACGCGACCAACAATCTTCTGGCCGCCTTGGTAGAAGCCGAAATCGACGCGCATGTTGTCCATCTTGGCACAATGGGGGTATATGGTTATGGCACTGCAGGGATGAAAATTCCTGAAGGCTATCTGGAAGTCAAGGTGGAGACGGACGAAGGCGCCGAAGTCGAACAGGAGATCTTATATCCTGTTAATCCCGGATCAATCTATCACATGACTAAAACGCAAGATCAGTTACTTTTTGCTTACTATAATAAAAATGATCAGATTAGAGTCACGGATCTTCATCAAGGTATTGTATGGGGAACGCAGACGGAAGATACACGGAAGCATGAAGATTTGATCAACCGATTTGATTACGATGGAGATTACGGCACTGTTCTTAATCGTTTTCTCATGCAGGGCGCTATTGGCTATCCGCTGACAGTCCATGGTACTGGGGGGCAAACTCGTGCATTCATCCATATTCAGGATACTGTTAGGTGTATCGAGTTGGCTTTGGAAAATGCTCCCGAAAAAGGCGACAAGGTTAAAATCATTAACCAAATGACCGAGACTCACAAAGTTCGGGATTTGGCCAAAAAGGTGGCATCATTAACACTGTCCGAAATTAACTACCTGGATAATCCCCGCAATGAGGCTGATGAAAACGAGCTTTTTGTCTCAAATGAAACCTTCATTAAACTTGGCCTGGAACCTATTACTCTGGACTCCGGGCTCATGGAAGAGGTCACGGATATTGCCAAAAAATTTGCCCATCGCTGTGATAAAACCAAAATTCCATGTCATTCACTTTGGAAAAAGTAAATAGCCATATACTACTAGCCGGTTGACGCGGATTTTGATTGGGGAATTTAGGTGAGTCATCGTTACACGTTTACTGTATTTACACCAACATATAATAATGTCGATAAGATAAAGCGAGTGTATGAAAGTCTATTAAATCAATCATTTCGTGACTTTGAATGGCTTATAATTGACGATGGTTCATCGGACGGAACTGATAAATTGATAGAGCGCTGGCGAAAGTCTTCGGAAGCATTTTTCCCAATACGCTATGTGTGGCAGGAGAATAATCATAAGAAAGTGGCGCACAACAACGCCGTAAAGCTGGCGGACGGAGAACTTTTTCTAACTTTGGATGCAGATGATGAGTGTGTGCCTCATGCGCTTCAAGCATTTTATGATAGCTGGCAATCAATCCCGGTGGAAAAACGGCATGAATTTTCGGGAGCAGCTGCCCTTTGTCGATTGGAAAATGGGGATATCGTAGGAGATCGATTCCCCGGGGACTCTATAGATTCCACCCCCCAGGAAATTCGATATCGCTTTAGGATTAAAGGTGAAAAATGGGGTTTTCAGAGGACAGATGTACTTAAAAATTTTTTATTTCCTGAAGAGATACCAGGGTACGTGCCCGAGAGTTTTGTTTGGGATGCAATTGGAGTGGAGTATAAGACCCGATTTTTTAACCAACCACTCCGAATATACTTTCAGGAGTCCCAAGAAAGAAAAACTCATGCAATTGTCAAGTTGAAGAGGCTCAGAGAGCCAGGGCGATTGGCACGCAAGCGGTGGACATTAAACAATGAGTTAAACTGGTTTTTTACAGACCCGCTTTTCTTTGTGAAAGAGGCGATATTGGCCAGTCGCTTCGCGCTTCATGTTCCAAAAGAAAAGAGGGAGTTTGTAAAATTAAAAGGTTTATTGCCAACTCTTCTCGTGGCCGCTCTCTTTCCGGTTGGCTTTTTTATGTATCTGGACGATATCTTCAGCGCTCGTCGTGAAAAACCTACCGGTGCCTAAATGACACAGGATGTGACACTTCATAATAAAGGGGTAAAAATATTATTTTTTGTCAGCTCCATGCAGGGTGGTGGCGCTGAGCGGGTTGCCTCTCTGCTCTGCAATCATTGGGCCAAGCGGGGGCATCAGGTGATGCTGGTGCCGACCTTTTCCGGGCGGGGTGATTGCCTGTATCCGCTGGATGAACGGGTGCGGCTGGTCTATCTGGCCGACCGCATCGGCACCACGCGCAAGTCACCGCTATCGATGCTGCGGCGGTTGTTGGCAATGCGGGCCCTGGTGCGCGAGTGGAGCCCGGATGGGGTGGTGTCGTTTCTGCCGCATGTTAATGTAGCTACGCTGCTGGCGACGCGTGGGGTGAAAGTGCCAGTGGTGGTTTCGGAACGAACCTTTCCGCCGGCTATGCCGATGGGCACGGTGTGGCCCCGATTGCGCCGCTGGACCTATCCTTGGGCTGTGGCGGTGGTGATGCAGACCCGGCGCGGCGGCGACTGGTTGGCGGCGGAGAGCCCGAGGTCGCGCAGTGCAGTGATTCCAAACCCTTGTGTCTACCCGCTGCCAGTCTCCGAGCCGTGGTTCGAACCGGCGGATTGGGTGACCCCGGAACGGCGGCTGCTCCTGGCGGTCGGCCGCCTGGGTGAGGAAAAGGGCTTTGCGGGGTTGATTGATACTTTTGCCCGGCTGGAGGCGCACTTCCCCGATTGGGACCTAGTCATCCTAGGTGAAGGCGGAGAGCGAGAAGCGCTGGAAGCTCGCGTTGAGAAACGGGGTTTGGCAGGCCGGATCGCGCTTCCCGGCCGTGTCGGTAATCTGGCCGACTGGTACCAGCGAGCCGAATTGTATGTGATGAGCTCGCGCTTCGAGGGTTTCCCGAACACCTTGCTGGAGGCCATGGCGCACGGGCTGCCCGCCGTGAGTTTCGATTGTGAAACCGGCCCTGGCGATATTATTCGAGAAGGTATCGACGGCAACCTGGTTCCGGTTGCCGATGGCGAGGTCGGTTTGGCCCGAGCACTGGCGGCCATGATGCAGGATGATGAGGGGCGTCAGCGTATGGGCAGGGCCGCCGTTGCTGTGCGAGGGCGCTTTTCTCCCGAACAGGTGATGGCCGAATGGGATAATGTGCTGGGCCTTAATATAGAGAGTGTCGATGTTTGAAAAGGCTTTTTTTGTTCTGTCCCCCAGCTACCACGGGGCTACCCTGCTGGCCAAGCTGATCAACGCCCACCCCGAGCTGACGGCTCTGGGCGACACCTATCCCTCCAACACCCTCGACCAGGTTTGCGGATGCGGCGAGCGCGTCAGTGCCTGCCCGTTTTGGCAGGCCACCAAGCGCGACGTCGGGGCAGAACGATACCCTGGCACCCGCGTGATGCTTCCGCAATACCCCGGTGACCAGGGAGGGGGCATGGGCCGCATCGCGTTCAGCGACTTCACCTCGTTCTGGGCCTCGCCGTCGATATTACGGCACGTAAGCCTCGGTGAGCTGCCCCGCTTTCGCGAGGATTTCGAGGCGTTCCTTTCGGCAGTCCATCGGCATACCCCGAATCCAGGAAGGATTTTTGTTGATGGCCTGAAATTCAATTCGCGCGTGGCCGCGCTGGTCGCCGCAGGGTTTCCCGTTGGGGGCGTTATCCACCTGTACCGAGACCCTGTAGACTTTGTCAGCTCTAGTATGCGAAATACCGGCAAGAGCGGCTGGCGGGGTCTCATCGAGCACAGCTTGCGGTATCGGCTGTATCATGGCCGGGCTCGCCAGGTAGCGAAGCAGGCAGGCTCGGAGCTGGTGATGAGTTATGAGGGGTTAGCCGATGATATTGACGGTGAATTGGCCCGTCTTTTCGCCTACCTCGACGTGACGCCGATGAGCGTGGCGGAATTACGCGAATACTTCGCAACGGAATGGCACTTTATGGGGAACGCGAGTTTGTTCAAGTTCGATGGCGTTATTCGGCGCAGCGAGCATGAGGTGCCGGCGGGTTATCGGCGCTGGATTCACGCCTTGTCCGGTGTTGATGGGCACGCTGACTGATGCAGAATGTCTCCTCATTCCCCTTGGATGCGCTGCTTTTCCCGGCGCTGGTGGTATTTGTCATCGGCTTTGTGCTCGCTCTGACAGTATCCCGCGCGCCGCACTGGAGTTTTTTCGTTGCTTTTGCCAAGAGTGCGATTTTTACGCTTTATTTTGCGCTGTTTTTCGATGGCACTTTCACTTTCCTCGATGACTGGGGCTATTTTGAGAGAGGCGGAGTGCTATTGTCCGACGGGGTAAGTCTGGTCAATTTCGGGGCGCATCTGCCGGAGCTTTTTTCCCTGGCCGGTGGCAAACATTTCATGTACTACCTTTATAATGCTGACAGCTTTCGCGTGTTCGGCCAGGCGTATTACGCACCGGTGGCTGCGAACATCATTTTGACCTTCGTTGCGGCCGCGTTCATGGCCGCGGCTGCGAGGTCGGGAGTGCAGCTGTCGCAGCGGCTGGCGGCCGGGTTCTTTGTGTTCATGGCCCTCCATCCGGATATTGTTGCCTGGTCGACGATCATGAACGGCAAGGACATTCTGGTGCTGACCGGAACCTCGGTGGCGGTCTATGCGGCGAGTCGGGCGGAGCAGGGGCGTTATCCGTCGGCGGTTTTGCTGGCCACTTTATGTGGTTTGGTGTTGTTCTTTACCCGGTTTTACGTCCCGCTGATGCTGCTGGTCGCGCTGTTTGGTGCCTTGCTTCTCTCACCACAGGGCCGAAGGAGCCCGGCACTGTGGTTACTGGTCCCTGTGGGGTTGCTGGGTGTCCTGGCGGTGTTCGGTTTGCAGGGATTATCTTCAGCCTATGTGCGTTTACAGGCCGATTTTGTGAACCCCCTTTATGGGGTGCCTCGCATTCTCCTGACGCCGGTTCCCTTCCATACAACCGTGCACTACACGTTCCTCAACCTGCCGCAGGTGTTTCAGTGGGCGATGATGCCGGTGTTGGTCTACGGCATTATTCGGGTATGGCGGCGGGCGACGATGACGGCGCGATTCGTGGTCATCTATTTCCTGTTGATGATCCTGCTGTACGGGATGTTTGGTGCCCTCCAGGGGCCACGTCATCGCGTTCAGATCGATGGCCTGCTCGCGCTGTTCCAGTTTTACGGGGCTTTGGGCCTGCTCAGTCAGATGGTGCCGGTGGGCCGGGGTGCGCCACGACGCCGGCAACCAACGGTATCGGAGGACGCCGCGGCGTGAATGGCCTATATATTAACACCGGACTGTCTGCCACCTGCGGCGCGGCCTAAGACAGTGTTGGCGTTTAACCGCAAGCGCGGTTTTGTGTTTGGTCAAATGAAAACAGAAGATGGTCGGCACGTTTGCATAGAATGCGGGCTGCGCCGTTTGCATGACAAGGATTGACTGGAATTTATGTGCGGAATAGCGGGCTTCTGGGGAAATGGGGATGCGGTGGACAAGACCATCGCCGAAAGGATGGCACGGCGTATCCAAAGTCGCGGTCCTGATGATGCTGGCGTCTGGACGGAGGCTACCGCCGGACTCGCGCTGGCGCACCGCCGCCTTTCCATCATTGACCTCTCCCCCGCCGGGCACCAGCCCATGCACTCGCCCTGCGGGCGTTACACGCTGGTCTTCAACGGCGAGATCTATAATCATGAAAACCTGCGGGCCGACTTGGAGGCCCAAGGCGGTGCGTTCGATTGGCGCGGCCATTCGGACACGGAAACGTTGCTGGCCGCCCTAAGCCACTGGGGCGTGCGAGGGACGCTTGAGCGGCTGAATGGCATGTTCGCCTTTGCGCTGTGGGATGCCTCGGAGCGTATGTTATTCCTGGCCCGGGATCGCATGGGCGAGAAGCCGCTTTATTATGGCCGTAGCGGCAATGCCTTCCTGTTTGGCTCGGAGCTCAAGGCGCTGGCCGCCCATCCGGACTGGCGGGGCGATATCGATCGGGATGCCCTGGCGCTATATATGCGCCATAACTACGTGCCCACGCCCTGGAGTATTTACCAGGGCATCGCCAAGTTACCGCCGGCCCATTTCGTTGTCATTCGCGAGAATGGGCGCAATGTGGGCGAACCAGTTTGTTACTGGGACCTGGGCCGGATAGCAGAGCAGGGTGTGGCCGCTGCTGCTGGCGAACCGGAGGCGCTGACCGACGAACTGGACGGTCTGCTGCGTGATGCAGTCCGCCGACGCATGGCAGCGGACGTGCCTTTAGGGGCGTTCCTCTCCGGTGGGTATGATTCGACAACCATCGCCGCGCTCATGCAGGCACAGAGCGACAGACCGATTAAGACCTTTACCATCGGCTTCCATGAAGAGGGTTACAACGAGGCCCGGCATGCCAAGGCGGTGGCCGACCACTTGGGTACTGATCATACGGAGCTCTATGTCACGCCCGAAGAGGCGATGGCTGTCATCCCCAAACTACCAACCATGTACGACGAGCCTTTTTCAGATTCTTCCCAGATCCCTACCTTTCTGGTCAGTCAGCTCGCTCGGCAGCATGTGACGGTGAGCCTGTCCGGGGATGGTGGCGATGAGCTGTTCTATGGGTATGGGCGCTATTTCAAGGCAGATTCGATCTGGAACAAGCTGGGACGCGTGCCTGTGCCACTGCGTCGTGCTCTGGCGTCACTGGTTGCCCATGCGCCAGGGCGCGTCCTGGGAAAAGCGATGGCACTGTTGCCGCGACGCTTGCGTATCGACCACTTGGCCGACCGGCTGCCTAAGCTGGCCGAGATGCTGGCGTACCCGGATAGCCAGTTGTTCTACCGCCATTTTGTTTCCCATGCGCAGAAGCCCGAGGAACTTGTACTCGGTGCCAAAGAGCCGGACACGATACTCAACCGGCCCGACTGGATGCCCAACCTGCCGGGCCTGCGTGAGCGAATGATGTACCTGGATGCGATGACCTACCTGCCCGACGACATCCTCACTAAAGTCGATAGGGCCAGTATGGCAGTCAGCCTGGAGGCGCGCGTGCCGCTGCTCGATCATCGGCTGGTCGAATTCGCCTGGCGAGTGCCGACCGAATACAAGTACCGCAATAGGCAGGCAAAATGGCTGCTCCGACAGGTGCTTTATCGCTACGTCCCTAAAGCGCTCATGGACCGGCCCAAGATGGGCTTCGGCGTGCCTATCGAGCATTGGCTGCGTGGTCCGCTTCGGGAATGGGCGGAGAAACTGCTGGACGAAAAACGCCTCCGAGAGGAAGGTTTCTTCGATCCGGCCCCTATCCGCAAGATGTGGGAGGAGCATGTCTCCGGCAAGCGTCGCTGGCATTATTACCTGTGGGATGTGCTGATGTTTCAGGCGTGGTTGGAGCAGCAGTGAGCAATAGCCGTTCAGATAGAAAAGTCGTACACGTCATCACCGGGCTGAACGATGGCGGTGCAGAGGGCGTGTTAGCCCGTCTATGCCTGCACAGCAAACAGGCACAGCATGTGGTTGTTTCGCTGATGGACGCGGGCAAATACGGCCCATTGCTAGCGGAAGCAGGTGTTGCTGTTCATTGCCTGGGTATGAAATCTGGCATACCAAGCGCATTCAAGTTTATCAAGCTGATTCGTCTGATCAAGTCAGAAGATCCCGATGTGGTGCAAACCTGGATGTACCATGCGGATCTGCTGGGCGGTATCGCTGCACGGCTGGCCGGGGTACGGCGGGTGTTTTGGGGTATTCGTCGGTCTAGTCTGGAAAAAGGAAAGTCCTCCCGTCTAACGCTCTGGTTAGCCCGGTCATGTGCATTACTTTCGAAATGGGTTCCAGAGAAAGTTATCTGCTGCGCCAACAAAGCACTGACGGTTCATGCGGAAGTTGGGTATCAAAAATCAAAACTTCTGGTAATACCGAATGGCTATGATTTGGCCCAGTTTAAGAGTGATTGTACTTTAAGCGAGAGTGTCAGAATAGAGTTTTGTCTTGGTTCCGACCTTTTCGTGTTGGGCAATGTGGCGAGGTTTGATCCCTTGAAAGATCATTCCAATTTGCTGCAGGCCCTGGCCCAAGTGGCGGAGCAACGGTGCAATTTTCGCTGCTTACTGGTTGGCCGTGGTATGTCGACTGATAATGCCGTGTTGAAAGCTGGAATTTTCGAGTTGGGCTTGCAAGAAAAAGTGATATTGGCCGGTCAGCGTCGAGATATTCCCGCTATTATGAACGCTCTGGACTTGCACGTACTTTCCAGTTGTTCTGAGGGATTTCCGAATGTACTTGCCGAAGCTATGGCCTGCGGTACGCCATGCGTTACAACCAATGTGGGTGATGCTCTGGAAATAATTGGTGATGCCGGACTTTGTTGTCCACCCAGTAACCCGAAAGCCCTAGCAGATGTTATCTTGAAAATGCACAACGAATGGCAGGATAGCCCGGAGGCTTGGCAGAGGCATAGAGCTGCAAGCGCACAACGTATCGCTGATCGGTTCTCTATTGGCGGGATGGTGGCCCGTTATGAGGCTTGCTGGTTTGGGAAGACACGGTATTTAGCCTAATTGCGAGTAGGCTAATCCTTAGTCATTTTGAAATCATTTGGCCGCGCGGCGCTTGCGAGATTGGACAGAAACATTATTGGATGAGCAGAGGTTCCGCCATGAGGGGTATTTTCACCCGAACCCATTCGTAAACTTTGGGCGCAGCATCTGAGTGGTAAACAGAATTGGCAGTATCATCTTTGGAGTGTATTGATGTTTCAGGCGTGGTTGGAAGTCAATTGACAGCCAAGAGAATCCTCTTTGTTGTTAACGCCCCCGAATTCTTTTTGTCGCATCGGTTGCCGATCGCCATTGCCGCACGAGACGCCGGTTATGAGGTTCATGTTGCGACGGCAGACGGGGATGCCGTGCGGGAAATCCGTCGTCTGGGCCTGGTACACCATACCGTCGCTATTGCCAGAAGCCGGCAAAACCCATTTGCAGAGCTGGGTTCTATCATTAGTTTGTGTCGGTTATTCCGGGCATTAAAGCCGGACCTGGTGCATCTGATTACCATAAAACCTGTCCTTTACGGTGGTATAGCTGCCCGGCTCGCGGGAGTTCCTGCCATGGTCGCTGCCGTTTCCGGTCTGGGAACCGTTTTTGTTGCGCAGTCGGCGGCAGCTAAGGTTCGCCGTGTATTGGTCTCGGGGCTTTATCGGTTGGCGTTCAGCCAGCGACGTTTAGTGGTGATTTTTCAGAATCCGGATGATCGCGATGGGCTGTTGGCGATTGGGGCACTTGGAAACGATCAGGTACGTATGATTCGCGGTTCAGGTGTTAACCTCGCAGATTATTCATTTCTGCCAGAGCCGAAAGGCCCACCGGTTGTAGCGATGGCCGCACGATTATTGCGGGACAAGGGCGTATATGAGTTTGTTGAGGCGGCCAGGTTGTTAAAGTCTCGTGGTGTTGGGGTGGTGATGCGCCTCATCGGGGCGCCGGATCCGGGTAACCCTACCAGCGTCGAGCAGGCAGAGCTGGATGCTTGGCTTGCTGAAGGTGTTGTCGAATTGCCCGGTTACCGTTGTGATATTGCACGGCAGTACGCGGCAGCAAACATCGTATGTTTACCTTCCTATTACGGTGAAGGTCTACCGAAAACGCTTGTTGAAGCGGCTGCTTGCGGTCGCGCAGTAATAACCACAAATCATCCTGGTTGCCGGGATGCTATAGAACCAAATGTAACTGGTGTTCTTGTTCCGGTGAAAAACGCATCCGCACTTGCGGATGCCATTCAGAGCCTGATTGAAACACCGGAACGCCGGTTACGCATGGGCAAGGCAGGTCGCGAACTGGCGGAGCAAGCCTTTTCCATAGATCGTATTGTCGAACAGCACTTGACGATTTATAAGGAGTTACTGGGGGATGGCTGAGCGGATTCTGGTCACGGGCGCGTCTGGTTTTGTCGGTGGCCATCTGATAGCGCGCTTATCCGCTCAGTCCGCTGTCAGTGTTCGGGGTGCTGTGAGGACGAAACCGGCCGACGAACGGTCTGAGCTCGTTGCCGTCGGTGAGATCAATGAGAGTACCGATTGGTCAGAAGTTCTGCAGGGGCGGCGTGTTGTCGTACATACCGCTGCTCGCGCCCATATTATGGATGATGCAGTTGCTGACCCGCTTACAGAGTTTCGAAGTGTGAATGTTGTTGGCACTTTAAATCTCGCCCGCCAGGCGGCTGAAGCGGGTGTGAAGCGTTTTATCTTTATCAGTTCTATCAAGGTGAATGGTGAACAGACATTACCAGGTAAGCCGTTTACTGTAGCGGACAAGCCAGCCCCTGAAGACTCCTATGGGGTTTCTAAAATGGAAGCCGAGCAGGGCTTACTGTCTATCGCTTCTGAGACGGATATGGAGTTAGTGATTATACGACCGCCGCTGGTTTATGGCCCGGGTGTGAAAGGCAACTTTGCCAGTATGACCAAGCTGGTTGGAAAAGGAATTCCCTTGCCGCTGGGGGCGATCAACAATCGCCGTTCCCTGGTCGGGTTGGACAACCTGGTGGATTTGATCCTGACCTGTATTGATCACCCGGGTGCAGCGAACCAGACGTTTCTGGCCGGTGACGGTGAAGATCTTTCCACCTCAGAGCTGTTGCGACGGGTGGCGAAAGCAATGGGAAAGCCTTCTCGGTTGATACCCGTGCCCGCTGGTTTGCTGCGGTTTGGCGCGGCTTTGCTGGGGAGAAGGGCGGTCGGACAGAGGCTGCTGGGCTCATTGCAGGTGGACATAAGCTCAACGCGGGAGCGCCTTGGTTGGGCGCCGCCGTTATCTGTGGATGACGGGCTGAAACGCTGTTTTGAAGTTGATCGTCCGTGCCGCCAGAGGTATTGACGCCTCCAGTCACCATAATGGAAATATAATTACATTGATGACTGAAAGAAACCGGTTCAATACTACTGACCATTAGCATGATGTGTCGCTAAGCGGAGTGTTTCGAGTGATTCGTTTTTTTGATATTTGTTTTTCTCTGCTGGGCTTTACCTTTGGCTTTCCTGTCCTGGCGATACTTTACGTCATTGGCTTGTTCGATACCGGGGCACCGGTTTTCCGGCAAGAACGGGTGGGTCGCTATAAAAAGCCGTTTGTGCTGGTTAAATTCCGTACCATGAAGGTGGATACGGCGTCTGTGGCCAGCCATCTGGCAAGCACTACTTCCATAACCAAGTTCGGACAATTCCTCCGTCGTACCAAGCTGGATGAATTGCCTCAACTCTGGAATGTATTGAAAGGGGAGATGAGTCTGGTCGGCCCAAGGCCGTGCCTCTTTAATCAGGATGAATTGATCGCTGAGCGGGAGGCCCGGCGTGTTTTAAATGCAAGGCCCGGTATCACAGGGCTGGCACAGGTGAATGACATTGATATGTCGACGCCACGCCTTCTGGCGGAAACAGACCAGAAAATGCTTGAGCACCTCACGGTTGGGGCCTACTTCAAGTACATTCTGATGACGCTAGGAGGCAAAGGCTCCGGAGACAGAGTTCCTGGAAAGTCCTGAAGATCCTAAGCACGCTGGGAGCAAGTGATTGCAATACTTTTGAGCGATTTCGCCCCAATGATCTTGTCTACCCTAACGTTTACTTAACAATGTTCATCGACGAAAACCAACGGAGTCTCTCAGGATTTTGAGCTAGGCTTTTACGATCCAGGTGAACATTTATAACAAATTGTCACGAGCCAGGGTTCTTCGGTACTCCTGTTTTCATGTACGACATCTGACTTTGGCGTAGAATGGGCCCGCTTTGCGCATGAAAGGTGAAGGAATGACCAGACTGTTTGATCGATTTTTGGAGTTGCCGCGTTTTCACAAGCGAGTGATTTCCTTGGTCGCCGATGTGCTCCTTTTGGGACTGGCACTTTGGGGCGCCTTTAGTCTTCGGCTGGAAAACCTTTTCATTCCCACTGACCCGAAGTATCTCGTCCTTTCCCTTATCACCGTATCGGTATCCCTGGCGACGTTCGTGAAGCTGGGGCTTTATCGAGCGGTGATTCGTTTCATGAGCAATCAGGCCGTGGTGGCGGTGGTCTTGGGGGTCACAGTTTCCACTATAGCTATGATGGTCGTCGGTTTCATGCTACATCTGCCAATTCCCCGGTCGGTACCAATTATCTACTGGGCTATTGCGCTGATTTTTACCGGTGGCACTCGGCTGCTGGTTCGTTCTTGGGTTCACTTGCTGGGGCGTAAAAGGCGCGAAAAGGTCATCATATATGGGGCCGGTAGCACGGGGATGCAGTTGGCTTCGGCTCTAGGCCAAGGCGAAGAATTCCTGCCGGTGGCCTTTTTGGATGATGATCGCACGAAGCAAAAATCCATTGTGGCGGGCTTGCACATTTATGAACCAGCACAGTTGCAGCGCGTCATTGATCACACTGGGGCCTCGCGAGTGCTGCTCGCTTTGGAAAATATCACCAAGGCACAGCGCAGCCTGATTCTACGCTTTCTTGAACCCTATTCGGTGACGGTCCAGACGGTACCGTCGATGACGGAAATCGTCTCCGGAGAAGCACAAATTTCTGAAATACGCGACCTGGATATTGACGATTTACTCGGTCGCGACCCGGTAGCGCCCAACGATGGGCTACTCGATGCATGTATTCGAAAAAAAGTGGTCATGGTCACAGGCGCAGGCGGCTCGATTGGCTCCGAGCTCTGTCGACAAATAGTGGCGCTTAAGCCCGCTCGGTTGGTGCTGTTTGATATTTCCGAGTATGGCCTTTACCAGATTGAGGCTGAATTACAGAATCTGATCGAGGGTGAAGGATGGGACGTCGATATTGTGGCGGTCATCGGTTCGGTCCAAAAGGAACATCGCCTCGAAGTGATTATGCGCGCCTTTGAGGTGCAGACCATATACCATGCTGCGGCCTATAAGCATGTTCCCATGGTTGAGCACAATGTGGTTGAGGGGGTTCGTAACAATGTCTTCGGGACCTGGTATGCCGGGGAGGCCGCGATACGAGCCGGGGTGGAGACCTTCGTTCTGATATCCACCGACAAGGCTGTTCGTCCCACCAATGTAATGGGCGCCAGTAAGCGGATGGCGGAGCTGGTGTTGCAAGGTTTGGCGCAGCGTCAGCAGAAAACACGATTCTCCATGGTGCGGTTTGGCAATGTGTTGGGCTCCAGCGGGTCTGTGGTGCCACTGTTCCGGGACCAGATTCGGCAGGGCGGGCCGGTGACCGTTACCCATGCGGATATTTTTCGTTACTTTATGACCATTCCGGAAGCTGCTCAATTGGTGCTGCAGGCAGGAAGCATGGGGATTGGTGGTGAGGTTTATGTGCTTGATATGGGCGAGCCAGTGCGTATTGCGGACTTGGCCCGTAAAATGATCCACCTCATGGGATGCACCATGAAAGACGAAAAGCATCCTGAAGGTGAAATAGAAATAGTTTTCACTGGTTTGCGTCCCGGCGAGAAGCTGTTTGAAGAGTTGCTGATCGGCGAGAATCCCCAGGGGACGGAGCACCCACGCATCATGAAGGCCATGGAACAGTCCTTGAGCTGGGGCGAAGTGGACCAGTTGCTGCAGGAGCTTGATAGAGCCTGCCACAGCTTCCAGTGCGAAAAGGTTCGCGAAATCTTGCGCCTTGCGCCGCTGGGGTATTCGCCTTCCACGGATCTTGCTGACCTTGTCTGGTGCCAGGTGGAAAAAGAAATCGAGCGTGTTGAGCCCCCGGCTATGGACGTTAAAGTGCAGTCTTCGCAGAAGGTTGCGCTGCTGAGTCAGGCATCACGCAAATCGCTTAACTAGCATTCAATCAGGGACCCGATATGCACGCAGTTATCCTTTCCGGCGGGTCAGGCACTCGCCTTTGGCCCCTCTCCCGTGAAGCCTACCCCAAGCAGTTCATCCCGCTACTTTCAGAAGAATCCCTTCTCGATGAGACTATTGAGCGCGCGCTCGGAATAGCGGGCTGTGAGCGTATCACCGCCATCACCAACGAGGACCATCGTTTTGTGGTGGCCGCTCATATACAGCGTAAGTGTGGGGACTTGGCTGCGCACATGATTCTGGAACCGGTGGGCCGTAATACGGCGCCCGCTATTGCCTTGGCCGCTCTGGATGCCATGCAGGATAACCCCGAAACCGTTCTTCTGGTCATGCCTTCCGACCATGCCATGAAAAGTCTGGAAGCGTTCCGGCGTGCGGCTGAGACCGGCGAGCGGGCAGCCAAGGCTGGAAAGTTGGTGACTTTTGGCGTGGTGCCGACCGAGGCTCACACCGGCTACGGCTATATCCGGGCCGGCGACTCGGAAGGGGATTGGGCGGCTGTTGGCGAATTTGTCGAGAAGCCGGACCGCACCACTGCAGAGCAATACCTCAAATCCGGCGATTATTACTGGAACAGTGGCATGTTCATGTTCCGGGCGGACCGGTATCTGGAAGAGTTGGGTAAGACCCGGCCGGATATCCTGAAGGCGTGCCGTGCGTCCTGGGAGGGCTTGGTGCAGGATCTGGACTTTGTCCGCGTCGATGCCGAAGCATTTGCGGCTTGTCCGGAGGATTCCATTGATTACGCCGTTATGGAGAAAACACAGGACGCTGTAGTGGTGCCCCTGGATGCCGGCTGGAGCGATGTTGGGTCCTGGTCGGCACTGTGGGATATCCAGGCGCATGATGAGAACGGCAACGTCTGTAAGGGCGATGTCATCGTTGAAGATGTGCATAATTCTTATATTCATTCTGAAGGACGTTTGATCGCGGCTCTGGGTGTGGATGAGCACGTGATTGTGGAAACCGACGATGTTGTGCTGGTGGCAGCCAGGGATCGAGTGCAGGATGTAAAGAAACTCGTGTCGCAGGTTAAGGCACAGGACCGCGCCGAGCACCGTTTCCACAAAAAAGTGCACCGCCCCTGGGGCGCCTATGAAGGGGTTGCGATGGGGGAGCGTTTTCAGGTGAAGCGAATTACTGTCAATCCTGGCGCGTCTCTGTCACTGCAGAAACATCACCACCGGGCGGAGCACTGGGTTGTGGTCAAAGGTACTGCAAAGATTAACCGGGGCGACGAGGAAGTGATGCTGACCGAGGATCAGTCTACGTATATCCCCATCGGTGTGACTCATCGTCTGACCAATCCCGGCGTCATTCCGCTGGAAGTGATTGAAGTACAGACCGGTAGTTACCTGGGCGAAGATGATATTGTCCGCTATCAGGATAATTACAACCGTAGCTAAAACGCCTCGCAGGTTTGGATTGATATTAATGAGCAACAATATAGTTTGGCACGCCCATAAAGTGACCCGCTCGGATCGTGCGACCATCAAACACCAGAAACCCTGTCTACTCTGGTTCACCGGCCTGTCAGGCTCAGGCAAGTCCACCATTGCCAATGCCCTGGATGTGGCGTTGTTTGAGAGCGGCTATCACACCTTCCTGCTGGATGGAGACAATGTGCGTCATGGCTTGAACAAGGATCTCGGGTTTTCTGATGAGGATCGGGTAGAGAATATTCGCCGTATCGGTGAAGTCTCCAAACTATTCACCGACGCGGGATTGATTGTTCTCAGTGCCTTCATCTCACCTTTCCTGAGTGATCGCAGGCTGGTTCGCAACCTTTTGCCTTCGGGCGAATTCATTGAGGTTTTCATGGATACGCCTCTGGAAACCTGTGAGCAGCGTGACCCCAAGGGCCTTTATAAGAAAGCCCGCCTGGGTGAGATTAGCCATTTTACTGGCATCGATTCGCCCTACGAGGCGCCCACCAGTCCCGAGGTTCGATTGGATACTTCGACCCATACGGTCGATGAGTGCGTGGAGAGCCTGCTGGAATTCCTTCGCTCAAGGGGCCTGCTCCTCTCACGGGATGGTGACTGATTCTTCCCATGTTGCCCTGGGATGCCATTTTCACTCTGTGCGTGCTCTTCGGAGCACTCGGGACGCTGGTTTTTTCCCGAATTTCTGCCGACCTCGTTTTGATGGGGGCGTTGGTCCTCTTACTGATTACAGGCGTCCTCACTCCAACCTCCGCTTTTGAAGGCTTCTCCAACCCCGGCGTATTAACCATCGCCACCCTCTACATCGTAGCCGCCGGCTTGAAGGAGACAGGCGCGGTGCAGTGGATCGCCCGTCAATTCCTCGGGCATCCCGCCACGCTGCGAGGGGCTCAGGCCCGGATGATGGTGCCGACGGGGCTGCTTAGTGCGGTGGTGAGCAACACAGCCGTTGTGGCCATGTTCATACCGGCCATCATGGACTGGTCCAGCCGCCTCAATATGCCCGCATCCAAGCTCCTTTTGCCGCTGAGCTATGCCGCCATTCTCGGGGGCACCTGTACGCTGATTGGTACCAGTACCAACCTGGTGGTGGATGGCATGCTGCAAACGGATCTCGGGCTTTCCCTGGGATTGTTTGAGTTGTCCTGGATTGGTTTGCCGCTACTGGCTATCGGTGTCATCTTCCTGGTGGTTTTCGGCCCCAAATTGCTGCCAAATCGCGGCGGTGTCAGTGAAGAACTGGAAGCGGTACGTGAGTATGGTGTAGAGGTGACCGTCGATGAGAAAGGACCGCTGACGGGCAAAACCATCGCTCAGGCCGGATTGCGGGCGCTGCAGTACGGCTATCTCACGGAGATTACCCGCGATGGTCGACTGATTACCCCGGTGGAGCCGGACCGGATGCTGCAGCCGGGAGATCGGCTGTATTTCATCGGCGCGCCTGAGTGTGCCAGTGAACTTCGTAAGATCCATGGCCTGTTGCCTGCGGAAGACACCGTGCACAAGCTGGACCTGTCCAACCACCAGCGCTGTCTGGTGGAAGTTGTCGTGGGCCCGGAATTTCCCGCCCTGGGGCAGACCGTGCGGGACTCGCGATTCCGGACCCGATTTAATGCGGCGATCCTGTCGATTTCCCGTGAAGGCAAGCGAGTGACCGGCAAGGTCGGGGATATCACTTTCCGGGTGGGGGATACGCTGCTTCTGGAAACCAGCCAGGACTTTGTCCAGCAGTATCGGTTTCGTCGGGACTTCCTGCTGGTCAGCGCCTTGAACGATTCCACACCGCCCAACTTCACACGCGCGCCGCTGGCACTGGGCATTCTGCTGGGCATGATCCTGCTCAGCGCCACCGGGGTCTTGCAGCTGTTGGAAGCGGCCTTGCTCGCTGCGGCGGGGATGATCGCCGGGCGCTGCGTGACGGCCAGTCGGGCGCGCCGGAGTATCGATCTGCCGGTTCTGGTGGTGATCGCCGCCTCCTTCGCATTGGGTAACGCCATGACGGAGACCGGCGTGGCCCGTTGGATCGCCGACGGCCTGCTCAATGCGGGCGGTCTGTCTCCCTGGATGACGCTGGCGCTGGTGTATGTGCTGACCGTTCTGTTTACGGAGCTGGTCACCAATAACGCCGCGGCCGTGATCATGTTTCCCGTCGCGGTGGCCACTGCCGAACAACTGGGGGTCAGTCCTCTGCCGTTCGTCATCACCATCATGCTGGCGGCCAGTGCCAGCTTTATGACCCCGCTGGGCTATCAGACCAATCTTATGGTCTATGGCCCCGGTCGCTACCGTTTCACTGACTATTTTCGTGTTGGGGGGCCTCTGGCGCTGGTGGTCGGAATCACCGTTATCTCCCTCGTGCCTGTTATCTGGCCTTTTTAATATTAAAAAGGTCCGCTAACGGTTTGATCCGCGAATCAATTTGCATAGAATACGGTCGCCTGATGGTGCTTGATTAAACGGGATCGGCTTGGATCCGGTCCGCACCGCTACGCTCTCCACCTGCCCCTCACCGGACGAGGGCTTCTCAGACTGAACAGGGAGGTTCGTAATGGACGACTGGCAAAGCCGCTTGGCACCCGTGTGCCAAAAAGCCCTGACTGAAGCGCGCCGAACAGTGCTCGAACGTGAGGGCTGCGCGGTGACCGTGGAAGACTTTCTCCTGGCCCTGCTGGATACGGATACCCGGTTAACACCGTTGCTGAAGCGCTGGTCCGTCGACCTCGACGAGCTGATCCGCACCATCCAGTGCGAGCAGTCCGTGGCGCCGGTGCCGATCGAGCACGATATTCTCTCCGCCCAGATGGTGTACTGGCTGTCGCTGGCCGCCGAACTGCATGATGTGGAATGGCTGACGGCCGGTCAGCTGCTGGATGTCCTGTCCCACCACGCGGAACGCCTGCAGGACAAAGCCTATCGCGCCGTGCTGGAACTGGTGCCCTCAGCGGCCTGGGCCGGGTTGGAATTGGCGGGAACAGGGCTGGTAGCGCCTCTCAGGGCCGTCGACTCCCGGAAGGACAGGGCCCAGGTGTTAACGCCCATTGATGCGGCCACGCCGGGAAAAACCGTCATGGCCGCCTCCGTCACCCAAACCGCCCGCCAGATTTTGGCGGCCCAAAGGGAAGATGCTCGACCGGTACTCTGGCTGCGCTCCCGCACGCCACTCAGAGAGCAGGAAGTCCTTCGTCATCTGGTATTTCTGGATCAGGACTGCCCGGAACCCGCGGTCTGGTATCGCCTGGACTGGTTGAAACTGGTTGAAGCCCGTCCTGCCATGCTCAAGCGCCTTTTTGATCGGCACCGGGAAAGCGACGCCGCGTCCACGGTCTTCGTGTTGCCCGGCTGCACGCCGGCCATGCTCTCCCTGTTGCTCAAGCGCACGGACGTTCTGGCCTGGCGTCGGCTGCTGGATAGGGCCGGGGTTCGGGTCCTGCTGACCAGTACCGAAACTTCGGTGGGTTCTGCGACGGAAACCTGGGTCCGTCGTTATCTGAACCGGAGCATACGCTATTTCGATCTGCCGTTGCCCTCGGTCGAGGAAACCTGCATGTACCTGCGTCTGGAGCAACCCCGGCTGGAACGACAGTGGCAGTTGGAAATTGCCGACAGCTCGCTGGAAGCTGCGGCCTGGCTGGCCGCCCAAGCAGGGTCTGAAAGCGGCCATCCCTGTGCTTCGCCGGATCAGGCCTTGCGCTTGTTGCAATACGCCGCCGCCCACAAGCGATCCGAGTTGGAGTCGGGGTCGGAGAGAATTCTGACGCTCAGGGCCCGGCAGGAAGACCTGCACCGCAAGCGGATGACCGCATTGGCCCGGGAGCAGGATATTGAACAGGTGGATCGGGATCTGCAGGGGGTGTCACTCGAATTGGCTGCCGAAGAGGCCGAATGGTATGAGCAGACCGGCCGCAACGCCGGCCTGCTGATTCGCGAGGACGTGATCGCCCAGGCCGCGCGGGACCAGGAACTGCCGGTGCAATGGCCGCAGCACAAGAAGGGCGCTGAGGGTGGACGGTCAACCTCCAAGGCCTCACCGGTTCACTAGTGTCCCGTCTGGTTAATTCGCTGACTTACTGCGTGACGCTGAGGCTCCTGGCCAAGGCGCCAGTCCGCGGGTGTGGTGGCTCCACATCAAGGGCTGGCAACACCGGCCAGGAGCCTCAGCGTCTCGCCCTTCGGGAGCCGCTGAGAGCCTCGATTGCCGCGTTGCGCCGGC
>JASTVH010000016.1:0-58194 GCA_042862465.1 Marinobacteraceae bacterium S3BR75-40.1 | reverse complement strand
GAGAGCCTCGATAGCCGCGTTGCGCCGGCTCGATTTGGAGCCACCAAACCTTCGCCAGCGCGCCTTGCTCTCGAGGCTCTCAGTGGCTCAGTAAGTCAGCGAATTAACCAGACGGGACACTAGCCCGCGGTCATCTGAGCTTCAACCTTCTGTTTTCGCAATTCTTATTGGCCCTGCTCAAGTGTCCATCGGTGATGTCATGGTGCATTTGGACTACAGACCTCCCCTCGGCCCATTGCTTAAAGTTGAATGGATTTAGTTGCAACGGAGGAAGGTAGTCGATGGATCCCAAACAAAAGCTGATGCGACCGGTCTCCCTGGGTATCGGAGGTATTCTGCTATCGAGTGTGCTGGTACTGACGGCGTGCGGCGGTGGCGGCAGCGACAGCAGCAGTGGCAGTAAAGACACGACCAGTCAGGCCGCTTCCGAGGGCACGGCAACCGCCGCCCTTGGCGCTATCGACAAAGCGGTCGTGGTGGCCTACCGGGCTGACCGGCTCTCGCCAGACGCCAAACTGGCCGATCAGTCCGACCTGATACTGGACGCGGCCCTGACCAACGCCAAAGGTGTCAGTGCCAGTCTGGACTATCAGGGCTACGAGGGGCCGGTCCTTTATGCGCTGCTGGTGGATAAACAATCGACCTACTACGACGAAGCCTTCGGCAGTACCGAGGCTTTCCCGGATACCATTTTCTTTCCGGATGGCCATTTCTTCCCTGACGGCCACTTCTTTCCGGATGGCCATTTCTTCCCCGATGGCCACTTCTTCCCGGATTCCACCTTCGACAGCAGCCGCCTGGACAATGACGGTCAGGTTGTGATGGTGGCCATGAGCGGCTCGCCCCGAGACAGCGTGGGCATCACACCACTGACAACACTGGCAGCGATGGAGATCTTCTCTAAGGCCAGTTTTGGCGGGGACTGGAAGCTCGGCAGCGACCTGATTGCGCAGACCAACCAGGCCGTGGGCCAGCAGCTGGCGCCGGAAGTGGATACGATCCTGCGGGCTCCCACGGTGTTCAACAGCGACATGAGCAGTGGCCAGCTGGACGTCGCTCCTGGCGATCAGTACGCATTGCGCCTGGCGGCCCTGGCGGGAATCGCTGATGGCCAAAGCCTGCCTGCTTGGGCGGCGCTAAATGCGTTGGTGAAGGACCAGGCTGATGGTGAACTCGGGAATGACGACAGCGTCTTTTACGGCTCCCTGAGCAACCTTGCCCAGGCCTTGGCGCAGGCTCTCCAGCAATACGCGGATACGTACGGTACCCCGGCCCTAAAAAAAGCCGTGGATAACTATCCAGCACTGGATAACCCCAGCACCGGTGAACCGGGCGACCTGGCCGCCGGTACCGTAACGGGTACGGTGGACGGTAAGTCCTACAGCAACGATCAGATGAGCGTTACGCTGTACAAGCCGGATGTCTACATCCAGGCCTGGGCCTCCATTGAGGACCTGAGTACCGACGCGTGGATGATTGGGGTCCGTCTCGACAAGACAAGCCAGGGCTGCCAGATCGACAGCAACGGCGACTCGGTGGCGGCGATGGTACTGTTCCGGCCGCCGCAGCCGTTGCCGGACCAGGAGCCCATTGTCTATAACGCGCCGGATCCCACCTATGACACCGACTGTTCGTTCAGCGTCAGCCAGAGTAGCGATCAGATGACCGTCACCTTCTCAGCGACCATGGTGGATAACAACGGAGCCTCCCATACGCTGAAAGACGGCAAGCTGGTCCTTGACCTCCCCGATGGTCCGGTGGACCAGTTCAACTGAAACTGGTTGAACCCCATACGCCTGCCGGGTCACGGAATGTCCCGGCAGGCGTGATCGGATTCTTTCCCTAGGGAATCACGATATTAAAGTCCCCATCCGGCCGATCCAGAAGGGAGAAAAACTCCAGCAGTTTAAGTCGGCTGCCCTCCACACTCAGGTCATCGGAAAAGATCATTTCTTTCAGCCCGGCCTGGCGGGTCACCAGTTTGAGCAGAAAGTCATGGGTCAGATGCAGGGTGGCGTCGACAGCCTCGATATCGAGCGGTTCGCGCCTGTGATGCAGCACGGCATTCTCAATCCAGAGGCGGTAGTTCTCTTCACGGTCCGTCAGGTGGAGGTTGATGGCCAGATCTTTGCCTACCGCATCGGGCCCCCGGAGTGTTGCCGCCATGGTAGCCAGGAAACGCGTGACCGGGGCTTCCCGGAGCAGGTCGAGTGCGCGACGGGGTTCCAGGGCCGGGCCCGGGCTGCCGTGGCGAAGCTCGTAGGCGCCCGTCAGGTAAAAGTCCCGCCAGGGGCCCGACTCGGCGCGATAGCCCAGTTGGTCATAGGTTTTGGCCAGGAGTAGCCGGGCGGGCTTGTGGTCGGGCTGGGCAAAAACCACATGGTTGAGAACCTCGGCCGTCCAGCGGTATTCCCCGGCTTCAAAGGACTGTCGGGCTTTGGCCACCACCGCGTCCGCTCCGCCCATGAAGTCCACATAATGCTCGGCCGCCGGCTTCGGCGGCAGGGGGTCGAGGTTGGCCGGATTGCCGTCGAACCAACCGAAATAACGCTGATACACGGCTTTGGCATTGTGCCGCACGGTGCCGTAGTAACCGCGGTTGTAAAATGAATGGGCCAGACTGGGCGGTAGCGTCATGCTTTCGGCGATCTCGTTCGGCGTAAGGCCCCGGTTGGCCAGCCGCAGGGTCTGATCATGGATGTACTTGTAAGTGTCGCGCTGTTCTTTCAGGAAGGTGACGATTGCATCCTGACCCCAGGTCGGCCAGTGGTGGCTGGTAAAAAGCACCTCTGCCCGGTCGCCGAACAGACCGATCGCCTCGTCAATGTAGCCGCTCCATTTGAGGGCATCGCGGACCTGCGCGCCGCGCGGCGTATAGACGTTATGCAGGTTGTGACTCACGACCTCCGCGCCACAGAACGCCCTTAAATCGGGAAGATAGAAGGTGAACTCCGCAGGCGCTTCGGATTCTGGGGTGTACTGGAAGACCAGGTCGACGCCATCCACCGTCAGGGTTTGCCCCGTGTGATCAATGATATCCGTGGGCGCGCGAATGCCGAAGTGGCCCTGGGTTGGGGGTGATTTTCCCAGCCCCGACCCCACATGGCCCCGTGGGCTTCGGGCCAGACTGTTGCCATACATGAACACGGCACGCCGGGCCATGGCCGGTCCGGCCATAATGTTTTCCTGGGTGGCCGCGTCCATGAAGTCTGCGGGAGCAATGACCCTGATCTTGTCCTCAAGGGGCAACCCCAACACGCCCCCGAAGTGATCAATATGGCTATGAGTGAACAGCACAGCCACGATGGGTTTGTCACCGTCCAGGTGCTGCTCGGCAAAGGCCCAGGCAGCAGCAGCCGACTCCCGGGTAGTCAGCGGATCCACCACAATCCAGCCGGACTCCCCCTCAATCAGTGTCATGTTGGAGAGATCAAAGCCCCGCAACTGATAGATCCCTTCGGTGACCCTGAACAGGCCGTGAATGTTATTGAGCTGACCCTGACGCCATAGGCTGGGATTGACGCTCAGCGGGGCCGTGGCGTCCATGAAATCATAAGCCGGCATATTCCAGACTTCGCGCCCCTCGTCATCCTTCACCACCAGGTTGGGGGCGCTGGCGATCAGGCCCCGCCGCGCCGCGTTGAAGTCGTTCTGATCCCCAAGTGGCAAGGCATCACGCACCTTGGCATTGGCTTTTACGGTGTGTTGGGTTGGGGCGGTATGGCCCTGGGCATCCGCCCCCTGCTCCGGTGTATAGTCCAGTCCGCCATCGCTGCATGCCGTGAGTGCAAACAACGCCAAACCCATTATCATCCGCCGTCTCATGGCAACGTCTCCCCCATACGCATGGCCGGGCACGTCTTCCAGTGCCCGGAAAGTGAGTCCAATACTCTCACGATCCTCTGGTTTATTCGGCAGGTTTTTACGCAACGATGGGTTGCGGCATGAATCCATTGGCGAGGGAGGACAGCTCTGGACAACCGGGACGGGGGGCGTGGCGATGCCCTATTACCCTGTCCCGGTTATTGGGGCTTTCACTGGGATGCCGTGACGTCCGCGCTGGTAAATGTGGGATAGCCGGCAGGCTTACCCGCATTGATGTTGTTAAGAAAGTTACTGTCCTTGATGGGCAGGTTGGCTGAGCCATAGTCAAAGCTATTGAGCCTTGCGCGCATTTCCGCGTTGGACAGCCCATCGCCCACCATGGCATACCAGCTCACGATCGTCGGTGTCAGGAATGCGCCATAGGGGTTTTCGGCGTACTCGTTACTCTTGGCAAAACGGAAGGCATGGGTCAGAAGGCCATCCTTGTGATACACGATCTTCAGGTGGCCGTTTTGAAACGGCAGCTCCGAGGCGGGTTTTGTGGTCTGGCCGCCATGGGCGCTGTAGCTGCCGTGGGTCACCACGCCATTCTTTGTCCAGACGGCCGCATGTTCCCAGTCGTGCCGATGGCCGCCCCCAAGGTAGTCAAACACCTGATCCTTTTCGAAATAGAGTGCATAGATGTGCCCGCAGTACTGGTCGCCGCCGGAGGTCTTGCACACGTAGCGATGCATGGTGTTGGAGGTCAGCAGGAAATTGCCTGAGCGGCAGTCACCGGTGATCTTGCCGGAGGTTTTCAGACCACCATTTTGCTTGCCCCAACGGCTGATACCGGCACTGGGCAAACAGCCGTCGCCATCAAAATCAAACACGGGTTGCGTATTGTTGATGACACCGTTGGTGGGCAGCGCCTGGTCCAGTTTGGCAAAGTCCTCGGCCAGCGCCGGTTGCGCGGTTGTGAGCAGGACGATAAAGGCCGTAAGGAGCGATGACGTTATTGTCTTTGGCATACACATGACGGTTTCCCCAGTTTCTATTGTTCTTGTTGAGTCTGAGTCACCGAAAAGGTTGGCACGCCGGATTTGTTAGGTGCCATCCCTCAAATGGGTGAAGGGGTTGGGCTTGTGAGTCCAGCCACAATTCAACTCTGGCGACGAGTGCCGGGAGCAGGTTGCTTGCTAAAACCCCGGCATTTCCTCTTGTAGGTCACGTTTCAATTCCTCCGGCTCGGTAATCCAGAGCTGGCCGTCGTCACCCGGGAAGACCCCCACCTCCAAACCATCGCGGGCCAGGCCCGGCACCCATTTCCTGAAGAAATCCGGCAGGGAGATGCTCTTGGGCGTCAGATCGCCGGCGCTGGCGGCATAGTGCGCCGCAAAATCCGCGTCCGGCCAGACCGGCAGGTAGGCCACGCCATCTTCTTCTGAAACAATCTTCAGGAAGTGGTTGTCGGCATTCACCAGAATCCAGACCTCCCGCTCTTCCAGGACTTCGCCCAGAAAGTAGTCGTACCGGTCTTCCCCATTCATCTGGAGGGTTTGGGCGAGTTGATCAGGGCTCATGGTGGGGACTCCTTCAAGTTCTGGAATGGGCGAGAAAACCCGGGCATGGGATGGGTCGGCGCCAGACTAGACTGGTTTGAAGCGTCCATGATAAAGGACGAAACCGCGACAGATCCATTTCCGGGCTATGAAAACGGCATTGATTGGCCAGAAATAAAAACTGCCACGGTTCCCTGTTAATCGAGGGTGAGATCCTTTTGCCACTGATGGCTATCAGTGACATTTCCGCTGTCCAGGTCCCGGGTGGTCACCAGGCCAACGCCCCGCGCCTCATCCACAGCCATGGGGCGGCCCTGGGACTGGGTAAGCACCGTAACCACGAAGGATTGAGGGGCGCCCGTACAGATGCCGTGGGCGCGCCCTGTTGCCAAGGTAGCTGTGCTGCGTTGGTTGAGCGTGAGCCTTATTTGGTAAAGCTCACCCTCGGTGCATGCCAGTTCTGTGGTGACCAGCACACTGCGACCGTCCGGCCCCAGATAGGCATCTGTGAAAGCTGAGAAAGGATCATTTCCCTTGCCATCAATCACGCCGGCCCCCGTTGCGGTGACCAGGAAGGTGGACAGGACCATGATGATCAGGAGTGCCGGGAAACGGTAATGATGCTTTTGACGGACAGGCATGGTTCATCTCCTTGTGCTCGTTGTGCGCACGCAAAACAGCTCCTATTGCAGTGACAGTTCAAACGGCGGTATCCACTGATGGACGTCGGTGTTGCCTTTGGAATGCTTCGCTCTGCTGCTGGTTTTCACCAGCCCCGCCGCCGTTAGTCCCTTGCTCGGGTCGAACCGGGCATCGCCTATCGTTTGGACGGCGACCGGGATTGTCTGGAAGGTGCCTGTTTTGCGCTGGCCCTTACAGATCCCAGACACATGGCCTTCGGCTACGGCGCCGGAATCCCTTTGATTGGCAGTAACGCGCAACCGATATTGCTCTCCCTGGTCGCATCCCAACTTGACGACCAGGGTCAGGGTGTCGCTTTCCGGATCCGCTGTGGCCAGGGGTTCAAAGGTATTCAGGTAGGCGCCGCTCCAGGAAGCGGCGGGCAGGCAGGCCAGACTGCTCAACAATAAACCCGCCCAGGATCGTATGAATGTCATGATGCCCTCCTTGCTTATTGCATATATTCAGGACTGCACCTTAAACGCTAACACCCGATCTGAGGGGTGTTCAATTTTTGATCATTCGAGGTATAAAACAGCGGGTGGGGCTATGGCCGGTGGGCAGGAACGCCCCCTGCGTAGATTGGATAATGCAGGGGGCTCAGGGCAATCGTTGTCAGGACGAGTTATGCTGCAGGCTGTGTCTTCAACCGGAAAGTGCCCACCTGTTTGAGGAAGGACTCGTTGGCCGAACGCACCGCCGTCGGTGCCTGATCCGCGTCCTGATTAAGTTCCTGCAGCCGAACCGCCATTTCCCGTATTTGGGTGATGTTTTGGCTGATTTCCTGGGAAACGGCATTCTGTTCCTCGGCGGCCGTTGCCATCTGGGTGTTGAGATTGGCGATCTCGATAATCGCCTCCAGCACCTGTGAAAGGCTCTGATTGACGTTGATCACGCTCTCGCGAGAGGTATCGAAACTCTCCCGCGTGCGGTCCATGGCCTGTTCCAGGGTGCTGGATCCCTGGGCCAGACGGTCCAGCATTTCATTGATCTGGGTTGTGCAGCCCTGTGTTTTGGCGGCCAGCGAACGAACTTCGTCGGCCACCACCGCAAAACCGCGCCCCTGTTCGCCGGCCCGGGCCGCTTCGATGGCGGCATTGAGGGCAAGCAGGTTGGTTTGTTCGGCGATACTGCCAATGACGGCCAGCGCATCGGAGATACCGGAAATCTCATCGCTCATGGTCCGCACATGGCCGCCCATGCTGTCGACCTCCGTGGCCAGGGACTGGATGTTCTCCACCGCGGTCTGGACCGACTGCTGCGCCTCGGCCCCTTTCTCCCGAGCCTGGTCGGTTGCTGAGGCCGCGGCACTGGCGTCTTCGGCAACCGATTGCGCCGTGGTCGTCATTTCTGCAGCCGCCGTGCTCAACTGATCGGATTCTGATACGTGACGATCCAGGACCTCCGTCACGGTCGCGGTATTGGATTGTATGTTCTGAACACCGGAGGAGATCCGTTGGCCTTCACTGGAGACACGGCTGGTAATGCCATGAAGGCCGTCCACTGCCTGGGTCAGGGAACTGGCCAGCGTATTGAAACACCAGCAGAAACTGTTGGCCGGGAACTCCACCGTCAGATCCCCTGCTTCCAGAGCCCTGGCCCGATCAATGTACGTTAGCAGGAACCGCTGCAGGTACTTTCCCAGCATCCAGATTGCCGGCAATTGGGCACCGGCCACAATGACGGCGCCCATCAGTTCGTCAGCGTCCACCACATCAAAGAGCCAGAGTAGTAGCAGTGCTGCGGAAGACCAAAGGAACATGGTCAGGGTAAGCAGTTGGGGGATCTTCAATGCCAGGTGCTGCATAGCTGTATGTCTCCGATAATAATTTGCGAAAGAAGCCGGGTACCGGCCTGTTTCGCCTAACCCCAGGGTCCATCAGTGTCGATAAAGACAACAGATGTTTACGATGGAGCGAAAATAACAGTTTGGTCGCTCCGATAGTTTTTACAAATTGTTTCGAAAAAAACTATCCCTGTATCGGAAATCCAAGCGAATGCCTACCTGTATCCACACGGGTGACCGGTGAATTCGGGTCGCCGATAAAACCAAGCAGGATCAGGGCCAATCACCGCCCTTCACGGCGAGCCCGGTCGTGGCGGTTCAGGCTGCACCAGGAGGGGGCATGACGCAGGTGGAATGCTCTTCGATGGGGCGCAAGCGGCGAGATCATCAGGTGTAACCCATAGCGCCAACCATTTCTGCGGCAAGTCCAACAACAGATCACGGAAACCGGCGCCTGAATCCTTTACCCTTCATTCACCCAAATTCGCGCACCTTGATGATGTGGGCGCGCGGCAATGGCCCTGCGTGTACAAGGATTCGTCCACGGAAAGGTTTGCACTTTTAGGATGTCATTCGGAAGGAAAAGGGAGATGTTACGCGATCATCTGATCAAACTGGGCGTCGCTGACGCGCTGGACAAGTTTGCGGAGAAATACTTTCAGGTTGAGTTTCTGAACGAGGATCGCCTGCCCGGCGCGGATCAGGGGCCGGTGCTGCTGGTGATGAATCATACCGCCTTTTTTGGTCTGGAAGTTTATCTACTGGGCAGTCGACTCTATAGCCGGGATCGTGATTTCGATTTCAGAACGCTGGTGTGGAAAGGGTTTACCGAGGGGGCGGCCGGTGCCTGGTTTCGCGCCATGGGCTGCGACACGGTATCGATTGAGCGTGGCACTGCCCTGCTAAAACAGGGCATCAGTGTGCTGATTTTGCCTGAAGGCGTGGGCGCCACCGACGTCAGAAACCGCTTCAATACCTTTCGCACCGGTTACCTGAGGATTCTGAAACAGCAGCCTGTTCCCATCATTCCCATTGGCTTTTCCGGGGTGGATGAATCGATCCCCTGGTGGGTATTGCAGAACCGTTTCCTGGCGGAAAAGTTCATGAAGCCGGTGGATCCGTCCTTCGACTTTTTCCTGGTGCCCAAGCTGCCGATTCCACGGCCCACCAAGGTGGTTTTCAATGTCGGGGAGCCGATTCATCTGACGGCCGATGACCTGCTTGGGGAAGCAGACATTCAGGCGCAGAACGAAACCATCAAATCCATCGTGACCCACCTGGCGGACGAGGCGGAAACTCACCGCAAGGCTGCGATCGAAGAGTCCAGCATCAACCGTTGGTGGCATAAGCTGGCAGAGGGGCGGATTAAGCTGTTGCCTTTTTGATCGCTGCTTTTTCAACGAAAACACCGTGGCGGTTTTCGAGGTCGTACTGAACCCTGTCTACTGACCCTCGTTTTCCCGAGAGCCATAGGTAAACGGTTCGCCCTCCTCGTCCTGCAGTTGATAGTCGAACGCGGCCTGAAGGCCGGTCTGTTCTTCCTCGTCTGGCCCTTGCTCGATATGGCCCGGATAGAGCGGTGACACCAGCGCCACCAGGACGCCGATCGAGGCGAATGCCGCAAAGGCTTCGGCATAACCGAAGTCGTTGACCAGCAGGCCCACCAGGGGGGAACCGGCCGCCTGCCCCAGCGCCACGGCGAGAAAAGGCAGCACGGGGCCCATGGAAAGGCGGCCCGGCAGCAGACGGATGCCGGTCATCAGGTACAGGCCCGTCAGGCTCATGTAGGCGAGACCGAAGACCAGCGCGGAAAACACGGCAATGGGCAGCATACCGGGGCTGGCGGCGAGCAAGGCAATGCTCGCTGAGAGCATCATCAGCATCAGGGCCTGGGTGATGGGGGGGTTATTGCGATCTGCCAGGTCACTCACCACGGCGCCGCCAAGCCCGGCAATGCCGACGCCGAGCCACAGCCACCCTGTCTCGTCTGATGCCAGTCCTCCGAGCGTGACCGCCAGATCTGGCGCGAAAACCCAGTAGGCCGAGCCAACGAAGCCCATGGCGAATGCGAAGAGCGAGAGCCGCAGGAGGCGCCACCACTGCAGGGCCGTAATCGGCTCCGGCGGCGCGGCATCCGCGGGCCTGACCCGCGATACCGAGGGAATGAAGAACCAGGCTGCTATGGCCCCTATTGCGGCCATCACGGCAAAGGAGCCGTAGGCCAGCCGCCAGGCGTCGGAGAGCACCAGCACTGTCGGAACGGCAACGATGACGCCGATGCTGGTCCCGGCATTCATGACCGAACTCACCCTGCCATGCAGGGAGCGTTTCACCGCCACCTGCATGGCGGCTGTCAGTGCCGGCATCATCAAACCCGTGCAGATACCGCAGAAGAAGACACCCACACCGAGGGTCAGGGCCTGCGAGGACTGGCTGATCAGCACCAGCCCGGTAAAGCCGAAACCGCTGGATACCAGAGCCGCGTTTCGAGCACCCAGGCGAATGGCACACAGGGGCGCGACCAGCGAGGCCAGGGCAAAGCTGATCAGCGGCAGTGCGCCGATGATACCGATGACATCCGGTGACAGCGCCAGTTCGGCGCGGATAGGCGGGACAAAAAGCCCGAAAGCGAAGCGGGCAATGCCGTAACTGATGGCGGTTAGCGCGGCACCAAAGAGGGCAAAGCCGGTGGTAGACAGCGATTTCATGCACGCCTCCCGAAGCTGGCTTCGAGCCCGCAAAGTCGCCGGATGGGCTTGTAACAACGGTTAACGACGCTACGTTGGCGTTCAACTTCCGTGTTTGCCTTTATCACCCTGCAGTCCTCGCAATCAGTGAACGGCTTTAGCTGGCTTGCGGTACGGCACGGTCTGGCTCTGCCGGACGCCGCGACGCAAACGCTCCCAGCGTAGGAGTTATGCCAGCCGGATTCAATTGGTTTGGCGCTTCCCGGTGGCGAGATTGATCTTTTGCCCCGGGATCAGCGGTTTCGCCAGATCCTGGCAACGGCCGCGTCTGATCCCAGTGTGCCCACTATCAGGGCGACCACACCGATGCCAAGGAATGCCAGCGCAGGAAACAGCGCGGCCAGGAGGCCGGTGACCGTCAAAAAGATCAGGGACGCAATGCCCAGGAACAGAAACAGGCTGCCTAGCACATTGAGGATGGTTCGATAGGAGGCTTTGTAATGAGCGCCGGGCTCTCCGCCTTCAAAGTGCTTAAGGATGGGCCAAAAAAGGTTTCGCAGGGTGTCTTTCATAATACCGCCTCCATCCTCTGTGATCAGCACGTCACCGAGCCATAGGTGGCCAGGTATTGCGCCGACGCTTGGTTATGGGGTGGACGGCTGTTGTTCTTCGCGCAGCTTACTGCGCACATTCATGAGTACCTTGCCGAATGCGTTTTGTCCGCGCCGGTCGCGCCCGCAGCCCCAGAAATAATCGTAATTGCTGTTTTCCACCAGTTGCTGATCCCCAGTGGCCAGCAGTGCTTCCGCCAACGCTGGGTAAGTCTTGCAGCGGATATAGAGGGCCCGGGTCATGATGACTTCCCGGATTTTTTTCCAGTCCCGGCGAAAACTCTTATGGGATTTGCGACCGAGCTTGCGGGCCTGTCGCGGGGAGGCTGCCGCGCGGATCTGCTCCCGGCGGGCTTCGTCCGAGAATTTCATGCCCTGAAAGTAGTGTTCGACGGTGGGCCAGGTTTTGCCCTCCAGTTCGAATGCGTAGGGCGCAAAGGTGCCCAGCAGATTGTTTTCGTCTTCCCGGGAGAGATACAGGGCATTGTCGAGATCATCAGAGGGGAAGAGGGCCATGGTGTCGTCCTGGCTTATCCGGCGGTGTTCAACGCGAAACTCAACAGCCAGCGACTGCCGCGCTGAATCTTCGAAACACTGTGACGGTGCAGATCGGGCCGGAACAGGACAATGCGATCGAACAGGTTGAAGAGGTTTCGCTCGCACTCGAAGTGCCCGCCCTCTTTGGGTTGGCGCACGACACAATTGAGCTTGTACAGCTGCCCCCCGGCGATCATGTCGACGTGAGGGACCACTTTGTGGCCTTCGGGATAACGCACGAAGTACACGTTGAGGTATCGGGAACGGAAGAGGATGCGGTTCTTAACCTGGGCCAACATGGATGCGTACCTTCTGCGACGGGGCCCCAAAACGGGACGGGTCTTGTCTGCGCTGCCATCAGCGTAACTCAAGCCGCCCCGCTTTGTCTCAAGCCGGTGAGGTGTTGCCCACTTCCTCTCCATCGGTGGTCGTCGCCGGTGCAGTTGGCATGCTGGCCTGGCGGTCTTCCATGCCGTATTCATTGAGTCCTGCAATGTGAATCTCGGTGAAGTAGCGCTGCCAGTTGATCAGCGCCGCATCTACCGGGAACAGGGTCCTGTCGGTGTTCCCCATGCGTTCGGCCAGCGCCATCAGGTGATCACTGTTGAAGACATACCGGGGGCTGGTATAGGTGCTGTAGATGCGAGTCAGCTTGAGGGTCGTCTCTACCTTTTCCAGCATCTTTGATTTGTTGCCCGCGGTTCGCAGTCGCAGGCGGTCAGCGATTACAAAGGCGGCTCGAAGCACCTGAATCAGGCCCACGAACAGATGCTTGTTAACCAGCGTGAACTTCTTTTGCGGCGCCTTGCGAGTCAGGCGCGGATACTTGTGCCAGTTGTTTTTCATTTCGCCACAGATGGTGCGGACATAATCCCTGACCACCAGCGGGTTCTGGGTGCCACTGCAGCATTGGTAGATACGCGCCTGACCCGGCTCGCGCAGCGCCTCGGCCACACTCAGGATGGCCGCATTGGCGACCAGGTCCGCAGGAATGATGTCGACGATGCCGGCCTTGCGGCCCGGGAACAATGAGACCTTGCTACGGGCATAGGCCAACAGGATGGCATCTGTCACCTTGACGCCCTCGATCCAGCCGGGTTTGGGTTCCTGCAGGCAACTCTCGATGACCGACGGACGCACGATCGTTACCGTCTTGTGCTTCAGCCGCTTGAGCAGAATCTGTTCACCCAGCCATTTGGTGAAGGTGTAGGTGTCCCCCCAGCCATAGCGGTGTGCTTCACGCTGCCCCAGTTCGGTCAGGGCATTGGCAAGGGCGTCGGGGTCCGTGAGACGGGTTTTCAGGTCATCGCACTTCTGCTGCAGCGTCGTCAGCGTGTCCGCCACATTAAAATCGCCCTCCTCGTCCCGGGCAATCAGCCCGGAGGTAGGCGCTGATACGCCTTCCCGGATGGTGCCTTTGTTATAGCCGTTCACGTAGCAGGTGGAGATCTGGATCACCGGGATCTCGCCGGCCGCCTCGGCAAAATCGGCCAGGTTGTGCAGACACAGGGCATTGATCGACAGTGCGGTGTCCATCGCCTCGCGGAAATTCACGGAGGCTGCCGAATTGATGATGACGTCGACGGACTCAGTCAGTGCCCGGTAGGCCTCCTCGTCCAGGCCAAAGCGGGCCTGGGTGATTTCTCCTCCCACGCACTGGATGCGGTCTTCGAGGAAGGCGTTCAGGCGTGCCGGCTCGGTTTCACGCAGGTGATCGAACACGGAGGAGCTGGCCACCTCGGCCTGGAATCGGGCCTTGGCGGAGGCGTACTTGCGGTTGCCGCGGATCAGCAGAACCAGGCCTTCGATGTCAGGTACGTCCCGAATGAGTTTCTCCAGGATGACCTTGCCCAGATAGCCGGTCGTGCCGGTCAGCAGAATGCGCTTTCCTGCCAGCGTGGAACGGGTGAGAGAAGGCGCTTCTGACGGTTTATGCGTTGACTGTACTGACATGGTTGGGATGTCCGGTTCAGGTAGATGGCGATAACCCTTTAAAGGTCGAGCGTAACGTTTTGTTTCAGAGAATGGCGGCAAAAGCTCTCAAACCGGGCAACACCCCCTCGATCCGATGCCGAAGGTGTGACCACGGTCAGGTTTTCGGGCTGGATGTGGGGCTCCCAACTTCCGCAATCCCTGCGGAGGTCGTAGACTGCAAACCCTTTTGGCCGGAAAACGAATAAAGCGGGCAGTCTCATGCGCGACAAGTACAAATACATCGGTCCCCTCTACGATTTCCTCAGCAGCATCTACGGTGGTGAGGCCATCCATAACTGCAAGCGTGCGATGCTCACGCCCGAAAACGTCCAACCGGGGGACAAGATCCTGATTGCCGGCGTCGGCCACGGAAAGGATGCCATTCGGGCCGCGGAAATCGGCGCCGATGTGACGGTGGTGGATATCTCGGAAACCATGCTGAAGAAGCTGCAGGAGGCGTTTGAAAAGCATCCCGGCAACCTGAACGTACGCGTGGTCCATGCGGACATCCTCACCTTCGAGGAGTTCGAATGCTACGACATGGTCATCGCCAACTTCTTCCTCAACGTGTTCCATGAGGACTTCATGCGCAAGCTGATGACGCACCTCATCCGCTGTGTAAAACCGGGCGGAGCCTTTGTGGTGGGCGACTTCTCCTATCCCAGCGGCAATATACTCGCGCGTGGTATCCAGAAATTCTATTGGTACATCGCCGCCATTATCTTCTACTTTGCCTCCGACAACGCGGTACACGAGATCTACAACTACCCGGAATTAATGCAAGCAGAGGGCCTGACCATCGAGGAAACCCGACGCTACCGGTATCTCGGGATGAATTGCTATACCTCGGTACTGGGGCGCAAACCGGCCTGAGGCAAGCGCCTTCCCTGCCCCAAGCATCAAACAGGGACACCCACGCTACCTGGAACAGCCGCTGGCATGGCCTGGAATGGGTGTCCGCTTCCCTGGTTTCTTTAAAAGAGACCTCTGCCCCGGTTGATATATTCTTGCCGCACCATGGGTACTTTCGGTTTGTAGATTTCGCTGAGATTGACCTCCACGACACCGTTAGGCACGTTGAAAAAGGCTCCCCGCGCGGCCTTGATGTAGTCGGAGGCGGTCGTTGCATCTCCGGTTCTGTGGGTGGTGGCCCATGGCAGGTCGTCCCGAGACTGGAATGACATAAACATGCCCGGCGCCGGTGCGACGATTTTCTTTCTGTCCCCCGAGAGTTTGCCCACGGGCAGATTTTCGTATTTGCTTAGCGGGAAACAGGTGTCGATGCCCAGCATTTTGCAGTTCTGGGACTCGATATGAAGATCGCAGGAAAAATCAAAAAGACCGCTGCAGCCCTGAATTTCCAGTTTACTGCTGAGCAGTGGCTTGAGAAGGGCCACCGGGGCTGCCACCAGCTTGTTCACATCCTTTACGACGAAATCGGTGCCGTTCAGCATGCCTATATGCGTGGCCCGCACCGGGTCGGGCTCGCCTGAAGTCGTCGCCAGTTCCGAGGGCGTCTCGATCGGTGAGCCGCCAACCAGGTAGGGGGTCAACCATGTCAAAAGGTCGTCCATGGGCTGCAGCTGGTAGTCAGGCTGATGAATCTTGTTTTCATGGGCGGCCTTTATCCCGGCAGCGGTATCACGAATGGCTACATTGACGTTACCGGTCATCGATTGGATGCTGCCGGTCATCATGCCCATTGCTTCGCCGAATCCCAGGCGCACCCCCACGATTTCATTGCTGTCTTCGTCGAAAGCGAATTCGAAGTAGGGATCCGTAATCTGAAAGGGCACGAGATCCCCGTCGGCGTAATTACCGGCCACGCTGGGTATAAAAGAGTGCTCTTTGAAATAGGCCTTGTTTTGGATATAACCCAGGCCGAAATTGTTGATCAGGATGTCGGCTGGCTGGCTTTCCCCTTCCCTTTCATAGCGACCCAGCTCGAGTACGTCGGCATTGAGGTTGAGTTCGACATCCATCCCCAAATTGATTCGGGTATAGGTCAGGTTGGTTTGGACCGGGTGACTGTTCCGGTTAATGGAGACAAAGGCCTGGCCGATGACATGGGAGAGCTCGTTATTGTCCATGGGTTTGAGTTTTGCTGCTGCGGGGGCGCTCAGTAAAAGAACCAGCATGGCCAGGAGCAGTCGAATTTGAAGGAGAGCCGCGCAAGAACCCTGAGACCATGTCCCTGAAACGTTCCTTCGTTCAATAACGCCAAAGACGTTTGTATTCCTCGTCATGGTTATTTCCCTGAAATGGCTGAATGTTGCGCCTTTTGCAGTCGTTTTCTTGTGGTGGACTGAGTTGTTTAGCCGATGGATCGTTAATAAATTGCAATAAAAATGCACGGCCAAACATGAATTAAATAATTAACGTGAAAATTCTGAGAAGAATGACAGGGAAAGGGCTGGCCATATGCTGGGGAATAGGGGCAGTGGGGGAAGATCGATATTCTACTCAATACCCTGGGCGCATCTATGCTCAGCGGTTTGATACTAATCGCTTCTGTCGGCTAACGGGGTGATGAATATATTAATATCAGGGTGTTATGGGTATTTGCCGGCGTCGGATGCTTTGAGAAGACAAAAGTTTAAAATGATTTGCCCGGCATTGCCTGCATGCTCGCTTTAGCAGGCAGTATCGGCTGATTCGGGGGCATGTGAGAACGGCAGACCAAGGATGATACCGGCCCCCTGAAGAAAGGGGGCGCTGGCTGTTGGGAGGAAAACGCAGGCCCTGAGATATCAGGCGACGCGCTCCCCCAGCATGGAGGTGTAGGCGTCGATGCCCAGAACCGGGGTATGCTTGATGTCCCGCATCTTCAAGCCGGCCTCCTCCATGAACCGCTGATAATCGTAAACCGGGTGAATCGCTGCGCCGGTGGTGGCCCAGAAGATCAGGATCGCGGTGTACCAATAGGCGTTCTTGAACAGCTTCGCCAAGGGATTGCCTTGGGGGTAGGCGAAATCGCTGATCACCACATGGCCGTTCACTCGGGTCAGCTTGATCAGGTGCGCCAGCACTTCCGGGACCATCTCCCGTGGAAACAGGTTAAAAAAGAAGTTGCCGGTCACCATGTCGTACTCGCCATACTCTTCCACGGTGAAGATGTCTGCGTGGATGATGCGGATATCGAGATCCTTTCCGGTTTTTTTGAGCGCTTCACGGAATTTGTTCAGCATCGCTTCGGACAGATCGACCACCGTCACCCGAGCCCCGCGTTCGGCGGCGTAAATCGCCTCCTTGCCATGCCCGACGCCTGCGAACAGCACCTTGTCCCCCGGTTTCAGCCAGGGTTCCTTCAGCATGCTGCATTTGCACTTGTAAATGGCGTTGCCGGCAAAGACCCAGCTCAAAGCGTCGTAGACGGGGCCCATCAACCAATACTTGTCCTTGCTCATTTTTGTCGTCTCTTGTCCAAGGGGGGAAGAAGGGCGGCAAGATAGCATTTTTCAACACATGGGGCGTTGCGGCAGTCCCGCAAAACGAAGGCAGAGGCTGTTTGGGGACTCCCTTGGAGCCCCTCAGCGGACCTGCCCCGACTTTCAGGGGGGGCACTTTATGAATAGGTGCCCACAGGTTTGGCGACTTTGGTGGGTATGCCGGGGGCTCGCGGCCGGTCATCGGCTGTTTCAGCGATCGGCGGCTTGCCGAGAATCCCGGTTCCTCGCAGGATGGTCCAGACGACGGTCATGACTGAGGTATCCTTCGTGGCCAGGTACCATTTGGTTTCCTGTCCCCGGTACCGGGATTTGTGATAGCTCAGGGCCTTGAAGGCATAGAAACTGTTGCCTTTTTCATAGAGCCAGCGGCAGATACCGCGCAGGGCGGCGTTGTCGCCAGGGCAGGCCTGTACGTTGTAGACCGGTGAGATCCCCAGGGACAGATGCTCGACGCCTTCTGATTCGAAGGTTTTCATCGCTTCGAGAATAATAAAATCCAGCAGACCGCTCGGGCTGGCCTCGGTATCCTGCCGCAATACGTTGGCGGTGTAGCCCACCACCTTGCCATCCTCAAAATACGGATCGAAGAAGACGTAGCCCAGCAGTCGATCCTGCTGGTAACAGTAGAATTTCCGCACGCCCCATTCGTCGCCGAACTCGGGCGGGCGTGTCAGCAGCCGCAATTCCCGCTGTTTCACCGCCTTGTTCTGGCGCCAGGCATTGGAGATCCGCAGGGCGCTGGCCATGTCGGCCTCTTCAGCCGTCTGCTCCACCACGCGAAGGTTATGCCGCTCACCCAGGTTGGCCGCATGGCGCAGCTGCTTCTTGCGCTTGCCCGCCACGCTGTAGCCGGGGATGCGGAAGGAGAACTCGGTACCCATTTCGTTGATCGTATAACCCAGAGCCCGAAGGTCCTCTGCGGCGCCCCCATCGATGCCGGTAAAAATCGCGCGTCCGGGAATTCTGTGGATGAATTCCTGCAGGAGCCACGGGCGTGCACGGTCATCACAGACCGGGTTGGCAAACACCACATTGACCCGACCCAGCAGTGTCTTGACCGGTGCATAGGCCACAAATCCCACGCCCTCAACGCCAAAACGCTTTACGCCCTTCTGCAGGGTGAAGTAGGCGCTGGACTGACGACCGTGGCGCGCCATCAATTCCTGACTGGGCGCCTCACCGAGGTGGCTCCGGCATCGAAAACCGGCGTTCGGGGACAATGCGTGGGTCATGGTGTACTCCTCCTGGGAATCTGACCGGCGGGATGAGGATCCCGGTACAGCGACAAATCCTGTTTTCACTGTCTACGTTACACACTGTTACCAAACGCCGTGACGACTTCAAAGGAAACTGTGAACCCTTCCCTCAGTTTCGCTCGACAATCTTGAAGCCCGTCACAAAACGCGCGCAAATTGCTGTTTTTAATAAGAAAATCTATTGTTAGACAATCCTATCGATATTGCACGAATTAACAAAGTGATTCAAAACCCCTCGCACCCAATTCCCTAAATCTGTTGCAAATGCTTACAGGGCGCGCGCACTATGGCAGGTGCTGTTACTGATTTCTTTCGATCTCAGGAGGCAACCCTATGACGACCCTTCGCAGATCCCTGCCTACCCCCACTCTATTCCTGGCGATTCTGTTGGCTTTGCTGTGGGTGGTCCCTTCCGCACATGCCGCGTCCGATGCCGTTGCCACCATGGCCCGCATTGTTTCCGATATGCACCATTACCCCTCGGACAGCCAGAAGGAAACCCTGGCCGATATCAGCCAGAACCAAAACCTCAGTGAGGCGACCCGGACGCTTGCCGATGTCATTCAGCACATCGAGCATCAACCCAGTGAAGAGGGCATTGCCAGATTGGAGAGCGTATTGGCCGATCCCGAGGCGACCGAAGCCGAAAAAACGCTGGCGGACGTGGTAATGAGGTTCAAGCACAAAGCCGGCCCGGGGTCACAGGAGATGCTGGACAAGCTGAAGTAGTGAGTAAGAAAGGGCCTTTCAGAGGCCAGGAGGTGGGGGCCCGCTGCGTTGCTTTTGGGAGGGCGTGGCCTGCGTGGTTGTGGGTGGAAGGCGGGCGCAGCTGTATGCTTGCCCGCCTCTTGCGCCATCAGGCGGCAGTCTTTGAGGTCCTGCGCAGAGCCAGACCTGCAATGCCCAGTCCCAGCAGCGCGAGGCTTGCCGGCTCCGGCACTTCATGATGCACGGTGATCTTCCACTCTTCGGTTTCACCCTGGTTGTAGTGTCCGGTGGGTGTGATCAGGCTTTCGTAGTTATTGGCAAATTGAGGTGTCCACTGATCATTCCAGCTGCCGCCGTTATTGTGCGTTACGGATTCAGAGCAGGTCACCAATGCACGCAGCCACAGGTCGCCCTCGGACACCAGGTTGAAGGTGTTTGAATAGAAAGCAAAATCGGGATTTTCAGGGGTGCGCCAAGAGCCCAACTGGCTTTCGTGATCGGTCAGAACGTGTTCGCCGTAAGCCACGGCATCGGCGCTATCAAAGCTGCCATCCTGGCCCCAATCGACCCACGCCTTCATCAGATCGGCGTAATGGGTGCCTACGTTTTCCTTGTGCATGGAAAATCGGAACGCCACTGACTGGCCTACGTACAGGTCATTACGGCCCCAGGTGGTGCCTCCATCCGTGCTCCAGCTCACGCCATAGGGGTCGTTGGCGTCTACGTCAGCCAGTTCCTGCCACGCGGTCGTGGAATGGGTGGCGGTGCCGTAGGACAGGGGGATGGCATTGCTGTTCATGGCCCAAAGCAGAGTGGGCAATGCTATAAGAGCGGATAACTTTTTCATGGCCTTGGCTCGCGTTGTTTTTTAGGAGTCCCTGGAGGGCAAAGAAACGCGTGGCTTTAAGCAATGTTTGGGCCATTCTTGTTATCCATTGATTACCAAGAGATTACCGTTTCGTAGTGTTTGGGTGGTGTAAATTTTTCTGACTGTCCAAATCCTGTGGGTGACCTGGGGTGTGGACCCGTTTGTCGGTTCACTGGGACGGGGAAATCCCCAGCCGCCTGTTGACCGTGTCGCGGATCTCCCGATACCGGCCAGGATCGTTGGCCAGTGTCTCCAGGTTATCTTCGGGAAAAATCTCTTTTAGCTTGTTCTGGGCCGTTTCTTTTGTGAGCAGGTCGGGAAACAGTTGCTCCAGGCAGCGCAGTATCACTTCGGGAGAAACCGAGGCGCCGGGCGACGCGCCCAGCAAGGTCCCGTAGGTGCGATCATCGGAGACGACAATTTCTGTCCCCATTTGCAGATCACCGTCTTTGATAATCTGCACCCGTTGGCCGGCTTCGATTGGCTTCCAGTCGAACTTCCTGCCCAGGCCCGGAGCAAAGTTCTCCAACTCTTCCAGCATGCTCTTTTCGCCTTTGAAGGTCTCTGACACCAGATACTTCACCAGGGGAAAATGCTCCAGGGCGACATTGAGCAGGCTTGGAATGTCATGCAGGCGCATCGACATGAGGTAATCAATGAACCCGCGGCCTTTCTCCAGTACCGGCTTGAAGGACGCGAACGGACCAAACAGCAAATAGTGCTGACCGTCCACCACCCGCAAGTCGAGGTGCGGCACTGACATGGGCGGCGCCCCCACTTTGGCCTTGCCGTAGGTTTTGGCCCGGTAGTCTTTGGCCTGCTCTGCGCTGATCGGGGCCTGCAGGAAACGCCCCCCTACCGGAAAACCGGTATAGCGATGGCGGAACGGCAAATGGCTCTTCTTCAGCAGCGGAAAGGCTCCCCCGCCGGCGCCAACAAACAGCACATCCGCCTTGTGCCGGCTCGCTGTTCCGCGGCTTTCGGTCTCGATCAGCCAGCGTCCGGTAGGGCTTTTGTGTACCCGCTTCACATGGGTGCCGTATTCGATTGTGACGCCCAGATTCTTCACGGCATGCTCCGCCATGAGTTCTGTCAGGGCGCCAAAATTCACATCGGTGCCTGTTTCAATGACGGTGGCGGCCATTTTCTGTGAACGGGAACGGCCCTCCATGGTGTAGGGAATCCAGCTTTTGATTTCATCGAAATCCTCCGAGTAGCGCATCTGTTCAAAAAAATGATGCGCGGACATCTCCCGGAAACGCAGTTTGAGTTCGTCGATCGCCCCCTCGGGAACAATGGTGCAGTGCTTGGTCTGGTTGATGAATGCACGGGGTTCCTTGATGGCGCCCGTCTCGACCAGATGCGCCCAGAACTGCTTGGCTACGTTGAACTGCGCATGGATCTTCAAAGCCTTTTCCACCGAAATGACTTCTTCGTCCACGGGGGTGTAGTTCAGCTCACAGTTGGCTTCGTGCCCCGTACCAGCGTTATTGAACGCCCAGGAGTTTCCGGCCCCGGGCCTGTCCAGTCTCTCCAGAATCGTGATATTCAGTTCCGGGGCCAGCTCTTTTGCCAGGGTGGCAAAGGTGGTCCCCATAATGCCTGCACCGATAATGACGACGTCCATAGTGTTCACTCGCGAAGCTGCCTTCTTCGGGGGGAAGGTAGCATGGTTGTCTGTTTCTTGGCACCTGGGTGAGCAGACGCTATACCCGTTACACGGTGAGAGAAGGCGATGGCCATCGCGACAAGCACCGGCTGACAGGGCGTTTTAAGAGGCCCCGTTTTCTGGGACGTCATGCGTGCAAACTCAAAAACCAGCGATTGCGCCCCGTAGGGGAGAGACGCTGTGACGGAGGAGGTCGGGCCGTAACAGGACGATATGAGCAAACAGGTTGAAGATGCTTTTTTCGCATCGAAGCTGCCCGAGGTGGACCCTATGGGCGCGTTGACGTATGGCTGCACCGCTTGCAGCGGCCCTTATACATGAAATTGCACAAGCTGCCTCAGCAGCGGCGTGCTCTGGACCAGGAATGTGCGCCGACCGTCAGCACTTTTGCCAGCCGCTGTACGTTCCAGCAACCCCAGAAAGGGCAAACCCCGCTCCAGCGTTCGTAACGCATAGGCATGTCGAACCTGGTCCTCCGGTTTGAAGGGGTCTTCCTCGGGCACTTCTTCCACGATCATCGGGAAAGCGCGCAGGAAGGCCGAGGCATAGAAGTGTTCGGGGTAAGGGTGTTGGCCATGGCGGTGCAGCAGGTAAAGGGTAAACGCGAAGGCATCCTGGATAATCATCAAATCCGGGTAGAGATCTTCGTAGGCCCAGTTAAAGGTGGTGCAGTAGGTCTGCAGCAGGATGCGGTACAGCCCGGCAAAGTCTGATTGTTGCAGGTGCGTACGCGCCAGTCTGCTGAGTATCAGGCGCCCTTTGTATTTTCTGATGAGTCCGGCCAATTCGGCGAGTGCCCGGGTTTTGTGCAATTCGGCAAAGTCGGGCTCTGAGCGGATCGCCGTGAAGGCTGTTTCCTCGCTGTAGCGTCGCGCGCCCCAATAGTCCTGCGCAATCGTGCGACAAATCGCCGGTGGCAGGTTGCCCGTGGCAGTGGGTTTCACGCCCTGCTCGCCGATGTGCTCAGCCAGGGCGGTGAAAAGCTGCATCACCGGGGCTCCTGTGGGATCATAGTGTTCAAACCGGAATTCCAGGATCGCCGGCGATTCGAAGGGGGCGTCCAGGAGCATGGCCATCTGTTCGGGGGATAAGCCCTCGAAGTCCTCCAGTGGGCGGCTGTTTTGCATGGCCTGCCAACCACCGACGAACGCTTCCACCTGGGCAATGTCTTCAAAGCCGCCGTGGGCGGCCAGATCGGCTTTCAATTGCGCGCCCATCTCTGTGGCCGGTCGAGGGTGATCCCGGTCGATACAGCAGTGTTTAAACTTTTTTCCGCTGCCGCAGGGGCAGGGTTGGTTTCGCCCGTGTTCGGCCATGATTGACGACGCTTTCCCGAATAGAACATTTGAATGCCGGACTCCAATACAAGCCCGGGTGGCGACGATCATGAGATTATGCCTGCCAAACAGCCGGTCCCGCCAACCCGGTTTCAGTTATCCAGGGCCCTCCTGAAAACAGTAATACCGTATGTGAATGTGGCCGGGTCGGTGCGACGACCTGCCCGGCCTGATCCCCATTTCAGTGCTTGTTTGGCTATTCGTCCGGTGCTAATTTAAACAGACCTTCCGGCCAGGGAGAACGGGACGGTTCGTGAAACGCGAATGGTCTTGGCAGCCCTGCAAGCGCGCAGATCCTTTCATCCACTCCTGAAGGCTCGCAGTTCCATTAACGTTGTTCCTTACCGATAGCAGAGGTCTTTATGAAAAGATCTGTGTTAGGGGCAGCGATCCTCTCGCTGTGCGCAACCCTGCCCATCACCGTAAACGCCGATCAGGCGCAGATTGACCGGGGGCGTTACCTGGTCAGGACCTCAGGCTGCAACGACTGCCATACCGCGGGCTACATGCCCAGCGAGGGCACGGTCCCCGAGGAGCAATGGCTCATGGGAGATACCCTGGGTTGGCAAGGCCCCTGGGGCACCACCTATGCCATTAACCTCAGGCGCTTCGCCAGCCAGCTGGATGAGGACCAGTGGGTGTCCACTGTCACGACAGCCAAGGCAAGACCCTCCATGCCCTGGTGGGTGCTGCATGAAATGGACGAACGGGACGTGCGGGCCATTCACGCCTTTATCCGGTCCCTGCCGGTAGCGGGTGAAGAGGCTCCGGCGGCCCTGGAGCCCGGTGTGGTGCCCAAGACCGCCTACTTTCAAATGGTGGTGCCATCAGAATGAACCGGGGAGGCTGAGAATGACTCGGGGCTCGAGTGCCATAAAAACCATTCCGGACTCCACGGGTGTCCGTTTAATGTCGGAGGGCTCAAAAGCGGTGGTACACTCAGGATTCACTCGTGGGCGACAAAGACCTGTCTGAATGCCGTACCGAAATCCCGTATTGTTCGCCTTGGTGCTCCTCCTGGTTGTACCACTCAGGCTCCAGGCTGCCTGCCTCGAACAGGCGCGCACCCCTTATGAGAAAGTTTATTGCGAGATCGTCGATCAGGGGCAGGGGGCGGGCCTGCCGGCGTTCGAGGATTTTCGGCGCAACACGGTGAAGGTCCAGGCGTTGCTGCTCAAGCGCCCTGCTGCCCGCGCTGGCATCGAGCTGCCAACACCGACGCCCTCTTCCCGGGATAAACCGGTTGAGCGTAAACCCCCACCGAAAAGAAAGCCGCAACCCGCACCGCAAATGCAGGCCCTTGACGGGTGTCGTCTTGACGGTAAAACCATCACCTGCCCCCATGAACGCTACCAACTGGCCAACAATCGCCCCAACAGTGACCTGAACACCGGAGCATTAAAGCCCGACAATACCCTTGATTTGCCCCGCTTCCAGGGTGACCTGAACAACGAGTCCGCAGTGCGCCATTACCTGTCCCGCGCCTACGACCGCTATATTCCCAAGATGCTGGACATTGGCCTGGCCGGGGCGACCATGAGTTTTTCGGAGTTCTATTACAGCTTCCGGCGTCACGCGAGGCAGGGTGTGGACTTTGCAAAGCGGCTGGAACAGACCTACCAGTTGCTCAAACAGGACAAGCGCACCAAGCAGATCGCGCCGAACCTGACCGACGAGCTGCCGGAAAACATCGACCATTGCGGGCGGATCAATCCCCGTATCCTGGTGTGTGACAACGTTTCCACCAACTGGGTGTACGTGCGTCAATAGTCGATGGGGCCGTTGCAGTGGCTGTTCATTTAGCGGATTGTTCCCAAAGGATCGTCAGAATGCGTAGGTTTTTAATGGTGGGGCTCACTCTGCTGTTGCTGCAGGGGTGTGCTTCCAGCTTTGGGGTGCCTGAATCGGGTACGGACTTTTCGCTCAGTGGCTGCACCCCGTTTCTCAATTGCGTTTCCAGCGAATCGAGCGTTTTCCTCTACCACACGGATCCCATACGCCTGAAGGAACCATTGGATGAGAGCCGCTGGTCACGCATCAAGGAGGTCGCGCTGGATCTGCAGGGCGCCAGCCTCAACGAGGCACGCTTCGGCTACCTCAATGTCACCTGCTACAGTCGCGTGTTTCATTTTCCGGATTTTCTGGAGCTGTTGATCAAGCCGGACCGCCAGACCCTGGCCGTGCGCTCCCAGTCCATGCTTGGACTGGTGGACTTCGGCGTCAACCGCTATCGGGTCTACACCTTGCGACAAAACCTGGTGGAAAAGGGCCTGGCCGTCCCCGACCCCTGATGCCGGATGCAGCAGGCTTTGGGAGGATGAAGCCCATGCCAAAGCCAGGAATTGAGTAAGCTTTTGGAAGCGGTAGTGGCCAGGCGAGCGGGCGCATGCTCACCCGCCAGTGATGAGCATGCGGTTTTTGCTTCAGGTTTTTCTCCGACTCCAGGCCAGGCCCAGGCCAGCCAGGGCAATGCCCAACAGCCCCAAAGTTCCCGGTTCGGGCACTTCTGTTGTCTTGCCTGGAATGACGAAGAATTGATCGCGCCCGGCATCAACGTCCAGGAGATCGACACCAAACTGCAATACCTGGTCATCGCTGAAGGCGGAAAGGTTGAATCCGCTCAAGCGGTAATCGGAAAAGCCGTTCCCATTATTGTTAATGGTGGCCAGTGGGGCTCCGTCTTCGTCGACGAAGGCGAACTGCTGTACCCCATCGATCAAGGCCACGAAGCTCTGCAGCAGATGTGGATCGCCCGCATTTCCGGTCTGGTTGATATCGATGCCGATAGCAAAGTTATCTCCAGCGGCGGCCCTGAAATCCCCCACTGTATATTCCGGCGAGAAGATGTCCTGGTAGCCCCCCACATTGCCTGCCGGCAGCGTGGTGAAGCCTGGTGCAATCGTCCCGTTGGCCGCACACGAGGGATCACCGATCACACAAGGGCCCTGGTCCGTTTGCTGGATACCGGGAGCGGACTCAGAGTCGAGGGTTAAATTGCCCGGGATCGTGACGGTAATCGCGTTTGCATAGGGCGTGGCTAAAGCGAGAGCCAATCCCAGGCCGGTTGCCTGAATGAATCTCACGAATCCCTCCTTAGAGCCAAAGGCTCATAATTCCCTGGATGGCATTCGACAAAGCGATCATCGGGATCGACGATCACTTCGTCATCCCGAGTATGATGTGTACTCCTTTCACACTCTCAAAGTCATTATGCCTGACCGCAGGAGAGAAGCCTTAGTTAGGATTCTTTCATTAACATCGCGGGTTATTCGAAAAGCGAGGATGACGACCTTGGCACCATGGCGACGCCGACTCGTTAATCCCCTGCCTTGTCGGTATCCGGCAAAGCGGCGATCACCTGCTGACATTGCTGATTGGCGTAGTCTTCCAGGTTACTGATTAACAGGGTCTCATCCCGGGCTTCCAGTGCCTCCAGTGAGATGCGCATGTGTTCCAGGGTATCGTCCAACACCTGGTTGCCCTGGCGCAGGGCCAGGAAAGCACAGCGCTTGGCCGAGGGCCAGAGATCGCGCAGGGCGCTGGTTACGAAATAGTTGTCGGCATAATTGAGGGAGATCTGCACATACTCGATACCCCGCTGCAGAAAGGTGGGGATATCCCCCTTCTTGAAACAGACCTGCATTTCATCATAAAGACTCAGCAGGCGATCCATGTCTGCCTGGGAGTACCGGGTAATCAAGCGACGCGCGTTGTGGCTCAGGTAAAGGGTGAGGGTCTCATAAAGACTCTTGACGAAGTGGGCATCGAGTTCAGTCACAAACGAGCCCCTGCGCGGCACGTTACGCACCAGATGACGCTTCTCCAGCACCAGCAAGGCTTCTCTCACCGATCCGTGGCTGACCCCCAGCAATTTGGCGGTCTTGCTCTCGTGAATACGCTCGCCGGGTGCCAGGCGACCAAATGCGATTTGGTTTTCGAGGTGCTCGGCGACCTGTTCCGTGAGGGTCTGGCGTGCTTTGAAGTTCTCCATCGCTTCCTTTCCAGATGTGACCGATGGCTTGGGTTTCCATGCGGTCGCTTTCAGCAGGAGTGAGCTTGAGTGCCCTCTTGCGTGACTCAGTGAGGATGCTGATCGGGGTCGGCGTGACCCCATCCTGAACACCCAAGCGTGATCGGCCTATGCCACCGCATTGAATTGGTAGCTATCTACCTATCTATCAGTGTAGTCCGTTTCCGGGCACGGCCTCCATTTCATCAGCTGCCAGAGCGCAGGCGGCTGTTTTTGCGGAAGAAACTCGTGAGTCGGCTGACAGTGCGGATAACCCGGTGGGCATAAAGGGAGGGGGCGAGTGGGGGCAGACCATGCCTCCACTCCTGGCGCAGAGACCTTAGGAGGGCTCGCCCGCGCCTCGCAGAATGGCAGCGACCAACTCATCTGCGTTGAACTTGGTCAGTGCTTCATCAGCGCCGACCTGGTTGGCGTAACTCAGGCTCATCTGGCTGTTCAGGGAAGTATGCAGAATGATATAGGGCTGCTTTAACGAGCTGTTGTCCCGCACATTAAACGTTAATTCATAGCCATCCAGGCCGGGCATCTCGATGTCGCTCACCAGAATGTCCACCGGGTGGCCGAGCTCATCGTCCCGCAATAGCATCTGCATGGCCTCGTCGCCGTTGGTCGCGACCTGGTAGCGCACATCCAGGTGATCCAGGGCATCGGACAGTTGCTTTCGTGCCACCAGAGAATCGTCCACCAACAGAATATTCAGGCCCCGCAGTGCCTCCTGCTGAGGATACGTCAGCTCAACCACCTGAGGGGCCACGGACTCCGGGTATACCCGGGCCAGCAGCAGTTCCACATCGAGCAGCTGAATGATATCGCCGTCCACGTCCAACAGGCCGGTGATGAACGCCTGCTCGCCCAGAGCTTTGGGCGGGGGCATGACCTGTTTCCAGTTCGCCTCGATAATCTGGTGGACACCGCGCACCAGAAAACCGATCTCCTGACGCTGCACATCGGCAATGATCACCGAGCCCCGCTCCCGTTCCTCCGGTGAGAGGGGCGGTTGGCCTACTGCGGCGGCCATATCGATCACCGGCACCGCCGAGCCCCGGAAGGTGGATGTCCCAACCACCGCAGGATGGCTATGAGGTAGCCTGTTCAAGCGCATGCAGGGCAGTATTTCGCGGATCTTGAGGGTGCCGAATCCAAACAGCCGGGGGCCCGCAATGTGGAACAGGAGCAGTTTCTGTACTTGTTGGGAAGGAGTCGCCATAGCCGGATCCGTTAAATCTGTTCTGCCACAAACAGTATTGCAGTGGCAATCAGTGGGCCGCGATCCATTCACAGCCCGATCAGGACAGAAGATTAGCAGTTTGTTTTCCGCCAGGGCCAAACAGAATTGTTTCAGTGAGTAGTCGGGCCGTCCTGTTGAGAGCGGGCTGGCTTCCTTGACCGCTGTCGAGGATTGCCAATGAAGACCTCCGGATAACACTAATTTTTGGACATCCTGGAGCAATGGACATTAGATATGAAAGAGCCAAAAATGTGAGTCACTGACACGCGTGTTATCTCCTCAGGCCGCTGCCAGTGCTTACCGCCCCGGCCTGAATGTCTCGACCTCCGGCCTCAATTAACGGTCTCGCCATGGATTCAGGCAGCTTTAAACTCTTACTCGGGTTGGCAATTTTTTGGTTTTCTGTGTGCCACGTAGGGCCGGCAGAGGCCACGCTCGATGATCTACTCCCGCCTATCCAAACCGATACCGAAAGGTATCCGCCACCCGAAGACGGGGAAAACCCTGATCAGGCAGACGCCTCCGAGCCCTCGGAAGCGGAGCCCGCGCCGGAACCCAAAGCGGTTAAGCCTGAAATAGAAGCGCCAGAGGAGCCCCTCAAAAGCTCACTGCCGGCCCCGGAAAACGCGGATGTTCGACAGCAGATCCAGAAGTTGCGTGCGGCCCTTGATAGCCGGCAGCACGCCCTGAAACTGAGCGAGCAAAGGTTGTCTTATGCGGAATCGCTGCTGAAGCGCCTGAATAATGAATACGAAAGCTTTGAACTGCGCCTCGAAAAGGCCGGACTCAACCTGACCGATGATTATGCCAACCTGCTGCGCCAGCGCCTGGGCAGACTGCAAAGCCAAACCATTGCCGCTGGTCTGACCAAAGGCATCAGCGCTCAACTATCCGCGGCCCGCGAGGAGCAGTTGCGGCTGGAGGAGTTTGAAGCGGTTATCGAACCTGATGATGCCCGTGGCAGGCTGGAAGTTCAGCGCGCGCTGCTGATCCGAAAACTCCACGGGGTCGTCACTCAACATATCGAAGTGCTGAATGATTACTACAGCGTCGTCATCCAGATCCATGAGCGCCTGGATGCCTACCAATCCCTGCTTCAGCAACGACTGTTCTGGTTACCCAGCACCAACCGGGTCAATCTTCAGGTTTTCAATGACCTGTATCAGGGGCTCTCCTGGTTCGTGTCGGGATTGAAATGGCCGGCCTTGAAACAAGCTTTCCAGAGATCACTGCACGAACACTGGCCCCTATTGACGGTGTTCAGCGTCACCCTGCTGCTTCTGACGGCTCGCCGTCGCCCCTTGCGCAAGGCTCTCATTGATTCCGGTTCCCACGTGGGCAACGTCCGCCGGGACCGCTGGCAGTTCACATTGTCTGCGCTGGTCTACAGCTTGCTGCTGGCCTTGCCCGGCGTGCTCGTTATTGCCATCGGGCACCTGCTGCTCGAAAGCGGAAACAGTTTTCTGCACGCCTTGTCCAAGGGGCTTTACAACGCTGCCTTTGTGGCGCTGTTGTTGCGGAGCATTTTTACGGTGGCCTGCCCCAAAGGCCTGGGTGAACGCCATTTTCGCTGGAACGCCAATACGCTCCGAGCGTTGCGTGGGCAAATTCCAATGCTGCTGGCCGTACTCATTCCCATCATCATTGTCATGCCGACCATGGGAACATCGCAGGGTTCAGTCTTTAGCGACAGTCTGGGCCGGCTCCTCTTTACGCTGGCCTCGCTGGCCCTTGCCTATTTTGCGCACCGGTTCATGCGCGCCGTCCGCAAGGCGTTACCTTACAATCGGTCGCTGCGCATCGTGCATGGACTGTCGGTAACAACGCCCCTGGCCCTCGCTTTTGTGTCACTGTGGGGATACCACTATACCGCCGTCCGCTTCGAAGGACTGATGTTTATCAGCATCTGCTGGCTGGCCTTCGTCATCCTGTTGCACTACCTCGGATTGAGAAGCCTGGCGGTGCGTGAACGCCGGATGGCGCTCAAGCGTGTGCTGGAAACCCGAGAAGCGGAGCGCAGAATGGCGGAGACCCGCGAGGCGGCAGAGACCTCCGGTGAGGGTGTCCCGACCAGTTTCGACTTACCCCGGCGGGATATGAACGATATCAGTCAGCAAAGTGAGACGCTGCTGAAAATCATATCCCTGATCCTGGCTGCCGTTGGCCTGTGGCTGCTGTGGGACAATGTCTTTCCGGCACTCCGCATATTCCAGGATGTGACGCTCTGGACGATCACCAGCGGGACCCAGGGGGAGGCGCCAATCCCGATTAATCTCGGTGACCTGGTGATCGCGCTCGGCATCGGCATAGGAACGGTTCTCGCCGCTCGAAATCTTCCGGGCACCCTGGAAGTCGTCTTTCTGGGCCGTCTCAATCTGGAGCCGGGTGTGGGCTATGCGATTACCACCCTGGCCACCTACACCATTGTCTTCATCGGCATTGTGGCCGCCCTGGCGACCCTGGGCTTTCAGTGGTCGAGGCTGCAGTGGTTGGTGGCGGCCCTGGGGGTCGGGTTGGGCTTCGGGCTGCAGGAAATCGTGGCCAATTTTGTCTCGGGTATCATTCTGCTGTTTGAAAGGCCTATCCGGGTGGGTGACACCGTCACGATTGGGGGCATTACGGGTACCGTTTCCCGGATAAGAATTCGAGCGACCACACTGGTGGATTGGGACCGCAAAGAGCAGATCATTCCCAACAAAACCTTCGTGACCCAGGATCTGACGAACTGGACACTGTCGGACCCGATCACTCGGGTGATCATTCGTGTGGGGGTGGCCTACGGCTCAGATCTGGACAAGGTGCAGGCACTTTTGCATGACGTCGCTGTCAGCAATGAGCGGGTTGTGGAAGAACCTGCCCCGGCGGTGTTCTGTGTGGAGCTGGGTGAAAGCCGGGTCGACTTTGAGGTGCGGGTCTTTGTCCAGGATCTTCTGGACGTCATGCCGCTGTCCCATGAACTGCACTCAGCCATTACCCGCAAGCTGACAGAGGCCGGTATAACGATTCCTTTTCCGCAACGGGACATCCATATCCGCACCGAGCCAGTGGGAGCCAGCTCTCAGTCCTGAGGCAGGCAAGACACAGTGGCCTGCGCTTGCTGTTTTGCCAGTTCTTCCGGCCAGACCATTGCTCTGCTTCCCTCAAAAGTAAATGCCCCGCATGAACGGGGCATTTTGTGAGTCGCTGGCTTTCACGGTGCAGGCCATCCACCTGGAAGCAGGCGGTGGCCTTTACCCTACGCCATCAGCTCAGGCGGTTTCGCGCCTGGTGGTGCGTCGCCGGGATTGGGCCTGCTTGCCAGTGTTTCTGCCTTTGCCACCGCCACTACGGCTGCGGTTCTGACCATTGCCTCCGCGACTGTTGGCCGACTTGGGGCCGTTCGCATCGATGGGGGCGGGCTCGAAGCCTTCCAGGGTTTTGCGGGGCAGCTGCTTTTGAATCAGCCGCTCGATACCCGACAGCAAGCGTTTTTCGTCCGTGCTGACCAGAGAGAGGGCGTGCCCACACTCCCCGGCGCGGCCAGTGCGGCCGATGCGGTGCACATAGTCTTCCGGCACGTGGGGTAGTTCGAAGTTGACCACCTGGGGCAACTGCTTGATGTCCAGGCCGCGGGCGGCGATGTCGGTGGCAACCAGAACGCGTATGCCTCCCTTCTTGAAGTCATCAAGTGCCCGGGTGCGCGCGCCCTGGGATTTGTTGCCATGGATGGCCGCTGCGGTGATGCCGTCGTTTTCCAGTTTCCGGGTCAGGCGGTTGGCACCGTGCTTGGTGCGGGTAAAGACCAACACCTGCTGCCAGTCGTGGCGCCGCACCAGCTGACTCAGCAGGGCAGTTTTCTGGCTCTGGTCCACCGGATACACGGACTGCTCAACACTGTCCGCGGTGGCATTACGAACGGCGACTTCAATCTGCACCGGGTTGTTCAGCAGGCTATTCGCCAGCTTGCGGATATCACCGGAGAAGGTGGCGGAAAACAGGAGGTTCTGGCGCTTCGCCGGCAGCAACGCCAGGATCTTGCGGATGTCCCGAATAAAGCCCATATCCAGCATGCGGTCGGCTTCGTCCAGCACCAGGGTCTCGACTGCATCGAAACGCACGGCGCCCTGCTGGTGCAGGTCCAGCAGGCGCCCGGGTGTTGCCACCAGCACGTCCACGCCACGGCGCAGTTTGGCAATCTGGGGGTTGATCTTGACGCCACCGTAGACTTCGGCGGACCTGGTGGGCAAGTACTTGCTGTATAGCCTGACATTGGCGCCCACCTGGGCTGCCAGCTCTCGGGTTGGCGTCAGGATGAGAGCCCGTATGCCCTTGCCCTGACGCGGTGTTTCGGCCAGGCGGTGCAGCATCGGCAGGGTGAAGCCGGCAGTCTTGCCGGTACCGGTCTGCGCGGCGGCCATAACATCCTGGCCCGATAACACGGCGGGGATGGCCTGGGCCTGAATGGGGGAAGGGGTGTCATAACCCTGGTCCGCGGTTGCACGTACCAGCTTCTCGGAAAGACCGAGTGAAGAAAAATCCATATATCAATCTCTTGCGGTTCCTACCCACATAAGGGGAGAACCATGAAAAGTCATCGACTTTTAAAAAACGACTGCGGTCGCGCGATCTTGCTGGCGACGCCCTCTGAAAGGTCGTATCGGATGGGGCGTGCTCTGGGCACGAAATCCTTCGAGGTAGGAACAGGGTTACAATAGCAGACTGGTCGAAGAACAACCATCTTTATGAGTACATCTGCTGATCAATCGGGCGGACTCCCGGAACTCTGCCGGCAAACGGCGATTATCCAGAGCCGTAATGGCAGAGGCGGGCGTTAATGCCTGGGTCAGTTGGTTAAGAGAACACTCACACTACCTCAAGGTTTTGAAGTGAGTGGCCATTTCATGTCTGTGGCAGGTCGTAAAAGGAGCCCCCCAATGACTTTCCCAATCTGGATGCTGCTCGGCTTTGCTTTGTGGACCCTGGCGGTGTTGCTCTTCACGGTGGGAGTTTACCGTTGGAGCTTGATACTGACAGGGCGGGCGGAGGTGAAGTCGTTTCGAGCCGACGATGTTCAGGGCAGGGATTGGTACCGGCGGGCCATGCGGGCTCATGCCAATTGTGTCGAGAATCTGCCGGTGTTCGGAGTGATCGTTTTTGCCTTGTATGCCGGCGGATTTGCCGGCCCAGTCATCAATTTTTTGGCCGCCACGGTCCTGGGAGCGCGTATCTGTCAGTCGGTGGTGCATGTGGCGTTACCCCAAACCAATCCGATTGCGTTCATGCGTTTTCTGTTCTTTTTTACCCAACTGATTTGCTTTATCGGCCTGGGGTGGATCGTAATTGAACGGGGATTATAGCCCCCTCCTCGGCTGGAGGGCTTGCTGTTAGGGCAAGAAAACCACCTCTCTCCCGGTTTTGGGCGGTTACAATGCCGAATCCAAAAAGACATCGATATACTTTTCATGGTCATTCCATGGATATTCACTGATCGTTATCACATTCAGTGCAACACCATGAACAAAGCACATCAGGCTTTCCATGAAAATCATCATTGAGTTGCTATCAGCGGGCTTCATCAAATCCTGAATGATGGGGCCAACCACAAGCAGCATTTCTTCCGCGATATTGGCGTGATTAATAAAGAAATCGTCCTCTGAGGAGGCCCGGTCCTCATTGAGGAAAACGATACGAAATCGATCCTTGTGCTCTATCCAATAATCAAGGTAAGTCATGCACATCTGCTTCAGCTGACTCTTCGCGTCCTTTTTCTGGCTGATGTCGGCCCTGATTTTCTCGAATAACTCGTTAAAAAAATCAGCCCATATGTGATGCAGGATGGCGTTCTTATTGGGAAAGTACTTATATAACGTCATGGTGCCCATGCCAGCGTTTCCGGCAATCTTTCGCATGGATACCGCCTGGTACCCTTCAGTAATAAAAAGGGATTGGGCTGTTTCTATGATCTTGTCGATCTTTTTCCGGCGCTCCGCGTCGGGCTGTTTGGGTCGCCCCATTTTTGTTTCCTGGCTCATGGCATCTCAGCTCAATCTGCAAAGGTTCATTTTCATCCGCGGGGGCCCGATTGTTGAGAAAGATCCCGCAGACTACGGGTTCTGATAGACTTTTTCACCAGCCATCCAGGTGCTTTCCACTCGAGTGGAGTGACTGAAGGGATCTCCGCTCAAGACAGTAAAATCGGCAGGTTGATTCATTTCGATCCCCGCCTTCGATCGTCCCGAAATGCCTTTGGACCCCGCAATGGTATAGGCGTACACCGCCTCCTCCTGACTCACGGATTCCCGTTCCAGATAGACGCTACCGCCCTTGGTGGTGCGCTCGACGGCACAGCGCATGTTGTAGAGGGGATCCAGGGGGCCGCAGGGGTAGTCCGAGCTCATGATTAGATTCACATCGGCATCCAGCAAGGACCGGAGCGGCAGGCCACGATACCGCCCCTTGAGCCTCATACTGGCAAACTGGGGGCCATAATGGGGCAGGAAGCCCGGTTGGGCGGACACCTGAAAGCCATGCTTGGCGATCCTTTCGATATTGCGGTCATCGAGCACGGTGGCGTGCTCAATACACACCCGGGTCGTAATACCCGATTCAACAACACACTCACAGGCCATATCCACGGCGTGGTTCCCCAGGGCGTGGATCTTGATGCGCTCATGACTCTCAGACAGCTGCCCCAACTTCTGGGTTAAGTCGTTCGGTTCGAACAAGGCCCCTTTGCGGTAAAACTTCCCGTTTTTAAACGCGATATCTTCTTCCAGCAGTTGGCGTAAAGGATACGGATTGAACCCTTTAATGGCATCTCCAATGACACCCAGTGTCATGATGAGTGCCTGGGCCGCATCAATGCACATGGCGCAGCGATGGGCACCATCGGTAAACACTTTTGCGCTGCTGGGTCCATTGCCATAGCTTTCCAGGGGGTGGCCTCCACCGGCCGAGCTGACTGCACCATGGGGACCCGCCTGAGACCAGCTCAGCCGTAAAGGGCTGGCCTCATTGAGCGCTATCATGTGCTTGTACATCTCGGTGGTGACACCCGGATCATGCACATCCGTTATGCCGCAAGACAGATGCCGATTGGCTTCAGCGGTTAAAATTGCTTTGAGCTCCGCGTCCCCCAAGGCTGTGATCAGGGCGTCAAACACCTGCTTCAGGCAGACGAAAAAGACCTCTTCCCAGACCACGCCGGTTAAAGCGCCCCGTTTCATCTCCACGAAGTTACTGTCACGGTGTTTGCTCACGTCCAGGGCCTCAAGGGCACTTTCCGACAGGATGCCCCGGTGCAGGGTTTCGCAGACGATAAAGACCTTACGACCGCCCGACGCTTCTTCCAGCTCGCCGGCAGTGGGCGGTACAGGCACGTCCCATCCATTCCAGTCGACATAGAAAAAAACCAGCCAGTCCGAATCGTCTTCTTGCGCTGCCGCCTCAACGGCTTTGAGCGCATCGCCTTTTGCGCTAAAGGCCGAACCGTTTCGGCAGATGCTGGCGATGGCCCCGGCAGAAAGGTGGGAGTGACAGTCCACAAAGCTGGGCATCAGGGTTTTACCCTTCCCATCCATCTGTGCGCGCGCGGCAGGCGGTGGCTCGTCTTCTCCCCCGAGGGCGCTGAAAACGCCATTTTGAATCGCCACCCAGCCCCGCTTTGGTGTTGGCTGTGCGCCCGCCCACACAGTGACATTGGTGATCACCAGATCGTTCATGGACATCTAACCTCTTTGAAAAATCAGGGGGCTTCTGAAAAACGCATGAAAGACAGCTCGCTTTCATAAGCACCTTGGCTTGACTTAAGCGTACGCGTACGAATATGGTTGAGTCAACGCTCCGAATCCACGAGGTGTGCAAAGATGCTGGAACTCAAAGAAGCCATGAAGAACAACTACTCCTTTTGGCAATACAAATACGGGGACTACACCGCGAACCCAACTCTGACACCAGGCTTCCATGAAACCGATGTACTGGTGATCGGTGGGGGATACACGGGATTAACGGCTGCACGGGAAATCCGGAAAGACGATAGCCGTCAGCGCGTGATGGTGCTTGATGCCCATGAAATCGGCTTTGGGGCTTCTGGCCGTAATGGAGGGTTCAATATGACCCTGTTTGGCGTTGAGCCGGAAGTGACCCAGCTGCGTTGGGGGAAGGAAAAGACCCGGGAAGCGCAAGCCTATATGCAGCGGGCGGTGCGGTATGTGAAGGATCTGGTTGAATCCGAAAACCTGGATTCTGATTACGAGCACACGGGCATGCTGCGGGTAGCCTATACCGACAAACAGGCACGCCGCCTGAAAAAGACCTACGCGCTGCTATCGGGTATCACCAAACCGGGTAGCTTCGAGTACCTCAGTGGTGAGGAAGCGCAGCAACGCCTGAACTGCCCGCACATCAAGGGGGCCATCTACGAACCGGAAACCGGCATCCTGGACCCCTGCAAGCACGTGCGTTCGCTCAAACGCTTGGCGGAACAGGAAGGCGCCGAGATTTTCGAAAAGACCAAGGTGACCGACATCACCCGGAGCGACAGGGGGGCCGTGGTCCATACGGATGTCGCTACTATCAAAACCCGAAAGCTGATCATTGCGACGAATGCGTGGACGCACAACCTTAAGAGCTCTCCGAAAGTCGCCAATGTGCAGGCGCCCGTGTGGACCTACCAGATCGTGACCGAGCCACTAACCGAGGCTCAGTGGAAGGACATCAAGTGGCATGACAGGATGTCGATCGAGGACAATCGCCAGCTTGTTCACTATATGCGCATTACAAAATGCGGGCGGATTACCATGGGCGGGGGCCAGATCGGCGTTGAGTTCAATGACCAGAAAATGGAGCTATGGAAAAACGAAAAGATCTGGGCCGATCTGGAAGCCCATTTACGCTGGATGTTCCCTGCGCTGAAAGCTATCAAGATTGCCTATAAGTGGGGCGGCTGCGTGTCCGTCAACACGGATATGACCCCAGAAATCGGCTTTATCGGCAACCGAAATATGATCTATGCCACAGGCTGTATCGGCCATGGCGTGTCCCTGACGCAACTGAATGGGCGTCTTATTGCCGACCTCGTGCTTGAGAAAGAAACGGACCTGACAAATTTCTGGATTGTGAACCGTAAAGCGATTCCCCTGCCGCCTGGAAAGATACTGCGATTTGCCGGTGCCAAGCTCGTTGAAGGGGTTTTGAGAGCGGTTGACCGGTATGAGGAAGGCGCTCTGAAAAAGCAGGGTAACGGTTGAAACTGAGCAAAACGAGGCGTCGCTCATGAACTTTGGCTCGATACTATGCACCGTGTTTTTCGCCCTGTGGGCGGTGGCCATTTCGGTGGCGAACGAAACGTTGTCCACCATGCTTGTTGTGAATGGCGTGGTTCAGGTGACACTGTTCGCGCTGGTGGCCTGCCTTCCGTTCCTGAAAACCGGTCGCATGTCCTTTGTGGATATTGCGTGGCCCTTTGGGGTGGCGCTGATGGGGGTGCAGATCCTGTTGATGGGGGACGGTAACGTTATCCGCCAATTCTGTGTGGCCGGGGTGTATTTGCTCATTGGCCTGAGGATGGGTATTGGCGCGCTCACCATGGCCAAAGCGACTGGCGTCATTTTCAGGACCGAATTTCCACGTTACACCTATCGCCGGATGACCCTTGCAGGGCAGGGTGAAAAGCGAATCCGTTTTCATATGTTGACGGAGATCCTGGCCCAGGGGTTTGCCAATGCATCCGTGCTTGCGATTCCCGGGTTTCTGATGGCGGTGAATGGCCAGAGCGAGATTCACTTATGGGAGGTGGCCGGAATCTGTGTTTGGCTGATCGCCTATGTGATCGAATCCACCGCCGATTTACAGAAACTGAAGTTCCTGGCCAACAACAAGGGTGGCGTCTGTAACGTGGGCCTTTGGCGCTACAGTCGTCATCCGAACTATTTTGCGGAGTGGCTTGTGTGGACCGGCATCGTCATTGCGGCGGTGCCTTCCTGGTGGGCGCTGCAGCCTGTCGAGTCGATCTACGTTTGGGCGTTGTTGGGTCTTGGCGGTCTGGGGGCCTCTTTGATGATGTACGTCACCCTGGTGTATCTGACCGGGGCCACGCCGGCAGAGTACTACTCGGTACGGAAACGGCCGGGGTACAAGCACTATCAGGAGACCACCAATATGTTTTTTCCCTGGTTTCCGAAGGGTTAAGGCCAGAGACACCCTCAGTTTTTGGTTTTTGATAAAAAGCGGCCGGTGATCCTCACGAACAAGCGGGTACCCTTTTTGGCCAGGCGGTCGTCATAAAGGCGCGCAATCCGGTCTTCAAGACCTGATCCTGTTTTCCCAATGGTGCGATTCGCACGCGCTATAATGTGGCAACGCGCTTTGAGGGTCTGTTTTTATGAAGAGAGTGATTGATGCCTAAAGACTGGAAAGGTGACATTGCTTTTTCGGACAGCGTGGCGATTTTTCGCGGTTATGTGGGCGACAATAAATCCCACAGTCATTGGGCGTCCCAGATCACGATCGCATTGGATGGTGAGCTGGAATTTGAAACGGCTGCTGGCTTTTTTCGATCCAGGGCCGCCTATTTCCCCTCCAAAACAACCCATCGTTTACTCTCGGGTTTTGTCTGCTCTATCTATTTCGATCCTTTATGCGAGTCGATCCTCAATAGCCTGAAAAGCAGCGCGACGGAGGAAGGGCTCGCACTGACGCATGAACAGTTGCCCCAGGAACTGGCGTCTATCTCCGCGACCACAAACCTCAGAGCGTTGTTGGAATCCGATGCACTGAATGCCCGGGATCTAGCGTCCTCTTCGGGCGAGAGGTTTGAGGCGGTCATTGGAGAAATCAGGGCACAGCTGCGCCAGGGCGAGGACCTCGACCGGGAGGCCCTGGCCAAAATCGCTCATCTGTCCCCGACCCGATTCTCCCATTGGTTTGTGGAGTGCACGGGCGTTCCACTAAGAAGCTATAAAAAGTGGCTCAAGCTGAGAATCGCCATGGATGCCCTGTTGAATGGGACCGCCCCAACCCATGCGGCGATGGAAGCAGGCTTCAGTGACCTGGCGCATATGAGCCGTGCCTTTTCCGAGTCGTTTGGCCTCACCTACCTGGATGCCCAGCGAGCCCTCGCGCAATCCACTTTGCGCTAGATCCAGCTTACCGTCTGCCGGCGCGCAGTGCGCCCCTTCTCTGGCCCGGCAGAACGGCACGGTTTCCCAGCTCTTTCGTTCAATACGCACACCGTATGGCTTGTTAACCTGTTCCCCTTTCGACGGTTGGGGCTGTCTCCCTAACCCCGATCGTTTACGTTTTCGACTGACGGGGCGAAACCATGGAAGTGAGGGAAGGATTCGTTACGGCGCAGGGGCATCGCCTGGCGTATCTGGCGGTGAATGAGCACCTGGACAGTGACCAGGAGCCGGCCATTGTCTTTATTCACGGTGCATTGGCTTCGGTGAACTTCTGGCGCGACTGTGTACCGCCCAATTTCAAGACGCATCGGGCCTGGTATTCGCTGAGCCTGCCGGCCCATCATCCCTCGACAGTGCCGTCGGACTTCAGCCCCGAACAGGTGAATGAGGCATGGTTCTTCCGCATCATGAGCGCGGCGTTAGAGGCGCTCCTGGGTGATCGACAGGCGATTATCGTTGGCCATTCCACCGGCGGTTTTAGTGCCTTGAACCTGGCCATTCACCAGGCCCCCAATGTGATCGGTATCGTCAGCGTGGCGGGGTTTCATAGCGGTCAGTGGGGTGGCGTCGAGGGCCTGTTGGTGAAGCTTGCGGGATGGGGCCGTTGGGCCAGAACGTTGTTTATGGCCAATATTGTGATTTCGCAAGCGAGTCGTTTTGTGAGGCGCACCTTTACCAGCCTGCTGGCTTACGACCGCAAAGCCTATCTGGCGAGCCCGTTAAGCGGGCGCATGCTGGAAAATATCGCGTGCAATAGCCGTCAGCAAGATCCCGCTGCCCTGTATACCCTGTTTCGCGGGATTGGCGCTTTGGAGATCGCAAACCAGCTGCATCGGATTACCCTGCCCTGCTACCTCTTTGCCGGAACGCACGACCCGATCGTACACCCCAGGCAATCACTCCTGTTGGCCGCTGACATCCCCCATGCCAAAACGGTTGTGTTCCAGAACGTGGGGCACATGCCGTTTATGGAATGCTCCGATGTCTTCTTTCCTGCATTGGAGCGGGCACTGGCCGATATGGCAGGCCACCTGCATGTCCTCGAGAACCCAGAAAGGTAACGGTTAATGACTTACCCCGAATACAAGAAAGATCTGCAGCATATCCATGAGTCGGAAGCCTACGGCCTTGCCGTATTCGACACCGCGGCGCGAATCAGCCGAAATGCAGACCACAAGGAGAAGTGGTTGGTGCTCAAGGCGCTGGAAAAACAGACCCTGGATCGCTACCTGCACTACATGCAAGCGACCGGGCAACCTGTCACCGAGCCCACATGGTGGACATTAAAAGGCCGTGCCGAAGGCGCCGCACTTGGACTGATGCCCTGGCGGCTCGCCATGAAATTTGTGCGCGACGCCACGGGGCCGTTTCAGAAGCGGTTTTTGCGCCTGAAAAGAAACGCGGAGGGCGATGACAGGGCCTTTTTTGACTACATCTATGCCCATGAAAAAGCCCTTGAGTCCTTTGCGCAAAAAGAACTGGCCGGAGACCGGAATAGCTTGCAGGCCGTGGAAACATTGCTGGGACGGTGAATCCGGCCCGCCCTGAGGCTTTAGAGAGCCAGTTTCGAAGCCAGTAGTTCCTGCAACATGCTGTAGCTCAGCCCCCAGATGCAGTAGCCCTGATACCGGCAGCAGGGAAGGTTCAGGGTGCCCAGCGGCGTACGAAAAGGCAGCGTGCCTTGATGGTCCGGATCGGCCAGGTAGCTCAGGGAAATCCAAACCGTTTCTTCCACTTCATGGTTCAGAGTTTCGCGCTGCCGGCCGGTCCATTGGTAAACGTAAGGTGTGACCACCATGGGTCGCCAGCGGTTGTGCTGGCGGGTGATCAGATCAGACAGCCGGGCATGGAACCGGCCGGCGCGCTTCAGGTTGATGCCGGTCTCTTCCAGGGTTTCCCGTTCGGCTGCGGCCCGTGGCGTGGCATCGTTGGGCTGTAGCCGGCCGCCTGGGAACGCCATGTCCCCGGACCAGGGGTCACCCTTACGTTGGGCGCGTTGGATGAACAGAAGCTCAACGCCATCCGCTTCAGAATGCCGATAAATCAGAGCAACGGCGGCGCGTGTCAGCCGACGCCGGAAGGGCAATTCCCGGGGCCGCAGGCCTTTCATCCAGCGATAGATTGACACGCTGTTGATCCTCTCACTGAGATGCGCCAGTTGGACCCCACGATAAAACCATTCTCACATCCGGTCTTTGGTGGGGGTGTCCAGGCCATAGCCTGAGGCGTCATTGGCTGTCCAACGTTTCTATCAAAGGCTGCAGCTGCTGTTCATATTGTTTCCACAACTGAACGGAATCCGCGTAAATCGGCTTTCGAACCTGGGACGCGCTGGCCGTCCTTACGGCACGCTCGGTTTTATGGTGCGTTAAACACGCCGATTCAAACGGAAGCTCGCAATACTCCAGCAAGCCACGAATTTGCTCCTCCGGATCCTGCACCAAACTTTCGTAATGGACGGTATGTATTTTTCCGGGGAGCAGCCGATCCCAAAAACTGACCAGTGATTCATAGCCCCGGTAATAGGTGCCGAGTTCTCTCAGATCATAGGAGTAGGGATGGGAGGACATGAAATGATGCTTGAATATGGAGAGACAGGTATCAATGGGATCGCGCTGGCAAAGGACGATCTTGGCGTTGGGCATCAGCGCATGGATCAACCCGATATACATGAAGTTATGCGGCATTTTATCGGTCACGAAAGGCAAGTTGGAATGCCCCTTCAGCTGCTCTAAATACCGTCCGGCGATGGATGCCCACTGGTCGTTATCGACATGGGGAATGAGCGCGGGGTATTTATGTTGTGTTTGTACCTCAAAATCCCGGATCACTTTTTTCAGATAGGGGAGTTCTCCCGCCCCAAAAACGGAGGAATGGCTCGCCAATATTTGCTCAACCAGAGTGGTTCCCGATCGCGGCATGCCGAGAACAAACAAAGCCGTATCGTCTTCCACAGTCGCCGGCTGGAGGGCGCTTAAAAGGGACTCGTCAAAGTACCCTTTTATGGCTTCAAAAAGCGCAAGATCGTCATCCACCGAATACGAATAGGTATCGCGCATCAGCCTGTTGGATTCTGCAAAGCAGTCAAAAGCACGCTCATAATCCTGTCTGTCTTCGTAGGCCTTTCCCAGCCCAAAGCCAAGCTGAATCTTCTGGTCCACACTGAGATCATTTTTTTGAAACAGCTGTTCCATGTCATCCAGTTCGGAGGCGTTTTGCCGGAAGTCATGAGCCTGGCTCAGGTGGTAATGCGCCTCAGCAAAGTCCGGCTTGAGTTGAATGGCTTTCTCAAAACATGCCTTCGCCTGACCCTCCTTGCCCAGATTCCAATAACAGATGCCCAGGCCGTCATGGGCCTCCGCCAGATTGGGGTCGAGTTCTGCGGCTCGCTGAAAGTGATCCAGCGCTTCTGCGACTTTGTTGTTGTCGCGCAACACATTGCCGTAGTTGTTGTATAACTCGGCAGAATCCGGTGACAGGCGGATGGCTTTTTCCAAGGCCGTCATCGCCTCATCTATCGAGCCCACCTCGGCATACGCCTGCCCAAGATTGCTATAGGCCTTGGCGTAGTTATTGTTGAGTTCAATCGCATGTTTGAATGCATTGATGGCGTCCGCGTGGCGCTTTTGGTGGGTATGGACCAACCCCAGTCCATTGAACGCCTCCGGATAATCCGCATTCAGCTCAATGGCTTTTTTGAAAGCTGAGATCGCCTCTTCATAGCGACCTAACTGATACTGCAGTGAACCTACATTGAGGTGTGCCTGAGCCAGGCTCCCATCCAACTCGCAGGCTTTCTGGTAGGCGGCCAACGCAGCTTCAAAGGCGTGCGCTTCTCTTCGCACATTGCCCAGATTGAAATGCAGTGCGGCGGCATCGGGTTTCAGCTCAATGGCCTTTTGATAATGCTGTTCGGCCTCGCTCAGCAATCCCAGGTTCTTACAAATCACACCCAGATTGATATGGCCATCAAGAAAATCCGGCTTCATTTTTGTCGCCGCCAGGAAGCAGGCTTTTGCCTCTTCCAATCGCCCCAAGGATTTATAGATGTGCCCCAAATTAATCTGGGCATCGAGGTATCCCGGCTCAATCTCAAGCGCTTTTTCGATGTATTCGATGCCTTGCTGACTGTGCCCTGCCTGATGGTAAAGCACGCCCAACAGGTGCAACGCGCCTATGTGCTTGGGGTCCGCGGCGAGAATCTGTTGATAGGCCTGGGCGGCTTGTTGCCCTTGCTGGGACTGGTGCAATTGAACGGCATTGCGGAATTGCGTTTCGAGGTCCTGACGATCCATAACGTATTCACCTTGTCGAAGCTTTGGCATCCTGTCACTGATTCTACGGCGCTAAATGGGCAGTCACTTTAAAGGCACGCACAAATCTGGCCTTTGGCGTTATGGTTCCGCCAATTTTCCTTATCCGGCTTGCAGGGAGGGTATGTTGCGGTCCCGGTTTTCCCTGGGTTTTTGGGGTCAGAGATCGAAATCCGTGGTGACCTGGTTGCGACCGGCGTGCTTGGAGGCGTACAGGTGGTCGTCCGCCTGTTTGAGCATGTCTTCAAACGTCTCGCCATAGTCGTCGGTTGCGCCGATGCTCACGGTGATATCCAGATGCTGTTGGGACAGATCCAGCCCGCCCTGCTGGATCTCGTCGCGAAAGGCTTCCAGTTTTTCCGTGGCCCTGTCCAGGGACACCCCCGGCAGCACGATGCAGAATTCCTCGCCGCCGACTCTGGCCACCAGGTGCTCGTCAAAATGGGCCTGCATCTGCGCGGCAAAAGCCCGGATCACCTGGTCGCCCACTTCGTGGCCGAAAGTGTCGTTGATGCGCTTGAAATGGTCGATGTCCAGAACCGCTACGGTGAAAGGCAGCTGGTTTCGTCGCGCTTGTTGGTACTGGGCGCGAGTGGATTCGAACAGATGGCGACGGTTGTAGAGGTTGGTCAGGTGATCGCGCTCAGCCAGGGCCTGCAGCGTCAGCACATTCTCAAGCGCTTCGATGTTGTGCATGACGCGGCAGTGAAACTCTTCATGGGAGAAGGGCTTGAGCAGGAAATCATTGGCGCCGTTCTTGATAAATCGCGCCGACAGGTTGGACGCCCCGTGGCCGGACAGACCGATGATGACCAGATCCTGACGTTGATATTCCTGGCGCAGCAACCGGGTGAGTTCGAAACCGTCCATCTTCGGCATGTTGTAGTCTACGATCAGCAGGCGGATCTCCGGTTCGGATTGCATGATCGCTAGCGCCTCACGGCCGTCGACGGCCGTATAAACCTGATAGAGATGATTACCCAGTAATCCGCTGATGTAATTACGGGAGGTATTGGAATCGTCCGCGACTAACACCTTGATCCGACGGTTGCGGTCCAGGCGACGCACCAAACGGGCCACGTACTCGTAGGAATACCGGTTCTCTTTCACCACGTAATCGACGATGGGTTTTTTCAGGATGTCCTCGCGCCGCCCCTCATCAAACGTGGCAGTGAGTACGATAGCAGGGACGCCAGCTTCCAATACGGTATCCAGCGCCTCGCCATGGGGTGCGTCGGGCAGGTGAAGGTCGACGACGGCCGCGAGGTAGCGGCCGCCATTTTTTGCCAGCAGGGCCTGGGTTTTCTCCAGGCTCGGGGCGCTGTCGCACGCCAGGCCAACCTGCTGTTTCATCAGGTGCCGGAGCACCTTGGTAATCATGGCGCTATCTTCGATTAGAAGGAGCTTTTCAGTCATGCCCTGAACGCCGTGGCTGGAGTATCGCCCGTGCAGTGGAGGTCAAAAGGGCGGCTAGTGAGTGTCTATTTAGCGTAGTCGAAATTGGACATTGGTGCCTGATCTCCGGTCAGTGTGGCGAAGGCTCTGGCGTCGCCAATAACAGGACACCCATTCCAAAGCCCGCATCAGAGGCACAAAAAAAACGGCACCGCTCGGGATGCCGTTTTCGGATCTACTGATGAAACCTATATCAGCTTTTGCGGCGGAACCGGGCGCCCAGGCCTGCAAGGCCCAGCCCCAGCAGTGCCAGTGTGCCAGGCTCGGGGACTGGCTGGACGAAATTGACGCGCGCTACAAAGTCATTGAAGTCGCGGTCTCCACCCCCGTTCTGATCATCCCAGAACAAAATGAATTTGTTGGGATCGGCTTTGCGCTGAAACGCCAGCATGTGGTCCTCACCATCATCGTTCAACGAGTTCTTGCTGAACCACTGGTCACCACTGCCATTGTTTGTGTCGAGGAAAAAGACGAACGGATCCGGGGCGGCGGCGATGCTGATCCAGGCACCGGGTTGAGTGCCTTCATCCAGTACCGTGATTCCGCCTGTGCCGTCGGTATTCGCGTACCCCATTTTATTATCAAAGTCGGAAATCTCTGCTTTGAATTTAACTTCAGCGCCGTCCTGCTTTGTCCAGACTTCATCGAGGCTGAGAGCCGTCGGATTGAAGAGGCTTTCGGTAATATTACCGCCGACGCTGTTGGCGGACGTAACCAGGTCGCTGAAGGTTGGGATTGCGCTAGCTTGTGTGGCCAACAGGAGTGAGGTTGCAGCCACTATTCCTTTTATTGTCTTCATTTTTATATGACTCCGAACAAGAAATAATTGTGTGTGCCTGGTCGGCACCGACACAGTGGCTGTGGTACGCAAAATAGAGACCAATCAATAAAAAACTCCGGCAACCAAAGGGGCTTTGGTGCGGTTAATGGGGATGAATGTTGCTATGTGTATAAAATGTTGACGTAAAATAACCGCCGCAATCCAGCCAAACAAAGAGCTATGCGAGTCCACTATCCGGCCTTTCGACAACACCTTGTGCCGTACAGTCCACAAAGGTTAATACACGTTTCCCAGCATGAGGGCCGTAGTTAGTAGCTCCGGTTTTTGCGCTCAGGCAGCGTGAGGAGAAACCATCAGGGCTGTGCGGTGCAGCCTCATCCAGAAGCGATCCGACGTGCCAATGCAGGGCCAATGGGGGCCCCAATAACCTTGATGGCATACAGCACTGTGTCTATTTCTAGGCTTGAGTGCCTTGAATCCTTTGGAGCGCGCGGATATCTTGACGGGCGCCAGAAGGGGGCGAAGGGTTTACAGTCGCTCTCAGGGAGGAGGCAGGCGGCCAAGAACAGCCGCGTTGATAAGGAAATTAACGGCATTCTATCGTGAAGTATTTGATGTTACTGGGGGTGCTTGGCTTTACCCTATTCGTCGGAACGTTAAGTTGGATTTACCAGTTTACGCAAACCGACGCCCCGCTCAGTCCTCAGGCCAAAGCATTGCTGTCACACCTGCCGAAAACGAAGCGTGATAGCGAGGCCTATTTCCACCTGATGGGCATCCACGCCAATCCGGAAGCCAATCCCCTTGATGTGGGCCGGAGCGTTTACCGGTCGATTGTCGAAGCTACCGCCGAGTACCGTACCTCTGGTGGTACCTTCCACTACCAGCCTTATCCCCGGGATCGCAGGCTGTCGTTGCCGGAAGGACCCGCTTTCTGTGAATTCGACGAGCCCGGCTGCCTCCGCCGCCTGCTTGAAGATCCGGAAATCGTTGCTGAAGCACTCGACGAACACGCCCTCCTTGCGCAGCGTTATGGCGTCTTTTTGGGTCTTGATGATTACAGAACACTCAGTGACCCCCTGATCGAGGAGCCGGTACCTCCTTTCCAATACCTGATAAAAGGCGCACGCCTGGCGCTGCTGAAAAGTGTGGCGCGATTTCAGGAAGGGGACGTCCAGAAGGCGCTGACGGATATAGGGACACACATCAATCGTCTGCAGGAGCAACTCCGCAAACAGGATACGCTGATCGGAAAAATCGTTGTGGCCGCCATCATTAACGATAGCCTGGATGTGGCCATGGTGCTGGCACGGCGGTCGGGAGAGAAGACGGGGCTTGAACTACGTCGGCTGAGTGCTGGCGCCATGGATTTCACGCAGCCCATTGCGCGAGAGTTTGCGATGCTGAATGAAATGGCGGATCACCTTGATCGTGCGCCCAACTTCTTTTCCGAGGACCAAAAGGTGCCTGGCTGGCTGGTGCGGATCGTTTTCAAGCCGAACATGACAGTCAATGCCATGGTTCCTGTTTATAGTCGCCAGATTGCCTATTCACAGCTGTCCCACGCCGAATTGGGCAAGCGCCTCCATTCGGATGCCCCGATCGAGCTCTCCAAGGATCCGCTGCGCAACTACATTGGCGACAAACTCAATGCCATCGCCATGCCCCGGCTCAGTGACTACGTGGTTCGGGTTCATGATGTTGACGTTCGAATTGCGCTGTTCAATACGCTGGCAAACGCCGCCGATATCGACAAGGCCCTGCTGGAATTTCGCAATCCTTATGACGCCTCACTGCCGCCCCCGTCGCGATCGGAGGATCGCACCGCTGTCTGTTTCGAGGGGCCTGCCATTCATGATGGGCCTGAAAAGTGTCTCAGGGTTGCGCTGGGCAATGCGACGACCATCGAACCCCAGCCAACGCCATGATCGCGGGGTAAACCGGGATTTTCAGGTCTTGCGAGACAACAATTTCGCACCTTCAACTATCAACAGCGAAAAGGATAAGGAATGTCCGATTTTCAAACCAACCTAGTCCATCGTCTGGAACTGGAGCAACGCTATGTTTCGGTTGCTGATGTGGATGAGGGACACTCAGCACTACCCAACGAGGACGAGTGGCTGGAAACACTGCTTACGGAAGAGGACGATGATCGCTACGAGCAGCTTCTGACGGCCTACGGTGATGCCGTGGACCGCTGGCAGGCGGATTGGACAGCGGTCGGCGACCCGTTCCCAAGCGCCTCTGTCCGAGGTGCAGCGGATGAGCTGGTTGCAGGGGCGCTCTTGGCCATGCCGCCGCTGCGAGCTCTGAAACCCCATGTATCGCGTATTCTGTTCAAGTTCTCCCCCATGGTTTGCAAGGTGCTGTTACTCTTGGACAGCCATGGAGCCGGACAGGAATTGACCCGTTCCAGGCTGGATGAAATCGGCAAGGAGCTACAGGCTTATCTGGAAGGAGACGACCCCAAGGCCGAGAGCCTCAAGAAGAAGCGCCTTAGGATGTCGATCCAGTTTGAAATTCTGAAAACCGGGCCGGGCAGCGACAATGCGGCGAACCGCCGTTTGTTGAAAAGTCTGCATCGGCGCTTTTCCCCTAAACGCCGAATCTTCGTCCAGGGCTTTATTCTCGACACCGCCACCCGGCAGGTTTGGGGCAGTACCGCACGGCTATTTTGGCCGCGTCGTCGTTACTTTCGACATGCGCTGCGGCACCAAGAGCAGACCCAGGATCATATACGATCAGAGGTGGAATCCCATGGGGTCAGCTCTGGACTGGTGCTTCTGGGAGCATTTCTGGCGATGGCCTTCTTTTTTGCCGGACGAGCCACGTTGAATGCGTTCGGGTTGGAGGGTGAAGCGCGCCTGAGGGGATTCGTCGATTTTGCCGCGCCGCTATTGGCGCTGGCATTCACTATCCCTGTTCCGCGGCTCAGGTTGATGGCCGGTGAACAGGCTAAGTACACCCTGTTGGCTTATTTAACCCTGTACTGGGGTATACATTTCATCGCTGTTTGGCCACCCGGTGGATGGATGCTGCTGAACCTGCTCATTGTGACGGTCATGGCATGGATATTCGGTCGGCTTGTGGGAGAGTTGGCGGCAGCGGAATGAATGACAACGAGAAGGAAACGGTACTCCGCGATTGCGCCTACGGATTCGTTTATATTTTCATCCTTTTGATGGTGCTTTCGGTTTTTTTTGGAAAGGAACATGTACGGTGGCTTGGGCTCACTGTCATACTCATCTATGCATTGTTTTACATTGTGATCTATCGGGCCATATGTAAAAGCTACAAGGATGAGAACAAGAGGCTGAAGGCTTTTGGGGTGCTGGCGCGGGGAACATTCGTCGGGGCGATTTATTACGCCTCTATTATCTGCGTGCTATTGATGGGGTGGTTAGGGGGTGCCGTGATTTATGAAAACTAAAAAACAAGACACCCAAGCCAGTCCCTGCTACACCGCGGCTTTTCGCCATACTAATGGGACACTCATGCCAACGGCGGGACTGGATGGGACGGATAAAGTGGGCGTTCATTTAGCGTTTTCTTTGCTCGCTTTCCTCTATTGGCCCGTAGGCTGAAAACCCGGCTGGCGCAGCCGGTTCAGCGCAGCCATCACCTCGAAAACCCGGGGTAGGGCCAGGTCGCCATCAGGGCGGTTGCTGATGGACACGAGCCCCGCCTCGAGCCATTCCCGGAGGGTCGCGTCCGGTTGCTCCAGGGTCTTGCCCTCCCGGGCGAGACGGGCCAGAAGCAGGCCCATGGCCCGAACCTGGGAGCTGTCGACAATCTGCTCCACCGCCCTTAGGTCGACATCGTCGCGGCCAAACACCAGCTTATCCGTGCCACGGGCCTGAACCTTTAGCTTGCCCGGCTTGGTTTCCGGGTTGAGCCGCTGGCAGGCGAGCGGACGTGGGTGCGGACGCGTTAGGGATTCCGTCGCCTCCTGGTGGCGGCCAGTGGTGTACTCCGCGGCGATCCGGTGGGCGTCCTGGGTGACATCATGGGGGCTGTAATCCTGCATCTGGATGACGGTGTCGGCGCAGTCGAAATAGTCGCCGGACCCGCCCATCACCAGGATGGTGGACACCTCCACCTCATCGCGCAGCTGTCGGATGCGGTCCACGAAGGGCGTGATGGGCTCGTGCTCCCGGGCCACCAGCGCCTGCATGCGCCGGTCCCGGATCATGAAATTGGTGGCCGAAGTATCCTCATCCACCAGCAGCGTCCGGGCACCGGTTTCCAGGCTCTCCTGCAGGGCCGCTGCCTGGCTGGTAGAGCCGGAGGCCAGCTCCGTGGAGAAGTCCAGGGTGGTTTTGCCGAAGGGCAGACGGTTGATGTAGGGGGACAGATCCATATTGTGGACCGCGCGGCCATCCTCGGCCCGGATCTTGACAGACGTGGGCTCCGTGACCACCTGCTCGCGGCCGTCGCCGGGGATATGGTCGTAGATGCCTTCGCTGATGGCGGACAGCAAGGTGGACTTGCCATGAAAGCCCCCGCCCACCACCAGTGTGATGCCCCTGGGTACGCCCATTCCGGTCACGGTGCCGGCATTGGGCGTATCAATCCGTACGCTGAGCGACTCCGGCGATTGGAACGGGATGGCCTCTGACAGGGGGCGGTCATCGATGCCCGACTGGCGTGCGAGAATGGCGTTGTTGCCCACAAACGCCACCAGATCCCTGGCGACCAACGCATCACGCAGTGCCTGCTGGTCTTCCACCGCAGACATGTGGGTCTCGAGGGCGTCCAGGTCCAGCTCCCGGGCCGTGGCGGCTTTCAGTACGGCCTCGGGAAGCCGGTCGCAAATGAGTTTGTTGGCCTGGTGGCCGAGGATGGTCCGGCCCCGCGCCGGGAGGTTGAGGGTAAAACGGATCTCCACCCCCGCCTCCGTGAACAGCACCGCCGTGCGCTCGAGCACGGTTTGCCGGCCCGCATCAATGCCCAGTGCCTTTTCACTTTTGACCGCATCGCGGAACGCACGGGCGATGTAATCCCGCGCCGCCGTTTTTCGGGGCGTAGAACGGAATACGCTGTCAGGAAGCGCGGCAGTTCGTGTATCGACAACGGCCCGCATCCGGGAGGGTGCCGCAAAAGGGTCGGCCTGAACGTGGTCCACGATCAGCGTCCAGCCCTCGAAAGGGTATTCACCCCGCAGGCTCTTGTAGGCCTTGTAACCCTTGCCATCCAGGTCCTTGAGTGTCTGCGCCAGATTTGTCATCGCAAGCTCCTTGCTGTGTGTTTGCGAATGCGCCCATGCTAACAGCACTGGCCCTTCATAGGAGTTAAGGGTGAAAGCCGGAGTGCCGTATCGGTCGTAATCCCGCGTTTTTCCCGTCTCATCAAAACGCTGTGTGTCCTTACACGTAAAGCGTCCAATCATGGACTCAATTGCAGGATTCAAGACCTGACCCTGCCTCAGCTCATTCAACACACTGCGTCAAACGACCCAAACTATGCGACCATGATCATTCAATCAGGCACAGGTTGCGGTTTGCACACGTAGCATTGCGGGAGCCAGGAGCATAGGAGATTGTGGGCTTGATGGCAGAACGGTACAGATTTTTTGAAAGCATCCTCGATTCCCTGACCGAAAACATCGTGGTGATCGATGGGGACGGTACGATCACTTTTGCCAACCAGAACTGGGTCACCTTCGGTCGTGAGAATGACAAACCACAATCCAGTGGCTGGGTCGGGCTCAACTACCTGCAGGTCTGCGACCAGGCAGGTCGCATGGGCGACCAGTCTGGTATCACGGCGGCGCGTGGTATTCGCCAGGTCATCGACGGGGACGATTTCTTCAGTTTTGAATATGACTGCCACAGCCCGGATGAGCCCCGCTGGTTTATCATGCGGGTCACCCGGTTCCACTGGAACGGTGAGGCCTACTACGTCGTCACGCACCAGGACATCACCAAACGCAAACTGGCGGAACAGGAAGTGCTGAAACTTGCCCGGATCGACGGTCTGACCAACGTGGCTAACCGGCGGTTCATGGATGAATTCATCAACGAGGAATGGCGGCGGTGTGCTCGGTTGGGGCTCCCCTTTTCCTTTGCCATTATCGACATCGATCACTTCAAGCTGTTTAACGACGCCTATGGCCACCTGGAGGGTGATGATTGCCTGGTCCGGGTTGGGCAGGCGCTAAAGAAATTTGCCCGCCGCCCCAGTGACCTTTGCGCGCGATATGGCGGGGAGGAGTTCGCATTGGTGTTGGGCAACACCCCTGCTGAAGATGCCAGGGCTATGATGCAACAGGTGCTCGAAGATATTCGCGAGCTGAACATACCCCATGAAGCCTCGCCGTCCGCACCCATCGTGACAGTGAGCATTGGCCTGGCCACGTGCGTTCCCACCCTTCCAGATCATGAAAACCGCCTCCTCGAGACGGCTGACAAGAAGCTGTATCAAGCCAAGTCAGAGGGGCGGGACCAGATTGCTGCCAACGCCAGTGACTGACACGCCCAGATTCAAACCAATGGGGTCAAATCATTGGCCCCTCGCCCGCCATGCCCAGACCTGATCCCGTGCCCTGAAGAGTGCATTTGATGAGGCTTTTAGAGTGGGTATCCGCCTGGTTGATTAGACAATCAGCCTGGGACGGTACCCGGGCGTTCTCTTCAAACGTAGAAGTCCAATTCTTCCTGGGCCTTAAGCAGATCCCGCATCTTGATCGGATCGTCACCAAAGAAGAAGACCAGCCCCCAGTGAGTGCCGAAGGCCGACCGGTCCGGCACGGTTTCCTCGACCGGTTCATGTAACTCGTGTGACTCGAAGTAGGGGTGCTCAATGGTCTCCTTGGGCATCTCCAGCTTGCTGACCACGCGCCGCCTCGGATAGACACCAAAGCAACCCGCATAGCCCTTGGCGTCCACCACTTCACGGGGGAAGAATTTTTCGACCTCTTCCTTGGTGCTCTTGGGATCGAAGACCAGCATCGACGCCTGATACGCATTGAACCCGTAAGCCCTTTCGATCAGCTCGAAGGCCTTGAAGCCCGGCGGCCGGTAGGCGATCTCCCCAAAGTACATCTCGCCGTCGGCGGTCACGAAGTACTCCGGGTGAATCAAACCGAACTTGATGTCGAATGTTTTGATCAGCAGTTCGATCTGCTTCGTGATCGCATTACGCCAGCTCTCCAGTTCCTTGGTCGCAGGTACGAAGACCGAGTAACCCAGGGTGACGTATTCGGAAATATTCAGAAACTTGATTTCCCCGTCGTGGATCCAGGCCTCAACCGCAAACTCCCAGCCACTGAGGTGGCTTTCCATCAGCAGGGGATATTCCTCCAACGGAATATTGTCGATCTCTTCCAGTGTGCGAATCATTCGGTGGCCGAGACACCCGGCCTTGTCGAAGGCCTTCACGTGAATCGGATCGTCCGGGTCACCATCCAGCTTGAGCAGGGTCTGGTTGACGCGCTTCATGAAGCGGACGATGTCCTCTTTCTCGTGCGCCTCCTCGAAGATGCCAACGCGAATCCCGCCAAGCTGGGCCCGGCGCTTCATCAGAGCCTTGTCGCGGAACAGAATGGACTGGCCGAACATGCGAGGATTATTGAGAAGGACGGAGTTGATAGCCCCTGACCATTCAACGGTTTCCTCGAACAGGGGGACCGCCACGTCGACACCTTCCGCTTTCAATTTCTGCGCAATTTCCAGGGACCGGTCGTTCAGTCGGATAAAATCCCAGGGAATGTAAGGTATGTGGTTTGCGGTACAGAAATCCTGAGCCCATTCCGGAGCGACCACGATATAGCGGCGATCAAACTTTTGGGCCGCCTTGATTGCATTGACGCTCCAGCCAAGCAGCGCGATGTAGCCTTTGCTCGGATCCTTTGGGGTCTCGGTTCCTTTTACCGAGTCCAGGGTCGGATCGCGCCAGGCCAGCACTTCTTCGGACATTTCAGAGTCTGGGGTAATCGGCATTTGCGGTTCTCCTTGCGGGTTACCCCGGAAGGCTGCGCAGACATTGAAGCGCGGGGGTAACTGAGCATTTCGGCAATGTCGTTTGCGGAGAATGGCGTAGCAAGGGCAAAACGGAAAAGCGACATCCTTGAGTGCCCCAGCGGGCGAATCCAGGTGGGCAATAGCATCCCAGCCTTGGTTACCAATATAACTGGCTTGGTTGCAATTAGAAACGTAAGCGGGGGCAGGTCTTGCCTTTTGCACCACGAACCGCGCAGCTCAAGGTGGCGTATTGCAACCCAAAGCAACGCTATCCCCGCTATCCGGACACTCATTCCAGCACTTGACGACCTTCAGCACCTTGGGTTTGCGCGGAATGGCAGGGGGCTCTTGGTTTTAAGACCCAAGGGCTCGCCCACACTGATCCGGTCAGCGGTTCCCCCAGTCGACGTTAAAGTCCTCACCATACCCGTATTTAACGTACAGGTTTCGGAGCTCGCCGGATTCCAGCAACTCGGGAAAATGCTGGTCCCAAACCCTGATCAGCCTACGAGAACGTACCGAGTCGTTAAAGCCGAGATAGAGGCCCAGCCGAAGAACTTCACGCAGTTCCAGCGCGCGCTGGAATTCCGGCCTTGTGTCCAGATATTCGAGGATGTCCTGGCGGGCTTCAATCGCGAAGTCAACGCGGCCCATCGCTGCCATTTCAATGCCTTGGCTAAGCGTGGTGACTTCAACCGGTTCAAAAGATGGATCAATGTACTGCTCCAGGTTGTATCCGCGGATAAAGGCGATGCGCTTACCGCGTAGCGAGTCGGGCCCATTCCATGTTGTGAACGCCGAATGCAGACCAACCACCGAGGTCACCTCGTAGTCATGAGGCCATTCCGGGTAAAGCGCGAATGTCTGCTCATTGCGGTAGGAGGCAACCCACGCATCGGCCTTTCCTTCCCTGACCATTCGCACCGCTCTTTTATAGGGCATTGTTTGGTAGTCCAGCGTCAGGCCGGCGTCTTCGAAGACGCTGCGAACGATATCCCAGGCCAGACCCGAACCATCGGGATTGGTGTAATTTTTCCAAACCTGACTGACGATATGCACAGAAGAAGCGGGAGGGCTCTCGGCAGCCGCCACGCACGGCGAAAACATGGCTATTGCGGCAAGAAAAAAACTGAGGCGCCTCACAAAACTCCCCCCCCCCCGGTGGGTCGGGTCGATAAAACCGCTCACTGTCCTCCCAACATAGCCGCTTTCGGGATTACGTTGAAGTGGTGATACGCGCCCATACAGGACCCACGAACCAGCTAACCGGACAATCAGGCCAATCGCTTGGATTGATTCGGATCCAAGAGTGGGTGTCCATTTGGTGCCTCAAGACCTGCCCCCTTGCATTGATGCTCCTGGCCTCTACTCTGTGCGCCCCACTCCGCGTTACTATCAATCTGGCCATAAGCACAAAAACACTCATCGCCATAAAGGACTAGCCTGATGAAGCTGCTGGATTTGACTCAAGACATGCGAGGCCTTGCGGGGGATTTGCTGCCGGACACCCTTCGCTTCAAGGACCTGTTCGGGAAAAACAGCGTGAGCAGGGCGCCGGATCGGAAGATCGATCACGTCCTGCTCGACCCCAAGAACGAAACCTACGACAGCCTCGATAGCCGGTCCCGCTCGCTGGTTAAGAAGACCATCGACTTCTTCGAGAAACGGGGCAAGCAACAGCTCAAGGAAGACGATCATAACCGCACCTGGTACCAGGATTTTCTGGATTTCCAGGCCAGGGAAAAACTGTTCGCCACCTTACTGACGCCGGCCCCCTATGGCACCAAGGACGCCCGCTGGGACACCCTGCGCAATTGCGCCCTGAACGAAGTGCTGGGTTTCTACGGGCTGGCCTACTGGTATACCTGGCAGGTCTCGATCCTGGGGCTGGGGCCCATCTGGATCAGTGAGAACGAGGCGGTCAAGAAGCGCGCCGCGAAGCTGCTCAAGGAGGGTGGCATTTTCGCGTTCGGCCTATCCGAGAAAGAGCACGGTGCCGACATCTACGCCAGTGATATGGTGCTCACGCCCCAGGATGACGGCACCTACCGGGCCAACGGCGGCAAGTATTACATCGGTAACGGCAATCAGGCCGCGCTGGTATCGGTGTTTGGCAAGCGCGCGGATACCGACGAGTATGTGTTCTTTGTGGTCGAATCCGATCACAAGAATTACGAGCTGATCCAGAACGTGGTGAGCTCACAGAACTATGTGGCCGAATTCCGCCTGAATGACTACCCGATCCGCGAAGAAGACATTCTGGCCACCGGGCAGGATGCCTGGGACATGGCGCTCAACACGGTCAATATCGGCAAGTTCAATCTCGGCTGGGCCTCCATCGGCATTTGCACCCACGCGTATTACGAGGCCATCAATCACGCCTCCCATCGACGCCTGTTCGACCATTACGTCACCGATTTCGTGCATATCCGGCAGCTGTTTACCGACGCCTACACGCGCCTGACCGCCATGAAGCTGTTTGCCCAGAGGGCGGTGGATTATGTCCGTGTGGCGGGGCCGAATGATCGCCGTTACCTGCTGTTCACGCCCATGGTGAAGATGAAGGTAACCACCCAGGGCGAGGAGGTGATCAACGAACTGTGGGATGTAATCGCCGCCAAGGGCTTCGAGAAAAACATGTATTTCGAGACCGCGGTGAAGGACATTCGCGCCCTGCCCAAACTGGAGGGCACGGTGCATGTGAACATGGCGCTGATTCTCAAGTTCATGCCGAACTACTTTTTCAATTCGGCCGAGTTCGACCCGGTGCCTCCCCAGCGCGAACCGAAGGACGATGAGTTCCTGTTCCATCAGGGCCCGACCAAAGGCTTGGGCAAGACCCGCTTTCACGACTATCAGAAGATCTACGACCAGTTCGATCTGCCCAACGTCAATCGGTTCAAGAAGCAGATCCGCCTGCTCAAGCTGCTGCTCCTCACCGCCAGACCCACTGACGAACAGAAGAAGGACTTCGACTTCCTGTTGAACCTGGGCGAACTGTTTACGCTGGTGGTATACGGCCAGTTGATCCTCGAAAACGCGCAGATCCAGTCTTTGGACGACGCGCTGGTGGACCAGATCTTTGATGTGTTCGTGCGGGACTTTTCCAGATACGCCCTGGAACTGACCCAAAAACCCAGTGCCACCCTGCTGCAGCAACAGATCACCCGCCGCATGATCCAGCGGCCGGCAGTCGATCGCGAGCGGCAACAGCATGTCTGGGAGCACTATGCGTATGCACTGAAGGATCAGTTCGAGATGAATCCCTGATATCCGGGGTGCGTTAAACAAAGCGAGGGTTAATTAGGACACCCACGCCAAAAGCTTGGATTGACGGGGCTTTTAGCGTGGGTGTCAATTTGGTGGCGTAAGCAAGTCTGTCCCGTTTTTTTTTGGACCCGCTGGTCGACCCGGTCGGGTTATCAGTCCTCTTCCTCATCGCGCAGCCGCGCCTGCCTTTCTTCCTCTTCCTCCCACGCCGCGTCGATGACGGCAATGACTTCGCCCACATCGGCGGAGGTGGCAACGGCTTCAAACCGGCCGGTAAGCGTGCTCTCCGGATGCAGATCGCCGGACTCGTACAGGGCCCAGATTTCCTGGCCGTAGTTGGTTTCCAGCAGTTCAGGCGCGAAGCGTCCGAAGTAGGCCCGCATGTTGGCAACATCCCGTTCCAGCATGCTGGCAGCGCTGTTGTTACCGGCGGCATTGACCGCCTGGGGCAGGTCGATGATCACAGGGCCGGCCGTATCGAGCAGTACATTGAATTCCGACAGGTCGCCGTGGATCAGACCGGCACAGAGCATGCGCACCACCTCGCGGATGACCCGGTCGTGGTACTCCCGGGCCTCTTCCGCGCCCAGCGTTACGTCGTCCAGCCGTGGTGCGGCGGCGCCCTCGCCGTCTTCCACCAGCTCCATCAGCAGCACACCATCCACAAAACCATAGGGTTTGGGAACGCGCACGCCGGCTCCGGCAAGCTGGTAAAGGGCGTCCACTTCGGCATTGAGCCAGGCGTCTTCCTGCTCCTTTTGCCCGTAGCGGGTCTTTTTCGACATCGCACGGGCGCGGCGGCTGTTGCGCACCTTACGCCCCTCCTGGTATTGCACCGCCTGCTTGAAACTGCGCTGGCGGGCCTCCTTGAAGACCTTGGCACAACGGCGCTCGTCGCCACAGCGGACGATGTAGACCTGGGCTTCCTTGCCACTCATGAGCGAGTTATTGTCAAATCTGGTGTTCAACGACCTGATCAAGCGACGCTCTGATCGGCTGTTGCCACCTCCTCTCCATCCTTGAATATCACTCCGGTAACGACCTTGGCCAAGTAGTCAAAGCCCCGCA
>JASTVH010000015.1:0-59410 GCA_042862465.1 Marinobacteraceae bacterium S3BR75-40.1 | reverse complement strand
AGTCGTACTTTTCTGACATTTTTTACATATCAAGGCTATGGTGCTTAGAATTGTATTCTGGAGCGCCCCTGAATACGGCTAACTGAAAGAAACTGTCAATTGTTCCGCTTCTTAGTTTTAGAAATAAGGGCGACATGCCGACACCGGTCAAATACTATTCCAGGGTGATGCGCGAGGCGTTCGGGGATGTGGAGCACAAGGCCCAGAGCGAACTGCTGGGGCTGCTGCCGGAAGGTCTGCGCGATGCCCTGTCGCCCTATCTGGAGGAAACCCACTGGGACCCGGAGGTGGCCCAGCTGATCAAGGCGGCGGACCGCCTGTCCGCCTACCTCAAATGCGAGGCGGAACTGCGCGCCGGCAACCGCGAATTCGAACAGGCGGCCCAGCAGCTAAGACAGCGGCTGGAAGCCGATCCCCTGCCGGAGGTGGGGTATTTCCTGGAGCACTTTGCGCCGGCCTATGGGGAGACATTGGATCATTTGCTCGATCGGGTGTCGGACGGTTAGCGCTCAATCAATCCCCACCAACTTGTGCATCTGCAACGTCAGTCGCCACTGTGGATGGCTGAGACAATAATCCACCGCCTTGCGCGTATTTTCCCACTTCACCGGGTCATCCCCCTCTGCCGGCGCAAGCGGCGAGGCCATGGGCGAGAGGAAATAATGGCTCGCCTCGATCTTACTGAAGCGCTCCGGCGGTGCCTTGGCTTGCGGGTAGACCAGCTTGAGCTCATCGCAGCGGTCGATCACCACTTCGGCATCCGCCTTGGGGCTGACGCAGAGCCAGTCGATGCCGGGCGGTGCGGGCAGGGTGCCATTGGTTTCCACACCCACCTCAAAACCCTCGTCGTGAAACGCCTCGATCAGGGGACCATCCAGCTGTAACAGGGGCTCGCCGCCGGTACAGACCACGTAGGGACGGCCCGCTTCATGGGGCCACAGCGTGGCGATATGCCGGGCCAGGGCGGTCGCCGTAGCAAAGCGGCCCCCGTTCTGTCCGTCGGTGCCGACAAAATCCGTGTCGCAGAAATCACACACGGCCCTGGCCCGGTCCTTTTCCCGGCCGGTCCACAGGTTGCACTTGCTGAAACGGCAGAACACCGCCGCCCGGCCCGCCTGGGCCCCTTCGCCCTGCAGCGTGTAGAACGCTTCCTTCACACGGTACATCGGCTTACTCCGTGGTTTCGTAGGGTAGCGGATCGGTGCGGCCCTGGCTGGCAAAGGCTTCCAGACGCTCGACACAGGCCCCGCACCGGCCGCAGGCCTGGTCACGACCGTTGTAGCAGGTCCAGGTCTGGCTGTAGTCGAGGCCGAGGGCCAGGCCTTCCCCGAGGATCTGGCCCTTGTCCATCGCCATGAAAGGCGCCTCCACCCGAACCGGCTCATAATTGGCGATCCGGCTCACCCGGTCCATGGCCTCGATGAAGGCCGGACGGCAATCGGGATAGATGGCATGATCCCCGCCGTGGGCGCCATACCAGACCGCCTGGGCGCCCTCGGCAACCGCGTGGCCGATGGCGAGGGACAACAGGATCATGTTGCGGTTGGGGACCACCGTGGTCTTCATGTTGGCATCGGCATAATGGCCTTCCGGCACCTCGATCTCGTCGGTGAGGGCCGAGCCGCCCAGCAGGCCATGGATGGCGGTGATGTCCACCACCTGATGGGGAATGTCCAGCTCCTGGCAAACCGCTCGGGCACAGTCCAGCTCACGCACGTGCCGCTGACCGTAGTTGAAAGACAGGGCGAGCACCCGATAGCCTTCGGCGCGCGCCTTGTGCAACAGGGTGAACGAATCCATCCCGCCCGAGTAGATCACCACCACGGCTTCTTGCATGCCAACTCCCGCTACAGCGATAAAAAGGAAATTGTAACAGTCTGCAGCTTCCGGCGCGCCGTCCCGCTCCAGTCTGCTATATATGTTGGGGGGACCTGACAAAAAGTTCCCGGCACAGGAGTAAAAAAACCTGAGCAAAATTTCACGTTCCGGGACTCGAACCTGTCATACGGGAACGTTAGACTCGGCGACTCCAGGAAGCGCTTGCTAAAAGCCCAGACGAATGAAGGCACGACCGAACCGATGATTCCGGCATTCATTGATTTCGAAGCATCCAGCCTGGATCTGGTAGCCAGCTACCCGATCGAGGTGGGCATCTGTCTGGGCGATGGCGAACCGCAAAGCTGGCTGATCAGGCCGCACGTGCTCTGGCACGACTGGTCCGAAAGTGCCGAGCAGATCCATGGCATCTGCCGGCAGACCCTGATCGAACAGGGTGAAGAGGTCCGCGTGGTTGCCGAGCGACTGAACCGGCTGCTGCCGGAACAGGTATTCTGCGACGCCTGGACTTTCGACAGTTTCTGGCTGCATCGCCTTTTCAAGGCCGCCAACATGCAGCCCTCCTTTGCGCTGGAATCCGTATCGATGATCCTCAGCGGCGACGAGGTCAATCACTGGTACCACACCCGCCAATCGGTGATCCAGGAACTGGCCATCGACACCCATCGCGCCGCCAACGATGCCCGCATCCTCTTCGAGACCTGGGCCCGCGTGGCGACCGGCAAGTATCCGCGCCCGGCAGCGCTTTGAACCGGTAAAATTCGTGTGTGGAAGGGAACTTTTGCCCATCCCTGACGTCTCTTACAAAAGCCTTCAGTCTGTGAAAAAGGCCATTTGCAAAGGGCCGCGCAGGCGATAGACTGATAGCCATAACTTGTTATGTGTTCGTTCGATTATGTCTTTGAATATACAAATGATTAGTACAGCCAAAACAGCGGGAACGGGCGCCCCCAAGACGGGCCCTGTGGTTTCGCAACTGCCCCGTTTCGAGGTCAACGAACGGACCTGACAGCCTGACTGACGCTGGAAGGTCCCGGGTGGCGCTTCCAGCAGAAAAACCCGGAAGCGTCTCCCGGCGCTTCCGGGTTTTTTTTGTTTCTGGCCGGCCAACACGATCACATGCCGGCTTTGTTGGAGAAAGGAGGTGTTACGATGAAGCGCCACAACAGACCGTCCCCGCAATCGCGTTCACAGACCGGAGCCCTTCGCCGGCCGCGACGCCTCCCTTTCCTGGACGCTATCTGCAAGAAGCTGAATCAGCGGGTCAATCTGGAGGATGAGCCTCGCGTGCTGGCCCTGTATGAGAGGGGGTGGATCTTCCGGGGAGTGTTATGCCAGCTGGAGGGAGAGGAAGCCCGCTACGTCCGGGCACTGGCGAACCGCTACAATTCCTGGATTTCCCGTCAGGTTGCCTGAACGACCACAACCGCCGGCCGGGAGCTTGCTCCTGGCCGCGTCTACAGATCTCCAAAACCGGACGAATCACGCCCGATCCGTTCATCCACGCCGTGCACCATCATGTAGTTGTTCACCACATCCTGGATCTTTTCCTGGGAATAGGGTTTGACCACATAGCCATTGGCACCGGCACTGATGGCTTTCTGGATACTTTCGATGGAGTCGTCCGCCGTCACCAGTACCACATGCTGCTTGTTGTTCTGGGCCTTGAACTCCTGCATCAGCGTGTGGCCATCACCGTCCGGCAGCCCCAGATCCAGCATCACGATATCAAACTGCTCGGCCTTGTAGGCATCGGTTGCCCCCTGCGCGGTTTCGCTCTCGGTCACCTTGGAGGCACCCGCCCGGAACAACATCTCCTTGAGCATCTGCCGCATGGTCGGTTCGTCTTCGACCACCAGCACCTTTAGATCAGCCATCCGCCACCCCTTTTACGATTACATCCATCTTAGCTTTTCTCTTGTTGTCTTTCATAAGGCTGTAACGTTTTTAAACAGATTCTCCGTGCGAATCCCGGCGAGGCAATACCAATGAACGGTGCTCCCCTTCCTCACCATCATCGCCGTCATCGGCCTCGTCCTTTTCACGCTTGCGCTGATTCCCGATCAACACATTACTGATACTGACGGCGGTGGTATACAGGGAAATCGCTACAATCAGCAGAATCGGCTGCACGAAAATCAGAAAACGGGGCAATTCACCACCGCTGTGAATCAGCATGATAAGCAGCATGGAGGGCCCCAGTACCGCGAACAGCGTCACGGCGATGAAGAATACGATGCGCTCCTTGTAGCGCCCCAGCTCCTGATTGGTGATCAGCCCGAGAACGAACTTGCCCATAGCCAGCCCGGCGAGAATGGCGGCGGCGATGGACAGATCCGGGCGCATCAGTACGCTGCCCAGGTCGCCCTTCCACAACCCCTGAAGAGCGATGACCAGAAAGGGAAAGAGAACAAACAGGACGTCGGCATAGGTCCCGTACATCATGTTCAACGTCTGGTGCTCGTTGCGGTCGTAACTGTCAGACATAGTCGATTCCTGTCGCTTTCGGTTCGCGTCAAACTTCGGTGGCCCGGTTGTCCTGGGCCTGTTGCATCTGTCGTTTCAGGGGCTCGTAGAGCTCCTTGGCGCCAACATGGTCATTGAACTTCAGCGCCCGCTCCAATTCCGCGGCACTCTCCGTCATCAAAGGATAGCCCATTGCACCGGCAGTACCCTTGATCTGGTGCGCCTGGGTTTGCAGTGTCGCCCAGTCGTCCTCTTCGAGGGCCTGATCCATGATTCGCATACGCTCTGGCAGACCGTCGAGGAACTGCGCCACCAGGGCCTGGATGGCATCGTCTTCACCGCTTTCCTCGGCGGCGTTGTCGATGGTTTCGTCCACGGTTTCAAGATGTTTGCGCAGCAGAATCCGCAGCCGGCTGTTGTCGATGGGTTTGGTCAGCACCCCGTCACAGCCCGCCTTGAGCAATTCGTCGATTTCCTGCTGATCACCGGCGGTGAAGGCGATGATCGGACGCCGGAAGCCGGTTTGACGCAGCAGCTGCGTGGCTTCGGGGCCGTCCATTTCCGGCATGTGGCTGTCCATCAGGATCATGTGGACCGTCTTGCTCATGGCGATCTGCACCGCGCTCTTGCCGCTGGTCGCCGAGATGACCTCCACCCCGGCCCGCTTGAGCAGCCGCTCCACCAGCTTGAAATTGTCCTCGTTGTCCTCGGCCACCAGGACCGTGCCCTGGAACCGCCGGGTGTCCGCTCGCCGCCGGCCATCGCTGCTGACCACCAGGAAGCGGGCCAGCAGTTCATAGAAGCGGCGCTTGTCGATGGGCTTGGCCAGGTAGTCGGTACAGCCCGCTTCGCGGTAGTCCTGCACGTCCTCGGCCATGACGTTGGCAGTCAGTGCCACGATAGGGGTATTGATCCCCGCCTCACGCAGGGCGCGGGTGGCATCGCGGCCATTCATGACCGGCATCTGGATATCCATGAGGATGAGATCGAAGGCCTCGTGGCTGGCCAGCTCCAGGGCCTCGGCGCCGTTGCCCACATGCACGATATCGGCCCCGGTGCGCCGCACCAGCAGGTCCACCAGCTTGCGGTTGACCTCGTTGTCCTCGGCGCAGAGGATGCGGCCGTGGAGCTGCGGCGCCTCGACCATCGGCAGTTGCCGGCGGCGCTGGGTCATTTCCGAGGCATCGCGGATGAAGTGCACGTTGTCCAGCGAACCACTGGCCACCCGCACCTCAAATTCGCTGCCCTCGCCATAGGTACTGCGCACGTCGATGGAGCCCCCCAGCAGTTCCGCCAGGTGCTTGGAGATGCTCAGCCCCAGGCCGGTACCGCCATACTGCCGGGCAATCGCCGCCGAGGCCTGGGCGAAGGGATCGAACAGCCGCTCCAGTTGCTCCGGCTTCATACCGATGCCGGTGTCCACCACCCGCGCCACGATCTGTTCCTTTTCGCGGTCGCAGCGGATACCAATGTGGATGCTGCCCTTCTCGGTGAATTTGAGGGCGTTGCCACACAGGTTGATGAGGATCTGGCGGAATCGGGTCGGATCGGTCTGAATGGTTTCCGGCAGCGGATAGTCGCAGCGGATATAGAATTCCAGTCCCTTCTCCCGCGCCCGGGGCGCGAAGAAGGCCCGTACCTCGTCCAGCAGTTCCGGCAGGTTCACCGAGAGGATTTCCACATCCAGTTTGTTGGCGTCGATCTTGGAATGATCAAGGATGTCGTTGATCAGATCCAGCAGGTGACGACCACTGCGCACCACGGTTTCGGCGCTGTTGCGCTTTTCCTCCGAACTGAGATCCGGGTCCAGCAGGGACTCCCCGTAGCCAATGATCGCGGCCAGCGGGGTACGGATTTCATGGCTCATGTTGGCCAGGAACTGACTCTTGGCCGAGGCGGAATTGCGCGCCAGCTCCTTCTCCAGGCGCTCGTTCTCGCGTTCCTTCTCCACCTGTTCACGGTGCTTGCGTTCGGTGACGTCGACGAAGGTGCCTTCGAGGTGAGTGGGATCACCCAGTTCGTTGTAAACCGTGCGCAGCGAGACGTTGGCCCAACGCTCGTCCCCGTCCCGGGTCCGGAACATGGCCTCCAGCCCCTTGAACCCACCCCTGCTCTGCAGTTGCTCCACCACCCAGTCACGTACCCGGTCGTTGGCGAAACAGGCATCCAGCGCATCCGGGGTGTGCTTTTTCATGTCCTCGACGTTGTCGTACCCCAGCATCGCGGCCATGGACGGATTGGCATCGATGAAACGGCACTCCGGTGACATCTGGAAGATCCCCTCCACCGCATTGTCGAACAACGAGCGATAGCGTTGGAGGTTGGAGACGGCGGTCTGGTTCCATTCCAGGGCCTGCTCCTGGGTGGTCTTGATACGTTCGGCCAGGGCGAAGGAGAACAGGATAATCTGAGCCAGGAAGCCCACCTGCGGACCGTGGGCGGTGAAGATATTGAGGGGCAGCAGCCCCATGACCATCAGGGCATAGGTGCCCACACCGACACAGGTACAGATCCAGGCCAGAAAATAGGTCCGGGCCGAGGGGATGTCCTTGATCCAGGCCCGGCAGGTAACCGCGATCATCGCCAGCGCCAGGAAAATCGAGGCGATTACCGTCCATTCCGTGCCCACATGGGAGGGTATAAACAGCGCCAGCACCAGTGTGGCAATAACGCCATACGTCGCCATGCGCATGAAGTAATGCAGCCCTGGCGCCAGCCATTTCAATTCGAGGACATCCGAGACCATTCGCAGGCCCCAGAACCAGGTCAGCAAAATATAGATATGCAGCCATTTCTTGTGCAGGAACGGTGGAACCTCATCCAGTGCCTGCAGACCGTGGACCTGTTCGCTGAACAGGAAGAGCAGCGCGAAACACAGATAGAACACGTAATAGACATAACTGCGCTCGCGCACCACCAACGCCACAAACAGGTTGTAGATCAGAATGGCGAACATGCCGCCATAAAAGAATCCCTGAACCAGTTCGTCGTCGCCCACGTGCTCGGCATAGGCGTGGGGCGCCCAGAGGTGCAGCGGCAAGCGGAATGTATTGGTGGTGTAGACCCGAAGGTAGACGGTGTAGGTCTTGCCCGGGTTGGTTCGCAGCTTGAAGGTGGGATTGGGTAGCTCGACATCACGGCTGTCCCAGTTGGCTTCGTAATCCACCTCGGTGTCGTAGACGAGACGCTCGTCCTGGGCGAGGAATAGCTCTGCCTCATCGGTCAGCGGCAGGATCAGCTCCAGGAACCAACTCTGGATCGGATGGTCACCGGCATAGCGCATCTGGAAACGGATCCAGTAGGCCGACTCCGTGTAGCCGAAGTTCAGAACACCTGCTCCGTGCTCCTTGAAGCGGTCACGGTAGGCATCAGAACGAATGTCGTCGATAGTTAGTTCGTGGCTGGGGTCTTCCAGGTACCAGAGGCAGGACGTCAGATCGTAATGATCGACCGCATCCTGCAGCACGATCGCTGTGTGCTGGCAGCCATGCTCCTGGGCCAGAACCGGCGGTACTACCGTCAGCATCGCCAGAGCCAGGAACAGGAGCCACCGAAGCCCCTTCGATACTAATGCCGGCAAAATGTGAACTCCCCGCAGGTCGGGTACTTGTTTTTGCAGTAGATTGGCAGGCAAATCGAGCCGGCCAAAACCATCACGAACATCAATACAACTTTAGCAGCCCGCGCCAATTTGGCACACTGCGCAGCGGATGCCCCGTCAAGGTGATCGTTGCGGAGCGTTTTCATCCCTTATCCTCGAACAGGAGTTTGCATGATCCGTGCAGTTCGATCGTTATTCATCCTCGTGATCCTGCCACTGGCCCTGGGGGCCTGCACCGGTAGCGACACCAGCACCAACCTGGACCGGTGTCTCAACGCCTATAATGCCGATAGCCCGGTGGATGCCGGCTTTGCCAGTTTCACAGTGGATCAACAGCTGCAATATACCTGGTTCCGCGATTTCCTGGCAGGTATCCAGCCCGCGGATCCCGATCAGGATGGCGACGTAGCCGATGCCCTGGCCAACCTCTCGGACGAATTTATTCAGTACGAGGGCCAGGCCCCCGATTATACCGCCGTAACCAACGATCTCGACCTGATGGAATACCTGATCGTGCAGGGCTCCATCGACACCTTCAGGGAAGGCCGGGAGGCCATCGCTACCTGCGTCGACAAGAGCGAAACCTCCTACTACCAGAACTCGAATATCGTCCTGCGTGACGTCAATGAGGCCGGCGACACCGAAACCCAGTGGAGTCTGACCCTGCGTTATACCTACTCACCGGATAGCGCCCAGGTCACACGCACGGTGAGAAACGGGACCACCGGCGATGTCAGCGTGCTGCGATATGACGAAGGCGACTTCAATGCCTCCGGTTTCAATATCCCCCGGGAAGCGTTTCTGAGTTACAGCACTCCTGCCGACAGCGATGTGCTGCAAAGCCTGGTGCTCGCCCAGGCCTGGGACGAACAGCGGGACTACTTCAGCTGGAGCAGTGATGAGGCGCGCGCTTTCGATGCCGACTTCGAGGAAGAAGACCCCGACCAGCAATACAAATACCTTCTGCTCGAATTGGATTACCAGATGCAGCAGGCCACCCTGTGGGGTAGCACCAGCAGCAAACCCGACGAATGCAATCCGATCACGTTTCTGGATTCAGATCAGGGGGAGGCCTCAAGGCAGAGCTGCATCGATGCGCTGGAGGCGCTCGACAGCGCCGACTCTACCGAGGACAAAGGGGGGCTGCTTCACCAATATGCCACCCAGGCAGTTGCCGACAGACAGGCCCAGTAGACCGGGCCTGCTCGCCTCATTGCAGCGGCGTCAGGCCTCCTGGGTCGGGCGCCCCTGCATGTCCCAGCGCTGCATAAAGGCGCGCTTGTTCTCGATCATGCGTTCATAGGTGTCAGCGACGATGGCGCTGGTTGAGGAAGGGGACGCTCGCAGCGTCTCGATGCGACGTTCAAGCTGCTCCACTTCCTGGCAAAGCCTGTCGTAAACCGCACCTTTGACCAGATCATGGCGATCAAGGGGTACATACGCCCGCTCCGACTGCCAGCCGGTGACCGGACGATCCTCCCAGAGTTCATGACCTGGAGCGGTCAGATCCCATTGCTGTCCTTTCATCATTCTGCTTCCCTGTTTCTTTTTTATCGCTTTTATTGCCAGGCTCCCAATCCTGGCGGATCCTTTTCTCACCCCAACTCCTTTGGGGCTGATTATTATTTGCCCATTCTGCCAAGCATTCCCGCCCAGTTCAACAAAAGTATGAACGCTGGGTCATTTTTTGCCCGAAGAAAGTGACGCTCGTCACAGGCGCCATGGCGGGTTCTGTTGCCTAACCTACGTACCGCCCGCCGTTTCGGTCTGCTAAGCTGGATAAATCGTAATCTCCACGCCGGACAGTTCAGGGAGTAACCACATGTCCAACGCCACTGTTTCCGATGCCTTGCGCGAGTTTCTGGCCTTTATTGAACTGCTGGATGATGCCTACTGGGAAGCGGGCACAATCCATCACAAAGACACCATCTACGACATCATCAGCATCTTCTCCACGGAAGTGTCCGAGCTCAACAAGCTGAGCATCCAGGACCACCATTTTCCCTACGAGATCATCACCGAGGGCATCCGCCGGGTGATTCCCAAACTGGAGCGGCTCAATGACCGCAAAGAGGAGATCATTCAGCGCACGCAAACGCTGATTGATTTCAAGGATGTGCTGTCTTCGGTGTTGAGCATTCTGGAGGAGCAGCTGGATCTGGGGAGTTTGTAGGGGGAGAGGGGTTTAACTTGATAGGGGACAGAATTGAATTCTGCCCCCCCTCTTTTAAGCCACCCGCAACGGCCGGTCGGCCTCCGGCAACGGCGGACACTGCTTCGCCACCGTCCACACGAATTTCCCCAGCGCCGGCAGGTGATGCCCCAGGATCGGGATGCCGGTATTCACGAAGCTCACGGAAATGTCCCGCGCCGCATCCGCCCAGCACCACTTGTTGATCAGGCCGATATGGCCGAACGCCTCACGGCTCTGGGGCCCCCAGATGCCCACCGGATTACCCCCCAGCATAAAGCCGGCACTGAAGCGCATGGGCACCATCATGGTGCGGTCGATCTGCATGGAGCCGAACTGGTGGATAGCCCGGCGCACGGTGAGCGGGCTGCAGACGCGTTTGCCTTCCCACTCGCCGCCATTGAGCATCATCTGGTAGAAGCGCCCCATTTCCTCCGCCGTGCCCACCAGGTTGGCCGCCGGGATCACCGCCTCCTGGAAGCGCGGGTCGTTGGAAACGTCCGCCACGGTTTCGATGTCGGCCCCCAGGGCCCGCTTGACGATCCAGGACAGGGGCGGCTTGGGTACCGGGCCGGTGACGTAGTTGCGCGCCAGCTCGTCAATGCGCGGATGGGGAATGCCGTAGGTGAAATTGGTGAGCCCCAGGGGCTGGCGCAGGCGCTGGTCGAGGTAGCTCTCAATGGTCTGACCGGTCACCGTCTCCAGGACCCGCTGCAGCACGTACCCGCCGGTGATGGCGTGGTAGGCCAACTTGCCGCCATCCACCTCGATCGGCACCGCCTCACACAGCTGGCGCCAGATCTCCTCGTTGTCCCACAGGGTTTCCAGGGGCATATCGGTGGGAATCCCCGGAATGCCGCCCCGGTGCGACAGGATCTGGTGGATGGTGATATTGCGTTTGCCGTGCTTGGCGAACTCCGGACAGTAGAAACTCACCGGGTCCATCAGGTTGATCCCACCCTCTTCACCAAGGATATGGATCAACAAGGCGGTCACGGCCTTTGACGCCGAGAAATAGCAGATGGGCGTCTCCGGCGTCATCAAACGCTTTTCCACGCCCTTTTCCCCGCCGGGCCCGTTGCCATGGCTATGGCCAAGGCTGCGATTGATCAGAATGCGCCCGTGACGACGAATGCACAGCTGCAGCCCGGGATAGACACCGGTGCGGTACAGCTCTTCCGTGGCCTCCCAGATTTTCGCCACGGCGTGATGGGTCATCCCCAGCTCGTGGGGATCCGCTTCCGCCAGGCTATCGATGACGGTCACAGCATCCAGGTTTTTGGGAATCTTGCTGGTATTGAGAGCGTGTCGAAGCAGTCGCTGCATTGAGGAACATCCTGCCAGGGGTGAGCCAGGGATAAAGCCAATCCGCTGAGTGGGTTAAGAAGTCTCTTAAGTATGGCGCAAAACCGCGCTCCCGCAATGGCTCAAATGACAATGTCACGGCCGTCGCTGCCAGGAACTTGCATAGTTAGCATCCTGCGACTAAACATTAGGTGGTTGATATTCGTAATTTTTCCGTAATACCGCCCTTTTATAGCGAAAACCACGACGGTTTTCAGCGCGGGTCACGAGCGAAAGGACCTCTCAACCTTTCCCGGCGGCGGTCTCCCAGGGTATTGGAATGGGCGCACGTGAGGTACAAGACGGCGTGAGTGGTCAACGCTCACCGAAAAACTGGGGGCCAGCCGGTCACCGCAGAACCCGGCCAGCCAGCCATGCGCTGCGCGTGGCCATGATCTATCTGGTGCTGAGCCTGGTCTGGATCGTTTTCAGCGATCTCGTCGTGCAGGCCCTGGTTACCGACCCCCTGTGGCTGACCCGGCTGCAAACCTTCAAGGGGCTGGCCTTCGTCCTCCTGACCACGACACTGCTCTTTTTCCTCATCCGCCAGAGGCTCTCGTCTCAGGCCAAGGACAGCAACAGCGAGCACGAACGGGTGGAAAACGCGCTGCAGGGGGAACGCAACCTGCTGCGCCGCATCACCGACACCAGCCCCATGGGCATCACCGTCATGGACCGTAACGGCCGCATCAATTTCGTCAACGCCTGGGCCGAGCGCATCCTGGGGCTGGATGCCGAAACCATCAAACAGAAAGCCTATAACGCCAGTGACTGGCAGATCCTCAATGACGACGGCGTGCCCCTGCCGGATGAAGAACTGCCTCACTACCGGGTTCTCAATCAGCGCGCTCCGGTGTTCGGTCTCGAGCATCGATTCATCAAGCCCGGCCAGGGCGAGATCCTCCTTGCCATCAATGCCGCGCCGCTGTTTAACGATGACGGCGATGTCACCGGGGTCGTTGCCACCTTCCAGGACATCACGGCCCAGCGTCGCAACGAGCAGCAGATCCGCAAGCTCAACCGGGTCTACAACGTGCTGGCCCAGATCAACCACCTGATCCAGCGTACGCCGGATCAATCCACCCTGCTGCGCGAAGCCTGCCGCATTGCGGTGGAGGAAGGCGGATTCCGCATGGCCTGGATCGGCCTGGTGAATCCGGAATCCCAGAAAGTCCGGCCGACCACCTGCGCCGGCTATGAGAAAGGCTATCTGGACAAGCTCGATATCGCCCTGCAGGACAACTGGAGCCAATCCGGCCCCACCCGACAGGCTCTGGCCCGGGGCAGTCATGTGGTCTGCAACGATATTGCCGCCGAACCGGAAGATCAGTCGTGGCGCCAGCGGGCTCTGCAACGGGGCTATCGCGCCTCCGCAGCCTTCCCCCTGCAAAGTGCCGGCCGCATCCTCGGCACCTTCAACCTGTATGCGGCCAAGGCGGGCTTTTTCACCGCTGAAGAACTGCAGCTGATCGATCAGCTCGCCGGCGATCTCTCCCTGGCCATGACCCTGCTGGAGCGGGAAGAGCAACGTCAGGAAACCGAGCTGCGCCTGCGCCAGAGCGAAGCCCGCTATCGCAGCCTGTTTGAGGAACAGAATTCCATTACCGTCCTGGCGGACCCGGAAAGCGCCACCCTGCTGGATGCCAATCCGGCCGCCTGCCGCTGGTACGGCTGGGATCGCGCCGAGGTGCCCGGCAAGGCCGTGGCCGACTTTGTCCAGACGCCCATGGATCTGGTGCACCAGCATATCCGCCAGGCCGCCACCGGCGAGGTGAACTACTTCGAGGAAGAGCACTTCGACGCCCACGGCGAGGCGCGCCGGGTGGAAATCTACAGCAGTACCGTGATGGTGGATGACGAACCGCTGGTCTACGCCATCATCCACGACGTCCACGAGCGCTACCTGACCCAGGAAAAACTGCGCCTGAACAACGCGGTAGTGGAGAGCATCCGTGACAGCGTCATGGTGATGGACCTGCAGCACCGGACCATCTCGGTCAACCCGGCCTTCACCATGCTCACCGGCTATACCAAGGAAGATGCGGTGGGCAAAACACCGGAATTCCTCCGCTCCCCCCGCCATGGTGCGGATTTCTTCCGTGAACTCTGGACCCAGGTGCAGACCAAGGGCTACTGGCAGGGCGAGATCTGGCACCGGCACAAGGATGGCTCGCTGTTCCCCGGGCTACTGAGCCTCAACGCGGTCTATAACGAACAGGGTCAGGTGACCCACTACGTGGCGGTCACCACTGATATCTCCAGCCTCAAGGAAAGCGAGGAACGACTGGATCACCTGGCCAACTACGACCTGTTGACCAACCTGCCCAACCGCATCCTGGCCGAGTCACGGCTCAACCATAGCATCGAGCAGGCCCAGCGCCACGAGCGCCGCCTCGCGGTGCTCTTCATGGATCTGGACAGCTTCAAGACCATCAACGACAGCCTCGGCCACCCGGTGGGGGACGAACTGCTGGTCGCCGTGGCCCAGCGCCTGGCCAAGCAGGTCCGCCGGGAGGACACCCTGGCCCGCTTCGGCGGCGACAAGTTCATGCTGATCATCGAGGAATTCAAGGAGCCCCAACGCGCGGCCGTAGTGGCACGGCATATTCACACCGCCCTGCAGTCACCTTTCACCCTGCCTTCGGGTAACGAAGTCTTTGTCAGCGCCAGTCTTGGTATCAGTGTCTTCCCCGAGGACGGTGCCAGTGCCGGCGAGCTGATGCGCAATGCCGAAACGGCCATGTACGAGGCCAAGAAACAGGGCCGCAACCAGTTCTGTTACTTCACCACCAACATGAACGTGGATGCCCGCGCCGTGCTGGAAATGGAGTCCGCTCTGCGCCAGGCGCTGATGCGCCATGAATTGATGCTCTACTACCAGCCCAAGCTCAACCTCGCCAGCGGCCAGATCTGTGGCGTCGAAGCCCTGCTGCGCTGGCAACGACCCAACGAGGGCATGGTGTCACCGGGCACCTTCATCCCCCTGGCCGAACAGACCGGCCTGATCGTGCCCATCGGCAACTGGGTGCTGGAGGAGGCCTGTCGCCAGATCAAGCGGTGGCAGGACGCCGGGCTGAGTCAGCTGCGGGTGGCGGTCAACGTCTCCGTCGGGCAGTTCCGCTCCGGCAACCTGCAGGAGCAGGTGGAAAATGCCCTCAGGCATTCCAATATCCCGCCGGAATGCCTGGAACTGGAGCTGACCGAGAGCATGCTCATGGAACACACCAGTGAAGCCATCCGTCAGCTCAAGGACCTTAAGCAATTGGGTGTGCGCCTGTCCCTGGACGACTTCGGTACCGGCTACTCCAGCCTGGCCTACCTGAGCCGCTTCCCGATCGACGCCCTGAAGATCGACAAATCCTTCGTCGCCGGCCTGCTACAGGATTCCACCGCCGACACCATCACCGCCTCCATCATCGACCTGGCCCATCGCATGGGCCTGAAGGTGGTGGCCGAGGGGGTAGAGACCCAGGAACAGCTGGATTACCTGAACTTCTATGGCTGTGACGAAATGCAGGGGTTCTTCTTCGCCAAGCCGCTGCCGGTGGTGGAGCTGGAAGCGCTGGCGCGGGAAGGGCGGGGATTGCCGATGGAGGGGTGAGCCTATAAAAGCTTGCCCAACCCCGCAAGAAACTCCCGCTTTCCCCCATACGACGGATGCCGCAAATACGGAATCTCCCGCTCCGGAAACAGCATCCGCGCACAACTCTCCCCGGCCCGACCCACACCCGCAATCGCCCTGGGCTGGAACAACTCGACCAGATGACGCAGGTACCGCCCGCCATCCTCGATTTCCGAACGCCGCGGGGCGCGATTGCCACGGGGATTGCCGGCAGGATGGGGGTGGAAGGGAAAGGCATTCCAGAACAGCGGCACACCGGGATAGTCGGCCAGGGCCTCCCAGACCATGCTGGCGGTGTTTTCCGCTTCCTGTGAGGGAATCCAGAGCTGCTCACGCAACTGCTGGAGAAAAGGATGGGGCGCCTCGCTCAGCAGGCGCCCGCTGCTGAAGGGCAGGCCGGTCTGGCGGCAGCCCTTGTAACCCGGCGCTTCGCCCACCAACAACAGGGGGCAGTCCCCCAGCGCGACCATCGCCTCCAGATAGCACAACAGGTTGTTGGCCCGGCGGCGGGAACGGTACGGGTTATAAACGGTGTCGCTGTGGGGGCGGCGGGTCAATCGCCTGACAAAACGGGAGGTTGTCTCGGACATGGTTTGTCAGACGTTGGATGCGATTAGTTGGCCTGGCAGCAGCCCACTTCGTCTTCCAGGTCGAGGTATTCGGCGGAAGCCTTGATGAACGGCTTCAGCTCCTGGCTGACCTGATCGCAATCAAAAGTACGCTTCTCATCGTTGGCGTCTTGTTCTTTGCGGTTTTGCTTACTAAAGAGCATTCGACTCCTTCTCTTCCGGTTAACGACTGGGGTTTTAAATCTAAAAAGTTATTAATAACCCCGCCAATATCGTTAAACAGTATAACGAATGCTCAAGGAATAATCAAATCGAATGCTCAGGCCTAGTGTCCCGTCTGGTTAATTCGCTGACTGACCTGCAGAGTCTGCTCCACGATCGGGTCAAACAGCGCCTCGGGCAGGTCGTGGCCCATGCCGCGGAACCAGCACACTTCGCTGTGTCGAATGAGTTTGCGCAGCTGGCGCGCCGCCGGCGGTTTGACCAGGGGATCGGCGGTGCCGTGCAGGATGCGGGTGGGCACCTCGATCCGGCGGCTGTAGTCCTCCAGGCTGCCGGTGGCCATGATGGCCCGCATCTGGCGCAAAATACCGGCCGGACGATAGCTGCGGCGGTAGTCGTTGCGGATACGCTGCGCCAGCTCATCCTCGTCGCGCGGATAGGCCGGGCTCTGAATCGTCCGCCAGAAGGCCACGCCCCGGGCCACGGCCGCGTCTTCATGATGGCCCTTGATGCCGCCGCCATTGAGGCCCCAGATCACCCGGGGATGGGGCATGGGCAGGCGCGGGCTGTTGGTGGAGGTCATGATCAGGGTCAGACTGCGGACCCGTTGCGGTTCCCGGGCCGCGAAGATCTGGCTGATCATGCCACCCATGGAGGCTCCCACCAGGTGGGCGCTCTCCACCCCCAGGGCCGTCATCAGGGCGCCCAGGTCGTCGGCCATGTCTTCCAGGCGGTAAGGGGCCAGTACCGACCAGCCCAGCTTGTAGCGCAGCATGGCCACGGGCGGCGGCCCTTCCAGGCGCTCGCGAATCTCGGAGGAGAGGCCGATGTCGCGGTTATCGAAGCGAATGACCCGAAAGCCGGCCGCCACGTAGCGATCGAGCAGCGGTTCCGGCCACAGGGTCATCTGGGCGCCCAGCCCCATCACCAGCACCAGGGGTTCACCATCGGGCCGTCCCCGCTCCTCGTAATGCAACGTCAGCCCATTGGCTTCGACCTTGCCTTCCCGGGGGCCGGCGGATTCGATGACGGCATTGGCTTGCGACATGGTTATTGCTCTCCCGTGATAATGACGCGGCGTACAGGAACCGGTACGCACAGGTTCCCGGAAATCATGCTATCGTGGGTCGTCAACCCTCGGCATTGTCCCTGGAGCCGCCCGTTACCCCATGACATTACCACTCTACGGCCTGTTTGCGCTGCTCATCGTGGCTTTTGCCGTCTTCCGCCTGTTTTTCTACCGCCCCTGGCGGCGCCGGCGCGTCAGCCAGCAGCCCTTCCCGCAAGAGTGGGACCGCCTCCTGGCTGATGACTGGCCGCTGTACCGGCGCCTGTCCGGCGAGCAGCGCGACCGCCTGCAGCAGCGCATCCTGATTTTTCTGGATGAGAAGACCTTTTATGGCTGTGCCGGTCAGGAGGTGACTGACCATCACCGCTGCCTGATAGCCGCCCAGGCCTGCCTGCTGACCCTGAATATGCCCACCGACAGCTACGATGCGCTGCAAAGCATCCTGCTGTATCCCGGGGCCTACCGCACTCCGGTGGTGGACGTGGACGAAAGCGGTGTCCGAATGGAGGAAACCCACGCTCGTGAGGGCGAATCCTGGGAGAACGGGCGCATCGTTCTCTCCTGGCAGGATGTGCTGCATGGCGCCGAGGACGACCACGACGGCTTCAACCTGGTGCTACACGAATTCGCCCACCAGCTCGATGCCGCCTCCGGCAGCGCCAACGGTGCCCCGGTGCTCCATGACAGCGAGACCGCAAAACACTGGTACCAGGCCTTCTCCAAGGCGTTCAAGAAACACTGCCATGAGGTGGAGCACCACCATCACACGCTGATCGATCCCTACGGCGCCACCAATCCGGCAGAGTTCTTCGCGGTGCTGACGGAACTGTTCTTCGAGAAGCCCGGGAAGCTGGAGCGAGTGCATCCGGAGCTGTTTGAGTTGTTGGCGGATTTTTATCGGATTGATCCGCGGGAGTGGGAGGAAAGCTTCCACCCCTGAAAGGGGACAGAATTCAATTCCGTCCCCTCTGGCACTATCCTTCTTTGTCCAACTTGCGCAGATACACCTGCAGCTCTCTCACCACCTGCATATCCCCTTTCGCCTCGGCCACGGTCAGCCCATGTTCCCAGGTCTCCTTCGCCTCACCCACATGGCCGGCCTCACGGTAGACATGGCCCAGGGCCTTCCAGGCGGCGGAGTATTCCGGGTCCAGATCCAGTGCCCGGCGCAGGTGGGTCAGCGCCGCCTCGGTGTCGCCTTTCTCCTGCATGGCGGTGCCCAGGGTCAGGCGCAGCATGGCGCTGTCCTGGCCGCGTTCAATGAGGCGTTCCAGGGCTTCGATGTTGGCGGACATAACCACGGCTCTCCTTTGCGAATGGGTGATTGCTATTCTGTCAGAGCACGGCGCTTAGCGTCGATGCCGCGTCCCTAACTGCGGCTGCGCACTCAACGGATCCTCAGGCCACGGATGTTTGGGGTAACGCCCCCTGAGATCCTTGCGCACCTGCGGGTAACCCTGCTGCCAGAAACTCACCAGATCCTGCGTCACCGCCACCGGACGCTGGGCCGGAGAGAGCAGGTGCAGGGTCAGTGGCACCCGGCCCTGGGCGACGCTGGGGGTTTCGGTGAGGCCGAACAGGGCCTGCAGTTTTACCGAGACGGAGGGAGCCCGGTCGCCGCGGTAATCGATCGCCACCCGGTTGCCCGCCGGCGATGTCCAGTGGCTGGGCGCCAGACGCTCGAAAGCCTGCTGCTGGGGATAGTCAAACTGCACCGCCAGCGCCTGTGCCAGGGGAAAGCCCGCCAGGGCCTTGAGATCGGTGATCCCCAGCAGGAAGGGGCCGGCCCAGGTTTCCAGCCGGTGCAGAAGGGCGTCGTCGTCCATGGCGGGCCAGTCGTCCGGCCACAGGCGGTGTAACAGCTGCGCCCGGGCCTGCCACTGGCGCGCCGTATCATCCCAGGGCAGACGGTCCAGGCCTTCCTCACGGATCAGGTTCAGCAACCCGGCAAGGATCGCCTCCGGTTCAGGCCGGGCCAGGGGCTCCGAAGCAAGCTCCAGCGCGCCGAAGGCCATCACCCGGCGGCACTCCAGTTTGCCGGTCTGGCGGTCCCAGCCCACCTGCTCCCGAGTTGTCAGCAGGGTTTCAAAGTGACGCTGCAAATCCTGCGGATCGAAGGCGGCGGCCCGATAGATGCGCGCCTCCCGGGCGACGCCGTCGAGATCGGCGGCGACCAGATAAGGTTCATCCGCCAGGGCATCGGTCTCCTGCAGCCAGGCGCCGCGGCCGTTGGCCAGGCGGTAGCGGGCCGCCTTGCCGGGACGGCGCTGGGCCACCCGGTCGGGATAGGCCAGGGCCAGCAGCAGGCCCACGGTGGTCGCGGCCGGGTCTTCGGGGTCCGGCTTGCGCGCCAGGCGTTCGATCAGGGGCAACAAGGTGGCGCGTGCCGCCGCATCGGCCCGGCTCGCGCCTCTCAACCGTAAAATGCGCCGGTGCATGTCAGCATCATCGCGCTGGCCGAGGCTGTCCTTTTCGCTCAGCAACACCGCCAGCTCCGCCGCCAGCCGGGCATGGCCCCACTCCCGACCCCGCACAACAAGGTGGGCCAGACGCGGCTCCAGGCCCACGCCCAGCAGGGTCCGCCCGTGGGCCGTGATGCGGGCCTGATCATCCAGGGCCTCCAGCTGCTGGAGCAGGCTGACGGCCTGAGCCCAGGCCGGCCCGGGCGGTGGGTCCAGCCACACCAGCTGCTGCGGGTCACTCACGCCCCATTGCGCCAGCTCCAATACCAGGCCACTGAGATCCGCCGCACGAATCTCCGGCGGGGTGTAGGGCTCCAGGCGCTCCTGCTCGGTCTCCGGCCACAGCCGGTAGCAGGCACCGGGCGCCAGCCGTCCGGCACGGCCGCGACGCTGCTCGGCGGAGGCGGCGGACACGCGCTGGGTCACCAACCGGGTCATGGCGCTGTTGGGATCGAAATGCGGGCGCCGCGCCAGGCCGCTGTCCACCACCACGCGAATGCCTTCGATGGTCAGACTCGTCTCGGCGATATCCGTGGCCAGCACCACCTTGCGCTGACCTTCCGCAGCCGGTGCGATGGCACGGTCCTGCGCCTGGGGTGACAGATCGCCAAACAGGGGAGCCAGCACGGCATCATCCGGCAACTGTCCCTCCAGCTGGCGCTGCACGGCACGGATTTCCCGCTGGCCCGGAAGGAAGACCAGCACCGAACCGGGCTCGCTCGCCATCACCTCCCGCACCACGGCAGCCACCGTCTGCGCCAGCGGCTGACGGCCGGGCGCCCGGTAATGCACCGTGACCGGATAAGCCCGGCCCTCGCTGCGGATTACCCGGGGCTGCCCCAGGGCCGAGACCAGGGGGCCGCTTTCCAGCGTGGCCGACATTACCAGCAGCCGCAGATCTTCACGCAAGGCCTGCTGACATTCATGCACCAGCGCCAGCCCCAGATCCGCCTGCAGGGAGCGCTCATGGAACTCGTCAAAGAGGATGGCGCCGTAGGCGTCCAGGGTGGGATCGTCCTGCACCATGCGGGTGAGGATGCCTTCGGTGACCACTTCGATGCGGGTGGCCGCGCTGATTCGGGTGTCCATGCGGGTGCGATAGCCCACGGTCTGACCGGGCTTCTCCCCCAGTTGCCGGGCCATGAAACGGGCGGCGCTGCGGGCGGCCAGGCGCCGGGGTTCCAGCATCAGAATGCGGCGTCCGGCCAGCCAGGCTGCATCCAGCAGGGCCAGCGGGACCCGGGTGGTCTTGCCGGCGCCGGGCGGGGCTTCGAGGATGGCGGTATTGTGCTGTTCCAGGGCGTCCAGCAGCTCCGGCAGGACGCTCTCTATGGGCAGTGTCATCACCTGGCGCTCAGAGTTGGGACTGACGCCATTTCACGATGCGGGTATACGCCTCGGCGATGGTCTCGGCCTTGAAGGGCGGACGCATCATGGCGACCCCCTGGGCCTGCGGCGAGATCAGGCTGAGGTGGGCACTGTGATTGACGGTGTACTCCTCCGAACCCGCTTCCGAAGGCGCCCGCGAGAAGGCAGCATTGAGATCCTTGGCCAGGGCCCGGAGGGTCTCCCTGTCACCGGTGACGCCCCGGAATGCGGAACTGAAGAAGGCGAGGTAGTCCTTCAGGCGCGACGGCGTATCCCGTTCCGGATCGGCACTGACAAACAGCACCTGCGGCGCCACCACGTCATCGGGCAGCAGCGGGCGGACCTTCTTGAGCACCGACAGGGTGGTGGGACACACATCCGGGCAATAGGTGTAACCGACGAAGGCCAGGGTCCAGTGACCGCGCAGCTCCTCCCGGGTGAAGGGTTCGCCTTCCTCACTGGTCAGGGAGAAGGCACCGATGGGCTGCGGCTTGTCGTAGATGAAGGTATTGAGGGATTCCAGATCGGGCGGGCCTGCCTCTTCGGCAATGTACGCCTGGCGCCCGATCATCAGGCCCATGACCAGCAGGACGACCAGGACCAGTACAGCAACGGTGACGCGAACGCCGGTGCGGGAATTCATGCCTCTCCTCGATAAACAGTGCTCATTGGGTGAAGGGGGGATTGTAGCCCAGCCAGGGTGCCTGCTCCCAATCCGGTATTCTCGTGCAAACGAGCTGCCGTCCGGGGAAACGAGTAGAGCGGCTTCGTTCTGAACCTGGAAACCTCCCAGGTGTCATCCCCGCGCAGGCGGGGGTCCATGGCATTTTGCTTCCAGCCTGGGGGCTTGCCGCTCTGGATACCCGCCTGCGCGGGTATGACGGTGGGAGGCGAACCGCCGTTGAGCGTTAGCTGGTCACCGGCTTTTTGAACCTGACCAGACCATGCGCTCCATCCTTCCTCTTACTTGATGCGGATAACGCGTCCAAGGGCGCCTCTGACGGCCCTCCCTCGCGCGTTCAGGTCCGCTCACGGCACCCTGGTGCGCAACACCCTAAAACCGAATGAAATGATCCACCAACAACACCACAAACAACGCCATCAGGTAAGTAATGGAATACTTGAAAGTGTTCCAGGCCACCCGCCGGTCGTCACCCCAATACAGCCGAAAGGCGTACTGCAGGAACCGCAGGCCCAGCGCCGAAGCCCCCACCAGATAGACCAGACCGCTCATGCCGGTGACGAACGGCAGCAGGCTCGAGGCCAGCAGGATCAGGGTGTAGAGCAGGATATGCAGCTCGGTGAACCGATTGCCGTGGGTCACCGGCAACATGGGAATCTCGGCCTTGGCATATTCCTCCTTGCGATGGATGGCCAGGGCCCAGAAGTGGGGCGGCGTCCAGGCAAAGATGATCAGCACCAGCAGCAGGGCATGGCCCTCCACCTGGCCGGTCACCGAAGTCCAGCCCAGCAGCGGCGGCATGGCGCCGGCCAGCCCGCCGATGACGATATTCTGGGGGGTGGCGCGCTTGAGGAAGAGGGTGTAGATCACCGCGTAGCCGACCAGGGAGGCGATGGTCAGCCAGGCTGTCAGGGGATTGACCTGCGTGACCAGAACCACCGTGCCCGCCACACCGAGCAGGGCGGAGAACAGCAGGGCCTGGCCGGAATCCACCCGGCCGGTGGCCACGGGGCGCTTCCACGTGCGGGCCATGATGCCGTCCACCTTGCGGTCCACCACGTGGTTGATCACGGCAGCGGCGCCGGCCAGCAGGGCAATCCCGAGATTGCCATAGAGCAGCACGCTCCAGTGCGGCACACCCGGGCGGGCAAGCAACATGCCGATCACCGAGGTCAGGATCATCAGGGCCACGACCTTGGGCTTGGTCAACTCCAGAAAGTCGCGCCAGGTGACGGGCCGTTCGGCGTGGATGGTTGCGGACTTGTAGGACTGGCTCATGCCGTCGCCTCCCTGTTGGTGATCGGCGGTTCCGTTACGGTCACCCTATCGTTTGCCGGGTGCAGTCGCCAAGCCAGATTGACCAGGCTCAGCAATAAAGCGGCGCCGCCGGCGTTATGGGCCACCGCCACGGCGAGGGGTAGCTGGAAGGCCACGTTGGCCAGGCCCAGCGCAATCTGCAGGCCCAGCAAACCAGCGCTCACGGCAAGCCAGCGCGTCAGCGGTGTTCCCCGGGCCCGCAGGGCCATGACCACAAGCAGTGTGCCCACAAAGACCAGCACCACCAGCGCCCCCATGCGGTGGGCCATGTGGATGGCCGTGCGGCCGTCGCCACTCAGCTGCCCACCGAGGTAATTGGGGCCGATATGCTGAAAGACGTTGAATCCGTGGGCCCAATCCATGGCCGGCCACCATTGCCCATGACAGGTGGGCAGTTCGGTGCAGGCCACGGCGGCGTAGTTGCTGGCCGTCCAGGCGCCCAGGGCGATCTGCATCACCACCACGGCAATGGCCATGCCCAGCCAGGGCTTGAAGCGGGCGAGATTGCTGGGCTCCTGCGCAGAGAGCGGACGCGCGCGCAGGCGCAGGGTCAGCAGGAAGAGCAGAGTCAGTGTGGTAAATCCGCCCAGCAGGTGGGCGGCCACCACCTGGGGCCAGAGTTTGAGGGTCACCGTCCACATGCCGAATGCCGCCTGCAGCACCACCAGTACCGCCAGGGCCAATGGCAGCTTGAGGGGCAGTCCATGGCGGCGGTGTTTGAGGGCGTAGGCGGCGATACCGAAGATGACCAACCCGAGGGTGCCGGCGAAATAGCGGTGGATCATCTCCGGCCAGCCTTTGGCCACCTCCACCTTGGCATCCGGAAAACGGGCCTCGGCTACGGCGATCTGTTCGGCGCTCTGGGGCACATGGATGAACCCGTAACATCCGGGCCAGTCGGGGCAGCCCAGGCCCGCGTCCATCAGGCGGGTCCAGGCACCCAGCATCACCACCACGGCGGCAAGCAGGAAACCCACCAGGGCGGCACGCCCCATACGGCGCCGGATTACGGCATTGCTGACTTGAGACCCCGTCGCCATGTGTCTCACCCGATGTTGGACAGTTTCAGCAGGTGTTCCAGATCGTCCAGCATCGCATCACCGCCATGCTCGGGACCATAGCGCAGCACCATGTTGCCCAGGGGATCGATGACGTAGATCTGGTAACCGGCGCCTTCCAGTCCCGGCACGTCTTCGGGAAGACCTTCCGGACCGGGCTTCACCGCGCGTGCGCCGGGATACTGGCCCAGCAGGTCGTGATCACCGGCCAGCCAGGCGGCCCGCTCCACGCGGTGGACATCACGCCCGAGGGCACGGTTTACCTGGCGCATGTTGTACAGGGCCGTCTCACAGTCGGCGGCACGGCAATCCGGGGCCAGCAGCAGCAACTGCCAGGTGGCGTCTTCCCGGGCGGGCACGAAAAGATCTGTGAAGGGGCGGCCTTCGGCGGTCTGCAGCCCCAGATGGGCCACACCGGGAATGGGATCGAGCAATACGCCCTTGTTGGAACGACTCTCGGGAATGCCCCAGCCGGCAAAATACATGACCGTGGCCAGCACAACCGGTACAAAGCCGATCAGGAAAATCAGTGCGGCCTGCCGCTGACCGCGTTTCGGGTCTCCATCAGAACCGGCTGCCATCTGTGCCTCCAAGAATGTCGTCCTCCCGTACTGTCATGTGTTGTCAGGGCGCTCTTTACGAAAGCTCGCAATGATTGTGAGCACCAGCAATGCCAGGGCCAACGAAAACCATTGAAAGGCGTAGGCCCGGTGCCGCTCCGGCCGCATCACCCCCGGATCCGAGCGGGTGCGGTACCCGCCGGGGCCGGGCTCGATCAGGCGGATAAACGCCGCGGGTGTCTCGCCCGTGGTTTCTGCCACCTGCTCCGCCGCCAGGGACTGCACCCGCCGCGGCCAGCCCTCCGGCTCGGCTTCGGCTCCCAGCACCGGAGGTTCCGGCCAAGGTGCCATGCGCCCCACCAGGGTCTGCTGCCCTTCCTGCGGCGTAATTGCTGGAAGCTGTTCCCGCCGTGGGGGCGCCGGCGTCCAGCCCCGATTGACCACCACCGGCGATCCACTCTCCGGGTAAAAGAGGCTCAGCACCTCGTACCCCGGACGGCCATCAAAAGTGCGATTGTCCAGCAGCCAGTGATAGCGCTCGTCAAAATGCCCCTGCAAGGCCACCGGCGCTCCCATGCGCGGCGTCTGCTCCGAAGGCCACTGCTCAGGCTGCGTCTGCTGCCAACGGGCGAACAGCTCGGTCTTTTCCTCGGCCCGATGCCACTGCCAGATGCCCAGCCCCACCAACAGGGGAAACAGGCACAGGGCCAGCAGCCACAGTCGCCAGTCCGGCTGCCAATGCCGGCCTCGAATCCCACTCATGCTTTGCTATAGTGTGGAGCCATAGAACTCGGGATAAAGGAAACGCCCATGCTGCTCAAAATACTGATCGTCGTGCTGCTGATCGGTGTGGTCATCAGCCTGTTCAGCGGCCTGTTCTTCCTGCTCAAGGACGACAGTTCCCAGCAACGAACGGTTAACGCACTCATCGTCCGGGTGACGCTCTCGGTCCTGCTGCTTTTGGTCATCGGCATTGCGCTATGGACCGGCCAACTCCACATGAACCACGGCCCCCTGCCATAAACGCCTCCCCGGCCGCTCCCGGCCACCATGCCGGAGCGGCTAGAGCACGTACACAAACGTGAACAGTCCGACCCAGACTACATCCACAAAGTGCCAATACCAGGAGGCCGCCTCGAAGCCGAAGTGATGCTCGGCCGTGAAGTGCCCCTTGGCCACCCGTATGGTAATCACTGTGAGGATGATGGCCCCCAGGGTTACGTGGGCTCCGTGGAAGCCGGTCAGCATGAAGAACGTGCTACCGTAAATTCCGGAGGTCAGCTTCAGATTCAGTTCCTGATAGGCCTGGATATATTCGTGAATCTGGAAACCCAGGAAGATTGCCCCAAGCAGCACGGTGATGCCCGTCCAGAGAACCGTGGCGTTACGCTTGCCGTGCTTGAGTGCTTTGTGGGCAATGGTCACGGTGACGGAGGAACTGAGCAGCAAAATGGTGTTGATAAACGGAATGTGCCAGGGATCAATGATCCCCTCAGGCGCGGGATAGGTTTCGGGGTTGGGCGTGTTAAGCAGCGGCCAGCTGGCTTGAAAGCCCTCCCACAGCATGTTCGCGTCGCCTTTGGCCCCTTCGCCGCCGAGCCAGGGCACGGCGAACATCCGGGCATAGAACAGCGCCCCGAAGAAGGCGGCAAAGAACATCACCTCGGAAAAGATGAACCAGCTCATACCCCAGCGGAACGACCGCTCCATCTGGTCACTGTAGAGGCCCTGGCGACTTTCCTTGATGACGCTGCCAAACCAGCCAAAGAACATGAACAACAGGATGGCAACGCCAACACAGAAAATGGTCCACGACAGGGAGGTGTTGTCCCCGGCCGCCTGGTTCACCATCACCGACCCGGTACCGCCCAATGTGAATAGAATGCCGAACGTGCCGACGATCGGCCACTTGCTTTGTTCCGGAACGTAGTAGGACTGGTTCGTTGCCATCAGAGCCTCCGCTCCTTATCCACGTTTTCTTGTTATCGAAAGGGGCCGGACCACAAGAGACCGGCCGCCACATCCGTTATGCCTGTCCTCAGCTCACCTTGGGCGGCGTCTGGAAGGTGTGATAGGGCGCCGGTGATGGCACCGTCCATTCCAGGCCCTCGGCACCTTCCCAGGGCTTGGCCGGAGCCGGCTTGCCGGAGCGAATCGTCTTGATGACGATGAACAGGAACAGCAGCTGGGTGGCCCCGAAAGTGAAGGCACCGATACTGGAGATCATGTTGAACTCGGCGAACTGAAGCGCATAGTCCGGAATCCGCCGGGGCATACCGGCCAGGCCGAGGAAGTGCATCGGGAAGAAAGCCATGTTCATGCCGATGAACGACATCCAGAAGTGGGCCTTGCCCAGGGTCTCGTCATACATGCGACCGGTCCACTTGGGCAGCCAGTAGTAGGCGGAAGCGAAGATCCCGAAGATGGCCCCCGGCACCAGCACGTAGTGGAAGTGGGCCACCACGAAGTAGGTGTCGTGGTACTGGAAGTCCGCCGGGGCGATCGCCAGCATCAGGCCGGAGAAGCCGCCGATGGTGAACAGCACCACAAAGGCCACCGCGAACAGCATCGGCGTTTCGAAGCTTAGGGAGCCCCTAAACATGGTGGCCACCCAGTTGAACACCTTCACCCCGGTGGGCACGGCGATCAGCATGGTGCAGTACATGAAGAACAGTTCCGAGGTTACCGGCAGCCCCACGGTGAACATGTGGTGGGACCAGACGATGAACGACAGGAAGGCGATGGCCGCCACCGCGTAAACCATGGAGGTGTAACCGAACAGCGGCTTGCGGGAGAAGGTGGGGATGATCTGCGACACCGCGCCGAAGGCCGGCAGGATCATGATGTACACCTCGGGGTGGCCGAAGAACCAGAACACGTGCTGGAACAGTACCGGATCACCGCCGCCGGCGGCATCGAAGAAGCTGGTGCCGAAATTGATGTCCATCAGCATCATGGTCACTGCGCCCGCCAACACCGGCATCACCGCGATCAGCAGGAAGGCGGTGATCAGCCAGGTCCACACGAACAGCGGCATCTTCATGAAGGTCATCCCCGGGGCCCGCAGGTTGAGGATGGTGGCGATCACGTTGATCGCGCCCATGATCGAGGAGATGCCCATGATATGGATGGCGAAGATGAAGAAGGTGGTGCTGGGCGGCCCGTAGGTGGTGGACAGCGGGGCGTAGAAGGTCCAGCCGAAGTTGGGTGCGCCGCCCTCCATGAACAGGGTGGAGACCAGCAGCGTGAAGGCCGCGGGCAGCAACCAGAAACTCAGGTTGTTCATGCGCGGCAGGGCCATGTCCGGGGCCCCGATCATCATCGGGATCATCCAGTTGGCCAGGCCCACAAAGGCCGGCATCACCGCCCCGAAGACCATGATCAGACCGTGCATGGTGGTCATCTGGTTGAAGAAGGCCGGATCGACCAGCTGCAGACCGGGCTGGAACAGCTCGGCCCGGATGACCATCGCCATGGACCCGCCCATCAGGAACATGGCGAAACTGAACACCAGGTACATGGTCCCGATGTCCTTGTGGTTGGTGGTAAACAGCCAGCGACCAATCCCCTTGGCCGGGCCGTGGTGATGTTCGTCAGCGTGGGTATCTGCAACCGCGCTCATGGTGAGCCCCCCATGTGAATCGTTACCGGAGGGCCGGCGGGCGGCCGACCCTCCCTATTCCGACCTCGTCACTCTTCTTTCATGAACTCCACAATCTGCTGTGGCGTGACCTTGTCTCCGGTCTTGTTCCCCCAGGCATTACGCTCGTAGGTAATGACCGCCGCCAGGTCCACTTCGCTCAGCTGTTTGCCGAAGGCCTGCATGGCGGTTCCGGAGCGACCGTTGACCACGGTGTTCATATGCTCCTGGGGATCGCCGGTGGCCACGGCACTGCCGTTCAGGGCCGGGAAGGACGGCGGCATGCCGTTACCGTCAGGCTGGTGACAGGCGGCACAGTTGCTGGCGTAGACCTTCTCGCCACGCTCCACCAGCTCGTCCCGGCTCCAGTCCTTCTCGGTCAGCATACGCTCCTTTTCGGCCGCTTCCTGACGCTTGGCCACAAAGGTCTTGTATTCATCCTGAGGCACCGCCTTGACCACGATCGGCATGAAGCCATGGAGCCGTCCACACAACTCGGCGCACTGGCCGCGATAGACGCCGGGTTCTTCGACCTTGGCCCAGGCCTTGTTGACGAAGCCGGGGATGGCGTCCTTCTTGACCCCCAGATCCGGCACCCACCAGGAGTGGATGACATCGTTGGAGGTCATCAGGAATTCCACCTTCTTGCCCACCGGAATCACCAGGGGCTCGTCCACATCGCGCAGATAGTGCTCCGACTTGGGACTGAGATTGTCGATCTCGTCCTGGGCCGTGGCGATATTGCTGAAAAAGCCGAAGTCATCGTCCAGATACTGGTAATGCCATTTCCACTGATAGCCGGTGATCTTGACGCGGACATCGGCCTTATCGGTGTTATACATATCCAGCAGGGTGGCGGTGGCCGGAATGGCCATTCCAACCAGGATGAGGAAGGGAATCAGGGTCCAGAGAATTTCCACGGTGGTGCTTTCATGGAAATGGGCTGGTTTGGCGCCCTTGGACTTACGGTGCGCCAGAATCGACCAGAACATGGCTCCGAAAACGACGATCCCAATCACGACACAGATGCCGAGAATCGTCATATGGAGCCCATAGATATCCTGGCTCATCTCTGTAACGCCCGATGGCATGTTCAACTCCCAGGCCGCCTGGGCACTGAGAGGTGTAAGACCGGCAACCGCAAGGGTACCGGCACGCAGGGCCTGCACGCTCATATACCGTGTCTCCACAGAAGTTTTGTTATAGGAGGTTCTGCGCGACACTTCCAGACTGCTGCATGACGAATGCGACCAGCGGCTCTATCGGCTTTCCCGGCCTATTAGCTCGCCATGATGGAAGTCACTTTCACGGACAACGCATTGAGTATAGACAGCTTTTGGTCTCAGACTCAAAGACCCGCTTAAAATTTAGACAGCTATATAATTGCTTTTTTATTCTATTGACTTATATCAAAGTTTTTCTCTATGTCCTTGAATCCTTTAGTGGCGGGGCCTGAAGCGCCATGAGCCTCGATCGCCGACTCTGGTCTCTGGCCTGGCCATTGATGCTCACAAATATCACGGTTCCCCTGCTCGGCCTGGTGGATACCGCCGTCCTCGGCCACCTGGACGATGCCCGTTTTCTCGGGGCCGTGGCCATTGGGGCCAATCTTTTCAGCGTGCTCTACTGGACCTTCGGCTTCATGCGCATGGGCACCACCGGCCTTGCAGCCCAGGCCCTGGGGCGGGATTCCGCCGACGACCTGCTGCGCCTGCTGGTGCAGTCGCTGGTACTGGCCACCACCATTGGCCTGGGGCTGATCCTGCTGCAACAGCCGCTGATCCGGGTCGCCCTGTGGCTGATGGCGCCCGGCCCCGAACTGCACGAACTCGCCTACAGCTACGCCCAGATCCGCATCTACAGCGCCCCGGCGGTGCTCTGCCAGTACACCGTGGTGGGCTGGCTGATCGGCACCCAGTTTCCCCGCGACCCCATGTTCATCATGATTCTGGCCAACGCCCTCAACATGGCGCTCGACGTGCTGTTCGTCACCGGCTTCGGCTGGCAGAGCGACGGGGTGGCCCTGGCGACCTTGCTGGCGGAGTACGTGGCCACCGGAACCGGGCTCTGGCTGGTGGCCCGGCGATGCCCTTCCGGGGCCCGCTTCAAAACCGCATGGTTAACGACGTTCGCCGATTATCGACGCCTGATCGCAGTCAATCGCCACATCATGGTCCGCACCATCCTGCTCCTTCTGGCTTTCGCCTTCTTCACTGCCCAGGGCGCGCGCATGGGGGAAACGGTGCTGGCAGCCAACGCCGTGCTGCTGACCTTCCTGCTGATCATTTCCAACGGTCTGGACGGCTTCGCCAACGGCGCCGAAGCGCTGGTCGGGGAGGCCATTGGCCAACGCAGCCGCGCTGCCTTCCGGGCCGTGTTCCGTGTGGCCCTGCGCTGGTCGCTGATCGGCTCACTGCTGTTTGCCGCGGTTTTCTGGTTGGCCGGGGATGCCATCGTGCGGCTGCTGACCGACCTGCAACCGGTGCGAGATACCGCCCACGACTACCTGCCCTGGGTCTGGCTGTTGCCACTGGCGGCGGTCTGGAGTTATCTGCTGGACGGGGTCTTTATCGGCGCGACGCGCACCCGGGCGATGCAGAACGCCATGCTGATCTCGGTGCTCGGGGTCTACCTGCCGGTGTGGTGGCTCGCCCAACCCTTGGGCAACCACGGTCTCTGGCTCGCCCTCACCGCCCTGGTGCTGGCCCGGGCTGCCACCATGGGCTGGGTCTTCGCGCGCCTTTCACACCCCTGGCGTTGGTTTTAATCCTCTGAAACAACGAGGTTTAACAAATGTGCACCCCTCGGGACGCGGCAACTTTTCCACACTCAACTACACTTTCAGCAGGTTCGGCCTGAACGGTCATTCCAGTCTCCCCCGGCGCTGCGTCACCGGCGGAGCATAAGGAACCTGCGGCGTCCGCGGCTACCAGTCCTGCGGATATCAGTCTTAGGAGGAGGGCAACCTTGCGCACCTCTCGGCACGTACTCCCACAAGGAGTACCTGGTAATGAAGCAGTACCGTCCATGACCCCGGAAACGGCATTAAAGATCATTCAGCAGGCGAAGCGGCAGGAAGCCCATAAAGGGCGGTTCCACGACCAGATGGCGCAAAAGCTGCCCCAACTGCATGTAATTATCGGCATTCACGACGATGACCCGGTCGCCTGTCTGGTGCGGTTCGTGGTCGAGTATGTGGAGATGGCACCGCGACTGATCGAGTTCGTCGAGGCCTGCGCCCGGGAAGCCGGCAAGGAAACCCTGTTCGCGCCCTTTATCGAGGCCGCCAACGGCTATTTCACCCGCCCTTCGGCGCTGCTGATTCGATACGACGGCCTCGATGGCCTGCTGATCAAGGCCTACCTGTGCCACCGGCTGATGGAGGAGATGTACGAGAACAACCGCTCCATTCGCAACAGTCACCTGGTGGATATCGAAGCCACCCAGGCCAACCTGTTGGCCCACCATCTGATTGGCGAGCCGTTCGCCAACGAGCTGGATCAGTCCATTCTCATCACCGTGCGCCAGATCGCCGGCACACCGGACTACTACGAACTCAATCTCGATCCGTTTGTGGAACAGGCCCGTAATGCTGCCTGGGACTGGATGCGCGAATACTGGCAGAACCTGCTGAGCCGCAACCACATTCAGTTTCACTTTTCCCATCGGCAGACGTTCTGACCGTCAGAACGGAGTGGCACCTCATGACAGGCATGCGTTGCATAACAGGGCTGCTGTTACTGGCACTGGCCACTTCCGTCCAGAGCCGGGAGGTCCGATTGCAGGTGCTCGATGCCAACGGCCAGCCATTGCAGAATGCCGTGGTCACCGTGTCCTGGCCGGGCGCCGATCCCGCCCCACCGCTGCCGGAACCGGCCCTGATGATCCAGCGGGACCGCACCTTCATTCCCCATGTCCTGGCCATCCCCCGGGGTAGCGAGGTGGATTTCCCCAATCGCGATACCACCCGCCACCACGTCTACTCGTTCTCCAAGGCCAAAACATTCGATATCAAGCTCTACGCCGATCGGCCCGAACAACCCATTCATTTCGACCGCACGGGCATTGTCGTTCTTGGCTGTAACATCCATGATCACATGAAGGCCTACATCGTCGTGACCCAGGCCCCCCGCCGGGCCGTCAGCGACACCGAGGGCCATATCACTCTGAACATCCCGGATGAGGCAACGCAGGGCCGCATCTGGCACCCATGGGCCGGCAGCAGCGAGAGCGCCTGGCAGACATTCGAACTGCCCCGGGACCCTGGCCCCAAGCGGGTGCCTCTGGACGTCACCGCGCCCAAGCCGCGCAAGACGCCCCTGATGGACCTGCAGCAACGTTTCAATAATCTATCGTCATGACACTCTGGCCCCGCAGCTTTCGATTCAAGGTCCTGCTGACACTGCTGGCACTGGTGGTAGCCTCGCAGCTCATCATCGGTGCCATGGTGGTCTACCGCTCCTATCAGGAAGTGGAAGCCCGGGCCCGGGACAACCTCCAGACCGGTAGCCGGGTGGTGCATCAGGTGATGCAGAACCGGGTCGATCAGCTGCTCGACAGCGTTCGCGTGCTGGCCGACGACTTTGGTTTCAAGACCGCCGTGGCCACTGGCGACAAGGCCACCATCGCCACCGTCCTGGCCAACCATGGCGCCCGGGTGGAGGCGGATCTGGTGATGCTGGCGGACAACCAGGGCGAACTCATCGCCAGCAGCCATCACGACACCTCGGTCCATCTCGGATTCCCGTTCCCCGACCTGTGGCACCAGGCCCAACAGGAGGGTGGCGCCGCCAGCGTGGTGCTGCTCGACCGCGTCCCCTACCACTTCGTCATGGTGCCGGTGCGCGCGCCGGATCGCATCGGCTGGGTGGGCATGGGCTTTCGCCTCGACCAGACCCTGGCCGAGCGGGTCAAGCGCATCACCGAGCTCAACGTGGTCTTCGCCGCCCGTGACAAACGCACCCTGCAACCGGTTTTCGCCGTCACCACGCTGCCCCCGGAAGCGCCGCCCATCGCCCTGACCCTGTTGCCCTCCCAGGCAGAATCGGAAAAGAACCTGATCGACACCGAAGCCTACCTGGGCATGCGCGTCAGCCTGACGCCCACCGTGGATACCTGGTTGATGGAATCCAAGCAGCGCATCCTGAGCGGCTTCCGCCGGCTGCAACAGGACCTGTTGGTGATCTTCAGCGTCCTGCTGGTGCTGTCCTGCGTGGCGGCCATAGCCATTGCCCGGATGATCCGGCGCCCGGTGACCAACCTGGCGGCCTTTGCCCACCGCATCGGTGCCGGGGAAGACATGGATTCGGCGCCCGTGGCGGAAAGCGGCGAACTGGGGGAACTGGCCCGCACACTGACCGACATGCAGCGCCGCATCCGCCAGCGCGAACAGCGCATCCGCCATCACGCCCTGCACGACAGCCTCACTGGCCTGCCCAACCGTACGGCGCTGGAACAGAAGCTGAAACAGCGCCTGGCGGACGGGGAAGAGTTCCCGCTGCTGCGTTTCTCCATTCGTGAATTCAAGGAAATCAACGACACCCTCGGCTACCAGTTCGGCGACCAGCTGCTGCAATCCGTCGCCACCCGGGTGCGGGCCTTCATCGGCGGCAATGGCGTCCTGGCGCGGGTCGGCGGTAACGAATTCATCGCCCTGCCGGAATACCAAGGGGACCTCACGATCGAAGCCCTGATAACGTTCGTGGAAAGACTACGCCGACAGGTGGAAAACCCCATCACCCTGATGGATTCCCCCATCCTCGTGCACCTTGAAATCGGCGTACTGCGTGTACCCCGGGACGCCAGCAGCATGAAGCACCTGTGGCGCCGCTCATCCATCGTCCTCAACCGCTCCCGGGACCGTGAAGGCCACCTCGTTTGCTACGAGCCCGGCATGGACGAAAGCCACCTGCGTGAGCTGACCCTGATCCGCGACCTGGAACCGGCCCTGGAGCAAGGGCAGCTGTTCCTGGCGTTCCAGCCCAAGGTGAGGCTGGATACCGCCGAAGTCACCGACTTCGAGGTGCTGGCCCGCTGGGTCCATCCGGAACTGGGCTTCGTGCCACCGGATGAGTTCATCACCCTGGCCGAACGGTCGGGGCAGATCGGCTACATCACCGACTGGGTGCTGCGCACGGTCTTCGACACCCTCAACCGCTGGTGGCTGAACGGCCACCACTACGGCCTGGCGGTCAACCTTTCCGCCCACGACCTGATGGACAGTACCCTGGGCGACAAGCTCAAGAATTATATCGACCGCAGCGCCGCACCGCCCGAAGCGGTAACCCTGGAAGTGACGGAAAGCGCGGTCATGCGCGATACCGATCTGGCCGTCAACCAGCTCACCCGAATGCGCCGGGTCGGCTTCAAGGTCGCCATCGACGACTACGGCACCGGCTACGCCTCCCTGGGCCACCTCAAGAACCTGCCCGCGGACAAACTCAAGATCGACAAGTCCTTCATCCTGCGCCTGGCGGAAAACCATGAGGACCAGATGATCGTACGTTCCACCATCAAACTGGGCCACGGCCTGGGCCTGAGCATCGTCGCCGAGGGCATCGAGGATCGCGCCAGCTGGGACCTGCTGCAGGCGGCGGGCTGTGATACGGCCCAGGGGTATTTTATTGCCAAACCGTTCAGGGAGGAGGAACTGGACGGCTGGTTGGCGGAGTTTGCCGGACGGCAGGCGGAGTTGCGCAGCCGGGGACAGAATTAAATTCTGTCCCCTTCGAAGATCCAGAAGTAAGAGGACCACCACATGCCACACCGATGGACCGCCCCGGCAATCCTGCTCCTCGCTGCCTCCAGCGTCCTCGCCAACCCCGGCAGCCGCCTCTGGGCCACCGGGGGCGTCACCACCATCGAGGGCAGTGCCGGCGGCGGGCTGACGCCCTGGGCGCTGCTCTCCGGCTACGCCAGCAGCGGTGAGTGGGGCGGCATCGTCAACCTGTCTTCCACCCGGGTGGACGATTACAGCCTGGAGGTGCAGGCTGCCGGCGTCTCCTTCGACCATCGCGTGGAACTCACCTTCGCCCGCCAGCGCTTCAAACTCGACACCCTCGGCGGCGAGCTGGAGCAGGACGTGTTCGGCGCCAAGTTCCGCCTGCTGGGCGACGCCGTCTACACGCCCTACGGCCAGTGGAGCCTGGGCCTCCAGCACAAGCGCCAGCGCGATTTCGACCTGCCCAACGCCGTGGGCGCCGAGGACGACAGCGGCACCGACGTTTACCTCACCGGCAGCAAGCTCTTTCTCAACGCCATCGCCGGCCGCAACCTCCTGCTCAACGCCGGCGTCCGCGCCACCCGGGCCAACCAGACCGGCCTGCTGGGTTTTGGCGGCGATCAGGGGGACAGCTACGAAGCCGTGGCCGAAGCCTCCGCCGGCCTCTTTCTCAACCGCCAGTGGCTGGTGGGCAGCGAATACCGCCAGAAACCGGACAACCTCGGCTTCGCCAAGGAGGATGACTGGAAAGACGTCTTCGTCGCCTACATCCCCACCCGCGAACTGGCCGTCACCGCCGCCTGGGTGGACCTGGGCAACATCGCCGGCCTCAAGGACCAGACCGGTTTCTATCTGGCACTACAGGGGGCCTTCTGACATGCGCTTATCTCCTATCCTGAACGGCCTGCTGCTCACCCTGTTGCTGGCCGGCTGCCAAACCTCACCCCAGGCCGAAGACGCTCTCTACCACGACCTCGGCGAACGCGAAGGCATTGCCCAAATCACCGAAGGCCTGCTCTACCAGATCGTCGACGACCCGCGCATCGCCCACCAATTCAAGGGTGTGGACATCGCGGAACTGCACTACAGCCTCACCAATTTCATCTGCCAACGCGCCGGCGGGCCTTGCGAGTATGAGGGCGAGAACATGGTCACCGTGCATCAGGACATGGATCTCACCACGGCGGACTTCAATGCGCTGGTGGAGGATCTGATCCGGGCAATGGAGAAACAGGACGTGCCGGTTGGGACGCAGAATGCGTTGTTGGCGCGGTTGGCGCCGTTGCATGGGATGATTGTGGAGCGGCGGGAGGAGTACGGGTTAGGGGATGGAATTTAATTCCGTCCCCTTCGGCTAACGCTTCCGTTGAGGATCTGGTGCTTGTCATTGAAGAACAGGGGGGGCCCGGTGGCGACACAGAATGCGCTGCTGGCAGAGCTGGCGCCGAAGCACCGGGAGATTGTGGAGGGGGAAGCGCGCTAGGGTCTGTCATTGCGATCGATAACCGCAACAGTGACAGAGTGCTGTCAGAACCTCCGCAAATGAGTCCGGTTGAACCGCAATTTTTTCATCAACCCGAGGAGCTCTTTAGGTCTGGTCACAGTGCACTCTACAAAAGTGCACTGTTCCGGTTTGCTTGGGCTAGCGGGCGCGCCGCCTTGAGAGCAACCCGGCGCCGAGAAGGCCTATCAGCATCAAACCCAAGGAAGTAGGTTCAGGTACTGTAGCCAACGCCTGCTCGGTATAAATCGCACCCTCACCTCCGTCACCAAAACCGTAATATGCTGTGGAGGCACCGGTTATCCTTCCAAAGTGAAATAGGGGGGATTCGCCCGGCAGGTCACCGTAATAGCCGAGGGCCAATCCACAGCCGCCCGAAGCGCAATCGGATGCATGGACATCGAGACCGGTGAGAAACTCCAATACGAAGCGGCCTTCAGTATCTCCCGAAATATCGCCGTAGAACGAGCTATCCAGGAGTCCGCCGGTAAAACCACCATCGAATGTCCAGGAAAAGTCCGAGATATCGCCACTGGACTCATCAAATACAAAAGATCCTTCACCGTCCGGCCCCTCAGTAGCCTCGAAAACCATGTCGTATCGAATGGCCGCGGCGTTCACCGTTCCCGTGAACAGTAATAGCAGAAGCATCGGTAATGTTATTTTTTTCATGGAATCACCTTTTTGTTTAAGTTTTATTTGCCCTACCTGTAGGGCTTTTCTTTGGTTCTTCGCACTTCAGTGTGAAATGCGCTTTCGAATGCTCTCCTCCGAGGCCAAACATACCCCGTCATACCCGCGAAGGCGGGTATCCAGAGCTGCAAACCGCCAATCTGGAAGCCATATGCCCTGGATCCCCGCCTTCGCGGGGATGACGGATTGGGCTGTCATGAAAGCGCAGGCGGTCGCGTTTTTGACCCTCTGGCAGCGTTCACTCCAATACGCGATGAACCTTTTCTTTTTAAACTATCCGACTATTGGCAGAGCGGCTTCGAGTTCTGCATCCCACATTGCTCGGGCAAGTCAAAATGGAACGTACCGGTCATGATGACACTGACTTCAGAGTCGTCAGCACCGCCACAAACATCGATCGCCTGGGTTGCCGAGGTGACGCTTTCGTCGTCAAGCCAGCAGTAGCCCTGACTGTTGTTGCTGACGGCGCTGGTTGGGACCACATACATGGTGTTGTCGCCACCATCGATATTGACCTTCATGACTTCGTTGTTCTCTACAAAAGCGTAGGTACCCGCAGGGCTTGAGCCGTCGCAGGGGTCAAAGCCGTTTACTGTGCCATTGGCATTGAAAGTGAATTCCATATACGCCAGCTGGCCGTCACAGGGGCCGAAATCCGGAATCCGTACGTTGTAGACCTTCCCGCTGGTAAAGTCGGTGGGCTGCCAGGTCAGAGCGGGTTCACTGTTCTTGCTATCCACAAAGACCTGGGCGGCTGCCTTCGTGGTAAACAGGTGCTCTATGTCACCACCGCTGCACTCCGAACCCTCATTGCTATTCTCGCTCCAGCAAACCTCCCAGTGGTTCGCTTCCAGCTCTCGCAATATCTGGACATAAATATCCCCCCAACTGGTGCTGGTGAAAAGCACACCGTCGGTCACGCTGTAAGTGCCGGGTTCTCCGTCCGCGCGCATGCCATTGCCTTCGGCATCGAATTCAAAGACATCCAGTGCCCAGGTCCCTTCTTCGGTGTAAGCGTCGTAAAAGGTATTGCCGGCCAATTCCAGATCGTCAAAGTCCGCCGACGTCTCCTGAAGCGACTTTCGCAGGTGTTCGCTGGCCTGTTCCGCAGAAATCAGAGTGGTGTTGGTGGAACCGGCGTTGGCCCAGACATTGACGAGGTTGTCGCCAAAGTTCTCGTCGCCGAATATGATGCTGTTGGGGTCCACACCGGAGGCGGCTGTATGGGCCATCTCATCAATGACAATACCGTTGTCCGGATCCCCATCCGAGTCCAGGGTCTGGAACATGCGTGCCATATTAACGACCGAGGTATCATCCGGATCATCGGTACCGACGATATCGAGCAATGTGATCACTTTTTTGGCTGGGGTTGGGGGTAGCTCGATCCCTCCCACACTAAACACAATCATTTCGCCAGATTGGTAGCGAAACTCGCCTTTTTCGTTGGTTCGAGCCGATTGCGAATCAGTGCGGTAGGCGGCATTGATGACTTCACTGTCAATCAGTACGCCAGTCTGCAAGGCCGTTCCACTGCCAGTGCCCTGATCCTCGACCTTTGTCCCGCTCCCACTATCCGAACCCCCGCCGCAGGCTGCGAGCAAGAGGGAGAAGGCGAGCATGACGCCGCCTGCTTTGGCTGAAGGTGCAACTTTCTTATCCATGTTAAACCCTTTGAGGCTGGTTATTGACGCCATCAAAATAGGTCGGGACTCAAAGGGGCCACATCTCCCAAATGGTATAAAAAAGCGGAAAATCGGCGACTTTTAGTGACCGACATCACGCACTGATCAAAAACCACACTGTAGAGTTACCAAACATAACGATTTAATAGACACAAAAGGACAATTCGCCGAGGCTCCCTGCTTTCGCCTGATAGAACCTGCGTGCATTTTGCGTCGGTTAGGTCCAGCCCCAGCGACACTTCGCCATGATTCGGGATGATGTGGATTTTCTCGCCCTTACGGATGCTTTTTATTCGGCAGCTGTGGAGGGTAATGGCTGGCAGGAGGCGCTGCAGGCACTCGCCGATGCCAGCGATTCAAGAAGTGGTCAGTTGCTGGGGATTGGGCATGACTGGCTGTTGCCTTTCAATGTGGTGACCGAACCCAATTCCGAGGCCCTTGACGTGGTGGAGCATGCGGGCGGTCATGATCCGGCATTCAATCCCCGGGTGGCCGCGGGAATGGCAGCCCCCTTGCTTGAAGTGCTCACCGAGGCGGATTTCATTACGCCGGAAGAGCACAAGACCAATATCCATTACCGGGAGCTTGGTTGGCCTTTCGATTACCCCTTCAGCTGTCTTGCGAGCCTGGAGCGGTTCAACGGCCTGACGGTCGGCTTGACGATATTGCGCTCCGCCAAGCAAGGCCTGCCTTCTGCTGAGCAAAAAGCCGTGGTGTCCGCTACCGTGCCTCACATTCGCGCTGCGGTACGGATGCAACTGTCGCTGGAGAGCCGGGGAGAAAAGCTGCTGACAGGGGCGATGGAGGCTTTGTCTATTGCCGCTTTTGTTTGCGACCACAAGGGGAGCGTGAGGTCCCTGTCAGAGGAAGCGGAAGACCTGGTTAGTGAAGGAGGCGCGCTGCAACTGAAACTGGGCTGCCTGACCTCCCGTCAGCATGAAACTGCCCGGGCGCTTCATAGCGCCATAACGCAAGCAGCCTTGGCCCCTTCTGCCAAGCATGCCCCAGCCTTGAATACGATCGTCATCCCACCAGAAAATCTCGATCAAAGGCCTACCGTTCTCGACGTTATGCCCCTGCCGGCGCGCGATTTTGAATTTCTCTTTCAACCGAAGGTGCTGGTGATTGCACGTGGTTTGCGGCGCAGCCATGACCAGAAGCTTTCCATCCTGCAGCTGGCTTATGGCCTGACCAAGGCGGAGTCCAGTATCGCCGTCACGCTCAGTCAGGGTTTTCCCATCGAGGCCATTGCAACCGCTCGCGGGGTCTCGGTGGGCACGGTACGGGTGCAAGTCAAAACCATCATGAGCAAGCTCGGTGTCAGCAAGCAGATTGAATTGGTAGCTCTCGTCAACGACCTTTGAGGCTGCTTGGGGACGGAATTCAAATCCGCCCCCATATGTCGACATTACACCACTGCCGCCGACCGCGGCTCCCCAGCCTGCTTCCGCCTCCGAACCTTCCCCAACTCCCGCATCAGATCCTTCCGAAACCCGTGATAATCCACCTCCACGGAATGCCGCGCCTCGGCCGAGAAGTTGAAGTGAGGGTGATCCAGTTCGTACTGGATGGCCGCCGGCAGATCCTTCGGGCGTTCGTATTCTCCGCGAATCTCCGCCACTGCCAGCTTGGCTTGGTGGTCCGCCAGGGGCCAGATGCAGCCCAGGGGCTGGAAGAGGCCGATGAAGTAGAGGTTGGGGTAGTCCGGGTGCATCATCTTGCGGTACAGCGGTACCTTCTGCGCATCCTGGAAATCGATCAGGCTGCGGTCGAAAAAGGGAAAGGAGATTTTGAAGCCGGTACAGGCGCAGACGATGTCGAAGGTCTCCCGGGTCCCGTCCCTGAACACTACATCCTGACCCTCGTAGCGCTCGATGGCGGGGCGGATGTGGATCTTGCCGTGGCGGACGAACTCGATCAGGTCGGAGTTGATGGTCGGGTGCTGTTCCAGCGGGTCGGTGTCCGGTTCCGGCAGGCCCATCTTGCGGTAGTCGCCCACCATCAGGCGGGTCAGCACCCGGGTCAGCCATTTGCGCAGCCAGGCCGGCGCCCAGCGGGTTTTCGCGGCCACCACGTCCGAGGGCTGGCCGAAAATGTACTTGGGCATGAACCACTGCCCGCGTCGCATGGAGAGACAGACCTTCTCCGCCACCCGGGCCGTCTCCACCGCCACATCGCAGGCGGAGTTGCCGGCGCCGATCACCAGGATGCGCTGGCTGCGGAAACGGTCGTCACAGACCTTGAAGTCGTGGGAGTGCATGGTGATGCCGGTGAATTCGCCGGGGTAGGTCGGGTACTTGGGATCCCAGTGGTGACCGTTGCAGACCATCAATTGGGGAAAGCTCTCCCGACGCACATGGCCCTGATCGTCCTCATAGTGCAAAAGCCACTGCCCGTCGCGCTGACGCTCCACATGCGACACCCGGTGGCGGAAGCGGATATGGGGGAGCACCCCGAAATGCCGGGTATAGTTTTCAAAGTAGGCCTGCAACTGCTTGTGGCCCGGGTATTCCGGATAGTCCGCTGGCATGGGAAAGTCTTCGTATTCCGACCAGGCCCTGGAGCTGATGATGTGGGTGTTCTCGTACACGCTGGAATGGCCCGTGTCAGCATCAAATACCCAGTTGCCGCCAACGCGGTCATTGAGTTCGAAGACCACCGGTTCCAGGCCACCCTCCAGACAGTTTTTGGCCGCCGTAATCCCGGAAGGACCGGCGCCGATGATGGCTACACGTTGATCGTCCATGAGTCGTCTCTCTTGTTATCGCTGTTGGATTGTTCGACCATAACTCGAATTTAGGCCATTTTTTCACCAACAGCAACAACAATGACGCCGTGTTCATTTATTTTCTGGTCGGCCGTCTGGAAATACCGTCAAAACAAGGGTTAAGCTTCCCGAAGTAACCTCTGACCACGTCTCTAACTCTTTTTGACCAACCAGGACGCTCTATGTTCAACGCACCGGATATCGCCAAGCTGCTCCTGCGCATTACCCTCGGTTGCCTGATTCTGCTGCACGGCATCAACAAGCTGATTCACGGCATCGGCGGGATCGAGGCCATGGTGGCCCAGCACGGGATTCCGGCCTTTTTCGCCTTTGGCGTCTACATCGGTGAAGTGGTGGCGCCGCTGATGATCATCCTCGGCATCTCCACCCGCGTTGGCGCCGGCCTGATTGCCTTCAACATGTTCATCGCCATCCTGCTGGTCCACCTGGGGCAGCTCGCCCAGCTTGGCCCCCACGGTGGCTGGGCCATCGAACTGCAGGCCATGTTCCTGGTCACCGCCATCGCGATCGCGTTGCTGGGGCCGGGACGCTGGCGGTTGCACTCCTGAGTGGGTGGCGCGGCAGTGAAGTGGCGGTTGCTGGCACTGTTCCTGATGGGGCTGACTGCCACACCCGTCCTGGCCGACTCAGTCCTCACTCTCTGGGCACGGAACTTTTACAGCCCGCCCATTCGGGCCCTGTTGCAGCTGGCGCTGGATGAAACCCCAGAATACCCGGAACTGACCATCGAACCCTCCGTGCCCATGGTCCAGGGACGGGTGGTGGTCGAGCTGGCACGTAACAACAGTGACCTGGTGGATGTCGCCAACATTGCCACCTCCCGGGATCGCGAATCCGAACTCACGACCGTCCGTTTCCCTGTCGACAGTGGCCTGCTGGGGATGCGTGTCTGCCTGATCCGCAAGGGCGAAGCCGATCGCTTTGCCGGCATAGAACGCCCCAGCCAGTTCCAGCGACGCGGGCTGGTGATCGGGCAGGGCACGCACTGGCCGGACAAGGAAATCCTGGAAGCCAACGGCTTCGAGGTCGTCACGGCGGCCCGTTTCAAAACCCTGTTCCAGATGCTGCGGCGGGAGCGTTTTGACTGTTTCCTGCGCGGCGTGGGCGAGGTGCTGTTCGATCTGGAACAACAGGGCAGCGAGGGGCTGCAGATCGAGCCCCATCTGCTGTTCAGCTACAAGATGCCTTCCTACTTCTTCTTCGCCCCCCGGGACGAGGCCCTGGCCCAGCGCATTCAATTGGGACTGGAGCGGGCGGTGGCGGACGGCCGCTATGACAAATTCTTCCGTCACTACTTCGGCCGCGCCCTGACAAAGCTCGACATCAGCAGTCGCCAGCGTATCCCACTCTTCAACCCGTTGCTGACGGAAGACAGCCGCTTCACCCCCTATCCCGTCAACCCGATGTCGGTCGACCCGCCCGGTATGGATTGAAGTTGGACGTTGGACAGTAAAACCATGAAGCGCCGTTTGGATTGATGCCAGATCTGATTTCGCTACTATGGAGCGGTCATCTTCCGGAGTTCCCATGGGCGATAAAAAGAACAACCGTTTCACCCCCGGCCTTCAGATCATCCACGCCAACCACGCCGAAGACCTGCGTGATCTGGTGGTCTCGCTGATCAGTAACCAGCCCCTGAAGCCCCTGGAAAACGAGGTGATCCTGGTCCAGAGCAACGGCATGGGCCAATGGCTCAAGCTCGCCCTGGCGGAAGACGACGCCTGCGGTATCGCCGCCGGCCTCGACATGCAGATGCCCGCCCGCTTCCTCTGGGCCGCCTACCGGGCCCTGCTGGGCCGCGACCAGGTGCCCGAGACCAGCCCCTACGACAAGCCGCTGCTCACCTGGCGTCTGATGCGCATCCTGCCGGATTGCCTCGACCACCCCGAATTCGCGCCCCTGCGCCACTTCCTCAAGGACGACGCCGACCTGCGCAAGCGCCACCAGCTCAGCGAACACCTGGCGGACCTGTTCGACCAGTATCAGGTCTACCGTGCCGACTGGCTGAACCTGTGGCGAGAAGGGCATGACCGCATCACCACCGCCCAGGGCCAGGAACTGCCGCTGGACGAAACCCAACGCTGGCAGGCCGCCCTCTGGCGCCGCATCGAGGCGGACATTCCCGCAGACCAGCGCCACCTGTCCCGGGCGCAACTGCACCAGCAATTTCTCGACGCCTGCGCCAAGCAGAAGAAGCGCCCCGCCGGCCTGCCGCCCCGGCTGACCGTGTTCGGCATCTCCTCCCTGCCGGTGCAGGTGATCGAAGCCTTCGAGGCGCTTTCGAAGTTCATGCCGGTGCTGCTGTGCGTGAACAACCCCTGCCGCTACTACTGGGCCGACATCGTCGAGGAACGCCAGCTGCTGCGCTTCGAGCGCTACCGCCACCCGGACAAACCGGACCTGGCCGGCCTCGACACCGAACTGATGCACCTGCAGGCCAACCCGCTGCTGGCCGCCTGGGGGCGCCAGGGCCGCGACTACATCGGCCTGCTCTACAGCTACGACCAGGCCACCACCAGCAACGACCAGATCGACGTCTTCGGTGACCGCGCCGAATCCGCCGATGCCCCGCTGCTGCACCGCATCCAGCAACGCATCCTCGACCTGGCACCCCCGCCGGAACCGCGCGAGCCGGTGGCAACGGACGACCACTCCGTCGCCTTCCACGCCGCCCACAGCCGCCAGCGCGAAGTGGAGATCCTCCACGACCAGCTGCTGGCCGCCTTCGAAGCCGATCCGGCTCTCACCCCGAGGGACATCATCGTCATGGTCCCGGACATCGCCGCCTACGCGCCCCACATCGAGGCGGTGTTCGGCACCCTGCCGTTCGACGACGAACGACACATTCCCTACACCATCGCCGACCGCCCCGAGCGAGCCGCCAGCCCGCTGCTCAAGGCCCTGGAGCAGCTGCTGTGGCTGCCCGAAGCGCGCTTCACGGTGAGTGACCTTTTGGATTTGCTCGACGTCCCTGCCTTCCGCGAGCGCTTCGGTCTCAGCGCCGAGGACCTACCGCGCCTGCACCAGTGGGTGGGGGAGAGCGGCATCCGCTGGGGGCTGGACGGCAAACAGCGCGCCGCGCTGGAACTGCCCGAAGGACTGGAACAGAACAGCTGGTGGTTCGGCCTGCGCCGCATGTTGTTGGGTTACGCCGTGGGGAATGGCGAGGCGTGGCAGGACATCGAACCCTACCCGGAACTGGGCGGGCTGGATGCCGTCGCCGCCGGCCAACTGATCGAGGTGATCGACAGCCTCCAGGCCGGCTGGAATGCCCTGATGGGAGAGCACACCCCGAACGACTGGGCCGACACCCTGCGGGAACTGGCGGAAAACTGCCTCGCCCCGGAGAGCGATCAGGACCAGTTGCAGTTCAACCACTTCCTGGAGGTGATCGGCCAGTGGCAGGACGCCTGCCGGGATGCCGGGCTAACGGATGAGAAGGAGCACAGGCTGCCCCTCACCGTGGTGCGCGACGCCCTGCTCAAACGCTTCGACGAAGACAACCTCTCCCAGCGCTTCCTCGCCGGCATGGTCAACTTCTGCACCCTCATGCCCATGCGCGCCATCCCCTTCCGCCAGGTGTGCCTGCTGGGCATGAACGACGGCGACTACCCGCGCCAGCGCCCGCCCATGGACTTCGACCTCATGGCCGAATACTACCGCCCGGGCGACCGCTCCCGCCGCGAGGACGACCGCTACCTGTTCCTGGAGGCCCTGCTGGCCGCCCGCCAGCGCCTCTACATCAGCTACATCGGCCACGACGCCACCGACAACAGCCCGCGCACCCCGTCCGTGCTGGTGGGCCAGTTGCAGGACCACATCGCCCAGGGCTGGTGCCTGGACGGCGATGAGAGTGAGTCTCCGGACGCCGGCGAACGCCTGCTCACTCACCTGACCCAGGACCACCCCCTGCAACCCTTCAGCCGCCGCTACTTCGACCCGGCCGAAGACCCCGAACGCTGGTTCACCTACGCCCGGGAATGGCGCGCCATCCACGAAGGCACCGAAGCGCCGGTGGAGGCCGAACTGCCCCCCCTGAATCAGGACACCCCGCTCACCCTGGAACAATGGCAACGCTTCTACCGCCAGCCCGCCAACCTGTTCTACGCCGAGCGCCTGGGCATCAACTTCAACCGCACCAGCGCCGTGCAGGAAGACGACGAACCCTTCACCCTGGACGCCCTCACCGGCCACCAGCTCAAGAGCGACCTCATCAACGCCGCCACCGCCGCCAATGACGAAGAACAGGCCGAGGTCGTGGAGCAGCACCTCGCCCGCATGCGCCGCGCCGGCCTGCTCCCCCTAGGCGGCGCCGGCGAACGGGCCGCCCACCAGCTCCAGGCCCCGGTCCACCAGTTCCTGGAAAACTGGACCACCGTCCGCAACCGCTGGCCGGAGGTGTTGGCCCACCCCAGGGAAATCCGCCTCACACTCAGCGGCCACGATGCGCAGCAGTACCTGGTCATCGAAGGCTGGCTCGACGGCATCCACTTCTGCGGCGAAGACGACGCCGCCCTCATCACCCGCTACCCCAGCCAGATCTACAGCGGCAAACAGGTGAAATACCACTACCTCCTCACCCTCTGGCTCAACCACTGCCTCGCCGCCGCCCAGGGCTATAACCTCGGCAGCGTATTGATCACCACCGACGGCGCGCGCTGGCTGCCGCCAATTGCCGAAGGCGAGGCCCGCAAGCATCTGGCCGAACTGGTGGAGGCCTATCATGTTGGGCTTACGCGCCCGCTGCCGGTGGCGTTCAAGACGGCGATGGTGTGGATGGATGAGGGCGTAGATGATGTGGGCACCATTCCCGGCAAAGTGCGTGAGGCCTATGAGGGCGGCTTTAACCGCAGTGGGGAAGTGCAGGAGCAGCCGGCATTGGCGCGGAGCTGGCCGGGGATTGAGGATTTGTGGTCGGAAGCGTTTCGGGATTGGAGCGTAAAACTCTACGGCCCACTACGTGAAGCCTTTGAACAGATGACAGACCTGACTGGATGAGTAAAAAAGGAATAATTTATACTCATGGAAGAGTTTGAATTTGATCCAGCCAAAAGCAAGGCCAATCTGGATAAACACGGAATTGATTTCGAGGCTGCACAAAAACTCTGGGAAGATCCCTATCTTCTGGAGATCCAGGCCCAGTCACCAATCGAGGATCGGTTTCTGGTGATAGGTCGGATAGGGAGAAAACACTGGTCCGCTGTGATCACTTATCGCAATGAGCGAATTCGGATCATCTCCGTTCGGCGGTCTCGCAAGTTGGAGGTAAAGCTCTATGAAAGCTAAAGACTTCGACAAAAAGTTCGACCAGGGCGAAGAAGACATCGTTGAGGATCTCGACCTGTCGACAGCACGTCGGGTGAACCAGGAATCCAAGCGCATCAACGTGGATTTTCCGGCCTGGGTTGTGGAATCCCTGGATCGCGAAGCCGCCCGTATCGGTGTGACGCGCCAATCGATCATCAAGGTATGGCTTGTCGAACGGTTGCAGGCGGAAGCGGCGAGCCAAGGTTTGGATGCCACAGGCAAGCCCCATGCAAAAGGCTGAAAGCGAAGGCCGGACTCTGCTTCCCCTCTCCCCAACGTGGGAGAGGGGTATGGGGAGAGGGGGCGCCAAGGCAATGCCTTGGCCATACGCGGTCGACACCAGGGCGCCTGTTGGCGCCTCCCCCTCTCCCCGGCCCTCTCCCACGAGGGGAGAGGGGATGTTTGTCGATACCCAAAGCAGACCCGAATCCCAAGCGGCACACCACCAAGGCACCGCTTTATTCCCCTCTCCCCACCGTGGGAGAGGGGCAAGGGGAGAGGGGGCGCCAAGGCAAAGCCTTGGCCAACAAGCGTCCGACCTCCGACCTCCGACGTCCGACTCTAACGCTATCAACGCAAGCTCAGGTGCGGAGGACCAACCATGACAGAGATCCTCCAACCACTGAGCTTCCCGCTCAAAGGCACCCGCTTAATAGAAGCCAGCGCCGGCACCGGCAAAACCTTCACCATTGCCCTGCTATACGTCCGCCTCGTCCTCCAACACGGCGACGCCAACGCCTTCACGCGCCCGTTAAACCCCCAGGACATCCTGGTGGTCACCTTCACCAACGCCGCCACCGAAGAACTGCGAGACCGCATCCGCCGCCGCCTCACCCAGGCCGCCCGCTGCTTCCGGAAGCAGGACGACGACAAGCTCCTCACCGAACTACGCGACAGCTACCCCGAAGAGCGCTGGCCCGCCCAGGCCCGCATCCTCGACCTGGCCGCCAGCAACATGGACGAAGCCGCCATCCACACCATCCACGGCTGGAGCCAGCGCATGCTGCGCCAGCACGCCTTCGACAGCGGCAACAACTTCGGCGCCGAGCTGGAAGGGGACGACAGCGACCTGATCGCCGAGGTGGCGCGGGACTACTGGCGCACCTTCATCACCCCGCAGTCCCCGGAGGCCCTGGAACAGGTGGAGAAGGTGGCCCGCGATCCGGACGGCCTCGCCAGCCGCGTCCGTGGCCTGCTGAGCGACCCGGGCCCCGCGCCCACATCCTCCGGCCTCGACACCCTGGCCAACTGGGCCCGCCAACTGGCCGAGCAACAGGAGCGCTCCCGCAGCCTCTGGCGCACCGACAAGGCCGCCATCCACCAGTGGTTCGCCGACGCCCTGGAAAAAGGCTGGCTCCACGGCGGCAGCTTCAAGGCCGACAAGATCCCCGAGGAACTGGCCCAACTGGACGCCTGGGCCGAGAACGGCGACGCCCTGCCGGACAAGCTCGCCAAAAAATACGCCGCCAGCCGCGTACGCCTGAAGAAGGGCGGCCAGCCCCCGGAGCTCGACGCCCTCCAGAGCCTGGACAGCCTGGTGGACCACCTCGACACCTGCCCGGACCTGGAAGCGGACCTGCTCCCCCACGCCGCCCACTGGTGCCGCCAGCGCCTGGACGGCCAGAAGCGCCGCTTCAACCGCATGAGCTACGACGACCTGCTCACCCGCCTGTCCGACGCCCTCGCCGGCGACAACGGCCCGGCCCTGGCCGAGCGCATCCGCCGCCAGTTCCCCGTGGCCCTGATCGACGAGTTCCAGGACACGGACCCGGTCCAGTACGGCATGTTCAAGCGCCTTTATGTGGGGCAGGAAGGCACGGGCCTGTTCATGATCGGCGACCCCAAGCAGGCCATCTACGCCTTCCGCGGCGCCGACATCCACACCTACCTCCAGGCGAGGCAGGACACGGCGGACGCCCACTACACCCTGATGCGCAACTTCCGCTCCGAGGAAAAGCTGGTCAGCGCCGTCAATCGCCTGTTCGCCCAAGGCGAGGGCCGGGCGGACGGACCCTTCCTGTTCCGGGACGAGATCCCCTTCGTCCACGTGGCCGCCAACGGCCGCAAGGATCAACTGCTGCAGAGCGGGGCGCCGGTAACACCGCTCACCCTCTGGCACCCGGACCACGACCAGCCCCTGAACCTGGAGGACTACCGCCAGAGCTACGCCGCCGTCACCGCCAGCCAGATCGTCGCCCAGCTGCAGGCGGCCCAGCACGGCGAACTGGGTTTTGACAAGGAAGGCGCGTGGGAACCGCTGCAGGCCGCCCACATCGCCATCCTGGTGCGCAGCCACACCGAAGCCCGCCTGATGCAGGACGCCCTGGCCGAGCGCGGGGTGCGCAGCGTCTTCCTGAGTGAAAAGAGCTCCGTGTTCCAGACCCCCGAGGCCATGGACCTGCTGCTGTGGCTGGAAGCCGTGGCCGAGCCCCTGTCCGAATCCCGCCTGCGCCGGGCCCTGGGCACCGCCAGCCTGGGCCTGGGCTTCGAGCGCCTCGACCGCGCCGCCGAGACCGACGCCGACTGGGAGGCCTGGACCGAACAGTTCCGCGACTACCACCAGCTCTGGCAACAGCGCGGCGTACTGCCCCTGGTGCGCCGCCTGCTGGACGACTTCGACGTACCCGCCAAGCTCTTGAACTACACCGATGGCGAACGCAGCCTCACCAACCTGCTACAGCTGGGGGAACTCCTGCAACAGGCGGAAACCCAGCTCGACGGCCAGCAGGCCCTGCTGCGCCACCTGGAGGAACACATCGAGCAGGGCGGCCCGGCCAGCGCCGACGAACAGGTGCTGCGCCTGGAAAGCGACGAATCCCTGGTGAAGATCGTCACCATCCACAAGTCCAAGGGCCTGGAATACCCGCTGGTCTACCTGCCCTTCGTCGCCGTCGCCCGGGAAGTGAGCAAAAAGGACGCCCCGCTCAAGGTCTACCGCGACGGCCAGCCGCAGTGGTGCTACCAGCCGGACAAGGCCGATCTGGAAACCGCCGACCGCGAGCGCCTGGCCGAAGACCTGCGCCTGCTCTATGTGGCCCTTACCCGCGCCAGCCACGCCTGCTGGGTGGGGCTGTCCGCCCTGGGCAACTTCACCCAGAAGGGCTACACCTGCAAACTCAAGAAGAGCGCCGTGGGCTACCTGCTCGCCGAAGGCCAGCCCCTGGCCCCGGACGACTTCCAGGCGGCCCTGGCGCAACTGGCCGATCCCGACCAGGGCCTGAGCGTGGCCGACTGGCCCGAACCCAGCGACCAGATCTACACCCCGCCCGCCGACGACGAAGCCCTGCGCGCGGCCCGCGAGATCAGTGAACGCTTACATACCCCCTGGTGGGTGGGCAGCTATTCCAGCCTCGCCAGCGGCGCGCATATGGACCGAACACCCACCCTGGCCGAAGACAGCCCCGAGGAAGCCAACCTGCGCGAAGGCGAAACCCCGCAACCGGTAACAGGCCCGGTCGGGCAGGTCGAACACGACTTCCCGCGCGGCGCCCAGGCCGGCACCTTCCTGCACGGCATCCTGGAATGGGCGGCGGAGCAGGGGTTCGCCAACGTCGCCGAACAGGCCGACATCCGCCACGAAAAGCTGCAAACGCTCTGCGAACGTCGCGGCTGGGACGACTGGACCGAGGACCTGGACGCCTGGCTGCTGGCCCTGCTGGACACCCCGCTCACACCACCGCCGATAGGCGAACAGCCGGGCGACCCGCTCAGGCTGCGCGACCTGGCCGACCACCAGCTACAGCCGGAACTGGAATTCTGGTTCGCCGCCCATCAGGTGGACAGCGCCGCCCTGGACCAACGGGTGCAGGCCGCCCTCTTCCCCGGCCAGCGCCGTGCGGGGATTGGGCGGCAACGCCTGAACGGCATGCTCAAGGGCTTTATCGACCTGGTGTTCGAATGGCAGGGGCGCTATTACGTGGTGGACTACAAATCCAACGCCCTGGGCGAGTCCGATGATGCCTACACCGAAGGCGCCATGACGGACGCCATCCTCGAACACCGCTACGAGCTGCAATACAGCCTCTACACCCTGGCCCTGCACCGCCTGCTGCAGGCCCGCCTGCCCGGCTACCGCTACGACCGGCACATGGGCGGGGTGATGTACCTTTTCCTGCGCGGCATCCACGGCCCGGAGCAGGGGGTGCACCGGGTGCGCCCGCCCAAAAACCTAATCGAGGCGCTCGATGGGCAATTCCGGGAACAACATCAAGAGGTGATGGATGGGTTTTGAGTTGGACACCACCACCGTCATCGACCAGATCGGCGACTGGCAAACCTGCGACTGGCTGCGCGCCCTCGACCGCGCCTTGGTGGAGTTCCTGCAGGACCGCCAGCCGGACGCCGCGCCCCTCACGCTGCTCTCCGCCGCCCTCGTGAGCCACCAACTGGGCCGCGGCCACAGCTGCCTGCTGCTGGAACAGGCCCTGGCCGCCCCGGACGACACCCTCTCGCTGCCCCCGGACGGCGACCGCAGCGACAATCCGGTGCGCCGCCCCTCCCAGGTGCTGGCCGGCCTCACCCTGGACGACTGGCTCGCCACCCTGAAACAGGACCCCCTGGTTGGGCGGGCCGGAAGCAAGAGAGAAGGCAACGGCGAAGACGCCACCCCCCTGGTGCTGGACGGCCAGCGCCTCTACCTGCGCCGCTACTGGCGCTCGGAACAGGCCGTGGCCGCCGGCATCCGCCAACGCCTGCAAACCCGCATCGCCACCCCGGACGACCTGCAGGAACGCCTGGACAGCCTCTTCGGCCCACTGCGGGATGAGGCGGAAACCGCCAGGACCGAACCCCACTGGCAGACCGTCGCCGCCGCCATCGCCGCCCGCTCCGCCTTCACCGTCGTCTCCGGCGGCCCCGGCACCGGCAAGACCACCACCGTGGTGCGCCTGCTGGGCCTGCTGCAGTCCATCGCCCTAGAACCCCAGGGCGAACACGAACAGGGCCAGCCCCTGCGCATCCACCTGGCCGCCCCCACCGGCAAGGCCGCCGCGCGCCTCACCGAATCCATCGGCAACGCCATCGGCCAGCTGCCGCCCGAGATCCAGCCCCATATCCCGGCGGACGTCACCACCGTCCACCGCCTGCTGCGCCCACTCCCCGGCAGCCGCCGCTTCCGCCACAACGCCGACAACCCGCTGCATCTCGATTTACTGGTGGTGGACGAAGCCTCCATGGTGGACCTGGAACTCATGGCCGCCCTGCTGGACGCCCTCCCGCCCCAGGCCCGCCTGATCCTGCTGGGGGACAAGGACCAGCTCGCCTCCGTGGAAGCCGGCGCCATCCTCGGCGAACTCTGCCGCGACGCCGAACAGCCGGGCTACTCCGCCCAACTGGTGGACGACCTGCGCGAGCAGACCGGCTACGACCTCAGCGCCTACCAGGGCGACCGCGGGCCACTGGCGGACCATATCGCCCTGCTGCGCAAAAGCCACCGCTTCGGCCAACACAGCGGCATCGGCCAACTAGCGAGAGCCATCAACGAACAGAACATCACCGACACCCAACGCCTGCTGGCCGACCCCAACCTCACCGACCTGGCCCTGATTCGGCCCAAGACTACTCAGGGGTTGCCCCCCGAACTGCTGGCGCAACTGGTGCGGGACGGCGGGGGCGGGTTCTTTGGGGAGCACCCGGAAGGGAAGCAGCCGCAGGGGTATCGGAAATATCTGGAGCTGGTGAAGCGGGGGCCGCAGGGCGGGCAGAGTACCGATGACTGGGCGCGGCATGTACTGGAGGCCTTTGGGGAGTTTCAGGTGCTGTGTGCGCTGCGGGCCGGGCCGTTTGGGGTGGACGGGTTGAATGAGGCCATTGAACAGCATCTTCGGGACTGTGGGCTGATTGAGCGGACCCAGGGGTGGTATGCCGGGCGGCCGGTGTTGATGACTCGTAATGATTATGGGTTGGGGTTGATGAATGGGGATGTGGGGATTGCACTTCCAGATCCGGAGTCGGACGGGCGGCTTCGGGTGTTTTTTCCGTTGGCGGATGGCACTCTAAAACGTGTGTTGCCGCATCGGCTTTCGGATGTGATGACGACTTTTGCTATGACGGTGCATAAGAGTCAGGGGTCGGAGTTTGGGCATGCTTGTCTTGTGTTGCCGGATTTGGTTTCGCCGGTTTTGACGAAAGAACTGCTTTATACGGGGGTTACTCGGGCTAAGTCTTGGTTAAGCTTGGTGGTGCCGAGGGGGAGGGTTTTGGAGTTGGGGGTTGAGAGGCGGGTTTTGAGGGCTTCGGGGTTGGGGGAACAGTTAGCCCGTGAGGACTGACCACTCTCCCCCTCCTTTGTATAGGCCTGACGCGGGGAGAGCATTAAGATGACAACGCTGCTTCTTTATGAACGCTTCCCAGCGATTAACTCACTAGGACAACCAAAACAGATCTCTCTAGAGTTCCACACAATGCTTGGCGGGAGACGGCCGATCTATTCTGAGGGACCTTGAGTGGTCTTCAGCGAGAAACAAATCCAGTATCATGGGTTTAGAAGGGCCTGAGAAACAGGACTTTGCCTTGACAGTTCTTTTTCACTATGATTCGTATCACTTAAATGACTCCGAAAGGGACAAGCACCTCATATGGGCCAAATACCTAACTCTCCCTTGATAGAAGCAATTTTCGAAATTAGGTGGGGGGAAGAAGAGCAAGGCCACTTCAAATATTCCAAAGAAGAGGTAGATTTCTTCCCTGGCATCTTCTTTAACACCGTTAAAGACAAAGGCTTTGGCCACTCTGAGAATGTCGGTGAGGATCCGGACAGACCAAAGTTACCCTTTGAGGTAAGACATCGCTTCAGAAAAAATAGCGGTTCTTGGCCTTGCTTCCAAATAGGCCTTGGCCTTTTCACTGCGAACCAAATAGGTAATCGATCTGTAGACTCGGGCAACAAAGATGAGTACGACTGGAAAAATTTCAAACCAGTCATAATAGATGGTATACAAGCGCTAAACTCATCACTATCTGACGGAATTAAAAACCTCACGAACCCTAGAGTGTACTTGCGTTTTCAGGACGGCTTTATACTGGAAAACAACGAAACCATAGAAAGCTTCGTATCAAAGAAATTAAAAACCGAGATAAAAATACCTGACGATTTCCTAACAAATGAGTTTATAGAGAACAACTCCGAAAACATCAACATAAACTTCTCACACAACTGCACAAAACCCGAAGGAAAGATTTCAATAACCGTATCCACAGCTTTTATAAGCGGAAAAAAAGGACTAGTTTTCGAGACAGTAGTTGCTTCCTCAATCAAAGAAAACGAACGAACTGTAGAACATCTAAATGAATGGTGCGAGCACGCGCATGACCTTCAAATGCATGCATTCAGGACGATAATTGAAACAGACAAATTATAGGGAACGCTATGTACGCCTTGTTGCCATATACGGAAACAGCATCACACTATAAAAAGGAATTTGGTGGGGACCAAGCTACAACCGTTTCCAGCTCAAGCTGGCCCAGCAATACTGGATTTATAACAATAAGGCAAGACTCGGGAAGCACCTCAAACACTTCAGTAAAAATAATTCCATTTAGATTGAGCGAAACCCAAACCTCAACTTACTTGGATAGTGATAACACGAAGCCTTTAATAACCAAGATATTCAGCTTTTCCAAGATGCAACAAAATTGGGATGGCTATGATGGGCACCCTCCCTCACGAAAGACAATTGAAGATGCAATAACTCTTTTGAAAAAAATCTCAAAGTACTCTTTGCCTACAAGAGCAGGATTGTCATCCGACGGTGAAGTGTCCCTTATATGGGAGACTGAAGACATTTTTGCCGATTTTGGTGTAGAGGGTGACAAGACCTACAGTTATTTCGTCGAAACAAAAAACAATAAGTTTTATGGTGACGAAATCTCAATCGACCTAGATATCCCCAAGAATGTGGCCGACGCACTCAAAAAGTAACTGTATGCATGAATCAAGGATGTCACTCTATCGCCGAGAACACTACACTCGTGAACAACAAAGAGAAACAAAATTTGCGCCTAGGGTATGGTGTAAAGGTCCTCATATACAAAATTTTGAGGTAGTCATGCGTACGATTTTCCATCCGGACCACACTGATGAAAACAAAAACCTCCGGGTGGAAGCCATCTCAAGAGAAGATTTAACAAAAAGAGGCTTTTCAGTATTCAGGGAATTACACACCATCAAACAGCGAATGGAAGAATTAGAACAAGAAATGATAGAAAGAAAACCATACCGAGAAGCCGTTGGAACAACTAAACTGTTGTGCAAAAACATAAGAAACATAAAAGACAGCGACAACCTAAGAGCATTTGTCGTGCTAGACAGCGCAGATGAAGAACGCGACCGAGGTCACGCTTTAATACTTTGCGCAGAAAAACAATCTAAATCAAAAGTAAAAGAGTTAAAAAAGAAGCTCGCCTCTATAATGTCGCGACTTTATCAACTACAAGAAATATATGGATAAAGCACACCCTCATAAAGAATTTTTAGAACCTTGCGCTCTTTCCGCTAATAGTGAACCAAAACGCCCACCAAGAAAAACCGGGACAGATTTATCTTTCCCAAGACCGTCTATCAAGGATACGGAGAAAGCTATCGAGAAACTCGATGCTCTTGTGAAACGCCCCCCCCACAGGGCATAACGGGGTCAGGTCTTGAATAATGCACAACCATGTTAACCCCAAGCTCATTCGGCAAGATTTCACCTCCCCACGGAGCAGAAATAGATCTGTCCTGGTTTCGCTCCAAAGGGAGTCAACAAAGCTAGCGAACTGAAAATCTTATTTCCAAATACACAAAGATATAATCTGAACCATGTATGAAATAATCGCAAAAACCTTAGTAGCCGTACTGACGCCAATGCTAATAAAGTGGATTGTAAATAATTTCTCGAAAGATAGGGTCAAAGCAAAGAAAAAAAGACTTGAAGACCTGTCAGCTTTTCTCGCTTGGCCGCTCGAAAAAAGAAGCAAACTTTCGGTCCAGGAGCATTTTAAATACTTTTTCGGCTTCGAATACACCTTCAGCCAGATAGAACATGCCCTCGGCCTCAAAAATCCGTTGACAGCACTTAATCTTTTAAAAAATCATTTCGCTTTTGTTGATGTCGACGAAGATAGAGATAGAATTGTTTTCAGAAAGAAATTTGAAACCCAAAGGGATCGAAAAAAATATAGCAGGACAATGAACATATATTATTTTATAGGGAGTGCAATAGCACTATTCCCAATTTTTCTCTTTGACGCTTTAATATCAAAATACGGAATTACAGCCATTCCTTTTGCCCTAGTGTTTAGCGTTTTCGTGATGATGGCCGCTCTGTTAAGTCTTCGGGAGGCCGGTAAGCCGCAATATGCCGAGAATGTTCTCGAAACTCTATATCTCACTAATGCGCGAAAAACCGGGACTCCCATTAGCCAGCCAGAATAACTGAATGTGGGACAAAAGAACTAAATGGACACCCACTCCAAAACCCGCGCCGAGAGCGAACTTCAAAGTTTAGAAGGGATGAGCCCACCTTCGGATATAGGAAGCCAACGGAAGTGGCAGGGCTGCTCTCAACTGACGATTGTTATGCCCCGCGTGATTGGTCACAGCGGCAACTAAAGGGTCTTAACCAATGGATCAAACAAAAGATTGGTGGGATGTTAGCCTGGTGATAGCAAAAGTCGCTTCACTAGTTGCCGTCCCAATTGCCATTGGTGTAGCAGGATGGCTTGTGAAACTTGCTATCGCCGAAAAAACGGTCAACAAAGATTACGTAACGTTAGCGGTAGACATTCTTCAGCCGAACGATGACTTCAAAAGTACCGAGGAACTACGGATTTGGGCAGTTGACGTTTTAGAAGAAACTGGCCCAGTGTCCGTGTCTCCTGGTCTTAGAGAGAAGCTCATTAAAGGAGAAGCTTATCTCCCAGTTTCAGGAACTGCCAAACTTCAAGCGGGACCGGCATCTAGTCACGGAAGCGGCACCGTAAAAAATTAACGCGGGAAAACCAGGACAGATTTTTTAACCAATGGGGTCATGGCCGTTGGACTCATAGAGATGAAAAATGCCACCTTTCAAGCCGACCGTCGTGTTGTTGTCCGTTTTCACAATTGGGGTGATAGTGGGCTTCTATATTTCAGAGCACTTTCCCAGAGAATCATATGAAGATTGTATTTCAAGGGAAATGCAGCAGATTGCAAAGCTAGATTTGAGCATGGCAAATCATTTTTACGCCAGCACACAAGCAACAAAAGCCTGCGACAAAGCCCACGAGCAACAACTTGAACCTGATAAAGATCTTGAGCAAATAATGTCAATATCAGCTTCAATGAGATTTGGAGAAGATGGAAAACACACTTTCTTCATTTCAAACTCCAGCCCCGACTTCATTATCACAAAAATAAAATTGAAAATGTCGTTCGGCAGTGGGCAAAGCAACGGGCCATACTCGACGACAATCTCCACGGGTTACATACACGTTGGGCCAGGAGCCAGCGACTATGAGATAACAAGGCAAACTCGATTGTACGATGTCGATGGCATTGATAAAGAAAAATTCAAACTATCAATAGCGGAAGTCTGGGGTGTTCGAAAACCGGGACAGATTTATTTTTTAGCCCCCCGCAGTAAAATCCCACGCTGATCCAAAGCACGGCAGGAAGCTGTGCCCAATACCCCAAGGAAGGAGTCACCCATGCCCCGACAAGCACGGGTCATCGTGCCCGGTTTGCCTCATCACATCGTCCAGCGCGGTCATAACAAGCAACCGGTCTTCATCGAGGACCGCGACTATCACTACTACCTTGCCAATCTGGAAGAGTGGAAGCATGCGTTGGGGTTAAAGGTTTACAGCTACTGCCTGATGACCAACCACGTTCACCTTGTGGTTGAAGCCGGCGATGAACTGGCCGCGATTCCGGACCTCATGAAACGATTGGCTGGGCGACAGACGCGCTTCGTCAACAAGATGGAGAAGCGAACCGGGTCTCTCTGGGAAGGGCGCTATAAGATCAGCCCCATCGATACCGACGAATACCTGCTGAGCTGCTGCCGCTACGTGGAGCTGAATCCCGTAAAGGCCGGTATGGTCCGATCCGCAGAAACTTATGCCTGGTCCAGCTATCCAGCCCGAATTGGACTGCAACCGACATCCTGGCTGGATGAACCGCCCACCTTTCAGGCCTTGGGCCCTGACCGTAAAACGCGCATTGAGCGCTATCGGTCCTTCGTGAGCGACGACACTTTCTCACGAAAAGACGAACAGATCCGAACGGCGGTCGATCGTAATAAACTCACGGGCGGGGACAGATTCGTGGATGAAGTGGAACGGCGTACCGGCCTTCGTGTGCAGCAGAGGGGGCCTGGAAGGCCCCGAAAATAGATCTGTCCTGGCTGCTTAGTTTGACGTCATAATTAACAACACTTAATGTTTCACTTAGAGTTCTTTTGGAGCAACTTGGGCTTGTTCCTGATGCACCCCTAAGCGTAGGAATCATTAGCTGTTATTCGCTACGCGAACCCAATCTCAAACAGCTAGGTCATCTCATTGAATTGAGCTGTATTGGATGCTCCTCTCCGCTGTTGGCGTTGAGTAATGTGCCGAAGTTACATTTTGCAAAAAGTCACGGATGCATGAGGAGAGAGAAAATGGACTTTTTTTCGGAAATTGGACCTTGGGCCAATCTCATTTCAGGATTCTGTGGATTATTGCTTGGTGTCGTGGTTATTGCTCTTATTTCGAGCCCATCCTTTCGCCAGGACTTGGCAGCGCATGAAGGTCGAGCGAACCTTCTTGGCAAGGTTTCTGTAGAAGGGACATTTATTCTGGCTTTATGTGTGCTTTTTTTCGTTGGGATGATGTACCCCATTGTTTTCCCAAGTGGTTCGTTCAAGAAAATGGCTGAAGTAAATGGTTTTTCGTCGAAAACTCCGACCGAGCTTATCGACGAAGCCCTCGATTTAAGAAGAGAAGTTGAGGAAAACGAAAAGCTGATCAAAGAAATCAATACGTCAATGCAGGCCACAGCGGCACAAACAAAGAATATGATCTTGAAAGAAAACATCCCCGCTTTTATTGAGGAACTATCCCCAGATCACTGGATCAGTGACGAGATTTTTAACTTCCCTGCTGAAAAGCGGGGACCTTGGGGTGAACTTCCGGCTTCCAAGAAAGTATTTGTTTCTGTTCCTCAAACTCCTCCCAATAAAGGGTCCGCAAGAGTCTGCCCGGGATTCGAAAACAGGAGATATGACCTGATATCGGACTTTCATATTGACGATGCTTTTATACTCGGTGAACGAGTCACAGTTAACGCTGACGACCTTTTGTTTATGTCATCAGATGCGTGTGAAGATATAGATTACGTCATGCAGCTCTCTTGCTACGATGCAAAAAGAATTTTTACCAGTAAGGTTTTGGATTGCAGCAGTGATGGAAAAGCCAAGTGGAACATCAAAAACCCCAAAAGCTTGCCGGTAAAAATGGTTGAGTCTGGCCGACAGAAGAGCAAACAGCCGCTCTAGGGACCAATGAGGTTAGAGCCCTTTCGAAAATAGATCCGAAAATAGATCTGAAGATCATGTAGCCAGCCTCCCATAGCCCGTCACCCGCGTCGTCTGTCAAGGTAGTTGGAACTTGGTTCATTTAGGCTCTAATGAGCCACACATTGCTCTTTAACAGCTTGCTCCTCGGGTAGTGGATTCAGCCACACAGCTCCGACCGGCTGACAGTTCCGGA
>JASTVH010000014.1:0-72246 GCA_042862465.1 Marinobacteraceae bacterium S3BR75-40.1 | reverse complement strand
ACGTTGGACGTTGGACGTTGGACGTTGGACGTTGGACGTTGGACGTTGGACGTTGGACGTTGGACGTTGGACGTTGGACGTTGGACGTTGGACGTTGGACGTTGGACGTTGGACGTTGGACGTTGGCACTCAGCATGCTGGCCATGGCGCCGGAGTCAAGCTTTTTGACGTGAAACGTCCAACGCCCTAACTCACCCCATAGCCGCGGAAGGCAATACGCCGTAGTACATGGCAAAGAAATGGCAGGCGCTGCCACCGACCACAAACAGGTGCCAGATCGCATGGTTGTAAGGAATGCGATGCCCCAGGTAGAAGATCACGCCCACGGTGTAGGTGATACCGCCGGCCACGACCAGATACAGGGCGGTACTGTTGAGGTTAGCCGCCAGTTCCGATGAAGCGAAGACGATCATCCAGCCCATCAGCAGATAGACACCAACGCGCAGGGCCTTGAAGCGGTGGCCGTATATCAGCTTCAGGGCGATGCCGCCGATCGCCAGGGACCACACGATGGCAAACAGCGTCCAGCCAACGGGCCCACGCATGTTCACCAACAGGAACGGGGTATAGGTACCGGAGATCAGCAGGAAAATGGCGCAGTGGTCCATGACCTTGAAGGCCTTTTTCCAGCGCGGGCTCCAGGCGCCGTGATACAGCGTCGAAGCCACATAAAGCAGCGTCATGCAGGCGCCGTAGATACTGAAGCTGAGGATCTTCCAGCCATCCACATCGGCCGCCAGACTGGCCATGCTGATCAGGACGACCATCCCGGCAATGCTCAGGGCGGCCCCCACACCGTGACTCAGTGTATTCAACCATTCCTCCAGTGCCGTATAGCCTGCAGCGATACGGTCTTTGGTAGATTCAACAGCTGTCACCTTTTCTGGACTCCTTCTCAGCCTATGATCGACAGGGCTTCAATGATGATACCTGACGGCTCTATTTTCAAGTTTCAGCGTACACTTGTACGCTATTTTTAATAATCTTGACCGGACCGCCCCTGCCCCGGGGCAATCGAGTCAATGCCAACCCGCGCCGCGCTGGTGATGATGACCTGATCAAGGGAGCGTATACAGCGAGGTTCAGATATGGCGAAAGACCCTATGGGCATGGCCCTGTCGGCGGTGACCCGCCTGGCAGGCTCGGATTGGCTCGACCGCCTGCGCGTGCGTGAGCTATCCAATCGCGCCGCCTATACCGGCACCCGCGCGGGCTTCACGGCGCTGGGCCGCGTGCAGAAGCAGTTCAAGCGCATCAGCTCCAGCATCAGCGCGGCGCGCCTGCCCCACAAGCAGCCCGGCGACCTGTTCGACCTGACCCTCGACGATGACCAGCAGATGATCGTGGATCAACTGGTCCGGTTCGCCCGCGACACAATACGCCCCCAGGCTGGGGAAGCCGACGAAGCCGGAGCCGTTCCCGAGGCGCTGGAGCAGGCCCTGGGCGAACTGGGCCTGTCGTTGTATGCCGTGCCCGAATCCCTCGGTGGCGTGGCCCAGTCCCAGGACACCGTCACCGCGGTGCTCATCGGCGAGCAGCTCGGATACGGAGACATGGGCGTGGCGACAGCCGCACTGACGACGTTCAGCACGGCCAAAACGCTCAGCCTGTGGGGCAACGGCAAGCAGCAGGCACGCTACCTGGAGGCCTTTACCGAAGAACAACCCGTTCGGGCCTGCCTGGCGGTGGACGAACCGCGGCCGCTGTTCGACCCCTTCCAGCTGCGCACCCGGGCCCGCCGTTCCGGAGACGGTTATGAACTCAACGGCGTGAAATCCGGTGTTGCCGTGGGCGAGCAGGCCGATCTGTTCCTGGTGGCCGCCGATGTGGCCGATCTCGGCCCGCGCCTGTTTCTGGTGGAACGGGGCACGCCCGGCCTGTCCTGGAAGGCAGATCCCGGCATGGGCTGTCGCGCCGCGGCCTGGGGCCAGCTCGCCCTGGAAGGCGTGCGCGTGGAGGCTGATGCCCTGCTCGGCCAGGAATCCGAGTTCGACTACGCCAACTTTATCGACCGCAGCCTGCTGATGCGCTGCGCCCTGGCGGTGGGCTGTGCCCAGGCGGTGCTGGATTACGTCATCCCCTACTGCAACCAGCGCGAAGCCTTCGGGGAACCGATCAGCCACCGCCAGGCCGTCGCCTTCGCCATCAGTGACATGGCCATCGAAGTGGACAGCATGCGGCTGCTGCTGTGGCGCGCCGCCAGCCGGGCCGATCAGGGCCTGACTTTTGGCCACGAAACCCGCCTGGCCTACCGCCTCTGCGCCGAAAAGAGCATGGAGATCGGCTCCCAGGGCGTACAGCTCCTCGGCGGGCACGGCTACGTCAAGGAACATCCCGTGGAGCGCTGGTACCGCGATCTCCGTTCCACAGCCACCCTGTTTGGCGGCCTGCAGGCCTGAGGAGTCGAGACATGCAACTGGAAATACCACGCAAATTCCGCCCCCTGGTGCATCAGGCCCAGCAAGTGGCCCGGGAAGTTTTCCGCCCCATCTCCCGCTATTACGACCGCCACGAGCACGCCTACCCCCGGGAACTGGACATGCTGGCCTCCATCATGGACGGCATGAATGATGCCATGGGCGACGACGGGGCCGGGGCGGGCAAGTTGTCCCGGGCCAAGGGCGGCCATGACGGGGTGCGCAACGGCATCAACATGAACACCGTGCTGGGGCTGATGGAGATCTGCTGGGGCGATGTCGGCCTGGCCCTGTCCCTGCCCCGCCAGGGTCTGGGCAATTCCGCCATCGCCGCGGTGGCAACCGAAGAGCAGCTCAAGCGCTTCAAGGATTGCTGGGCCGCCATGGCCATCACCGAACCCGCGGCCGGTTCCGATTCGGCCTCCATCCGCACCACGGCGAAACTGGACGGGGACGAATACGTCCTCAACGGCGAGAAGATCTACGTCACCGCCGGTGACCGGGCCGACACGGTGGTGGTATGGGCCACCCTGGACCCCGCCCAGGGCCGTCCGGCAATCAAATCCTTCCTGGTGCCCAAGGGCACACCGGGCATGCACCTGGAAAGACTGGAAAAGAAACTCGGCATCCGGGCCTCCGATACAGCCGCCTTCCGCTTCGAGGATTGCCGCATCCCGAAGGCAAACCTGCTGGGCGATCCGGAAATCCGCCCGGAATCGGGTTTTTCCGGCGCCATGCAGACCTTCGACAATACCCGCCCTCTGGTGGCGGCCATGGGCGTCGGCGTGGCCCGGGCCTCCCTGGAGCGCACCCGCGAACTGCTGACCGAATACGGATTTGAATGGACGCACCAGGTTCAGGGCTGGCGTCAGCCGGCGGTGGTGCGGGAACTGGACATGCTGGAAGCGGAGCTGGAGTCCGCCCGCCTGCTCACCCTGCGGGCCGCCTGGATGGCCGACAACGGGCAACCCAACTCCCTGCAGGCGTCCATGGCCAAGGCCAAGGCGGGCCGCACAGCCACGCGGGTCACCCTGCGCTGTGCCGAACTGACCACCGGGCTGGGCTATGGCGAAACGGAGTTGCTGGAGAAGTGGGCGCGGGATTCCAAGATCCTGGATATATTCGAGGGCACCCAGCAGATCCAGCTGCTGATTATCGCGAGGCGCCTGCTGGGCAAGACCTCCAAAGAGCTTCGTTGACAGGGATGACCGTTTTTTCGCGGCTCACCCGCCAATGTGGCGGCAGCTGGAAAAGATGACACTAGTGTCGTGTTTGGTGGTTTGCCTTGGTGCGGTTTCCAGAGCCGCATAACCTGAAACGGTGGATCGATTTCTGAGCGACGATCCTTCAGGCCCGCTTCAGGCGTTTCTTCCTTACCGCCTTCCCTACTTTGCCCCGCCCTTTGGCGGGGCTTTTTAGTTTTTGGACGTCCGACGTCGGTCCAGGCTCTGTCGCGCCGTCAGCGATGGCAAGGTGGGTTTCTGGAACAGTGACAAGGACGTCACGGTAGCGATGCCAGGCCAGGGACGGCCTGTCATCGCGGTGGAAGAAACCCGCCTTGCCATCGCGAGAGTTCTCCGTCACCCTCCAGAAACTCGTCGCCTTAACAACCAGTCCTCGAGATTCGCCAGTACCCGCTCTGCCACATGATGCGCACGCTCCGCATAAGGACCTTCAAAGCGCTCGTCGATGACCTGATGAAAATAATCGCCCCAGCGCCGGAAGTGCTCCGGTCGTAGCGGCTCGATGTCGTGTACCCCCTCGTGCTTTTGCACCATGTGACGGCGGTAGACACCCCGCTCCCCCAGCAACATCTTGCGCCAGTATGCCTCAATGGTCGGCAGGTGCTGTTCAAGATCGACGCCGGCGGTTTCCAGGAAAACCGGCCGCATTACAGGATCGTCCAGCAAACGCTCATAGAACGCCTGAACCAGCTCGTGAATGGCTTCCGGCGTATCCAGATCGGGTTTGTGTTCTGCCATGGTGCTCATCGGATGATTACAGTGAAGTCACAGGGCATACGCCCGGGATTTTGACGCCAGCCCTCAAAACCGGCATAACGGGGTACCGCTTCAAGCGAGCTTAAAAAGAAGGAACAACGTGCTCAAGATCAACCGCCACAATCTCTACGCCAGCCACGAACTGACCTGGTTCCTGATCGACTTCGTGATGCTGGGGCTGCTGATCATCAACCTCGTCTGGATCATTCTCGATTCGCTATATGGGGTGGAGGCCATCCGGGAATTCATTGGCCAGCTCAGCCCCGACCTCGTGGAACTGTACCAGCCCATTCACAAGGATTTCGTCTTTTACGACCTGGTTTTCGTCGGCATCTTCCTGACGGAATTCATGGTGCGCTGGGCCTGGGCCGCGTTCAAAGGCACCTACGACCGCTGGTACTTCTATCCCTTCATCCACTGGTACGACCTGATTGGCTGTATCCCCACGAGCGGGGCCCGGGCCCTGAGATTCCTGCGGGTCTTCTCAATCGTCTACCGGCTACACAAGTATCGAATCATCGATCTTACCCAGAACCGCATCTTCAACTTCATCCAGTTCTATTACGATGTGTTTCTGGAAGAACTGTCCGATCGCATTGTCATCAAGGTCATTTCCGGCGCCCAGGAAGAGCTGCGTCATGGTTCCCCGCTGGTTCACCGGATCCAGAACGATATCCTCCTGCCGCGGAAGGATCTGGTGGTTTCCTGGCTGTCCCAGCGGGTAGCGGACGCCTCGCAACACGCCTACCTGCCCAACGAGGAAGCCCTCAGAGGGTACCTGGAAACCGTGGTCGACGATGCCATGGGGCGCAACAGCGACCTGCGACGCGTCCGCCAGGTACCCATGTTCGGCGATATGGTCTCCGAAGCCCTGGAGCGGGCTGTGGGCGACATTGTGGCGGAAGTCATTCACCAGATCCTGCGGGACCTGGCCTCTTCGGAAAACCACGGTTTTATTGAAGACATCACCGACGTTCTCCTGCATCGCGAAGAGGAGCATGCCACGACGGAAGTCGAACAGCAGTTCCTGGATGTCATCATTGAAGTGCTGGACCTGGTGAAGGATCAGGTTGGGGTCCAGCGTTGGCGGGACAAACTCTAGCAACATTGGCCCGAACGCATAAAGCAATTGCTTTACAGCGGACAGTGCTTCCGTTTAAATGGATTTTTATTTCTGACGAGGGAGTCATCTTTGTGACGGAATTGGTCTACCGATCGGCACGATCCCTGGCCCGGGATCTGGCCGAGGGAACAATAACAAGCCAGAACCTGGTGCAGGCCTACCTCGATCGTATCCAGGCCCGTAACGAGCCCATCAACGCCGTGGTCACCCTCGCAACGGAAAAAGCGCTCGAGGAAGCCCGCCGGGCCGATACCGAGCGTGAAGCCGGCAACATTCGTGGCCCTCTGCATGGTCTGCCAATGACCATCAAGGACACCTGGGAAGTGGCGGAAATGCACACCACAGCCGGCGCCCCCGCGCTCCAGGATCACGTCTCGGCACTCCATGCGGACGTGGTCGATCGGCTGACCGACGCCGGGGCCATCATTATCGGCAAAACCAACGTCCCCCTGTACGCCTCCGACATCCAGACGTACAACAAGGTCTATGGCACCACGCGCAATCCCCACAATCCCCAGCGCACACCCGGCGGTTCCTCCGGGGGCGCCGCAGCCGCGCTGGCCGCGGGACTGACCCCACTGGAAGTGGGCAGCGATATTGGCGGGTCCATTCGTATTCCGGCCCATTTTAACGGCGTGTTCGGCCACAAACCGACGCGGGACCTTGTCTCCCTGCGGGGTCACATTCCCGGCGAACCCGGCACCCAGACCCAGGCCGACATGGTGGAAGGCGGCCCACTGGCCCGTTCCGCGGATGATCTGGCCTTCCTGCTGGAAATCATCGCCGGGCCTCGGCCGATCGAATCCCGTTACTGGAAACTGTCACTCCAGCCCTGCCCCCACGACGCCCTCAATCGTTTCCGGGTCGGCACCTGGCTGGAGGACAGCCTGTGCCCGATCGATCGTGAACTCTACGAAGCTTACCAGCTCCTCACCAGGTCACTGACGGACCAGGGCGCCCTTGTCAGCCGGGCCAAACATCAGCTGCTGGACCTGCGCGTTCTCCTGCCACGCTATTTCGCCACCCTTGGCGCGCTGATCGGCCTCGGTTTCCCGCAGCGTGAACGCACTCAGATGCGTTTCCTGTCCTGGCTGCTGCCGCTGGTGAAACCCTTCATCAAGCTGACGTTTGGGGCCGAGGCATTCGCCAGCGGAGTCAATACCTCCTTCCGCCACTATGCTGTTTTATACGAAATTCGTGAAAAAATGCGGGTGGAGCTCGAAACCCTGTTTGAGGAATTTGATGTCCTGCTGACACCGATCACCCCGACCACCGCCGTTCCCCACGACCACAAGATGCCGCTGTTCAATCGCCGCATTACCGTAAATGGGCAGGCCCGCCCCTACATGGATCAGTTCTGCTGGATTGCTCTGGCCACACTGCTGGGATTGCCGGCGACATCGGTCCCTCTGGGCAAGGACCGTAACGGGCTGCCCTGCAGCATTCAGGTGATTGGTGCGCCGGGGAAAGATTTGACCACGATCAAGTTCGCGCAGCTACTGGAAGAAGCAGGGCTGGCGGGCTTCCAGAAGCCGGAAGGGTATTGAAGCGTCAGACGCCGGATCTCCGACGTCTGACGCCGGGCATCAACGCTCGAGGATAGCGGTCACACCCTGACCACCCGCAGCGCAGATGGAGATGAAGCCGCGGCCACTGCCCTTCTCGGCCAGCAACTTGGCCAGGGTCGCCACGATACGCGCACCGGTGGCCGCGAAGGGGTGCCCCACCGCCAGGCTGCTGCCTTTCACGTTGAGCTTGTTGCGGTCGATGCTGCCCAGGGCCTTGTCCAGCCCCAACTGCTCTTTGCAGAATTTTTCGTCCTCCCAGGCCTTCAGGGTGTAGAGCACCTGGGAGGCGAAGGCCTCATGGATCTCGTAGAAATCGAAATCCTGCAGCGTCAGACCGGCGCGCTCCAGCATCCGCGGGGCAGCATAAGCCGGCGCCATCAACAGGCCTTCCTTGTTGACGAAGTCGACCGCCGCCGTCTCGGCAAAGGTCAGATAGGCCAGTACCGGCAGGTTACGGGCCTTGGCCCACTCTTCGCTGGCCAGCAGCACACAGGAGGCCCCATCCGTCAGCGGCGTGGAGTTGCCGGCAGTCATGGTGCCGTCTTTGGCAAAGGCGGGCTTCAGGGTCGCCAGCTTTTCGATGCTGGAATCGGGACGCATGTTGTTGTCTTGGGACAGCCCGGCCAGCGGGGTGACCAGATCGTCAAAAAAGCCCTCTTCGTAGGCCTTGGCCAGATTCCTGTGGGAAAGATAGGCCAGCTCGTCCTGAGCCTCCCGGCTGATGTCCCACGCCTTGGCGGTGACCTGGGAATGCTCACCCATGGATTTGCCGGTGCGGGGTTCCCCGTTTTGTGGAATACGCGGCGCCAGATGCTGCGGGCGGAAGCGGCCAATAATTTTCAGGCGCTCCTTCATGGTCTTGGCGCGGTTCAGATCGAGGAGGATCTGGCGCAGTTCGTCACCCACCTCGATGGGCGCGTCCGAAGTGGTATCGGTACCGCCGGCGATGCCACATTCGATCTGCCCCAGGGCAATCTTGTTGGCCACCGCCAGGGTCGCCTGCAGGCTGGTGTCGCAGGCCTGCTGGATATCGTAGGCGGGTGTTTCCGGCGCCAGGCCGGAGCTGAGGACACTTTCACGGGTCAGATTGAAGTCACGGGAATGCTTGATGACCGCCCCGGCGACCACTTCGCCCACACGCTCGTCCTGCAGGCCAAACCGGTCCACCAGACCACGCAGCGCCGAGGTCAGCAGCTCGTGGTTGCTGATCTTGCTGTAGACAGTGTTGGAGCGAGCGAACGGAACCCGGTTGCCGCCAATAATGGCGACCCGGCGCACGCCGTCCGAGGCATTGCTTTTCGTGGTGCGACGTTGTTTAGTTGTCTGTGCCATGAATTCATCCTGTTGAATGGGTTTCGGTGATCGTTGCAGTTTCGCGAATGTCCCTACATTAACGCGAAGCCCGGGATCCTCATTGGCTAGTTTGACAAGATTGGCCCCATGACCAGTCAATTATTGTCGGCCAGCAGCTACCTACTATTGGAATCCAGGCACCGGGACAGCCTCGCGGCATTGTCCCGGCAACGACAACGCATTCGCTCTCACGGCACTGCCGGACAAATACAAATGCGGTTTTGCGGCTGCTTGCGGCATACCGTCTCAATAGAAGAGCGTTTCCCGAAAAAAGCTACAGCAGAACGGAAGATAAGGAAACCAGCATGTCAGACCTCTACCTCAGGTTCGTTAACACCCCCTTGGGCAAACAAGTCGTCAATTCGCTCAGCCTGCCGGCACCGGTGGCGCTGGAGCGTTGGAAAAAAGCGGACCAGCCCTGTATCGAAGGCCATGTGCTGGTGGGCGGCGGCCCCGATGCGAAGGCCTTGACCGCCATCGCCGACACTCTCAAGGGCGGCGCGGCCACCCTCTACTGCCCGGACGGCCCGGAAACCCTGGCAACCGGCAATGGACTGGCGGACAGTCATGGCGCGCACGTGCTGGAAATGGGCAACATCGGCGAACAGCGCCGCTTCAAGGCCCTGGTGTTCGACGCCACGGGCATGCGCGATACCGAGGACCTGCGCTGCCTCTATGATTTCTTCCACCCGACCATCCGCCACATCGCCCGTTGTGGCCGTATCATCGTGGTGGGCACCGACCCGGCCCATTGCCGTTCCCCAGCCAAAGCGGCCGCTCATCGCGCGCTGGAAGGCTTTGTACGCAGCATTGGCAAGGAAGTCGGCAAGAAAGGCGCGACAGCTCAACTGCTGTGGATTGCACCGAATGCGGAAAATCAGCTGGAATCGTCCCTGCGTTTCTTCCTGTCTCCGAAATCGGCCTACGTCTCGGGCCAGGTGGTGCGCATCGGTAAGGCGGGCGAAGGCAAGTCCGCCACTAATCCGGTGGCCCCGCTGACCGGCAAGGTCGCCCTGGTTACCGGCGCGTCCCGCGGCATCGGCGCGGCCATTGCCGAAACCCTGGCCCGCGATGGTGCCAAGGTGGTGTGCCTCGACATCCCGGCGGCCATGGCGGCCCTGGACGAGGTGGCTCAACGCATCGGCGGCCAGCCACTCGGTGTAGACATCACCGAACACAATGCGCCTTCGGTGATCGCGGATTTCCTGGAGGACAAATTCGGCGGTGTCGATATCGTCATCCACAATGCCGGCATCACCCGGGACAAGACCCTGGGCCGCATGCCCGAGCATTTCTGGGACATGACCATCAGCGTCAACCTGACCGCGGAAGAACTGATCAACGACGAACTTTTCAAACGCGATCTGCTGCGCGAGAACGGCCGCATCGTCTGCGTCTCTTCCATCAGCGGCATTGCCGGTAATTTTGGCCAGACCAACTACGCCGCGTCCAAATCCGGCGTCATTGGCTATGTGGAAGCCCTGGCCAAGCAGCTGAAGGATCACCGCACCATCAATGCGGTGGCCCCCGGCTTCATCGAGACCCAGATGACCGCCGCCATGCCCCTGACCATCCGTGAAGCGGGACGGCGCATGAACAGTCTGTCCCAGGGCGGTTTGCCGGTGGACGTGGCGGAGACTATTGCCTGGTACTGCAATCCGCTGTCACAGGGTGTGAACGGGAATGTGGTGCGGGTTTGTGGTCAGAGTCTGATTGGGAAATAAGTGAGGTGACGAACGTCGGACGTCTGAGGTTGGACGTCTGACGTTCAGCTCCGGGCTTTGGTTTTAGGGTTTCACGTTGGACGTTTGACGTTTCACGTAAAAACTTAACCACAGAGGTACGTTTCGACGTCTGAGTGCCAACGTCCAACGAGATGATGGAGAGCTGAATCAGGGCGTCAAATGCCTGCTGAGGCGAGGATGGGAACTTCGGGAAAAGAGGAAATGGTGGGTGGTGCAGGGATCGAACCTGCGACCCTCGGCTTGTAAGGCCGATGCTCTCCCAGCTGAGCTAACCACCCAAAAGATGGCGGAGCGGACGGGACTCGAACCCGCGACCCCCGGCGTGACAGGCCGGTATTCTAACCAACTGAACTACCGCTCCAAATTGTAAACTCGGGACGCTTGATTGGTGGGTGGTGCAGGGATCGAACCTGCGACCCTCGGCTTGTAAGGCCGATGCTCTCCCAGCTGAGCTAACCACCCATGCCACTTGGCTTTTTCAAGCGTTTGATGGCTCGAATCGATCAGACCGCCGGCCCGTTGTCATCAAGTCATCATCCAAGTGAGTTGCGCATTTTAAGCATTTACACAGGGGTGTCAAATCTTTTTTGGAATTCGACATCCCCCAGGCTTTCAAGACCGCTTGGGGGACTTGTTTCCCCCGCCCTTCTGCCCTTTTCTGGCAGCCGTGGCAGACTTTTTCTTCGCGGTGGAGGTGGAACCACTCTTGCCGGCCTGCGTTGACTTGCGCGTCGGCTTGGCGGCTTTTAACACCTTGGCCTTTGGAGGTTCCGCATCATCATTGGCCGAGGCGGGGGGCGCCTCCTTTACATCCTGTGCTTCCGGGCCCTGCCCAGCACCGCCCTGCACGACTCTCAGGGGATTGCGGGTCTGGCCCGCCAGTTGGCCGACCTTGGCTCGACGGTCCGCCGGAATCGCTTTCTCCGCCAGGGACTGATTCAGCTCGTCCAGCCAGGACTGCACGTCGGAGATGCGCTGATTGATGGTTTCCCGCAGATCCGGACCCAACAGTCCGGTCAGCCGTGTCAGACCGGCAAGACGGTCACTCCCCTGCTCAACCACCTTGGCCGATACCGAAAAGTAACGCCCCCGAATTTCTTCCACCCGCATGCGAGCCGCCTCCAGGCGAGTCTCCATCGAGTCTTTCAACGACATTCCACTTCCTCCTATCCCGTCATTCAGGGCACGACCAGGCGCCCTGGCATTCCCTGCCCCTGTGCCCAGACAGGTGGTATCAGGAACACGCTTTTTGTTAGCGCACCATTCTACCAGCCACCTCCTGTCAGGACATCAGTGATAGCGCCGCACTCTGCATCAACGGCCGCCTGGTTAACCCGCTCACGGTAAAGAATCAAAGGAACGTCCACCGGCTCCTAAAACGGCCACCATCCGCTATCGCCTTCGGCAGCCTCTTCGCGGCGTTCCTTTTCTTCCAGATAGGCTTCACGCTTGGCCTGCAACTCCTGGATCTTTTTATCACTTTCCAGCGTAACGGTGGGCCCGCCGCCAAATGGCCAGTACCAGGGCGGTGATTCGTATTTGCCCTCTTCCTTCAGGCGCTCCAACTCCTTTTCACGCTCTTCCTCGAGCCGTGCCATTTCCGCCTCATAGTCATGTTCGCGGTTCACCTCCACGATACTGGTGGCCGCATGGTTGGGGGCGAGCATGTCGCTGTTGAGGAACTGGGTATCGACGATCTCCTGAATGGCAACATCGCGTGGAACCAGCGTCAGGGTGCCGGAGGCCAGCGGATCGTCCGGAGCCAGCATGGGATGCACTTTCTCCGGCTCCGATTCCTCGGAATAGCGGAAATAATAAACATGCCCCGGCTCTACCGTCACATCGGCATCGGCGATGCGGCTCAGGTCGAGGGAAAGCAGGTGCGACTCGACACCTTCGAGGCCCAGAAGCGGACGACGGATGTCGATATGGCGCGTGCCCGGATAGACTTCCATCCAGGTGTAGCTGTTGGCGCGGATATTGAAGTAATGATGATCATCAATATACACGCTGGGCGACTCTATCTCCTGAGAGGCCCATTCCGAATTCGGACGATAGAAATAGAACAGGGCGTTCTTGCTGGTATTCCATTCCTCATTGGGAATATGAACAAAGTCCTGCCCGGTAACCGGGTGAACAAAAGGCCCTACGCTTTTTCCTATTGACTGATAAACCGTGCATCCGCTGAAAAGCGTCAGCCCCAGAATCAGGACGAATAGCTGAAGAAATCGTGCCATCATCTCCGCCGTTCCCGTGTTGTGGTAATGGCGGCATCATAACAGCTTTGGAAGGGGTGATTTGAGAGGTACCGCAAGTCGGGAGATACTCGCCACCGGCATCTCCCGTTTGGCCCCAGAGCACGCCCTCGGCCGCCCCGGAGCCAGCACAAAAACCGCTATTGTCCGCCGGCTGCGCCCTTGCTCTCGACTCGCGACTCCAGTTGAAGCAGGCGCGACGTAATCTGGCTCCGGAAGGCATCGATGGAGTCGACCACGGTCTTCAGATCACCAAGCTCTTTCCTGAGCGCCGCCACCTCAGCCTGGCTATCCTGCTGGCGCAGCTTACGCTCCAGGGCGCTCACCCGTGCCCGGACTTCGTCCAGTGCCAGTTTCTGCTGCTGCGCCTGGCGCGACACCTGACTGCCCAGCTCATCGACCTTCTGCCCCAGATCCGCCCGAAGGCCGCTGACCGCCTCCTCCACCTTGTCGATGCGGGCCACCTGAGTGTTGAGCTGCTCCAGCTTCTGCGCCTGGGAATCGAGTTTTGATGTCAGCTCCGAGAGTTTGCCATCGGCCTTTTCCAGGGTCTTCTGCAGCTTGGCCAGCTGATCGTCATTGGCCTTGATGGCCTTCCGATTGCGATCGTAGGCGACGCCCCAAAGCTTGCGGATTTCCGATTCCAGGAAAGCCATCTTGTCACCCACCTTGTCGCCACTTTGTGCCAGCTCCTGGTCGGTTTCCGTCAGCTGCCCCTCAAAACGCGCCAGGGAAAGCTTGCTCTGGTTGATCCAGTCCTGGGCGTCCCCCAGATTACTGGCGAGCCGGTTCACTTCCTGGTTCTGCTTATAGAGAAGCCAGCCGCCCACGGCGCTGACAGCAACCAACAGGACAATCAGTAGGGCGACAACCGGCCAGGCCCCTTTCCCGGAGGCCTTCGGGGGACGGGGTGCGCGCTCCGGTTTGGGCGCTGCCCCCTTTGCCGGTTTTTCTGGTTTGGCTTTGGCACCTTTACGTGCCGCGACTTCATCCCGTTCCGGGCGTATCGGTTCCATGCTGGGATTCCGCTCTCCGTCAGTCACTGCGTCGACTCCCAACACGACCCCGGATTCGTCACGACTGTCGCGCGCTGTCATGAAAAAGCCGGGCTCGTGCCGAAAGCCCTCTTTAACGGAGCATGATAGCGGCGGATGGGCTGGACTGAAACCGTTCCGGCACCCCACAGCGACCGTTTGTGCCCGCCACGACGCCATTTGCGTCTATGATGGCCACCCCGTAAAATGGTCGGTTTTCCAAGGCAAAGGAAATCATGCGATGCAGCCGTTAGTAGGTCTCATTATGGGTTCCAAGTCGGACTGGCCGACCATGGAACACGCGGCAAACATGCTGGACCAGCTCGGTGTTGCCTATGAAACCCGCGTCGTTTCGGCCCACCGCACCCCTGACTTGCTGTTTGATTACGCGCAGTCAGCCCAGGAACGCGGCCTGAAGGTCATCATCGCCGGCGCGGGCGGTGCCGCCCATCTGCCGGGCATGGTGGCCTCCAAAACCAGCCTGCCGGTGCTGGGCGTGCCGGTGGAGTCGCGCACCCTCAAGGGCCTCGATTCCCTGCTCTCGATCGTGCAGATGCCGGGCGGCGTCGCAGTCGGTACACTGGCCATTGGCAAGGCCGGTGCCCGCAATGCCGGCTTGCTGGCGTCCCAGATCGTCGCCCTGGAAGACCCGGCGGTGAGCCAGGCCGTGGCGGATTTCCGCGAACAGCAAACTCAGACCGTCCTGGACAATCCCGACCCAAGGGCGGAATAACTGCCATTTCGAGGACGTTTCATGCGCATTGGTATTCTCGGTGCCGGACAGCTTGGGCGCATGCTGGCGCTGGCCGGCTACCCGCACGCCCACTCGTTCGTTTTCTACGATCTGTCAGGCAAGCCCAGCGCCGGCATTGGCGAGGTGATTTCCGACCCTGAGCAAACCCGGCTGGAAGAATTTGCCGGCAAGGTCGATCGGGTCAGCTACGAATTCGAGCATCTGCCTGTGGAAGTGGCCGAAACCCTGGCCCGGCAGCTGCCTGTCCATCCCGGCCCCGAGTCCCTGCGGGTCTGCCAGAATCGCGAGCTGGAAAAGGCCCTCTTCAATCGCCTCGGCATTCCCACCCCGGAATACCGGGTCGCCACCAGCGCTGATGAACTGGAAGCCGCAGCGCGCGAACTGGGTTGTCCGGTGGTGGCCAAATCGGTGACCGAAGGATACGACGGCAAGGGACAGGCGGTGCTGAAAACCCCCGAGGAGGCCGCCGCAGCCCGGAACAGCATTGGCCATGAACGCCTGGTGGTGGAAGCCTTCGTGAATTTCGAGCGTGAGGTGTCCATCATCGCCACCCGCGGTGAAGATGGCGATATCGCGGTTTACCCTCTGGCGGAAAACCTGCACAGCGAGGGCATACTGCGCTATTCGGTGGCGCCCGCGCCCCACCTGAAGCCGCAAACCCGTGCTGCCGCCAGTCGCTACATCGGCGAGTTGATGATGGAACTGAACCATGTCGGCGTCCTGACCCTGGAGCTGTTTGAAACCTCCGAGGGCCTTTTGGCCAACGAAATGGCCCCACGTGTTCACAACTCCGGTCACTGGACCATTGAGGGCGCGGTCACCAGCCAGTTCGAAAACCACATCCGCGCCGTCTCCGGAGAACCGCTGGGGGACGCCTCGGCTCGCTGCATCAGCTGCATGATCAACATCATCGGTGAACACGGCGACTACGAGTCGATTCTCAAACTGCCCTACACCCACCTGCATCTGTACGACAAGTCCGAGCGGCCGGGGCGCAAACTGGGTCATATAACGGTGCTGGCTGATTCTTACGAGGAGCTGGTCTGGCGCGTAAAGACCTGCGCGCAATTCCTGCCGGGCTGCCCCCCATTCGAAACCACATTGACGGCGTCCGGCGATAATTCATCGCACAGCTGAAGAAGGGGCCCGATGTGCTGGCACGACTCAGAGATGCAGAAAAATGGCATCGGGGACTTGAAGTTAGCGCAACCGGCTCCATCTATCGAAGTCAGGAGCGTTCTGCATCCCGGGCACCGTTGTCCGTAGATGCAGCTGCCTTTTCCTGACATAGCCGCGCGTCATTCGCGGTGTTATGATCAGCGAACGTTTCCGAAGGCCCGATGGGAACACAACTCGGGCGTTACACAGTAGTTCAGAAGCACGACCGCCAGTTTGATGACTTTAATGCAATGCCGTCATCTTCTCCTTGAGGGATGACAAGAGCCATCACCAGCGGCAACGTGCCAAAGCCAATCCTGATAGCAGACCAAAGGGAGACTGATCTCATGGCATTTGAACTTCCCCCCCTGCCGTATGAGAAGAACGCACTTGAACCGCACATTTCCCAGGAAACGCTTGAATACCACCACGGCAAGCACCACAACGCCTACGTGACCAAGCTCAACAGCCTGATCGAAGGCACCGAGGACGAGAAAAAGTCTCTCGAGGACATCATCAAATCTGCCAGCGGCGGGCTGTTCAACCAGGCCGCACAGGTCTGGAACCACACCTTCTACTGGAACAGCATGAGCCCGAACGGCGGCGGCGAGCCGACCGGTGCCATCGCTGACGCGATCAACCAGGCGTTCGGTTCTTTCGACGAGTTCAAGAAGCAGTGGGCCGAGAAAGGTGCCGGCAACTTCGGTTCAGGCTGGACCTGGCTGGTCAAGAAGTCTGATGGCAGCCTGGCCATCGTCAACACGGACGATGCCGAGACTCCGCTGACCACTTCCGACAAGCCGCTGCTGACCATGGATGTATGGGAGCACGCCTACTACATCGATTACCGCAACGCCCGTCCGAAGTACATCGAGCACTTCTTCGAGCTGATCAACTGGGATTTTGCGAACAAGAACTTCGCTGAGTAATACCCCAGTGAACACCCTCCTTCCGGAGGGTGTTCCGCCCCCATTTACAGACTTTCCCGCCTCTCGTGAACCCAGCATTTCGACTGGACGAAACAAGCTTGAGCAGCTATTTATTTAGGGAGTCATTCGCCAAATGATTCTCCTTGAGGCAGACCCTTTATCAGATTCATATTGAGAGGGGCTCCTGGGAACGCTGGATACCGGCACCTTCCAGTCGCTGGACGAAGGATCACAAGAGACACCCAACAGGGCAGCCCAGAAAATGCCGTCACCATGGGTTACTGGGAAAATGTCGCGCCGGTGTCGAGCTATATCACGGGTTAACAGCCTCGCCTGCATGTCAGCATCCGGGTGCGGACGCCGAAATACCCAGATCAACAAGGCTGAGCGGTCACCAAAAATACAAATCCATGAAACCATCGTTCAAACTGGAACATCGTCTGGGGTATCGAATCCTTCGCTGGGTCCTGCTGACAGCTCTGTTGGCTGGCATCGCGTTGAGCAGTGCCCAAATCATTCTGGATGCCCAGCGGGTTTCCCAGGAACTCGACCAGCGCGCCCACCAAACCCTGGCGCTGGTTCAGGACGCCGCCACCCAGGCGGTCTACAGCATTGATGAAGAGCTGGCCCGTCAGGTTATTGATGGCCTGTTCGAACAGGAAGCCACCCAGGCGGCCGTCATTGCCCACCCCGACGGCGATCGACTGGCAAGCCGGGAGACCGACCAGCTTTCAGCCCGTTACCGGGCACTGACGGATCCGATTTTTGGCCAGAGCCGCACCTACACCGTCAACCTGACCAAGGACCAGGGCGGCCGGCCGATTGTGTACGGTCTGCTGGAACTTCGCATCGACACCGCTTACGCCGCTCGATTGTGGCTCGACCGGGCCACCCTGATCCTGCTGTCCGGCATGGCGCGAGCCCTGATTCTGGGCATGGTGCTTTATCTGGTGTATCACCTGCTGCTCACGCGCCCTCTCTTTCGCATCATTCACTCCATTTCCCATGTGGATCCGGAACGTCCCGGCGACCAACTCCTGGAACCGCCCAAAGGCCATGAACGGGATGAACTGGGCCTGTGGGTCAGTTCCACCAATCAGTTGCTGCAGTCGATTGCCGAAAACCAGAAAAAACACCAGGCCGCCGAGGCGCGAGTTAGCCGACTGTCACGCTACGACAACCTGACTGGCCTGCCCAATCGCGAGATGTTCCTGGACCTGCTCTCCGGCGCCCTGGAAGATGCCCGCCGGCAACGCCAGATGCTGGCGGTCTATTGCTGTGGTCTGGACGACTTCAAAACCATCAACGAGCAATACGGCTATCAGAAGGGCGATGAACTGCTCCAGGTGATTGCCGACCGCCTCACCGACGAGAGCAGTCAGCGCATATTCACTGCCGGGCGGCTGGGCAGCGACCAGTTTGTCATCATCGAACACCAGCTGAAGGAAAGCTATCAGGCTGCGGCAACGGCCGAGTGGCTGCTGCAGTCCCTGAGTCAGCCGGCGCGGGTGGGCGATCAGGAACTGGCCATTACCGCGACCATTGGCATTGCCCTCTTCCCGGACGACGCCTATCAGCCGGATCGCCTGCTGCAAAAAGCCGAACAGAGCATGACCCTGGCCAAGACCGGGGGCCACAACGTGTTCCAGTTCTATGTGGCCAGCGTCGACCAGGAGATCCGGGATCGCAAACAACTGGAAAAGGATCTGGCCCAGGCGCTCCCGGAAGGTCAGTTCCACCTGGTTTTCCAGCCTCAGATCAATATGGAAAGCCACCGAGTGGTGGGCGCCGAAGCCCTGCTGCGCTGGAATCACCCGACCCGCGGCCTGGTACCACCGGACTCCTTTATCCCGCTGGCCGAGCTCAACCATTCCATCATCGAGATTGGCGAATGGGTTCTGGATCAGGCGTGCGCCCAGGCCGCAGTGTGGATGGCCGAAGGCAAGCCTCTGCGGATCGCAGTCAACCTTTCAGCAGTCCAGCTACGCCAGGGCAACATCGTCGAAAACGTGCTGTCCCTGCTGCGCAAACACGAGCTGCCGCCCAACCGGTTGGAACTGGAAGTGACCGAAACCAGTTTCATGCAGAACCTGGATGACGCCATCGAGAAACTCACGCGCTTGCGTGACGAGGGTATCCTGATCGCCGTGGACGATTTCGGAACCGGTTACTCTTCCCTCACGTACCTGAAGCGGCTGCCGGTGCATCACCTCAAGATCGACAAGCAGTTCATCCGCGACCTGCTGGTGCACGAAGATGACACACGCATTGCCAACACCATCATCGATCTGGGCCGCAGCCTCAATCTCAGTGTTATTGCCGAAGGAGTGGAGACCGAGGAGCAAAGCGTGTACCTGCGTAACCGCGGCTGCCTCCTGGCCCAGGGCTATTATTACAGCAAACCGACCAGCGCCGACCAGTTCGCCGATTTCGTCACCGAGTTCTCGGCCCAGACACCTTCCGATATCCAGTTCTGACAAGGGCACTATAATCCCCTCATGAGCCAACGGCCTTCGATCAAGGAGACACCATGAGCATCACAACCCTTATCGGCCTGGCAGTGATCGTTGCCGTCATTGCTTTCGCCGTCATGATCTATAACCGCCTGGTGGCACTGCGCAACCAGTTCAAGAACGGTTTTGCCCAGATCGATGTGCAGCTCCAGCGCCGCCACGACCTGATCCCCAACCTGGTGGAAAGCGCCAAGGCCTATCTGACCCACGAACGCGAAACCCTCACCCAGGTGATGGAGGCGCGCAACCAAGCCGTCAGCGCCCAACAGGAGGCACGTAAGGACCCGGCGGATGCGGGCAAGGTCAACCAGCTGTCCAGTGCCGAGAACATGCTGTCCAAGGCGCTGGCCAACTTCTACGCGGTGGCCGAAAACTACCCCGAACTGAAGGCCAACGAGACCATCCAGCAGCTGATGGAAGAACTCACCAGCACGGAGAACCGGGTTGCATTTGCACGCCAGGCCTATAACGATTCGGTGATGACCTACAACACCTATCGCGAACAGTTCCCGAACAATGTTCTCGCCGGATTCTTCGCCTTCAAGCCCAGCGCTCCCCTGGAGCTGGAGTCCCCGGAAGCCCGGCAGGCGCCCAAAGTCTCCTTTTGACAGTAAGGTGAACAGTCTCCGTGCGGTTCTTTGAAAACCAAGACCGGGCACGCCGCAACACCGGTCTCCTGCTCCTGCTCCTGATTCTCGCGGTCGCCTTCATTGCGATCGCGGTCGACCTGGTGTTCTACGCCATTCTGGTTGTCGAAGGCTCAGAAGGCGGTCACCTGCCCCTGCCGGACTGGCTGTTTTCACGACCAAGTCTCGTTTGCCTGGCCGTGGTGATACTGATCATTGGGTTTGGCACCCTGGTCCGCTTCGTTGCCCTGCGCGACGGTGGCAAGGCGGTGGCCAAGATGGTGGGCGCCCGGCGCATCGAGAGCGACCCCAAAACCCTCGAAGAGCGCCGCCTGCGCAATGTGGTGGAGGAGATGGCCATCGCCAGCGGGGTCACCATGCCCGAACTCTACGTGATGGAGCAGGAAACCACCATCAACGCCTTTGTCGCCGGTTACCAGGCCAACGAGGCCGTCATGGTCGTCACCAGCGGCGCCCTGCAAACCCTCAATCGCGATGAGCTACAAGGGGTTGTGGCGCACGAATTCAGCCATATTCTCAATGGCGACATGCGCACCAATATCCGGCTGATTGCCCTGCTGGCCGGCATTCTGATGATCGGCCAGATTGGCCAGTTCCTGATGCGCGTGGCCTTTTCCGGAAGGCGCACAACACGCTCCTCCCGTAACGACGCCGGCCCGGCCCTGGGACTGCTGGGCCTGGGATTGGTGATCGTTGGCTTTATCGGAGTCTTCTTCGGTCGCCTCATCAAGTCGGCCATCTCCCGGCAGCGGGAATTCCTGGCCGACGCCTCGGCCGTCCAGTTCACCCGCAATCCCGAAGGCATTGGCGGCGCGCTTTACAAGATCGGGCTCAATCTGCGAGGCGGGCGCCTGGAGCAGACCAGTCACGCCGAAGACCTCAACCACCTGTGCTTTGCCGAAAGTGTCAAAATGGCCTTTGGCCGCCTCCTGGGCTCCCATCCGCCGATCGATGAGCGTATCGAGGCCATCGATGAGCAGCTGCTGGCGCGCATGCGGGCCCGCTATGGCCGGCCCGGCTCGGCCAGGGCAGCAGCTGCACAGGAGCCTCTGATCTCCCAGCGCGAGCAGACCGTCAGTGCCTTTGCCGATGCCGCTTCAGCACAGATAGGTCATCAGGACCGTTCCGCTCATTTCGCACCGCTATCCAGCTCAGTGGGCGCCGTGACACCGGTGAACGAAGCCTACGCCGAACAAATCCTGGCGCAGCTGCCCAAAGAGCTCAATCAGCGTCTGCATACCACCAACGGCGCCGTTCAGTTCACCTATGCACTGATGCTGACCGAAGCCAGTGAAGACATGCACGGCGATGCACTTGAGGCCCTGACCGACAACGGCCCGACCCGGCCCCAGCCTACCCAGGTGAGCGACACCTACACGGCACTCAAAAGGCTTGGCCATGCGTTCCGCCTCCCGGCCCTGGAGCTGGCCCTGCCGGCACTGCGACAACTGGGTGCGGCAGATCAGCAACTGCTGCTGCAGTCACTGCAAAAAATCGCCGAGGCGGATCAGCGCATCACACTGCACGAATTCGCCGTACTCACCTTCCTGCGCAAGCACCTGGACAGCAAATCCAGTCGGGTGGCCAAGGTGAAGTATCGGAGCTTTCGGGGTGTCATGCCGGCCCTGCAAACGGTGCTCTGGCTGATGGCGAGAGCGGGAACCGCCGACGAGGCGGCTGCCGGTAAGCTCTACAGTCAGGCCATGAGCGGCTTCGAAGCCAACGCGTCACCGCCGGAAGAGAAGAAGATTTCGGCCAACCGGCTGGTTACCGCTCTGAAAATGCTTTCCGGCCTGTCGCCGATGCTCAAACCGGCGGTGCTGGACGCCTGTGGCGAGTGTGTGCTGCATGACGGCAAGGTCGCGACGCGGGAATATGAACTGCTGCGGCTGGTGGCGGACCAGCTGGATTGCCCGATGCCGCCATTGCCGGTGGGGCCGGCGAGAAGGCAGTCCGCTGTCACCAAGTGAGACGTAGACATCCCCTCGCCCCTATGGGGAGAGGACCAGGGTGAGGGGGAGGCGCCGTATGGCGCCCAAATTGTCCATTATGGATTAGGCCGAGCCCTCTCCAGCTACTGCATCGTATTGGCAGGCATCTCGTTGCGGCGGAAAAGCGACTCCATGGCTGGCTTTTCCAGATGATCCACATCGTTGCCAGCCGCTTCTTCCATACCCAGGTTGATCTCCCAAAGACGATCAAAGCGGTTCTGGGCGATGTCCTGCGCCTTGCCCTTGCCGGAAAGGATGGTCGGCCGCAGGAACACCAGCAGATTGCGCTTGGTCTTGCTCTTACTTTCACTGCGGAACAGGGCGCCCAGGAAGGGAATGTCACCCAGCAGGGGTACTTTCTGGATTTGCTTCTGATAATCCTCACGAATCAGGCCGCCCAGCACGATCGTCTCGCCATTGTCCGCCAATACGGTGGTCTTGATCTCGCGCTTGTTGGTGACGATGTCGCTGGCTTCCACGCTCTCGGTCACATTCTCGGTGGTCTGTTCCACCTGCAGCCGGACCAGGTCATCCACGCTGATGCTCGGGGTCACCTTGAGGGTCAGACCGATATCCTTGCGCTCGATGGTGGTGAACGGATTGTCCACGCCGGAACCGGTGCTGGTGGCCTGTCCGGTCTTGAAGGGAACGTTCTGGCCCACAGTGATCTGAGACTCTTCGTTATCCAGCGTGATGATACTGGGTGTTGAAAGCAGATTTGCCGCGGTGGTCCGGGACAGCGCCTGCAATAACACGCCCCAGGAAACGCCAGTGCCATCGAATTCGCCAATCCCGAGGGTGGCGCCACCGGTGCCGACAGACGCTGGATCACCCTGTACCAAAGCAGTCAGAATGCTGCTGATGCTGACGCCGGCATTGTCGAAGTTGGTACCCACCAGCGGCGTCGATTCGCCGGACTGGTCACCCACCGCCCACTGGATACCCAGATCACGGCCGGCCTCGTCACTGATCTCGACGATGGCGGCCTCAATCAGCACCTGCGCTCGGCGCACGTCGAGCTGTTCGATAATGAATTCCACTTCCTGCAGCAGCGACGGCTCGGCCCGCACCACCAGGGCGTTCAACCCTTCGTCAGGGAAGATGGAAACCTGTTCGCGGGGCGAGCCACCACCACTTTGCCCTTGTGTTTTCTCTTTGACCACCTCGCCCATGATGCCCTTGAGCAGCTCGGAGAGCTTCTTGGCATCGGCATGGTTGAGGCGAATCACCCGGGTGGTGCCGCCAGTGGCGGAGGGTTGGTCAAGCTTGGCAATCAGTCCGCGCATCTTCTCGCGGAAGTTCTCGTCACCACGAATAATCAGGCGGTTACTGCGCTCATCGGCCACAACACTGTATTTACCGGATTGGTTCTGCCCCTGCCCCAGTTCAGCAGGCGCCAGCTCCTTGAGAAGCTTGACCATGTCCCCGACCCAGGCTTCCTGCAGCTGAACCACTTCCAGCTCGTACTTGGAGGGGCTGTCCAGTTCATGAACGATCTTCTCAATACGCTCAATGTTCGAGACATGGTCGGAGATGATCAGCGCGTTGGCAGCAGCGACACCCGCCAGATGGCCATAGCGCGCGACCATGGGACGGAGAATCGGCACCAGTTCCAGGGCATTGGCGTTATTAACCTGTATGACGCGCGTGACCAGCTGCTCCGAGGGTACGCGATCAAAGCGTTTGAGATTTTCCGCCGTCTGCTTGGCGTCGGTTTGCTGAACGATCTTGATCACTTCTTCGCCGGGAATCGCCGTAAAGCCATGCACCTGCAACACGGACAGGAACATGTCATAGATTTCGTCCTTGTTCATCGGCGCACTGGATAGCACCGTGACCTTGCCCTTCACGCGCGGGTCGATCACGAAGCTGTACCCCGTGATGTCGGCGATCTGGGTCACGAAGGCCCGGATATCGGCGTCTTTCAGGTTCACTTTCCAGGTTTGCTCGTTGTTGTCGGCGCCCCATGCAAACAGTGGCAGCAGGACGAGCAATACAAGTGCGCGATAGAGGTTCAGTTTTCCTGTCATGCGAAGGTCAAGCCCTGTCTACTCCATGTGTTTCTGGAGCCGTGGCTCCAAATCATCCCAGGTCACGGCATCGGGTAGGTAAAGGTGAACCGCGTGCCGTCTCTTTCCACCTCAACAGTCAGTTCGTCTTCCTGGGTCCACTGTTGAAGCATCTGGCGATCCTGAGCGATATCGCCCAGAGGGTAATTATTAATCGACAGGATGACATCACCCTGTTGAAGATTCATGGCCGAAAGCATCGGATTCGACCCGTCATACACATAACCGGTACCGCTGGGCGCGGGCTGCAGCCCCACCGTCCCCAGCGCCTGATCAGGATCTTCCTGCAAGCGCTCGGTCGCCGCTTCTGCAAAAGCTTCCGGGGAATCGAACGTCTCCTCCGTTGCCGCTACGGTCTGGACACCTTCTGAGCCCTCCTCAGGGAAGGTCAGCGATTCAATCTGGCCGGCTCGGCGAATCAAAATGCGCTTGGGTTCCACCTCGACCAGCTTGGCGCCGCCGGGAAGGTCCTGTCCAACCCGATAATAGCCGGCGTCTTCCCGACCCTCTGCTACTATAGCACCGGACTCCTCCGGCCGCTCGGCCACCATCACACCTAAAAGTGAAAGCCTGAGCCGCGTTTCCGGCGCTTTCTTCGAAATCACATCAGGAACGGCATCCTGGCTGTTCATGGCGCCGAACAAATCCAGGTCTGAGAGTGCCAGGGCCGGCTTAGTGACACCCCCCGCAGCAGCACTTCCCTGGCCCTGGTAGATCGGCGGGATCTCCACCGGAACCTGCCAGAAGCGCCAGGAGGCGAGCCCTCCGAGCCATGCAAGATTGACAATCAATCCCACAAGAAGCAAGAACGCGATGCGCCCCGGCCACGGATTTGTGATCCGCTCGTCGGCTGTCATGCCATTTTTTTGGACTGAATCGCGCATCACCCGCCCCTATGATCCAACCGGCGGCATCAGGCGCTGTTTGACCTGAAATACCACTTTGTCCGGTGGGTTCCCCTTGCCGATCTGCAAACCGGACAGGGTGAGCAAGCGCTGATGCACTTCAACATGAGCCCATCCCGTGGGTTGCAGACGGGACGTTATCAGCGGTGTGGACGAGGATTCTTCCCGCACAACCGCCTGCAGCGCGTCACCGCGGGTTTCCAGCCTGGCCACCATGGGCGGCATGGTGGCCTGCCCCCGCCCGGTCGGCAGATTCCAGGCCACCGGCCCCCCGGACCACCGGGCAACACCGGTGGCCTCCTTCCAGCCCTGGGCATTGAGCTGGAGCCTGAGGCGGTCGATGGTGATCTGCCCATTCAGCGTCAACCCGTTGGCTCGCGCCAGCGATGCGAATTCGGCCAGATCGATGCGGCCCTCGTCGATCCCCACCGACAGCCCTTCGGTAGCCAGATTGGTCACCTCGCCGGCTATTCGCGACTGCCGGGTTTCCAGGCTCCAGGCGATGGGCCACTGTTGCTCGGCCCAGAGCGGCAAACCGGCCTGCCAATCCAGACGCAGTGCGCGGCCGGCCACCTTGACCAGGGCCTCGCCATCCCAGACCGAGCCACCGACGGCTTCCACCGTAACCTCACGAGGCAGCTGCACATAGCGACTCGCCTGCGACCACACCAGCGAGGCGGGCAAGGCATAAATCATGGCCGCCAGCCAGGTCAGCAGAAAAAGGAGAATCAGCCAGAAAACACGCCACTTCCCCAGGGAAAAACCATTCGCCTGTGAAGTCATGGGGATGGAATGAAATGCAGGAGTTTTAACATCGCGCCCATTATTGCCGCTCAATATGTCCCTGATATGACACTGCAATATCAAGACGACAAGTCTAGCAGAGCCACTATCCCAATAACTACGCAAGGCAGGTCAAAAAGGTCACAAAACCGGCATTCCCTGGCTTGCATCCATAAAAAAACCCGCGGCTTACACCGCGGGTTTTATCAGGCGTCGTGCCTGGGTCGGAAACGGCTTACATCATGCCGCCCATTCCGCCCATGCCACCCATGCCGCCCATGTCAGGCGCGCCACCGCCCTTCTCGTCTTCCGGGTGGTCGGTGATCATGCACTCGGTGGTGATCATGAGACCGGCTACGGAAGCTGCGGCTTGCAGTGCGGAACGGGTCACCTTGGCCGGGTCGATAATGCCCATATCGAGCATATCGCCATACTCCTCAGTGGCTGCGTTGAAGCCGTAAGACCCATCCTGCTTCTTGATGGTGTCAATAATAACGGCTGCCTCAACGCCCGCGTTGGTCACGATCTGACGCAGCGGGGCCTCCATGGCGCGCAGCATAAGCGCGATACCGACATTCTGCTCTTCGTTGTCGCCTTTGAGGCCTTCAACAGCCTGAATGGCACGAATCAAGGCGACGCCACCACCAGGCACGATGCCTTCCTCGACCGCCGCGCGGGTGGAGTGCAGAGCGTCTTCAACGCGTGCCTTCTTCTCTTTCATTTCCACTTCAGAACCGGCGCCAACCTTGATGACGGCCACACCGCCAGCCAGCTTGGCAACACGCTCCTGCAGCTTCTCCTTGTCGTAATCGGAGGAGCTTTCTTCGATCTGCTTGCGGATCTGCTCAACACGCGCTTCGATGTCGTGCTGCTGACCCTGACCGCCGATAACAGTGGTGTTTTCCTTGGTGACGTTGACGCGCTTGGCCTGGCCGAGGTCGTCCAGCGTCGCGTTCTCCAGGGTCAGACCCACTTCTTCGGAGATCACGGTACCGCCGGTCAGGATGGCGATGTCCTGCAGCATTTCCTTGCGACGGTCGCCGAAGCCCGGTGCCTTCACGGCAGAGACCTTGACGATGCCACGCATGGTGTTGACCACCAGGGTCGCCAGCGCTTCGCCTTCAACATCTTCCGCGATGATCTGCAGCGGCTTGCCGGCCTTCGCTACGGATTCCAGCAGCGGCAGCAGTTCACGGATGTTGGAGATCTTCTTATCCACCAGCAGGAGGTACGGGTCATCCAGCTCGACGGACATGTTCTCGTTGTTGTTGATGAAGTACGGCGACAGGTAGCCACGGTCGAACTGCATACCTTCGACAACTTCCAGCTCGTCTTCCAGGCCGCGGCCTTCCTCAACAGTGATAACGCCTTCCTTGCCGACTTTCTTCATCGCTTCGGCAATCAGCTTGCCCACGGTCTCGTCGCTGTTCGCGGAGATGGTGCCAACCTGGGCGATGTTTTTCTCGTCGTCGCACGGCTTGGACAGCTTGCGGATTTCGTCGACCGCCGCGTGGGTGGCCTTATCGATGCCGCGCTTGAGATCCATCGGGTTCATGCCCGCGGTCACGGACTTCAGGCCTTCGTTAACAATCGCCTGAGCCAGAACAGTTGCGGTAGTGGTGCCGTCACCAGCCTGATCGTTGGTCTGGGAAGCCACTTCCTTCACCATCTGGGCGCCCATGTTCTCGAACTTGTCTTCCAGCTCGATTTCCTTGGCCACGGATACGCCGTCCTTGGTGACGGTCGGTGCACCGAAGGACTTGTCCAGAACCACGTTACGGCCCTTGGGACCCAGAGTCACCTTAACGGCGTCAGCCAGGATGTTTACGCCCGCAACCATTCTCTTGCGTGCGGAATCTCCGAATTTGACGTCTTTCGCTGCCATATTCCTTTTTCCTGTTCTCTAAAAATGGATCGATAGAAACCGTAAAAAGCAACCGGGGGCCCGTTAGCCTTCCAGTACGCCGTAGATATCGTTCTCGCTCATGATGAGCAGTTCTTCACCGTCAACCTTCACGGTGTTTCCAGCGAACTGCCCAAACACAACAGTGTCGCCAACTTTTACAGCGACCGGACGTACGTCGCCATTTTCCAGGACACGGCCCTCGCCCACTGCGATCACTTCACCCTGGGAAGGCTTTTCCTTCGCATTACCCGGCAGCACGATGCCGCCAGCGGTTTTCTCTTCTTCTTCCTTGCGGCGCACGACAACACGATCGTGTAACGGACGGATTTTCATTGCTTAGGATCTCCACTTTCTGAATGTCGGTTGAGCAATGAGGTTGAACAATGCCATGCCACCGGCGGGAATCCCCGAAGAGAGGCCTCTCCGGCGGGCATCGCAACTCTGTGTGCTGGTAAATGGGGTTGGCGGCGGGGTTTTCAATGCCCCGGAACAAAAAAATTCTATTTTTTTTCGATACCGTCCCGGTCGTTACGCGGGTTTGAATCTTCGCGCTCGTACTCGCCATCGATGACATCGTGGCCATCCGGCCCTCGGAAGGGGCCGCCACGGCCAAACATATCGTCGGGTCCCGGTCGCGGTCCCGACCGATAGTGGAAGGAGAAACCCTGCCCACTGACCACCGCGCGCTTGAGCACCGCGGCCGCCAGCAAATGACGGGAGCCCGGGGCCAGACACAGAAAACCGATGGCATCGGTTATGAAGCCGGGAGTCAGCAGCAGCGCGCCGCCGATCGCCAGTAAAAAGCCTTCGGCCACTTCCCGGGCGGGCAGTTCCCCGCTTTCCAGGCGCTGATTGGCCCGCAGAAGGGTGGCCAGGCCCTGCTGCTTGAGCATGGAGGCGCCAATCATGGCCGTTAACAGCACCAGCCCCACGGTGGGCCAGGCGCCGATAATCCCACCCACCTTGATCAGAACCACGGTTTCCAGAATGGGAAGGACGATAAAGAGGAGAAAGAGAAAACGCATGGATACTCCACGACAGACAGAAGGAGAACAGGCTTCACGAACACCGCCTGATGGCACCCGCAAGCTTGAGCAGGATATGCGCCACACTGGCTTCAGGACGATTTCCCACTACAATGAGCGCTCCATTGGTTACATTGGTATTCAAACATGAAAGTTCAAGACGCTGTAATCGCGATTACCGGCGGTGGTCAGGGCCTGGGACGGGCCATGGCGGAATACCTGGCCAGGCAGGGCGCCCGGCTGGCGCTGATCGATATTCATGAGGAGACACTGCAGGGCGCGGTTCAGGCCTGCGAGGAAGCCGGTGCCGAGGCCCGCGCCTATACCGCCAATGTGGCGCGCGAGGGCGATGTGGAACGGGTTTTTGCCGAAATCGTGGCGGACCTGGGCGCCCTGGATGTCGTGGTCAATAACGCCGGTATTCTGCGGGACGGACTATTGGTCAAGGCCCACGATGGCAACGTGGTCAAACGCATGAGCCTGGACGAGTGGCAGGCTGTGATTGACGTGAACCTGACCGGTGTCTTCCTCTGCGGCCGGGAAGCCGCGACCAGGATGATCGAACTCAAGCGTCCTGGTGTCATCATCAATATTTCCAGCCTTTCCCGAGCAGGCAACTTTGGCCAGAGCAATTATTCCGCCGCCAAGGCTGGCGTTTGCGCCCTGACCACCGTCTGGGCCGGCGAACTGGCCCATCATGGCATCCGTTCCATGGCAATTGCCCCAGGCTTTATCGAAACCGAGATGACCGCGTCCATGAAACCGGAAATCCTCGACCGGATGACCCACGCGATTCCGCTCAAGCGTCTTGGCCAGCCGGAGGACATCGCCAAGGCCGTGGCTTTCATTATCGACAATGATTATCTGTCAGGCCGCGTGATCGAAGTGGATGGCGCGCTGCGGCTCTGAGTGAATACCCATGGCAGATGACAGCCCCGGGATAGACCCGCGCGAACAGGCGATCTGGCAAGTGGTCCACAGCATTCCGCCGGGCCGTGTAGCCACTTACGGACAAATCGCCCGGCTGGCCGCCCTGCCCGGACTGGCCCGTTTTGTCGGGCGCACGCTCTCGCGGTTACCGGAAGGCAACAGCCTCCCCTGGCACCGGGTCATCAATGCGCAGGGGAAGATCAGTTTCCCGCCGCACTCGACCGGGGCCCAGGAGCAGACCGAGCGGCTGCGGGCGGAAGGGGTGGAAGTGCGCAACGGACGCATTTCCCTCGCCCGCTATGGCTGGGAGCCCTGATGCTCCGATGGGTCCAGTGGTTCAGTTGACTGCTGGGTCATCGCATCCAGATCGTTACCCCGACGACAGACCCAGTAGGCCAGCAGGATGGCGGGCAGACCCAGGAAAGCCGACACCACGAAAAAGGCCGGATAGCCGGCACTCTCCACCACCAACCCGGAAAATCCCCCAATGAATTTGCCCGGCAGGGTCATCAGGGAGCTGAACAGCGCGTATTGAGTCGCGGTGAAATCCACATTGGTCATGCTGGACAACCAGGCGATGAACGCCACGGTGGCCAGCCCCCCACTGAGATTGTCCGCCCCCACCACCATTCCCAGCGCCATCAAATCAAACGGTGCGTGGACCACCCACCCCATGAGGTTGAACGTCCAGGCCGTGGTCATCAGAGAATCCGGAAACTGGGCAATCATCACGAACAGCAGATTGGTCAACGCCGTGGAGATCGCGCCGACAAGCAGAATCGGCCGAATCCCGAAGCGAGCCACCAGAACACCGCCCAATCCGGCGCCAAGAATGGTCATCATGAAGCCGAAGACCTTGGTCACGTTGGCGACGTCGACTTTGCTAAAGCCCATGTAATCGAGATAGAAGGGGTTGGCCATGACCCCCATGGACAGGTCACAGATGCGGAAAACCGCCACCAGTACCAACACCGGCAGCGCGTACTTGCCGTAACGGGTGAAGAAATCCACAAACGGCGCCACCACGGAGACCTTCAGCCATCCCCACAGCTTGCCCGCCCATTCCGGCATGTGCGGTTGACGGGCCGCTTCCGCTGCCATGGCTTCCGCCGTTTCGTGTACCCGTTCATGGCGCTGGCCCTGCGGCTCCCTGGCCACCAACACGGCAAAGGCGCCAATTCCCATCAAGGCGGCCATGGCCAGGTAGGCCCAGCTCCAGGAGAAAAACTGCGCGATGTAGAGCGCACCGGCCCCGGCTACCAGCAGCGCAAGGCGATATCCAAACACATACATGGCGGACATGGCCGCCTGAAAGCGGGCTTCTGCAGCCTCGATTCTGAAGGCGTCAATCGACACATCCTGGGTCGCCGATGAGAACGCGACGAGCAATCCGGACAGGGCGAGCCAGGTGGTGTTTTCAACCGGATCCGTAATGGCCATCTGCCAGAGTCCCAGTGCGATGCCGCCCTGGGCCAGCAGCATCCAGCTGCGCCGCTGTCCCAAGAGCCGGGTTAGCAAAGGAATCTGCAACCAGTCGACAACGGGCGCCCAGATCACCTTGATCGAGTAGGTAATCCCCAGCCAGCTGAAGAAACCGATGGTCGCCGTTTCGACACCCAGATCTGACAATCGGGCGGTGAGTGTCGAGAACACCAGAAGCAACGGCAAGCCCGCCGAGAAGCCCAGTAGCAGCATCAGCAGAACGGGGCGGCGGGTATAGACGTAGAGCGCTTCTTTGAAGGACTGCTGGTCTACCGAGGACTGCGCCACATCAATCCCGGAAGTTATTGAATTGCAGCGGCAGCTCCAGGTCGGATTCCTTGAGCATGGCGATCACCTGCTGCAGATCATCGCGCTTCTTGCCGTTGACCCGGACCTGTTCGCCCTGAATGGAGGCCTGCACCTTGATCCCGGAACCCTTGATACGCTTGACGATGTCCTTGGCGGTGGGCTGGTCGATACCCTGCTGGACACTGAACTGCCGCTTGACCTGCTTGCCGGAACGGGATTCCTGCTCCTCTTTCAGTGTGCGCGTATCCACCCCGCGCTTGGCCAGGGCCATGCGTAGCATGTCCGCCAGCTGATCCAGCTGGAATTCCTGCTCGGCGGCAATGGTGATGGTGTTGTCGTTGTGCTCAAATCCTGCGTCGACGTTCTTGAAATCCCAGCGATTACCCAGCTCCCGGCGGGCCTGATCCACCGCGTTGGTAATCTCGTGCATATCCACTTCGGAAACAATATCAAAAGACGGCATTCATCAAGCTCCTCGATTCACGGGCCGTGCCCGTCGCGCATGGGGTTAAAAAAACGACACAGGATCGACATCGCATGGAAGAAGGTCACAGTTCCACACTATTTTGCAAATGGACCGGGGACCGGATTCAAACTTTTGCAAATTCGGGCAGCGGTGACAAGCAGTTGCGCTATAATGCCCCCTCAAACCTTCTCTTCGGTGCAACCGGCAAACAGGAAAAACAGGGCCCGCAAAAGGCCCCCTGAAATGGCTGAGGCCATCGTCGTTTCCGCATCGAATAATAACAAACGCCTGAAAAAGCAGTGTTATATGCCGAACCTCGAGTTATCCATTCTTGTCGTTGACGATGCCAAATTCAGTAGCGCCGTTGTGGGCCGGGCCCTGAAAAACGCCGGTTACAGCGATGTGCGGGTAGCCAACAGCGCGCCGGAAGGCCTGCGCATGATGGAAGAACGCCCGGCCAGCGTGCTGATTGCCGACTGGCTGATGCCGGACATGGACGGCCTGGAGATGACCGACCGCGTCCGCCAGCTGGACGAGCAGCTCGGCCACTACACCTACGTGATCCTGCTCACGGCCCGGGAAAGCGTGAGCGCCCTTTCCGAGGCGTTTGACCGCGGCGTGGACGACTTCATCTACAAGTCGGACATGAGCAAGCAGCTGCTGCCCCGGGTCTACGCCGCCGATCGCATGGCCGACCGCCAGAATACCCTGCTGGTGGCCAACCGCCTGCTGATCGAGAACAACCGCGAGCTGGAGCAGCGCAACATCATCGACATCGAGACCGGCCTGGCCAATGAAAGCTATGCCAAGGCCCGGCTGGAAAAAGCACTGCGCTATACGGAATCCCGTGGTGGCGCCACGGCCTATGTGATCGTGGGTATCCGCAACTGGCAGGAGCTCAAGCACCGCTTCTCCGAGAGCATCATGGCGGAACTGGCCACCGGCATCGGCCGACGCCTGACCCACCTGATCCGCCCGCTGGACGCCCTCTGCCGGATCAGCGACAACCAGTTCGCCATCATTGCCCATTTCGCCTATCCCGAGCATTGCTCGGCGAGCGCCTTCAAGCGGATTCATGAGGGCATCAACCACAAGGCCATCAAGACCACCGCGGGCTTCACCTCCGTGGAAGCCGGCACCGCCCTGTGCATCTACGGCAACGACGACGAGGCGCCCACGCCCGCCGCGATGGAAAAGGCCTGCATCAACGCCCTGATGCGCTCCTACGACACCCGGGTCATTACCGAAACCACGCCTCAGGCCCTGGCCAACGAAGCGTAACACCCCCGGAAAGCTGCGGGTGCAGCCAAAGCAACTGCACCCGCGTCCAACCTCCATCAAAAAGCCTAACCGGCCCCTCGTGTAACACGCTTTAACAAACAGCGACTTTCCCGTTACACCCCAACACCTCAAGCACACACTCCCTCACCCATTACGCACAGACTTAACCGGCTCCAGGGCTTAATCTTTTAATCGTGGATTTGAGTAGTATCCCCCAAGGCGGAGGAGCCGAGTTGTACCTCCGCCGCTCTTTGGGGGGGAATCCAACAGGTTTTAGTTTCAGGCTTTCATCATTCTTCCCTTAGAGCAGATCGTTTGATCTGCTTTTTTTTTTGGCGACAGAAAGCCACCCACCGGCAGCGTTACGCCCCTCTTCCAGTCAGCCCCCTTGATTTCGCCCCCTCCCAGGCGCACATTTTTCAGTAACAGACAGTCAACAGGCGCTACAGGGATAAGGGAGGCGCTATGGCGACGCAAGATGCACTGCTTATCGTCGATGTGCAGAACGATTTCTGCGAGGGCGGTTCGCTGGCCGTTCCTGACAGCGAGGCGATCATTCCCGTTGTGAACCACTGGATCGACCAGGCCGGGCAACGAGGCTGGCCCATCATCGCCTCGCGGGACTGGCACCCGGTGGACCACTGCAGCTTCCAGGACCGCGACGGCCCCTGGCCTGTCCACTGCGTCCAGGACACCCCTGGCGCCGCCTTTCACCCGCAAATGAAATTGCCTGACGACGCCGTGCGTGTCAGTAAAGGCACCCGGTTTGATGAAGATGCCTACTCCGCGTTCGATGGTACCGATCTGGGCAGTTACCTCAGGCGCCATGGTATCGAGCGACTGCATGTGCTCGGTCTGGCACTGGATGTTTGCGTCCAGGCCACGGTCAAGGACGCCTGCAAGGAAGGATTCAACGTCGAACTGATCGCCGACGGCACCCGGGCCGTCGACAGCGACAAGACGGAGCAGGTCTATCAGGAACTTCGTGAAGCCGGTTCTGCAATCAAGTGAGGTTTTAATGGCTCGAGACGCGCTGACAGTCCACGAAAGCGATTTACCCCTGCTGGTTGACCTCTATGAAATGGCCATGGCCCAGGCCTATTGGTCCGAAGGCATGAACCAGCGGGCCACGTTCAGCCTGTTTTTCCGCAGGAAGCCGAACCACCGCAACTTCCTGCTGGCCTGCGGCCAACAGCATATCACCCGGGTCATCCAGTCCCTGCGCTTTAGCGGCGAGCACCTGAAGCGGCTGAGTCAGCTGGACATGTTCGATCCGGCGTTTCTGGACTGGCTGGCCGAGTTCCGTTTTTCCGGGGATGTCCATGCCCTGCCGGAAGGCACGCCGGTCTTCCCGCAGGAGCCACTGCTGGAGGTGGAAGCGCCCATCATCGAGGCGCAAATTCTCGAAAGCCTGATCATGAACTACGTGCACCTGGAAAGCGTGATCGCCTCCAAGGCGGTCCGGCTGGTGGAAGCCGCCCAGGGCCGGCCGGTGGTGGATTTCGGTATGCGCCGGATGCACGGCCTCGATGCGGCTTACCGGGGCGTGCGGGCCTACGCGACCGCCGGCCTGGCGGGCACCAGCAACATCCTGGCCGGTCAGGACTTTGACCTGCCCGTGAAGGGCACCATGGCCCACAGTTTCGTGCAGGCCCATGACGATGAAATGGCCGCCTTCAAGGCCTATGCGCGGCTCTATCCGGGCACCACGCTGTTGGTGGACACCTACGACACCGAGCGCGCCGTCCGAGGCATTGTCGATTGGCTGAAACAGGATGACGAAGCCAACATCGGCGCCATTCGTCTGGATTCCGGCGACCTGGCCGAGCTGGCCCGCCGCTGCCGGAAGATACTGGACGACGCCGGCCTGAAGGGCATCAAGATCATGGCCAGCAGCGGCCTGGATGAATACAAGATTCAGAAGCTGGTCCGGGACCAGGCCCCCATCGACGGCTTCGGCGTCGGTACCGCCCTGGGCGCGGCCGAGGATGCACCGTCCCTGGAACTGGCCTACAAGCTGACGGAGTACGCCGGCGAACCGTCCATGAAAAGCTCCACCGGCAAGCAGTCATTCCCCGGCCGCAAGCAGGTCTTTCGCCAATGCGACCGCAACGGACGCTACAGTGGCGATCTCATTACCCTGCGCGGCGGCGATGCGCCGGGTGAGGCGCTGTTGGTGCCGACCATGGAACAGGGCGAAGTGCTCGAGCATATGATTCCGGATGTTAAGACAGCCCGGGACAATGCGCGCGATGCCATCGCACGGCTCCCGGATCAGGTGCGAGCCCTGGAGGAGAACGACGCTTATCCGGTGACCATTGGCGAGGAACTAAAAGGGCTGCAGACGGAGACATTGCAGCACCTGAATCTGGAGATTTGACCCGTAGATACCATCTGTCTGAGTGCTCCTCAACCGTTATGTCCGAGCGGATGCGCCGTTGTTCACGAACACTCGCCCCGCTCTCGATCCCCGTCATCCCCGCGTAGGCGGGGATCCAGGGCGTTTTGCATCCAGTTGAAGTGTTTGCCGCTCTGGATACCCGCCTGCGCGGGTATGACGGTTGGGGGCAAGTCATGCACCGTAGGTTGGGCTGAGCCTGCGAAGCCCAACAGGATGCTACCTGCATGAATCATGTTGGGCTTCCTACGTCAGCCCAACCTACCGCCCTAGTGTCGCACCTGGTGAGAACCTACATCCCCTCTCCCCAACGTGGGAGAGGGCCAGGGAGAGGGGGAGGGGCCAATAGGCCCCCGTTGAGGATTCGGCCGGCGCAGGCCCCGGCTCCCCCTCTCCCCAACCCCTCTCCCACGGAGGGGCGAGGGGCTCCATGCCGCAATCTTAAGGGAGGCCCAAAGCCACGAGCCACGGCTTCTGTATTTCCCCGGACAGCAGTGCCGTAGATACCATCTGTCTGAGTGCTCCTCAACCGTTATGTCCGAGCGGATGCGCCGTTGTTCGCGAACACTCGCCCCGCACTCGCCCCCCGTCATCCCCGCGTAGGCGGGGATCCAGGGCGTTTTGCATCCAGTTGAAGTGTTTGCCGCTCTGTATACCCGCCTGCGCGGGTATGACGGTTGGGGGCAAGTCATGCACCGTAGGTTGGGCTGAGCCTGCGAAGCCCAACAGGATGCCACCTGCATGAATCATGTTGGGCTTCCTTCGTCAGCCCAACCTACGAGACTAGCGGGGATAGCCGGTAATCCGCCGAATCCGCTCATACAGCGGCTGCAGCCGGCCATACATGTTCTGATACACCTCTTTGTAGAGGTGATCGTAAAGCGCCTGGGTTTCGGGATCCGGCTCAAACACCTGTCCGACCCGCGTCATACGCTCCACCGCCGTATCGAAATCCGGGTAATACCCCATCCCCACCGCCGCATCGATGGCCGCCCCCAGGCCGGAGGTTTCATAGGTATGGGGCCGCTCCGCCGGCAGGCCGAAGATGTCCGCCGTGAGCTGCATCGCCGCATCGCTCTGGGAACCGCCGCCGGCCACCCGCAACCGTTGCATGGTGACCCCGGTACGTTTCTCGATGCGCTCCTTGCCTTCACGCAGCGCATAGGCCAGCCCTTCGAGAATGGCCCGATAGATGTGCGAGCGGGTATGGACGTCGCCAAAGCCGATGATGGCCCCTTTCGCTTCCGGCCCCGGCTGGCGCACGCCCGGCGACCAGTAGGGCTGCAGCATCAACCCCATGGAGCCCGGTGGCACTTCGTTGACCAGCTCATCAAACAGCGCCTCCGGCTGGATCCCCCGCTCTTCCGCGATCTGTTGCTCCCGCTGGCCAAACTCGCGCTTGAACCAGCTGACCATCCAGAAGCCCCGGTAGATCATCACCTCGGTGCAATAATGATGGGGAATCGCCGAGGGATACGGTGGCATGAACCGGATGGGTTCCACGTAGCGGGCATTGTTGGCGTTGATGGTCGCCGTGGTGCCGTAGCTCATGCAGCCGATATCCGGTGCATTACCACCCGAGCCGAGGATCTCGCAGGCCTTATCGGAAGCCGCGGCGATCACTGGCAGCCCGGCGGGCAGGCCCATGTGACGGGCGGCCTCATCCTGCAACTCCCCCATCTTCTCGCCAGGCTGGACCAGCTCGGGCAGCTGGCTGCCCTTGACCGGCATCAGCTGCCACTTGAAATCGCGCCCGCCCGCCCAGGCCTGGCGCTTGTAGTCGAAGGGAATGTAGCCCACCTGACTGCCGGTGGAATCGATGATCCTGCCGGTCAGGCGGTAGTTGAGATAGCCGGAGAGCAGCACGAACTTGTCGGTTTCGTTCCAGATCTCCGGCTGGTTCTGGGCGATCCAGTTGGCCTGGCAGTTTTCCCGGAACCGCTTGATGGTCTCCTGCAACCCCAGGAGCTTGAACGCCCAGCCCCAGGGGCCGCGGATGGCACCTTCGACCTCAGCATGGCGCTGATCCAGCCAGATGATGGCCGGCCGCAGTGGATCGCCGTGACGATCAAGGTTGATCACTGTCCCCCGCTGCGTGGTGACCGTAACCGCGGTGACGTCCTCGGGTTGGGCGTCGGTGTCCGCCCACAATTTCTCGCAGGCCCGCCCCAGGCTTTCCCAGTAATAGTCCGGATGCTGTTCCGCCCAGCCGGGATGCGCCGAGAAATAGGGCTCGATTTCCTCCTTGCCCTTGCCCACCAGATCCCCGTCGAGATTGAACAGCAGCGCGCGGACACTCTGGGTGCCGTTGTCGATGGCCAGAATCAGGGGGGACGTCATGCCTCGTCTCCCCCAGCCGCACCGGGCAGGCTATAGGCCCGCCGCCACAGGGTCAGGTAGCGTTGCCGCTCTTCCTGCCAACGCGCCGCCGACCACCCCATCACCGGCTCGCACAGGGCCTGCAGGCGATCCAGAATCGCCTCACCCCCATTGGGCAACAGCAGCCCCAGGCGGGTGCGGCGCAGCAGCAGGTCATCCAGATGCTGGATGCTCTCGTTCTGGGCGCTCCAGACCAGCTCGGCCCAGAGCGTGTCGGTCTCCGCCACCGGCTCCGTCGGGCCGGCGGCCATCAGCTCCGGCAGGCGCTCGCCGTAGTGACCCTGCAGACGCTGCCACTGACGCGACGAAATGCCCTGGGGCCGGGGCTGGCTGGCCTGGTAGTGCTGGAAAACCGGGCCGCTGGAACGCACGGTTTCCAGCTTGTCCAGATACGGCAGGCCTTTTTCCAGGGTATCCAGGGCGATGAGGCGGAAGGTGGTCAACTTGCCACCGGCCACACTGACCAGCCCCTGGTCATCCCAGATGGCGTGTTCGCGGTTTTCCTTGGAGGGATCCTTGGAGTGTCCGCCCACCACCGGCCGCACGCCGGCCCAGGTGGCCATCACATCGCCGGCACCAATACCGCTCTGGGGGAACAGCCGCGATACGATCGCCAGCAGGTAGTCCACTTCCTCTGGCGTGATTCGGGCATCGTCATCGAGCCCCGCCTGGTGGTCGAGGTCGGTCGTGCCCACTACGGTCACCCCTTCCCAGGGGAACACGAACACCGGGCGACCATCGTCGGGATGGAAGAGCGAAACGGTGCACCCCACCGGCAGCCGCCAGTAGGGAAAGACCAGGTGGCTGCCCCGCAGGGGACGAATGGTTTTTTCCGCACCCAACTGCGAGCGCAGCTCGTCGGTCCAGGCGCCGGTCGCGTTGATCACCAGTCCGGCCTGGATGCTGAAGGTTTCATCGGTCATGACATCCCGGACTTCCAGGCCACGGACCCGCTCACCCTCGCGCAACACCCGTTCGGCCCGGGCATAGTTGAGCACCTCGCCGCCGTCGCGGACGCCTTCATGCAGCACGCGCAGGACCAGCCGCGCATCGTCGGTCACCGCATCGCCGAAGCGGGTCCCACCATAGAGCCCCTCACGGTTCAGCCCCGGCACCCAGTCCAGCACCCGGTTGCCCTTGAGGTATTCGTGATTGCGCTGACCGGCCATCCAGTCGTATACCGACAGCAGGATGCCGAACAGCCCCGGCCCCGGAAACTGCTTGCGGTAATGGGGCATGACAAACGGCAGTGGATCCACCAGCCCTGGCGCCTCGTCCAGCAGGCGCTGGCGCTCATGGACCGCATCCCGGGTCAGGCCAAAATGGCCACTGCCCAGGTAACGCAGCCCCCCGTGGACCATCTTCGACGACCGACTGGAGGTGCCCCAGGCAAAGTCCCGCTGCTCCACCAGCAGGGCCCGCAGCCCCATACGGGCGGCCTCGCGCAGGATGCCGGCGCCGGTAATGCCGCCACCGACGATGACCAGATCGTAGCGCTCGTTTCCCTGGCGCAGCCGTTCCAGCTGGGTTTCGCGGGGCCAGACCGGCGTGGTGTAGCGACTCATGCGTCCTCCCCATCCTCTTCTAGCAGGGTGCCCGGGTTCAGGTGCTGTTTGGGATCGAACAGCTGGCACAGGGAACGGATCGCTGCCATGCCCAGCTCGCCCTTTTCCACTGGCAGGTAGGGCGCGTGATCCTTGCCCACCCCGTGCTGGTGGCTGATGGTCCCCCGGTTTTCGACAATCACCCGTGAGGTGGGCTGCTTGAGTTTTTGCCACCGCTCCAGGGTCTTGGCGTAGTCGTCCGCGGTGCGGAAAACGTAGGTGGTGTAGATGCTGCAGCCCTGGGTATAGAAGTGGGACAAATGGGTGAACACATGCACCGCCTCGCCCTCGTCGCTGAGACCCTCGCGCAGGCTGGTTTCCACCTGGTCGATCATGTTGTCGACGTTATCCCAGTCGGTGGCCGTTTCCAGGGTGTCCACCGCATAGCCCAGCTCCCACAGGGCTTCGCGCAGGTACGGCATGGTGAAGCGCTTCTCCGCCCACTTGCTGCCCATGTGGGTGCCGGTATAGACGCCCTTGTAGCGTTTGCAGAGGCCCTTGAGTTCCTTCAGTGCGCTGCGGCACTGGCCTTTGGACCCGGTCAGGCCCACGGTCATCATGCACTTGCCCTCGTCCACGCCCCGGAAACGGAGGAACTTCTCCAGGGCGCCGATCAGCTTTTCATGGCCGGCCAGGGCGAGCTGGGTTTCGGTTTCCGTGGCATTGCTCACCCGGATCATGGACAGCTGCACGCGGGACTGGACCAGTTCGCGCGAGGCGGTGCGGGCCGCCTCCCAATTCGGGAAAAACACAACGTGAAAGGTTTCTTTCTCCGGCAGCGGGGTAATCCGGACCTTCACCTCGGTGATCAACCCCATGCGGCCTTCGGAACCCAAAACCATCTCCCTTACGTCCGGCCCTGCCGAGGAGGCGGGGATGGTGGGAATGTCGAGGGTGCCACGCGGCGTTTCGATGCGACCGCCCGCGAACAGCTGCTCGATACGGCCATAGCGCAGGGACTGCTGCCCGCTGGAACGGCTGGCCACCCAGCCGCCGACGGTCGACAGCTCGAAGGACTGGGGGAAATGCCCCAGGGTGTAGCCTTCGGCCTTGAGCTGGGCTTCCAACACGGGGCCCGGGGTGCCGGCACCGAAGGTGGCGATGTGGCTCTGGTGGTCAATATCCAGCAGCCGGTTCATGCGCCCGAGGCTGACGGTCAGCACAGGCTTCTCAGACTGCAGCGGATTGATATGACCGGCGACGCTGGTGCCCCCGCCATAGGGAATCACCACGGCGCCCACCTTATCGGCCCATTGCAGGATCGCCCGCGCCTCGTCCGACGTTTCGGGAAAGGCCACCCCATCGGGAAACACCCCGAAGTCGCCGCTGCGCATCGCCAGCCAATCCGGCAGGCTCTGCCCCCGGGCATGGCGGACGCGGGTTTCGGCATCGGTATGAACCTTGTCATGGGCGGGCAGGCGGGATTCGGGTACCTTTGCCGTGACCGCATCGAGCCCGGCATCCTGAAGCGGCTGGGCCTGGCCGATACGCGCTCCGAGAAAGGCGGTGCCATTCTCCGGCAATTCCAGGCTGAACTGATCATCGCCCCAACCGTTCCAACGTCGCATGTTCTACTCCTTATCCCCAGGATGCGGTTACACTTGATGGTTACCATTGATGGAATGTCTGACGGTGTAGAATCTTACGCGTTACGTCGATCCTGTCACTGTCGACCCACGACAACCGAATGATCAAATGACGACAAACGACAACAGCCTGGGCATCGCCTCGGTCACCGCCATTCAACAATATCTGCGCCTGGCCCAGGCCGACGGGCTGGACGTGGAAGCCCTGTGCCGACACGCGGGGCTGCCTGTGGATTTGAGCACGATTACCCAGGGCCACGTCCCGGGCAGCGCCTTCCAGGCCTTGATTCGGGAAATGGTGGAGCAGACCGGCGATCCCATTCTGGGCCTGCGCAGCGGCGACTATGTCCAGCCGGGCTCCTATAACGTGCTGGGCTACATCACCATGAGCTGCGCCACCCTCGGCGAGGCGGTGGCCCGGATCGCGCCCTACGAGAAGCTGGTGGGTGACATGGGGGTCACCAAGGTGCTCAGCCAGGGGGATGAGATTCACCTGGTCTGGTCCTGCGCCTACACCGACCCGGTGGTGCGCCCCCACATGATCGACAACGTATTTGCTTCCTGGATCCAGTATGCCCGCTGGCTGGCCGGGCAGGACGAACCGGCACCCCTGCAGGTGGATCTGGAGCACCCCTCTCCCGGCCCGGAGCTGGAAACCGAGTACCTGGACCGCTGGCAGTGCCCGGTGTATTTCGAGCAACCGGAAAACCGCATCCGCGTCCATCGTTCCATGCTGGACGTCCCCCTGCGCCAACCCGACCCGGACTTGCGGCAAACCCTGGAGGAACATGCCCGCTCCCGCATGGAAGGCCTCAGCGACCAGGACAGCCTGGCCACCCGGGTTCGCCATGCCATCTACCAGCAGTTACGCCAGGGCGTGACGCGCCAGGACATGGTGGCGGAACAACTGGCCATGACCTCGCGCACCCTGCAGCGGCGGCTCGGCGAGGAAGGCCTGTCTTACCAGCGGCTGCTGGACGAGATTCGTGACGAACTGGCGCGGGACTACCTGAAAAAGACCAGCCTGACGATTCAGGACATCGCCCTGCGCTTGGGATTCAGCGAGGTGCGCTCATTCCACCGGCGCTTCAAGGCGTGGACAGGGCAAACGCCCGGGGAGTTTCGGGAGCGGGGTTCTTAGCGTCGGACAAAAGGCTAGCTGCTGTAGGTTGGGCTAAGCCTGCGAAGCCCAACATGCCAGAATCCTGATGTTGGGCTTCCTTCGTCAGCCCAACCTACCAACTAACGCCATACATCCCCTCTCCCCAACGTGGGAGAGGGCCAGGGTGAGGGGGAGGCGCCGCAGGCGACTAGGGTGCTCACGACAGCATCGGCCGAGACTGCGTCTCGGCTCCCCCTCACCCCAACCCCTCTCCCGCAATGGGGAGAGGGGCTAAAACTGCCGTGCTCCAGCCAACCGCTATGCGTTTTTCAAAAAGGCGGCGTTATCCTCCCCCAAAGCTTTCCCAATATAGCGACTCTCACAAGGCGTCTTCCCAAACTTGATCGGATGCCCAATCTGCCGCTGGCTACTGCCATCCGGCCGCGCCACCTCAATCACCATCTCCCGCGCCTGAATCTGCGGATGCACGCTGGCCTCGCTGAGCGTCAGCACCGGCTCCACACAAGCATCCTGCTCGGCAAAGATCCGCTGCCACTCTTCCAGGGGCTTCTCCGCAATCGATTCGGCCAGGGACTGCTTAAGCTGGGCCTGTTTGGCCGGCTCCTGGCTCATGCCCAAGGGTGCGAGCTCGGGCTTGCCGATCACCTGACACAACCGCTGCATAAACTGGGGCTCCAGCGAGCCCACCGAGAGCCAGCGATCGTCAGCCGTGCGGTAGTAATCGTAAAAGGCGCCGCCATTGAGCATCTCCCCTTCCGGTTGCGGCTCCTTGCCGGCCCCGAGCCACGCGGCGCCGCTCATGGCGTTGAGGGAAAAGGCGGCGTCGGTCATGCTGACGTCCACCAGCTGCCCTTCCCCGGTGTTCTGGCGATGAATCACCGCCGCCAGGATACCCATCACGGCATGGTGAGAGCCGCCGGCCACGTCCGCCACCTGAATGCCCAGCGGTGGCGGCCCCTGTTCCCGGCGGCCGCTGTAACTGGCAACCCCGGCCAGGGAGAGGTAGTTGATGTCGTGACCGGCGCGGTCCTTGTAGGGGCCGGTCTGACCGTAACCGGTGATGGCGCAGTAGATGAGCCCGGAATTGATCTCGCGCAGGGTCTCGTAGTCCAGCCCCAGACGGGCCATCACACCGGGGCGAAATTGTTCCACCACGATGTCGTATTCGCGCACCAGGGACTTGGCCAATTCCACCGCCTCCGGGTCCTTGAGATCCAGGGCCAGGGAGCGCTTACCCCGATTGAGATAGGCATGACTGGTGGCCACCCCCTGATCGTGCGGCGGCATGACCCGCACCAGATCGACGCGCTTGGGCGATTCCACCCGCAAGACTTCGGCGCCCATATCCGCCAGCATCATGGTGGCGTAGGGGCCAGGCAACAGGGTGGTGAAATCGAGTACCTTAAGGCCGGTCAGCGGTCCAGACATGTGATCGAAACTCCTTGCGATTGAAGACTATTCTTCATTGAACCGTTCGACGCCGGAGCCGCCAACCGCCCAATGTGACATTTCCATTAGCCGTTTCTGCCACAATGCAGTGCAGGAGGCAATTCGGGCCAAGCGCGGCGGACGCGCTTCCCCGCGTTGCATTGAAGGGCGGAGCCGATAAGATGAAGTGCGACCGAGCGGCCATAACTGGAGCAGAATGAGCGAATTAACGGTATCCCAGCATTTTGTCCGTGCGGCCCTGAGCGGTTCGGCGCGCAAGGGCCATGACACGTCCGCGATGCTGCGTGAAGCCGGCATTCCGCCGGACCTGCTGCGCAACGACCAGGCCCGGGTCTCCGGCGAGCAGTTCACCCGTCTGATCCAGACCATCTGGCACACCCTGCAGGACGAGTTCATGGGCTTTGCCGCCCAGCGCAGCAAGCCCGGCACCTTCGCCACCATGTGCCACCTGGTTATCCATGCGCGCAATCTGGAGAGCGTCTATAACCGCGCGACCCAGTTCTACGCGCTGTTCGAGGCGCCCATCACCATTACCCTGTCGGTGACAGAAGAGCCCTGGGCGGATCTGACCATCCAATCCGAGGCGCCGTTCGACGACCCCCACCATTTTCTGCAGGAGAGCCTGCTCGTCATCTGGCACCGGTTTTCCTCCTGGCTTATTGGTCAGGGCATCGCCCTGGAAGAGGCCTACTTCGACTACCCGTTCCCGCCCCATGGCGACGAGTACCGGGGCCTCTTCCACTGCCCCCTGAAATTTGAGCAGTCGATGACCGGTCTTCGCTTCCACAAGCGTTATCTGAAGATGCCCATCATTCGTGATGAGCTGGAGATGAAACGGTTTCTGGAAACCTCCCCTGCGGACCTGCTGGCCCGGCCCGATGACCGCAACAGCCATACGGCCCAGATCCGCGCCATCATCGGCAAGGATTTTTCCAGCCAGATGCCGGATTTCGAGACTATCGCCCTGAAGCTCAACATGAGCCCCCAGACCCTGCGCCGCCGCCTGCGGGACGAAAACACATCGTTCCAGGAGATCAAGGACAACCTGCGTCGGGATGCCGCCATCTATTACCTGTCACGGGGCGAAGAGGCGATCAACGACATTGCCTACAAGGTGGGGTTTACCGAGCCGTCGACCTTTCACCGGGCGTTCAAGAAATGGACGGGGGTTACGCCGGGGGCCTACCGGGAGGGAGAGCGGTAGTTAAAGGGAGAAAAACAGGAAGTGCTTACACCGCACAAACAAAAAAGCCGATGCTATCTGCATCGGCTTTTAATGTGGTAGCGGGGGCAGGATTTGAACCTACGACCTTCGGGTTATGAGCCCGACGAGCTACCAGACTGCTCCACCCCGCATCAAAACTGTGTGTCATCGTTTCTGCTTTGTTTGGGCCTCTGGGTCGGGCTCAAACCCGAAGGTCGATGACTCCCTTCGGCTTTCTTGGGGATTGGGAGCCCGACAAACTACCAGACTGCTCCACCCCGCATCAAAACTTTTTCGATCGACTGCCTTTCAAAATCTGGTTTGTCTTGAAGGCTTTGCGTGTGCCTCGTCGATCTGATGGCGCGTATAGTACAGCCGGGTGTGAGGTGCGTCAAGGGGTTATTGGCAATTCTTTTTACCGACTTGCGATTTGGGGCCAATCCGGTTATCAAGTGAGTTATTACAAAAATGACAACTGACTCATGGCGCATGTCCCACGCATGGTAGTACCTTCCGAGCACAAGATTGATCTGCAGGAGCTGATCGAACACGCCCGACGCAGCGAGCGCATTGCGCGCACGCTGTTCGAGATTGAGGTGGAAGTCATGAACCTCAGTGACAGCGCCACCTTCCTCGATCGTCTCACCGATCTTGTCCGCACACGATTCAAGCTGGACGATGTCTGGCTGGTGCTCACCGATATCGAGAGCAACGAACGCCTGCGTGGCAACCTGGCCGAACACGGCGCCCTGGTCACGACACTGAGGGTGCCCACGGTGGATTTCATGCGGCTGGTTCGTAACAGCCGCCTGCCCATCCTCATCGATCAGCCCCAGCGTTACCGTCAGCTGATTCCTACCGACATGCGCAAGTCCGTGGGCTCGATGGCCGTGTTGCCGCTGATCATGGAAGACCGCGTGGTGGGCGGGCTGATACTCGGGACTGGCGATGAAAAACGCTACCAGCCGGGAATGGAAGCCTTCTTCCTGGAGCAACTGGCGGTCAAGGTCTCCATCGGACTGACCAGTGTCTGGGCGCGGGAGCAGCTCAAGCAGCTGGCCACCCGCGATCCGCTGACCGGCCTGCGCAACCGGCGCGACATGGACGATGCCATGGTGCAGGAGCTGAGCCGTGCCCGGCGCTACGGGCAGCCGCTGTCGATCCTGTTTATCGACTGCGATGACTTCAAGCAGGTCAACGACAGCCACGGCCACGACTGCGGCGATGCCTACCTGTGCTTTATCGCCCAGCAATGCCAGGCGCTGCTGCGCGAGGACGACTCCGTCTTCCGGTTTGCCGGCGACGAGTTCGTGATTCTGCTGCCCAACCAGCCCCTGAGCGCCGCACGCAATATTGCCCAGAGACTGGTGGATCACTTTGAGGAAGAGACGTTCCAGTGGCGCGAACACGCCCTGAAGGCCCGTTTCAGCTGGGGGGCGGCGAGTTCGGAAGAAACCGGACTGATGGCTGCGGACATGCTGCTGCGAACAGCGGATCAGCGTCTGTACCAGGAAAAGCGTGAGCGCAAGTCGATGGATCTGGAGCAGCGGGCGTCCGATGAGGCTTAAGCGCTAAAACAGCTCATCCTGCTGGAACATCCGGCCCGCATCGATGGCCTCCCGCACCGGTGCAAAGGAGCGGCGGTGGAAGTGGGCCGCGCCATGGAGCCGCAGGGCATCCAGGTGCTCGGGCGTGGGATAGCCCTTGTGCTTGGCCAGGCCGTACATGGGGTAGGCCCGGTCCAGTTCAACCATCTCCCGGTCCCGCGCTACCTTGGCCAGAATCGAAGCGGCACTGATCGCCGGAACCCGGCCGTCCCCCTTGATAACCGCCTCACCCGGCCATGACCATTTCGGTAACCGGTTACCGTCTACCAGCACATACTCCGGCGCAATCGCCAGCCCTGCCACTGCCCGCTCCATGGCCTTGAGTGTGGCGTGATAGATGTTGAGGCTGTCGATCTCGTTGACCTCACAACGCCCCAGGCTCCAGGCAAGCGCCTTCTCCTGGATTTCACCGAACAGACGCTCGCGCTGGGAGATATTGAGCTGTTTGGAATCATTGAGTTCCGGAATCGGCTTATCCGGATCCAGGATCACGGCAGCGGTGACCACCGGTCCGGCGAGAGGACCGCGGCCAACCTCGTCCACGCCAGCCAGTAAACGGCCCTTGTAACTGCACTCGAAGGGTTCCAGTTCAATCATTGTGCCATGACCTCTTCCGGCGACCGTTGCGGCTGATCGTTGATCAGGCGCTGGATGGCTTCAGCCGCGCGCTCGTCCGCATTGCATTGCAACGACCGGTGTACGGCGTCGAAATCGTCTTTCAAATCCGCAACCGCCTGCGGGTTGTCCAGCCAATAGCCGACGCCCTCCACCAGGTTCTCGACGGTTGCCTCGTTCTGCAGGTATTCGGGCACGCGCGGTCGCGAGGCCAACAGGTTGGCCAACGCCACATGACCGATCTTGACCAATCGGGACGCCAACCAGAACGTGAAGGGAGCCATTTTATAGGCCACCACCATGGGCCGCTTGACCAGCAACGCCTCCAGCGTCGCGGTACCGGAGGCCAGCAAGACCACGTCCGAAGCACTCATGACCTCGCGGGAATGGCCTTCCACCAATTTCACCTCAGGCGGATGGTCCATCTCGCCGATGATGGCCTCCACCTGGCGGAGCCTCGCCCTGTTCACGCAAGGCAGCACAAACCCGATACCCGGTCGCTGGTCCGCAAGCTGTCTGGCGGTTTCCAGGAACAGCGGTGCCAGCTTGCCCACCTCCCCCCCACGACTACCGGGGAGCAGAGCCACCCAGGTACGGTCGGTATCCAGGCCCAGATCCTGCCGCTGTTGCTGGCGGTCGATGACCAGGGGAATCCGGTCCGCCAGGGGGTGTCCCACAAACGCGACCGGTACCTGATGGCGGTGATAGAAATCGGCTTCGAAAGGAAACAGCGTCAGCATCAGATCAACATAACGGGCAATTTTCTTGATACGCCCCTGGCGCCAGGCCCAGACAGAAGGACTGACATAGTGAACCGTCTTGACGCCCTTCCGGCGCAATTGCCCTTCCAGGCCCAGGGTAAAGTCGGGCGCATCGATACCGATAAAGGCGGCGGGCGGATTGGTCAGGCAGTAGTCGCGAACGCGGTCGCGAATATCGAAAAGCTCCGGCAGGCGCTCCAGCACTTCCACCAGCCCCATGACCGAAAGCCGCTCCATCGGCACCAGGGAATGAAACCCTTCCTGGATCATTTGCGGACCGCCAATGCCCACGAAACGGGCACCAGGATAACGGGCTTTCAGGGCACGGATAAGGCCCGCCCCCAGCAAATCACCGGAGGCCTCACCGGCGACCATCGCAAAGGTGGTGGGTTTGGGGCGCCGACTATACACGGGCACACTCATGGCGGGGACACCCTGTCCTTGCCGAAAAAAGTGTCAGGACAAAGGCGACGGGCATGCCGCCTGCAGGCGATCGCAAAAAGGGATGGGCGAACGGCGGTCCGTTTTTCCTCGTTATATTCCAGCATGTCGGTCGACCCGCAGCGCAGCGGTGCTAACGCACAATGCCGCGCTCGGCGCGCTTGAGGGTATCGATCAGGATATCGACTTCCGCCACACCGGCGTATTCCGACTCAAGCGCCTCAATGGCCTGCTTGAGGGTCAGCCCCTGGCGGTAAATAACCTTGTAGGCCCGGCGCAGTTTCTGGATGACCTCGCGATCGAAACCACGGCGCTTCAACCCTTCGGCATTGAGCCCGTGGGCGGACGCGGACTGGCCGCTGGCCATGACATAGGCGGGAATATCCTTGAGCACGATGCTGCCGCCGGCACTCATGCTGTGCGGTCCGATATGGCAGAACTGGTGCACCATGCTGCCGCCACCCAGAATCGCCCAGTCGCCCACTTCCACGTGGCCGGCCAGGGTGGCGCAATTCGCCAGGATGGTGTTGTCGCCGATGATGCAATCGTGTGCGACGTGGACATAAGCCATCAACAGGTTATCGCTGCCGATGCGCGTCTCGCCGCGATCCTGAACGGTGCCACGGTGGATCGTGCAGTTCTCGCGAATGACGTTGTTATCGCCAATGACCAGAGTCGTGGGTTCGCCGGCGTACTTCTTGTCCTGGCATTCCTCACCGACACTGGCGAATTGGAAGATACGATTGTTGCGGCCGATCGTGGTCGGCCCCTTGATGACGACATGGGACATCACCTCAGTGCCCTCACCGATCTCGACGTCCGGACCGATATAACTCCAGGGACCGACGGTCACGTTGTCAGCCAGCTTCGCTGACGGATCGACTATAGCCTGTGGATGTACACCGACCCAGGATTCGTTCGACATCAAACCTCTCTCTCAGCCGTCATGATCTCCGCGGCGCAGGCCAGCTTGTCATCCACCAGCGCCCGGCATTCAAATTTCCAGATACTGTGCTTGTCCGCCACCAGGCTGGACTCGAGGGTCAATCGATCCCCCGGCACCACGGGACGCTTGAAGCGTACCTTATTGCTACCAGCCAGATAGTGTATCACGCCATCGGAAGGCTTCCGTTCCACCGTGATGAAACCCAGTATCCCGGAAATCTGCGCCATGGCTTCCAGGATCAGGACGCCGGGCATGACCGGCCGATTGGGAAAATGGCCCTGAAAGTAGGCTTCATTGATCGTGACATTCTTGTAGCCGACAATCCGCTTGCCTTTCTCGACCTCGATCACCCGATCCACCAGCAAAAAAGGATACCGGTGGGGCAGGTACTCCATGATCTCTTCTATCTGCATCATCAGGAGCCTCAGACTCTTATCTCGATGGGGGGACTCGTTTGCCGTTTCGGGTCATTCGTCCCGCCCCAGTTTCTTTTCCAGCTCCTTCAGCCTGCGCGCCATGTCGTCAAGCTGTCGGAAGCGCACCACACTCTTGCGCCATTGACGATTCGATTCCACACCGGTCCCCGATGAATATACGCCAGGTTCCTTGAGGCTGCGGGTCACCATGGCCATACCGGTCAGGTGAACACCGTCCGCCAGCTCCAGGTGACCGCTGATCGCGCTGGCACCGCCAATGACGCAGTAGGCACCAATGGTGGTACTACCGGCCACCGCCGTATTGGCGGCCATGGCGGTGTTCTCTCCGATTACCACGTTGTGGGCAATCTGGATCTGATTGTCCAGTTTGACCCCATTGCCGATCTCCGTGGCGTTCAGGGCACCGCGATCGATGGTGCAGCCGGCACCGATTTCCACATCATTGCCGATCACCACCCCGCCAATCTGGGCGATCTTGTGCCAGACGCCCTTTTCATTGGCAAAGCCGAAGCCGTCGGAACCGATGACCGATCCACTGTGGATGATCACCCGCTCTCCAATGCGCACACCGTGATAAATCGACACGTTGGGTCGGATCAGGCTGTCACGGCCGATACTGGAGTCATCTCCAACCGAGCAGTTCGCACCAATCTCAACACCCTCGTCGATGGTCACCCGGGCGCCAATGACGACATTGGGGCCAATGGACGCCTGCTCGGCCACGGTCGCGCTGGGATCGATCACCGCAGAGGGATGAATACCCGCTTTCGGTTCCGGAGCCGGATCGAATCGATGGCTGAGGCGAGCATAGCCGAGATAGGGGTTCTCCAGCACCAAGACATTGGTCGGACAAGCCTGGGCCGTTTCTTCGCTCACCAGGACGGCCGAAGCCCCGGTTGCGGAAAGATGGCGGGCGTACTTGGGATTGGAGAGAAAGGCGATATCGCCCTCCCCGGCATCCTGCAGCGTTGCCAGGCCGGTGATGCGAGTCTGGGCATCGCCGCGCAATTCGGCACCCAGCCACAGGGCGATTTCCTCCAGCGTTAAACTGAACTGAGCCATAACCGTTTCCCAACCCCCGCCCGGCAGCCTTACTGCTCAGACTTGGCGTTGAGCTTCTTGATCAGCTCTTCGGTCAGATCCATGGACGGCTTGGCATAGACAACCGCCTCCCGCGGCAGGATCAGGTCCAGTTCGCGGCTGTCCAGCAGCTCCTGCAGGGATTCATCGACCATGGGACGCGACTGTTGCAGGAAGTCCTGCTTCTGTGAGGTGACCGCCGAGTCCAGCTTGTTTTTCAGGTAGCTGAATTCCTTGGCCTTCTCCTGGAACTGCTGGGCCAGCTTCTTGCGCTCGGCCTCGTTCATCATGGCGCCGTCCTTTTCCAGGCGCTCTTTCAGCTTCTGCGCCTCGTCCTGGGCCGCACGCACCTTGTTTTCATCATCCTTGAAGTTTTCCTGCAGCTTCTGGCTGAAGGATTTTGCGGCATCCGAAGTGAACAGGGCCTGACGCAGATCGACCACTCCGACCTTCAACTCCGCAGCCGCCGTCATGGAAACCGCCATCAGGACCGTTACGGTCAAAGCATGCAACCAACGCATTATTCAAACTCCTCTAAAGACTTGCGACTTGTCATCCAAAAAAAACTGATTCACACCCGCGCTCACTGGGCGCACAGGTCGAACGGAGTACCAAGGCTCCGCTAGAACTGCTGCCCCAAAGAGAACTGGAAGATCTGGGTCTCGTCTCCCGGTTCGTCGTTCAAAGGCTGCGCCAGACTGAAGGCCAGCGGGCCGATCGCGGTGATCCATTGCAGGCCAACACCCGCCGAGTATCTCAATTCGCCCAGAGACGGATCATACCCACGATCGGTATCAAAAACATTACCCCCATCCAGGAATACCGTTGTGCGCATGGAGTCAATGTCCGAGGCGAACGGTGTAGGCACGATCATCTGCAGACTGCCCTCGATGGACACATTACCGCCGAATGGATCCGGCGTGGGGAAATCCAGAGGATGCGGCGTGCTGCGCGGCCCCAGCGTGTTGGCCTTATAGCCCCGGACGGAGCCGTAACCCCCGGCAAAATAGTTCTCATAGAAAGGCAGTGTCTTGGTAGACCACAGGCCATCGCCGAAACGGATATTACTCTTGGCCCGGAAGACCCAGTCATGATCACGGTCGATGGGCTGGTAGAAATCCATCAGGTGGCTGGCCTTGTAGTAGGTCAGATCACTGCCCGGCACCGCCACCTCCACCGAGAACGAATGCTTGAAACCCTTGGTCGGAAAGACACCGCGGTTGAGCGAATTGCGCACCCAGGCACCGTTGACGGTATAGGTATTGAACTGGTTGCCGTTATCGTCCAGGAACGCGGAGATCTCCTGCGCTGGCTCCTGCCCCACCTTGACGCGAGTGTGCTCGTAGCCGTAACCAAACTCAAGCCGCGAGAGGTTGTCGATGGGGTAGCCAAACGTGACTTTACCGCCGTAGTTGTCCAGCACAAAGGACGACAGGTTTTCGTTGGCATAGTCGGTTTGCTTGGCAAACAGGCTGAAGCCGCGACTGACACCATCCACAGTGTAGTAAGGGTCCAGGAAGGAGAAATTGGCGCTCTTGACCGAATCGCTGACATTCAGGCCAAAGCTCACCCGCTTGCCGGTCCCGAAGAAGTTCTTTTCCGAAACGTTGGCGCCGACGATAAAGCCGGAGGACTGCGAGAAGCCAAGCGAGGCGGAGAGACTGCCGGTGGGCTGCTCTTCCACCGAGTAGTTAACGTCGATCTGGTCGCTGGTGCCCGGTACGGCGGGCGTCTCCACGTTGACGGTTTTGAAGAAACCAAGGCGTTCCAGCTGCGTCTTCGAGCCTTCGATCAGGTCAGTGGAGGCCACGGCGCCTTCCATCTGGACCATTTCCTGGCGCAGCACTTCATCATGGGTCGCCGTGTTTCCGAAGAAATTGATGCGACGCACGTAGGTCCGCCGCCCGGGTTCCACGAAGAAATTCAGGGTGGCGGTGTTGTCATCATGGGTCTGCGGGACGCCGTTGACGTTGGCAAAGGTGTAGCCTTCCTTGCCCAGGCGCTTGGCCAGCAATTCTTCGGTCAGGGTCAGTTTCTCGCGGGAGAAGACTTCGCCCTTCTCCATCAACAGCAGCTTGCGCAGCTCCTCCTCGGGGACGATCAGCTTGCCCTTGATGTTGATATCACCAACCGTGTACTGCGCCCCCTCGTTCACCGACAGGGTAATGAAAACCTGCTTCTTGTCCGGCGAGATCGAAACCTGGGTGCTTTCCACGGTGAAGTTGATGTAGCCGCGATCCAGATAATAGGAGCGGATGCGCTCCATATCGCCGCTCAGCTTTTCGCGGGAATACTTGTCGGAATTGGTGATAGAGTTCCACCAACTGGTGTTTTCCAACTCCATCAGGCTGATCAGAGTTTCGTCGCTAAAGGCCTTGTTGCCCACGATGTTGATGTGGTGGATGGCCGCGATCTCGCCTTCGTTGATCTTTAGCTTGATCGCCACGCGGTTGCGCTCCTGATTCTCCACCTCCGCCTTCACGCTCGCGCTGTAGCGGCCCTGGGCGACGTAGGAGCGCAGGATTTCCAGCTCGATACGCTCGAGGGTGGCCCGCTTGAAGACCTGCCCTTCCTCCAGACCGGCCTTGCTCAATGCATCCTTGAGCTGCTCGGTTTCTATAGCCTGGTTGCCCTCGATGTCGATTTTGCTGATCGCCGGTCGCTCCTGGACCCGCACCACCAGGACATTGTCGTCACGGGCGATCTCGATATCGGTGAACAGACCGGTATCGAAAAGCGCGCGGATACCTTCGGCAACGTCCAGTGGCGCCACCTCGTCACCAATGGCGATCGGGAGGGAACTGAAGATGGTGCCGGCGGAAACCCGTTGCAGGCCCTGGACTTCGATATCGGAAACCACGAAGTTGTCGGCCGTGGCGGTCATACTGGCCAGGAGGAGAGTCAGAATAGCTACCAGTCGCAGTGCGGTACGTCTCATGCAGTCTGTACGCCTAATTCATTCGGGAATGGCGCGCTGGACACGCCAGGTTCAGGAGGCCCGCACCGATGGCATCGGCCAACCCCTAAAAAGCTTCGAGCCCTACATATGCGCCGGCAAGGTGCTGTGTTCGACATTGGTCGGCCAGGGCGCCGGGTGCAGGCAAAAAAATGCCCGCACAGCTCTGGAGCCGTCAGTCACACCTCGAAGGAGCACTGGACGGAAGGCGCAATTCTCACAACCGCATGAGGTCGTTGTAAAGGGCAAACAGCATCAATGAGATGATTAATGCCATGCCCAACCGCAACCCGAAGGCCTGGGCCGCTTCGCTCAGCGGCTTTCCGCGGATGGCTTCGATGCCGTAGTAGAGAATGTGCCCGCCATCGAGCACGGGGATCGGCAGCAGGTTGAGGATACCCAGACTGATGCTGACGTACGCCAGGAATCGTATGAAGTCCTCAAACCCGGAACTCACCGATGCTTCGGCGACCCGCGCAATGGTGATGGGGCCGCTCAGGTTTTCCAGGGAGAGCAGGCCCGTGACCATTTTCTTCACTGCCACCAGGGTCACGCTGGTGTCTGACCAGAATCGCCCGGCCGCTGCGGGGATTGCTTCCAATGGTCCATAGCTCAGGGTTCTGAGCTTGTCTTCCGGCCATTCGCCGGGTTTGACGCCGGCACCGATGTAGCCGGTGGTTTGGCCATCGGGCGCGGTTCTTTCTCCCGGTGTCAGCGTCAGACTCAAGCGCTTGCCGTCACGCTGTACCACAACCTCAAGAGCCTGGCCGGCAGAAGCACGGACCTTGTCCACAAACCGGTCCCAGTTGCCAATGGGCTCACCGTTAACCGAAAGAATGCGATCCTCCGCCTGAAGCCCGGCTCGCGCCGCCGCCTCTCCCGGCAAGACCTGATGGATGATGGGGGGCAGTTCCGGTCGCCAGGGCTTAATACCAAACAGCGCTACCGGATCAGGGTCCTTGGCGCCCTGCAGCCAGTTTTCCAGTTGCACGCTGCGCTGCAGGCGCTCACCGTCTTTTTGCAACGCCATGTAGACCGGTTCATCCTCACCGGCCCGCTGCAACAGCGCAAGGCCGACATCCCGCCAGGACACCACCTTTTCGCCATCCACGGACTCGATGGCCATGCCGGACTCCAGCCCCATGCGCGCGGCGGGTGATTCGGGCTCCACCTCCCCCACCACCGGGGCAACAACAGTAAAGCCGACCACGTAAAGCACCCAGTAAGCCACCAGGGCAAAAAGGAAGTTGGCTATCGGACCTGCCGCAGCGATGGCAATACGCTTGCCGGGTGACTTGCGGGTGAAGGCCTGGTCAAGCTGGTCGTCGGGAACCGGCCCCTCGCGCTCGTCGAGCATCTTGACGTAGCCGCCCAGGGGAATGGCGGCGATGGCGTACTCGGTGCCCTTTCGGTCGTACCATGAGAAGAACGGCTTGCCGAAGCCGACTGAAAACCGCAGCACCTTGACGCCACAGCGGCGGGCCACCAGAAAGTGGCCGTATTCGTGAACCGTCACCAGGATGCCCAGCGTGACGATCAATGCCAATATTGTTTCGATGACTTGCATTCGACTCCCGAACTCTAATCCGGACTGCTCGTGTCCTAAACCGTAACCGCCGCGTGCTTCAGGGCTTCCCGGGCCCGGGAACGGGCTTCGGCATCCTGAGCCAGCACTTGTTCGATACTCTCTGCCGGGGAAAAGTTCACCGCCGACAGCGCGGCTTCAATAATAGCGGGAATCCGGTGGAAACGCAGATCACCGTTCAGAAAGGCCTCGACAGCCACTTCATTGGCGGCATTAAGCACGGCCGGTGCGGTGCCGCCGGTGCGGAAGGCATCCGCAGCCAGCCGCAAGCAGGGAAAGCGCTCAAGATCCGGCGCCTCGAAATGGAACTGCCCAATCTGGAACAGATCCAGAGACGGCACTCCGGCATCGATCCGCTCCGGCCAGGCCATGCCATTGGCAATCGGGGTACGCATGTCGGGGCTGCCCAGCTGCGCCAGGACCGACCCGTCAAGGTACTCGACCATGGAGTGGATAATGCTCTCGGGGTGCACATGCACCTCGATACGGGAAGGATCGGTGTTGAACAGCCAGCAGGCTTCGATCAGCTCCAGCCCCTTGTTCATCAGGGTCGCCGAATCCACCGAAATCTTGCGCCCCATGGACCAGTTGGGATGGGCACAGGCCTGCTCCGGCGTGACCGTTTCCAGCGCTTCCAGTGACCAGGTCCGGAACGGGCCACCGGACGCCGTCAGGAGAATGCGCTTGACGCCCGCCTGGTCGAGCTGACGCACCTGCGTGGCCGGCAAGCACTGGAAAATGGCATTGTGTTCGCTGTCGATCGGCAGCAGTTCGGCCCCGTGCCGGGCCACCGCATCCATGAACAGCGCCCCGGACATGACCAGCGCTTCCTTGTTAGCCAGCAGCACCCGCTTGCCGGTTTCGACGGCAGCCAGGGTCGGCGCCAGCCCGGCGGCACCGACGATGGCCGCCATCACCACATCCACCTCATCGGCAGCGGCAACCTCGGACAGGGCGTCGCTTCCGGCCACCACCTGGGTTCGGCACTGCCCCGCCAGCATGGCCTGCAGCTCCGATGCCCGCTCGGCATCCACCAGCACGGCATAACGGGGATTGTGGTCAAGGCACTGCCGAGCCAGGGCTTCCACCTGTCGGCAGGCGGTCAGGGCAAAGATTTCGAACCGCTCCGGATGGCGGGCGATCACATCGAGCGTACTTTGGCCGATGGAACCCGTCGCTCCCAGGACGGTCACTCGTTTGGGCGCCTTAGCATTCATCTTATCGCCTCTCAACCCTCTCGCCGCGCAGACGATGCCCGTTATCCGTCGTCATTCAGTGCAACCAACCCGCCAGTGAGGCGCAGAATGCAAACACCGGAACGGCGGCCGTGAGACTGTCCACACGATCGAGCACACCACCGTGCCCCGGCAGCAATGCGCTGCTGTCCTTGATACCACGGTGACGCTTCAACATGCTTTCGAACAGGTCGCCGTATACGGAAACCACCGCGGTGATCTGCGTAACGATCACCAGGACCAGCAGATCCCGGGCCTGGACCTCGATCCACCACCCCACCAGCAGGGACAGCAACAGCACGCTGACCAGCCCACCGTAGACCCCGGCCCAGGATTTCCCGGGGCTGACCTGGGGCGCCAGCTTGCGCTTGCCCCAGGCCCGGCCGGAGAAATAGGCCCCGATATCCGCGGCCCAGACAATGGCGAAACTGTACAGGATCAGGACGAGGTTACTGTCCAGGCGGCCCAGGACCACGTCCGCGGTCCGCAGATGGTGCAGCCCCACATAGGCACCCACCAGCACCGGAACCCCCATCGCCAAGCGAACCATAGGCGCCTGCCAGAGTTGGGTTCCCGTGGGGTAAGCCTTGACCAGGAACAGCACCATCGCCCAGAAGACCACAGCCAGCCAAAGGGCCGCCAATGCCGGCGCCCAGGTGACCCAGGCTATCAAGGCGGCGATGACCAGGGCATAACCCACGCGCATCGGCTGCCCTTCGAAACCGGAGAGGTTGCCCCACTCCCAGGCCGCAATGGCCAGTATGGCACCGATAAATACCGCAAAGCCGTTGGGCGGCAGGAAAAAGATACCGCCGATGGCAATCGGGGCCAGAATCAGGGCCGTTATAATTCGTTGTTTGAGCACGGTATTCCTTGTTCTATCCCTGTAGCGCGCTGTCGGTGCACGCATCCAACTGATCATCCGTCCGGCCAAAGCGCCGCTTGCGCTTGGCAAAAGCCTGCAAGGCTTCAAGCATCTGCTCGTGTTTGAAATCAGGCCAGTAAACCTCGGAAAAGTAAAACTCGGTATACGCAAGATGCCACAGCATGAAATTACTGATCCGGCACTCGCCGGCGGTACGAATCAGAAGATCCGGCATGGGCAGCTCACCAATGCTGAGCCGCGCCTGCAAGGCGTCTTCGTTGATGTCTTCCGGGGTCAGGCGACCTTCCGCCACCTCTTGGGCCAGTTGTTTGCTGGCCTGCGTGATATCCCATTGCCCACCGTAATTGGCGGCAATCACCAGCGTCATTCGGGTATTGCCCGCGGTCAGGGCCTCGGCTTTGGCAATCTGCTCCTGAATCGCGTCACTGAAGGCGCCGCGGTCGCCGATGACCCGCAATCGGATATTATTGCGGTGGAGCTTCTTTACTTCCCGCTGCAGCGCCAGCAGAAACAGGCGCATCAGGGCGCCCACTTCATCCTTGGGCCGACGCCAGTTTTCACTGCTGAAGGCAAACAGTGTCAGCACCTCGACGCCCTCTCGGGCACAGGTTTCAACCACGGCACGAACTGCTTCGACACCGGCCTTGTGGCCTGACACGCCTTTAAGACCCTGCTGTTTGGCCCAGCGATTGTTGCCGTCCATAATGATGGCAACGTGACGTGGCCGTTTTTCGGCTTCGGCGGGAATCGTGGCGGATACCTTTTGATTCATGCTCTCCCCTGCCCCTGTGGGCTGGCTGGGGTCACTTTCGGGCAGCCCCGGCAAGCCGGTCACCCCTTAAACAACCAGGGGCGCCAAGCGCCCCTGTACACCTGTAACAGTCCTTGAACCAAACTGCCGCAGCGACAGCGGGACCGACGGTGATCAGACCTCCATGAGGTCGTCTTCTTTGCTCTTGAGGATTTTGTCCACTTCAGCAATGTACTTGTCAGTCAGCTTCTGGATCGCGTCTTCGGCGCCGCGCTCCTCATCCTCGGTAATCTCTTTCTCTTTGAGGAGTGCTTTGAGGTCACTATTGGCATCGCGACGCACACTACGAACCGAAACCCGAGCCTGTTCAGCTTCCGCACGGGCGTGCTTGACCAGCTCCTTGCGGCTGTCTTCGGTCAGCATCGGCATCGGAACGCGGATCAAGTCGCCGGAGGTGGCCGGGTTCAGGCCGAGATCCGCGGTCATGATGGCTTTCTCAACAACCGGCACCATCTTCTTTTCCCAGGGCGATACCGTCAGCGTCCGGGCATCTTCCACCACGACGGAAGCCACCTGGTTCAATGGCGTCGGCTGACCGTAGTAATCCACACGAACACTGTCCAGAATGCTGGTATGGGCACGGCCCGTGCGGATCTTGTTGAAATTGTGATGCAGGGAATCGATGCTCTTCTGCATGCGTTTTTCGGCGTCTTTCTTGATATCCTCGATCACTGCGTTCTTCCCCTTAATTCTGCTGCACCCGTTTGTTACTGGTAGCCCCCCGCAGAGGGCAGCGCCTTATTCCACTGAACCGCTCGCGCCAGGTGGCGTGGCACCTACGTTAATGACACGGTGTTAGAGGTCAAGCTTCGATCAACGTGCCTTCATTTTCACCGGTGACGATGCGGGTCAGCACACCCGGCTGGTTCATATTGAAGACACGAACCGGCATGTTCTGATCCCGACACAAACAGATGGCGGTCAGATCCATAACGCCCAGCTTGCTGTCGAGTACCTCATCGTAGGTGAGGCGATCGTATTTGACGGCAGAGGGGTTGGTGACCGGATCGTCGGAATACACGCCATCGACCTTGGTTGCCTTAAGTACCACATCGGCATCGATCTCGATACCACGCAGGCAAGCCGCCGAATCCGTGGTAAAGAACGGGTTGCCGGTGCCGGCACAGAAAATCACCACATCGCCATCCTTCAGATCACGAATCGCCCGACGACGATCATAATGCTCCACAATACCACTCATGGGAATCGCCGACAGCACGCGGGTGCGGATGTTCGAGCGCTCCAGGGCATCGCGCATGGCCAGGGCGTTCATCATGGTGGCCAGCATGCCCATGTGATCCCCGGTGACACGGTCCATACCGGCCTTGTGCAAGGCCGCTCCGCGGAACAGGTTGCCGCCACCGATCACCAGCCCGACCTGCACACCAATCCCGATCAGCGCGCCGATCTCCAGTGCCATGCGATCAAGTACCTTGGGATCGATACCAAAATCATGCTCGCCCATCAGGGCTTCGCCGCTTAGCTTGAGCAGGACACGCTTGTACTTGGGTTGGGTCGAACTCTGGACTGGCATGACGGGCCTCTCTCGCTGTGTTGCAGTGGACTCGTGGCGGGCACCCCGTTTTCGGGATGGCCTGGAAACCTTTCTCTGACGTCTGCCGCATACGGTGGGCATCCGCCAGATACAAACCCGCCGCACGGACCCGGTCAGACCGGGTCGCTCGTGCGGCGTATCGCCAGACCCCAGATCGGGGACCTGGCCTGGGCGTCGTTACGACTTGAGCTGAGCGGCAACCTCAGCAGCAAAGTCGGCTTCCACCTTCTCGATACCCTCGCCCACTTCCAGGCGAACGAACCCTTCCAGCTCGGCGCCCTTTTCCTTCAGCAGGGCTCCGACAGTCTGATCCGGGTTCTTGACGAAAGGCTGTTCCACCAGGCTGTTTTCCTTGAGGAACTTCTTGATACGGCCGCCCATCATCTTCTCAACGATCTCATCCGGCTTGCCTTCCATATCCGGCTGCGCCTTGATGATCTCCTTCTCTTTTTCCAACTCGGACTCCGGCATGTCTTCCGGCTTGGCCACACGCGGGTTAACGGCAGCAACGTGCATGGCCACATCGCGGGCCAGTTCCGGCGTGCCACCCTTCAGGACGACAACGGCTGCCATCTTGTTGTTGTGGACATAACCTTCCAGGACATCGCCTTCCACCGACAGCGCACGACGCACGGTGATGTTCTCACCGATCTTCTGGACCAGCGCCTCACGCTTGGCTTCCAGATCACCCTCCATCAGGGCGGCAACGTCGGTTTCGTTCTTTTCGAACGCCACGTCCAGCACTTCGTTGGCGAACTGCAGGAAGTTGTCGTCACGCGCGACGAAGTCGGTCTCGGAGTTGACTTCGAGAACCAGGGCGCGCTTGTTGTCGTCGGAGACCTTGATCAGTACCACGCCTTCCGCAGCGGTACGGCCCGCCTTCTTGGCCGCCTTGAGGCCAGAGGACTTGCGCAGATCGTCAATTGCCTTTTCGATGTCACCTTCCGCAGCAACCAGCGCCTTCTTGCATTCCATCATGCCCAGACCGGTACGCTCGCGGAGTTCTTTAACCATGGACGCAGAAATAGCAGCCATTTTCTTTCCTCTCAGTATCGGGTTTGCACATCGGGTAGCGGGACCGCTTCGGTCTTGGGGGCAGCCCCACGGCCCGAGGCCAAAAATAGGGTGACGCACTCAGCCGGCAACGGGAGCCAAGCGCCCCCTGAATGCCGGCCGATTCGACAGCGCTTACTCGGCCGCCGGTGACTCTTCTTCGCTGACCTCAACGAATTCGTCAGCACCGCCACTGCCTGACTGGGCGCCTTCGATGCAGGCGTCGGCCACTGCGGTGACGTAGATCTGGATCGCGCGGATCGCATCGTCGTTGCCCGGGATGACGTAATCTACGCCGGCCGGGTTGGAGTTGGTATCCACAACCGCAATCACGGGAATGCCCAGCTTGTTGGCTTCCTTGATGGCGATGTCTTCGTGGTCCACGTCGATAATGAACAGGGCATCCGGCAGGCCGCCCATGTCCTTGATACCACCGATGCTGCGCTCCAGCTTGTCCATCTCGCGACGACGGTCCAGAGCTTCCTTCTTGGTCAGCTTGTCGAAGGTGCCGTCCTGACTCTGGGCTTCCAGGTCACGGTAGCGACGGATGGACTGACGGATGGTCTTGTAGTTGGTCAGCATGCCGCCCAGCCAGCGGTGGTTCACGTAAGGCATGCCACAACGCTCGGCCTGCTCCTTGATGATCTTGCTGGCGGAACGCTTGGTTCCCACGAACAGAACCTTGTTCTTGTTCTCGGCCATCTGCTGAATCTTCTTCAGCGCGTCGTTCATGGCCGGAACGGTGTGCTCGAGGTTGATGATATGAATCTTGTTGCGGGCACCGAAAATGTACTTGGACATTTTCGGGTTCCAGTAACGGGTCTGGTGACCGAAGTGAGCACCTGCCTTGAGCAGGTCACGCATATTAACTTGTGCCATGTTTCACCTGTAGTAAGTCTGGGTTGGGCCTCCATGCATCCCATTGCCCAACCCGATCGCGCGCTGGCGACTGACGGGCACCCAGGACAATGTGCCGATGCATGTGTGGATTTACCGGCTGGAACCATTCCACCGGCGGCGCGTTTATACCATAGTCGGGGGTGCTGGCGCCAGCATTTTTGCCTTGAAACAGAACCTGATGCGGGCTCTGAAATCCGCAGCAAGGCGCCCGCTGTCGGACGCCAGAGGTGGGACGTCGGTCGCTTGCCTAGCAGGGCGGGCCTGCAACAGTTAATATGGGCGTTTTGAAAGACGGACGAGCCTCAAGGTAATGACTGTACATATCAAGACTCCGGAAGAGATCGAGAAGATGCGCGTGGCCGGCCGCCTGGCCGCGGAAGTCCTGGAGATGATCGGGGATTACGTCAAGCCCGGCGTCACCACCGGCGAGCTGGACCGGATCTGCCACGATTACATCGTCAACGAACAGAAAGCGATTCCGGCGCCTCTGAACTACAAGGGGTTCCCCAAGTCCATCTGCACCTCAGTCAATCACGTGATCTGCCACGGCATTCCTTCCGACAAGAAGGTGCTCAAGAACGGCGACATCATCAATATCGATATCACCGTCATCAAGGACGGCTACCACGGTGACACCAGCAAGATGTTCTTCGTCGGCACCCCTAAGGCGGGCTCCGAGCGTCTGGTGCGGATCACTCAGGAATGCATGTACAAGGGCATCGAGCTGGTGAAGCCCGGGGCGCGCCTGGGCGATATTGGCGAGGTGATCCAGAAGCACGCCGAATCCAACTACTATTCCGTGGTGCGCGAGTATTGCGGCCACGGCATCGGCAAGGGCTTTCACGAGGACCCACAGGTCATGCACTATGGGCGGGCCGGCACCGGCATGGAATTGAAGGAAGGCATGATCTTCACCATCGAGCCCATGATCAACCAGGGCAAACGCCACAACAAACTGTTGGCAGACGGCTGGACCGTGGTCACCAAGGACCACAAACTGTCGGCCCAGTGGGAGCATACCGTGCTGGTCACCGCGGACGGTCACGAAATTCTGACGCTGCGGAACGAAGAAAAGGTATGATCATGCGTTCGCGGCGTCCTGCCGCGTCGGATCGACGAGTCTGATACCATGAACGAACCTGCCGTTGCCGAGTTCGACGCCGAGAGCCTGCTGGACCCGGTCCAGCTCAAGGAACGCATCGATCAGGCCCCCTCCCCCATCAAGGCCTGCCGTGAGGTGCTGAGCAGGGGCCAGGAGACCCTCACCCAGGCGTTTATCGACGGCGCCGACGTGCGCGAGCTGGTCGGTGCCCGAGCCCATCTGGTCGATCAGGTCCTGAGCCTGTTGTGGCAGCGCCAAAGCTTTGCCGACTCTCAGGATATTACCCTGGTCGCGGTGGGCGGATACGGTCGCGGGGAACTGCATCCCCATTCTGACATCGATCTGCTGATCCTGACCCGCAACGGCGTCCAGGACAGCTGGCACGAAGAGCTAAGCGCTTTCGTGACCCTACTCTGGGATCTCAAGCTCGATATCGGCCACAGCGTGCGCAGTATGGAAGAGTGCATTGAGGCGGCCAGGGATGACGTCACCATCCTCACCAACCTGCTGGAAACGCGCACCATTGCCGGCAATGACGAATTGCGCGCAAGCCTGAGCCAGCGCGTCTATTCCGATGAAGTCAGTACCGATCGCGCCTATTTTCTGGCCAAGCGCGAAGAACAGCGCCAACGTCACGAGAAATACGGCAAGACCGATTACAACCTGGAGCCGAACCTCAAAAGCTCACCCGGCGCCCTGCGTGACATCCAGACTATTGGCTGGATCACCAAACGGCATTTCGGTCTGCAGGACACCGCCGATCTGACCCGGTTCAGCATCCTCACCGACGAGGAGTACAACCTGCTACGCGACGGCGAAACCCTGCTGTGGCGCCTGCGCTATGGCCTGCAGATTGTCGCCGACCGCAACGAGAACCGCTTGCTGTTCGATCACCAGCGGGCCCTGGCCGAAATGCTCGGGTTCAAGGACGATGGCCGCTGGCTGGGCGTCGAGCAGATGATGCAGCAGTATTACCGCGTTGTGCTCGGGCTGTCGGAACTGGCGGATGTGATCCTGCAATACTTCGACGAGGCCATTCTCAGTGGCGATGAGCCCGAGGAGATCATCCCTCTGGGCAAACGCTTCCAGATGCGTAACCGGTACATTGAGGCGATCAACAATCAGGTTTTCGCCTATGCGCCCTACTCCATCCTGGAGCTTTTCCTGCTGATCGCCCAGCATCCCGAGGTGAAGGGCATACGCGCCACCACGATTCGCGCACTGCGGGCCCACCGACACCTGATTGACGATGCCTTCCGCCATGATCTGGCCTGCACCACGCTTTTCATGGAAATGCTGCGAACGCCGCATCCCCTACACGACACCCTGTCCTACATGACCCGCTATAACGTCCTCGGGCGCTACCTGCCCGAGTTCGGCCAGATCATCGGGCAGATGCAGCATGACCTCTTCCACATCTATACCGTGGATGCCCATACCCTGCGCGTGATCCGCAATATGGCGTCGATGCGCGATAGCGAGGCGCGGACACGCTTCCCGCTGGCGTCGCGCCTGGTCTACCGGCTGCCCAAGATGGAACTGCTCTACATCGCCGGGCTCTACCACGACATCGCCAAAGGCCGTGGTGGCGATCATTCCGAATTGGGGGCGCAGGACGTCACGGCGTTCTGCCAGCGCCATCACCTGAGCGAACGGGATACCCAGCTGGTCGCCTGGCTGGTCGAGCACCATCTGGTCATGTCGATGACCGCACAACGCAAGGACACCGCCGACCCGCACGTCATCCATGAATTTGCCCGGGATGTCCCCAGCCAGGTCCACCTGGACTATCTCTACGTACTCACGGTCTGCGACATCAGCGCCACCAACCCAAAACTGTGGAACACCTGGCGCGCCTCATTGCTGCGTCAGCTCTACATCGAGGCCAAACGCGCCTTGCGCCGCGGCACCGAGAACCCCATCGACCGCAAGGACTGGGTCAGAGCGACCCAGAAAGAGGCCCGAGAACTGCTGGCTGCCCAGGGGTTCTCCCAGGAGCAGGTGGATCAGGTCTGGCAGACCCTGGACGACGATTACTTCCTCCAGGACTCCACCGTCGACATCGCCTGGCAGACCTCGGCCATGATCCGCCACGGCGACGATCCCGACCCGCTGGTACTGATCCGCGACACCACCGGCGGCCCCAGCGACGGGTACACCCAGATCGTTATCTACATGCGCGAGCGGATGGAGCTGTTCGCGGCCACGACCGCGGTGCTGGAACAACTGAATCTCAACATCGTTGATGCCCGCATCAGCGCCGGCAAGGGGCCCAACAGCCTCAGCAGTTACATCGTGCTGGACGAACAGGGTCAGCCCCTGGGCACCGATCCGGCCCGGCGCGACCGGGTCAAGCAACGCCTGATCGAGGAGCTGGACGATCCGGCCGACTACCCCGACATCATCGAACGCCGCACCCCGCGCCAGCTCAAGCATTTTGCCTTCCCCACGGAAGTCACTTTCTCCAATGACACGCTGAACCATCGCACCGTCATGGAGATCATCACGCCGGACCGCCCGGGTCTGCTGGCCCGCATTGGCCGCATCCTGCTGGAACACCATATCCGCATCATCAACGCCAAGATTGCCACTCTGGGCGAGCGGGTGGAGGACGTGTTCTTCGTGACCGATGAGAATGGCCGCCCCCTGAGCGACCCGCAACTGTGCCACGACATAAGCCGTTCCCTCTGCCGGCAACTCGACGAACAAGCCTAGCGAAACGATCCCCATGAATCCGAATATTGACCGCCTTCAGCCCTACCCGTTCGAGAAACTCGCCAAGCTCAAGGAAGGCGTTGTGCCGCCGGCCGCGCTGAATCACATCGCACTGTCCATTGGCGAACCCAAGCACGAGCCTCCACGGTTTGTGCTCGATACCCTGCTGGACAGCCTCTCGGACGTGGCGCGCTACCCGGCCACCAAGGGCATCGAGCCGCTGCGGGAAGCCATCGCGGACTGGGCAACGCGCCGTTTTCAGCTGCCGGCCGGACGCCTTACGGCGGCGGAGCATATCCTGCCGGTTAATGGCACCCGGGAAGCCCTGTTTGCCATTGTGCAGGCTCTGGTGGGAGGCGATGAGCAGCCGCTGGTGGTCTCGCCCAATCCGTTCTACCAGATCTATGAGGGGGCGACCCTGCTGGCCGGTGCCGAGCCGCACTTCCTGCCCTGCACTGCCGAAAACGGCTGGCAGCCGGACTTTGACGCCGTGCCGGCGGACGTCTGGAAGCGCTGCCAGCTGGTTTTCCTGTGCTCACCGGGCAATCCCACCGGTGCCCTAATTTCAGAGGAACAGTTCCAGAACCTGATCCGGCTGGCCGATGAACACGACTTCGTGATCTGTGCGGACGAATGCTACTCGGAACTCTACCGGGACGAAGCCCAGCCTCCCATCGGCCTGCTGCAGGCCTGCGCCAGCCTGAACCGGGATGACTTCCGGCGCTGCCTGGTCTTTCACAGCCTCTCCAAGCGCAGCAACCTGCCAGGCTTGCGCTCCGGTTTCGTGGCCGGCGATCGCGAGCTCATTGCGCGCTTTCTGCGCTACCGCACCTACCACGGCTGCGCCATGCCGCTGCATCACCAGCATGCCAGCATCGCCGCTTGGAATGACGAGAAACACGTGCGCGACAACCGCCACCTCTACAACCGCAAGTTCGAGGCGGTACTGGACATCCTCAAGCCGGTTCTCAACGTCGAGGCGCCCGAGGCGGGCTTCTATCTGTGGCCGGAAACCCCGGTGGACGACGAAACCTTCGCCCGGGACCTGTTCGAGCACCAAAACGTGACGGTACTGCCCGGCAGCTACCTGTCGCGCGAGATCAACGGTTTCAACCCCGGCCGCAATCGCGTACGCATGGCGCTGGTGGCGCCCCTGGAGGAATGCATCACTGCCGCCGGGCGCATCCGGGCGTTGGTTGAGTCGCGTTACGGCTAGGCGCGCCGGTGTCGGACGTCGGACGTCGGACGTCGGACGTCGGACGTCGGACGTCGGACGTCAAACAGGCTACACTGGCTACAGGACCGACAACCGCAGAGAGCGTGCACTTGCCAGACAGGTTTCAGCCCAGGGACGTGGAAATCCCTTTTTCAGAACTCGGCCTCAAGCCCGGTGATCAGGTGTACCTGGAAGCGCTGGATCACAGCCATCGCTATCTGGTCCATCTGGTCGGCTATGTGGAGGGCGAGAGCATCATCGTCCTGCCCCCGGAACACAAGGGCAAGCAGGTGCTGCTCAAGCAGGACCGGGTCTACACGGTGCGCCTGGCCGCCGGCACCCGGGTTTGCGCTTTCCAGTCCTGGATTCGGCAGGTCACGATGCAGCCCTACCCGCTGGTGCACCTTCACTATCCCCAAGAGCTAATGACTCTGCAGGTTCGCGAGACCGAGCGCTTTCTCGTCCACATTCCGGCCCTGATTAGCCCGATGGGGGAAGAAGGCGGGCAGGCCGTGGAGATCACCGACCTCAGCTCCGCCGGCGCAGGGGTGGAATCGGACACCGAAGTCGCCCCCGTCGGCACCGTCCTGCAACTGCGCTTCAAACTGTCGGTGGCGGAAACCACCAAGGCCCTCAATCTGCGCGCCCGCATTCGCAACCGCACCCCGGTCAAGACCCCGGACGGGCATCCCAGACTCCTGTTTGGACTGCAGTTTGAAGACGTCTCCAGCAATGCCCGCATCGTGCTCAACAGTTTTATTTACGAGCAATCCAAAGGCTCCTAGTGTCCCGTCATGACGTCGTGGCAGTTTTGGGTTACATTGATATCTAAATGTTTTTTCGGAAGCGTGGCTAATGGATGACAAGACTCGAGCAGCTGTAAGTCAGTTCATTGAACAGATATCCACTCAATATGATGTCGCCGGATTCATTCTTTTCGGCAGCCGCGTTCATGACGATTTCCGCCCCGATAGCGATGCGGATGTCGCCGTTCTCATCAAGGGAAACCATGGTGATTTCATCACCACCAAACTGGCCATGGCTGACATCGCCTTTGACGTGCTCCTTGAGACAGGAGTTCGAATTCAGCCGTTACCGATCTGGGAAGACGAATGGGAGCATCCCGAATCCTATTCAAACCCTCGGCTACTGGAGAATATCGAGCGCGAAGGCGTACGCCTGTGAGCGACTTGATTGCGAAAGCCAATCGAGCGGCCAAATCAGCCAGGTTATTGCTGGACGCCGGCGACCTGGACGGGGCCTGAAATCGCGCCTACTACGCCATGTTTGATGCCGCCAGAGCGGTCCTGTTTGCAAGCGCCGCCCCTGTCCATCCTGAAACGGTCCGGAGTCATAGTGGCTTGATATCAGCCTTCAGCCTGCACCTGGTAAAGACCGGTCAGATTCCCGTCGAACTTGGCAAAGCCTTGAACAAAGCTGAAGAGCTTCGCCTGATCGCGGACTACCGAAACTACTCGGTGGACCTGGATCACGCCACCTGGGCCGTGGACCAGGCCGAAGCGTTTGTTGAGTTCATGCAAAATTCACTTTGATCAGTAACGAGTCCCGCTTACCCGTTTATTCCTGACCGCCATCCCCTTAAACTACGCGTTCCTGAACGATCCGCGGAAGGAATTAGCATGGTCGTACTCTACGGCATCCCCAATTGCGATAAGGTGCGGGCCGCCCGAAAATGGCTGACCGCCGAGGCGATCGAGTATCGCTTCCACGATTTTCGCAAGGACGGTATTACACCAGACCAGCTTGAAGCCTGGGTCGACCGCCTTGGCCTGGACACGCTTATCAACCGGCGCGGCACCACCTGGCGACAGCTGCCCGAAGAGACCCGCAGCAACCTGGATCCGGTCACTGCCGTCAAGGTCATGCAGGATAATCCATCCGTTATCAAGCGCCCCATACTGGAAGCCGATGGCCAGTTGCTGGTCGGCTTCACTGAAGACCAATGGCGTGAGGCGCTGCAATCCTGAGGCAGCGCTGCGCCCTTCCCCTTTCAAAATGATGCAATCAATGATTTAGGAGCCTGAACCATGAGCTTTGCTTTCGGAATCGGTGTCGGCACCCAGAACACCCAGCAGGAATGGCTGGAAGTCTACTATCAGGCACCGGAGTACCTGCCGGACGCGACACTGGTGGAAGTGGTCCGCAACACGCTGAACATCGGCAGCGGCAATAACGCGCTGGAGGTCAATCACGATCAGCTGAACAAGCTCGCTGATGGCCTCACCCAGGCCGGGTTCGAAGACCAGGCCCAGCTGGCCCGCGCCTGCAAGGCCAGCCGCCGCAGCATTGTGGTGACACTGCTGGAAAGCGACGACAAGGCCACCAGCACTCCCGAGGTCTATCTGAAGCTGCACCTGATTTCCCATCGTTACGTCAAGCCGCATGGGCTGTCCCTGGAAGGTATCTTCGGGCTGCTGCCGAACGTGGCCTGGACCAACGAAGGCGCCATCGACCTGGAAGAACTCCCACAGCGTCAACTGGCCGCGCGGATGGACGATCGGGCCCTGGAAGTGAAGTCCGTGGACAAGTTCCCGCAGATGACCGACTACGTGGTGCCCAAGGGCGTCCGGATCGCCGATACCGCCCGGGTTCGCCTCGGTGCTTACGTGGGCGAAGGGACCACCGTCATGCATGAAGGCTTTATCAACTTCAACGCTGGGACGGAAGGCAAGTCCATGATCGAGGGCCGCATTTCTGCCGGCGTGCTGATCGGCGAAGGCTCCGACCTCGGAGGCGGCTGTTCCACCATGGGCACGCTGTCAGGTGGTGGTAATATCATTATCAGCGTGGGCAAGAACTGCCTGCTGGGCGCCAATGCCGGCATCGGCATTCCCCTGGGGGATCGCTGCACCGTCGAGGCGGGCCTATACCTGACGGCCGGGACCAAAGTGGCGGTGCTCGATGACAACAACGAGCTGGTGGAAACCGTCAAGGCGCGGGATCTGGCGGGCAAGTCGGACCTGCTGTTCCGCCGCAACTCCGTGAATGGTGCGGTGGAGTGCAAGACCAACAAGAGTGCGATTGAACTGAACGAGGAGTTGCACGCGAATCAGTAGTTGGACGTTGGACGTTGGACGTTGGACGTTGGACGTTGGACGTTGGAACAATATGGTAGGTTGGGTTGACGAAGGAAGCCCAACTCCGCAATAGGGCGCTGCCATGTTGGGCTTCGCAAGCTCAGCCCAACCTACGGTGCGGCGCCAATCTTTGGCTGAACGGAAAACTTTATGTCGTTGTCTCCTACCCTGGAACTCGCCCAGGAACTGATTCGCCGGGCCTCGGTGACGCCCGAGGATGCCGGTTGCCAGGCGTTGCTGATTGAGCGGCTGGAAGCCCTGGGGTTCCAGGTGGAGCGGTTGCGGTTTGGCGAAGTGGACAATTTCTGGGCCCGTAGGGGAACGGGTGGGCCTGTGTTGGCCTTTGCCGGGCATACCGATGTAGTGCCGACGGGCCCCGAGTCCGAGTGGGAACACCCCCCGTTCGATCCCGTGATCAAGGACGGCTACCTGCACGGGCGGGGCTCGGCGGACATGAAAGGCAGCCTGGCGGCGTTTGTCACCGCCTGCGAGCGCTTCCTCAAGACCTGCCCCGAGCACCGTGGCTCGCTGGCCTTCCTGATCACCGCCGACGAAGAAGGGCCGGCCCAGAACGGTACCGTCAAGGTGGTCGAAACGCTGGAGCAGCGCAATGAGAAGATCGACTGGTGCCTGATCGGTGAACCCTCGTCCACCTCTGAGCTCGGCGATGTCATCAAGAATGGCCGGCGTGGCTCCCTGCACGGTAACCTGATCGTTAAGGGCACCCAGGGGCATGTGGCCTACCCTCACCTGGCGGAAAATCCGGTACACAAGGCCGTTCCGGCCCTGACCGAGCTCTCGACCACCGTCTGGGACCAGGGCAATGACTTTTTCCCGGCCACCAGCTTCCAGATCACCAACATCCGCGCCGGTACCGGGGCCACCAATGTGATCCCAGGGGAAAAGGAAGTCGTCTTCAATTTTCGCTTCTGTACCGAGAACTCAGCGGATCAGCTCAAGCAGCGTGTACACGAGATTCTGGATCGTCACGGGTTGCGCTATGAACTGGAATGGCATCTGAGCGGCGAACCGTTCCTCACCGAGCGGGGACCACTGGTCAGTGCCGCGGTGGAAGCCATCGAGGCCACAACCGGCCGGACGCCGGAGCTGTCCACATCCGGAGGCACCTCTGATGGGCGCTTCATTGCGCCGACCGGCGCCCAAGTACTGGAACTGGGGCCGTTGAATGCCACGATCCACAAGGTCAACGAGAAGGTCAGCGCCGACGACCTGGACCAGCTTTCCGAAATCTACGAAGACATCCTCGTGCGTCTATTGGGATAAGCCATGCAGAGCGATATCGAAATCTACATTCGGGATGTGGACATCGAGGCCCTGAAACAGTGGCTTGAACAGCGCTTCGATGCTGTCGACCTGTCGCCCCTGGATAACAACGCGGGCTACAAGGGGGCCGTCGTCTCCGGGGACCACCGCGTCCCGGTCAGCCTATTCTTCCGCGCTGGGGGCAACCGCTATTCCTCGCTCACCTTCGACTCATCCCATACGCCCTGGGAGACCGATCTGGCGTGTGCCCGGGAGGCCTTTGAAGCACTGGGAACGGAAATCCGCTGCAGTACCGGCGAATGGCAGGAAGGCATGCCAGAAGAGAACGAGTATTGGTGGCGGATCGATGCGCGGGGCGAGAAAAAGGCGCGCTGGAACTAGAGAGGAAAATAAGAGGGGCGGAGCCAGGCTCCGCCCTGATCACGATCAGTCGCCGTTGAGGATGGAGACATTGTTGGCCTGCAGCCCCTTGTCGGCTTCGACCACATCGTAACGGACACGCTGACCCTGGCGCAGCACACGGCGACCACGGCCCTGAATCGCGCGGAAGTGAACAAAGACATCGTCACCGCTTTCCCGGGTGATGAAGCCAAATCCTTTCTTCACGTTGAACCACTTAACGGTGCCTTCCTCGCCACCCTGTGCATCGCCGGATGACTCAGTACGACGCTGACCACCACCATTACTGCGACGGGCGCGCCGGGGAGACTGCTGACCGGAAACGGCCAGTGCCACAGCAATAAAACCGGTCACGACAAACAGGAAGAAGGCTGAAACATAAGCCATGATGCCTGCCCGGGTTCCCATCAGCGCGGCGATATCGGAGGTTACCGTTTCGGTACCGCCGGCGGTACGGAAATAAAACAACTCGGGACTGTACGCCTGCAAAAGCAATCCCAGAACAAAAGGTGCGGGAATGGCAACAAGGACAGCTACAAGAAGGGCTTTCCACTTGTTCTGCATTGAACAACTCACTCTCTTCGTTATTGATGACTCAGACTTCGGATCAGGTTTCGCCGGAGCACGGGAAAGAAACAGACTGATCCACGGCTACCAGTGTAGTTCGTCACAGGCCATTTGAGCGTATGACGCGCCACACAGATTAACAAACCCGCAATGATAACAGATGACTCAACCGGCTGACGAAAAGAGGACGGTATGACCGACAGCGAACTGGAAAACCGAATGATGGAGCTGGAAACCCGGGTCGCCTTCCAGGACGATCTGGTCACCACGCTCAATGACCGGATTGCCGAACAGGAAAACGACATCCGCAAGCTCTGGGAAGCCAACCGGCTGCTCAAACAGCAGATAAACGAGCTGCAGGAAGGCATGGACAAATCACCGCAGGATGAGGCTCCACCTCCCCACTACTGAGGCGATCCTAGTGTCCCGTCTGGTTAATTCGCTGACTTACTGAGCCACTGAGAGCCTCGAGAGCAAGGCGCGGTGGCGAAGGTTTGGTGGCTCCAAATCGAGCCGGCGCAACGCGGCTATCGAGGCTCTCAGCGGCTCCCGAAGGGCGAGACGCTGAGGCTCCTGGCCGGTGTTGCCAGCCCTTGATGTGGAGCCACCAC
>JASTVH010000013.1:0-80501 GCA_042862465.1 Marinobacteraceae bacterium S3BR75-40.1 | reverse complement strand
ATCCCGAACTCAGCAGTGAAACCGCTCAGCGCCGATGGTAGTGCGGCTTCTGGCCGTGTGAGAGTAGGTCATCGTCAGGCTTCTATCCCAAACCCCGAGGTTCTTTGAGCCTCGGGGTTTTTTTATGCCTGGAAAAAACCGCAGGCCACCCGATAACACGGCTTCCAGCCAGTCCTCTGGTCAGCCATCATCCTTCACGCCCAACGCCCAACGCCCAACGCCCAACGCCCAACGCCCAACGCCCAACGCCCAACGCCCAACGCCCAACGCCCAACGCCCAACGCCCAACGCCCAACGCCCAACGCCCAACGTCCTGTGACGCATATACTCCTCTCATCAACCGGATTACTGTCGCTTTCTATCGCTGAATAGTGGAACAAAAGTCTAAAGTAAAAATCCTAAAACACACGTCTAACTGTCTGACAATCCGAGGGTTTTTGGGATGTGCGTCATGCTTTTGGGTCGTACAAATGTACGTGAAATGGTTGATTTGAACTGGGTCTCATTAAGACAGAGGCCAAGTCCCTATATTGGCCCCTAACAACAAAAAGAACTGATTCACTAATCAACAAGCGAATCATAAGACGATGAATAACAAGGAAAGGATCCTGGGTATAGCGCTGGGTCTAACGGCAGCGTACGCCCATGCGGACCTCAAGCCTATCTCTGATCAGGCTATGGGGAACATCACAGGCCAAGCGATGTTTGCCTATGACGTGCGTGAGAACGCTGAAGGCGATTTCACGCGTATCACAATGGGCATGGATGCCGAGGTTCAAACGAACGTACAGACAGTCGCCCTTGGTGAGCTCGCCGACTCAGCAGAGCCGACAGGCGCTGACTTACTGGTTGATCACCTCTCCCTCGGCCATATCTCCACCGACGATACCAAGGTTCAGCTGGACGGTCAGACCTACGCGATCAACGATATCGTGCCGTTTATCGGCAAGGACCCGTATTTCGAAATCGCAGAAGATGCAGATGGCGGAGATATTGTGGGTTTTCGCGTCGGTTTTGGTGAAGCCCGTGGCACTCTTTCCGGGGATATCAGCAGCTTCAGCGGCAATATCGGCATGAAGTTCGATGATGGCTCGGGTACCCTTCAGGATGCACAGTTGATGAACGCCGATGGTACGGCCGATAACTATCGGGCGACCCATATCGGGGTGGTGGGCGCTGGCACCGATTGTAGCACCAATACCAACTGTACCGCGTTGAACAACATCAAAACCTGGGACGTCGGTGTGGACAACGGCGATGGCACTGTCGGGTTCACTGACGGCTTCTTCCTGTCTTTCCAGAAGCAGGCCGTAACCTGGGAAACCAATGCCACTACAGGGAGTTCAGTGACTGCTAACCCGGGCGTGTTCATGAACATGCCGACGTCCATGACTCTGGATGCCTCTCAGCTGCAAAACGGTATTCCCCGGGCGCGCACCGAGTACATCGATCGCGGCCAGGGACTGTTCTGACCCTCTCCATCTGATCATCACAGGGTCTCCGAGGTTGTGCTACGATAGCCAGCCTCATTGATGTCGGGAGGCACCGTGCTCAAATCTTTCTACTGGCACGATTACGAAACCTTTGGGGCGGACCCGGTTCGTGATCGTCCTTCCCAGTTTGCCGGAATTCGTACTGATAAAGACCTCAATATCATCGAAGAACCCCTGGTGATCTATTGCCGGCCTTCCGACGATTATGTGCCCAGCCCCGAAGCCTGCATGATCACCGGGATCACACCACAGAAGGCGCAGGAGGAGGGACTCTGCGAGTCTGAGTTCATAGGTCAGATCAACGAAGCCTTCAGTCAGCCTGGCACCTGCGCGGTGGGTTACAACAATCTGCGGTTTGATGATGAGGTCACCCGTCATACGCTGTATCGCAACCTTCGCGACCCCTATGCGCGTGAGTGGCAGAACGGTAACTCCCGCTGGGATCTGATCGATGTGGTGCGTCTGACCTATGCTCTACGTCCTGAAGGGATTGAATGGCCTCGCAAAGAGGATGGCAGTCCCAGTTTCCGGCTGGAGGAGCTGACACAGGCCAACGGATTGGAGCATGGTCAGGCTCACGATGCGATGTCAGACGTCCATGCCACCATTGCGCTTGCGCGATTGATCCGCGAAAAACAACCCAGGCTTTTTGAATACGCTTTATCACACCGTGATAAACGGTCTGTCGCGGCAATGCTTGATGTGGATAGCATGAAGCCGGTGTTTCATGTTTCGTCGCGTTATCCTGCGAGCCAGGGCTGTTGTGCCATGGTAGCGCCATTGGCCTGGCATCCGGTCAATCGCAACGCTGTGATCGTGTATGACCTGCGTGTTGATCCCTCCCGGCTCCTGAGTATGTCCGCCGATGCCATACGGGAGCGACTGTATACCAAAACCGAAGACCTCGCTGAAGGGGAGGAGCGCATTCCTCTCAAGGCCATTCACATCAACAAATGCCCGGTTTTGGCGCCGGCGGCAATGCTCAAGACCTTGAGTTCAGAAAAGCTGGACAGTCTGGCGCTGGATGGCGACTTGTTGCGGGAAAATCTACAGCAGCTTCGAACGGCTGACGGGTTGGGTGAGAAAATCCGCGAAGTGTTCTCAGACGCGGGGCCTGAAGGCTCCAGTGATCCGGATGAGATGTTGTATGGGGGAGGGTTCCTGAGCCCGCAGGATCGCAAGCAGCTGGACTTTGTGCTCCAGCAGCCCCCGGAGATGCTGGGGGAACTGGATCTGCGCTTTCAGGATGAGCGTCTGGAAGAAATGCTGTTCCGCTATAGGGCGCGTAATTATCCCGGCACTTTGACAGGGGAAGAGCAGGAGCGCTGGGAGGCCTTTCGTCAGCAGCGATTGCTAAAGCCATCGCCACCCTGGCTGAGCCTGCCCGCCTACTTCAAGAAGCTGGAGACCCTGGCGCAGGACGAAAACGTGGTCGCCAAACACCAGGGCCTGCTCCAGGATCTGCAGTTCTACGGTGAATCACTGATCCCCTACGTTTGAGGCCATCTCACTGCCTTCCTGCGAAGGATGTGTCGTCACCAGCAGGCTGCGGTGGGGCTTCTCAATCTGGTCATTGTAGAAGCTCAGGAACGGTTTCTCGTTGATAGCCCGGATTGCCTCGATCAGGGAGGCGCGGGTATCGAAGTCTTCGTTCTCCCGATCTATTTCATGCCAGTAGCGCGAGGATACCTGTGACAGGGTTTTGTCGCGCTCCGAAAGCCGCGCTACCACCGCTTCCTTCTGCTGCTGGAAATCCGCCTTGCTCATGTTGGCCATGGACTGGGCAAAGCTATTGAGGAACGCCTGTACGCGCTGGTCGAGGGTGCCCGCGTCGGCCTTGGGAGACTGAACCAGGAAAGCAACGCCGGGTACATCCAGAAGCGGATAATGGGTGGCGTTCACGATATAGCCCAGCTGCTCTTCCGTCCGCAACTGCTGGTAGAAGGGGGCCGACACGATCTGGCCCAGGAGCATGTAGCGGGCCTGTTCTTCGATGGACGTGTTGCGCCCCTGGAGATAGCGCACATAACCGGTATCCGGGTGTTCCACGGAGAAGCTGACCTGCCGGGTATCACCTTCAAGGCGGGCCACCTGGCTGCGCGGCACATTGACCATTTCGCTGTCATCGAGAAGGAAGGCCTTGAATTTGCCAGCCAGGTTAAGCGCTGCAGCCCGCGTGGTATTACCGTTCACGAGCATGACGGGATCCAACTTTTTCCTGAATTGACGCGCGAATGCTCTGAGTTCGTCGAAGGTGACATCTTCGGCAGCTTTCAGTTCGTCCTCGTCTTTCCAGATATCATCCACAAGTACTTCGCTGACCCGGCTCATGGCCTGAATGTAGGGCTTGTCGTGGACCTTGTTGCGGAGCTGATCGATCAACTGCTTGCGATGGATCCCAAACTGCTCACGGTCGAGATCGGGAGAGGCGACCTGAAGGAGGATGCGCTGGAGCAATTGATCCAGCTTGTCGTCATAGCCGCCTACTCGAATGGTTACACCACGCAAGTGGTCGTAGAGCGAATAATCCAGGCCCGCCAGTCTGGCCGCATAGGCATAGGCATTGAGCTGATCGTTCAGCCCATCCACCCACAGGCGAGTCAACACACGCTCGCGGGGTGAGCTGTTGGCCATGGGCGAGCGCAGGCTGATCAGGACATTGGCCTTGGGCGTACCGAAACTCGTATCGCGGGCATACCAAACGGGGAACGGCTCCTCCTGCAGTTGAGTGGGCTTCTCCATGGTGGCGCCTGAAACCATGGCCAGGTTTTCCGGCACAAAGGGGTTCGGGGCGGGCAATGCCAGTTTGGCAGACAGGCTGCGGTCTGAGTCTGTTGCGTCAAGGGCCTCGGCCGCTACCTGTTCGAGCAGGTAGGGCGCTTCAAAATGAGGCGTTTTTTGCGCTTTATCGAGCGTCTTGGGTCCAAGAACGGACAGCAACACATTGTTGGGGCGCAACCGTTGCAGCAGCTCACGATACGCATCAGGGCGATAGTGCTCCATCATCCAGGGCGCCTGAAGGATGTCCACGGGCGCCACATCGTGTAGCGTGCTGGCGAGTCGGCTCACCTCGTGGATGGGTTCTGCGGCTTCCTTGAAGCGAAAATCGATCTGCGCCAGCTTGCTTTGTTCCTCGAAATAGGGCTTGCGAATACCCTCTTGGCGGATCAGGTCGATGTAGTCGAACGTTAGCCTGGCCACCTTACGCCAGTTTTCATAGCCCTCCGGGGTGAGGGAAATGGAGATATCGAACAGGGCGTGGTTGCCCGTATCCAGCTGCTGACCCGCGGACAGCGCATTCGCCAGGCCCGCCTTTTTGAGCACATCCAGGAGACTGCCCGGGCCTTCGTGTCCAATCAGGTTGGAGAGATAATACGAAGGCTTGTCACGATACTCCGCCTGGGTGGATGGAATGGGGAACGACAACTGCAGCCGCCGGATATCTTTAAGCGACTCGACCTTGAGTACTTTGGGCAGTGTTTGCGGATCGATCAGCGGCGCTTTGTCTTCGTAAGCTTTGACGGGGCGTTCCGGTACTGCTGAGAACTTGTTTTTCACCCAGGTCTGCAACTGGTCCAGAGATTGGGGGCCATAGACCACCAGGTTCATGAGATCGGCGGTGTAATGCGTCTTGTAAAAATCGATCAGGTCTTTACGCAGCTTGCCGTCTTCATTGTGGAGCGTTTCCAGGTTACCGACAGCGAAGCGTGAATAATGGTGCTCCGGGTTCAGGGCCTGTTTCAGGGCCGAGAAGGCCCGACGTCCATCGTCCCGCAGCTTTGAAGAATACTCCGAATGCACAGCGTTGCGCTCACGGTCAACGAGTTCGGCAGTGAAAGTGGGGGCGACGAACTGCTGGGCAAAGCGGTCGAGAGCCGGTTCCAGAGCGCTGGCTTCCACATCGAAGAAATAATTGGTGTTTCCGAAGCTCGTCATGGCGTTATGGTTGCCGCCATGGGCGCTGATGAAGGACTGATAGGCGCCGGGATCGGGGTACTTTTCCGTGCCCAGGAACAGCATGTGTTCGAGAAAGTGGGCCATCCCCAGTCGATCCTCCGGATCGTCCCCGCTACCTATCTCAATATCCAGTGCAGCAGCCCCCTTGGTGCTTTGCGGGTCGGTAATCAGCAGGACTTGCATACCGTTGTCGAGTTTCAGGTAACAGTACTGGCGTGCGTCGTTGGGACTCTTTTCCGGAGTCAGGGCCCAGGACAGGGCCGAAAGACTGAGCAGGGCGACCAGTACGACGAACTTGTGCAGCAATCCCTGGGGGCTGGCTGGCATAAAGCACTCTCCCTTGTCGAGTTATAGTCCGGGGAAACGTCAGTGAATGGGTTGTCCCGGGGGTGAGACACGCGCCTTAGACAAAGTGCCTTGTGCTTGGTTCCGGGTGGGCGCGGGGGTGGCAGGGTCGTCCACGATACTCTGAAGGCCGGCTCGCAGTCGCTCTATTTCTTCGTTATAGGGGGCGAGTTCCGATTCAAAGGCCTCATGGATCGCGTTATAGACCGCCTGGATCTGCTCCTGCCTGGATTGGGTATCGGTTGCAGCCTGGTTGATGGCTTTCAGGCACGCCCGTGCAATGCGGATGTAACGCTCTTCCTGTGTGCTGGCCATGGCGGGCTCCCGTCATTTGGATGTGGGGCGATTATCGCAGAAACGGGGATGTTTTTGGGATGTTCTCTCATCCTTGAATTCAGGAATCACGTCCTCATGTTAGGACGACGTGGTCAGACACCACCTTTGCTACAGTCGAAGAGTTGGCTAATCTGTCTGAACTATCCTTTTGCAACCAGGTGATAGGGCGCGACTATAAAATACATTGGAAGATTTTATGGGGCTCCCTATAGCCCGGTAGCAGCATGGCCGGTAACATTCGGCAAGAGATGGCGGGCAAGCACGGTTACCTGCAACGCGCCGTTCCGCGCTGCCAAGCAGTTTACAACGTCTGTCCCCGCGGACAGCGATTTGATCCAAAACTCATTTAGCTAATTGGAGATAGCACATCATGAGCGTACTCGTAGGAAAACCCGCTCCGGACTTTACCGTTCCTGCCGTTAAGGGTGACGGTACTATCGTTGATGAATTTACCCTGTCCGAAGCCATCAAGGGCAAGTACGGCATCGTTTTCTTCTACCCGCTGGACTTCACCTTCGTTTGCCCGTCCGAGCTGATCGCCCTGGATCATCGTATGGACGCGCTGACTGAGCGTGGTGTTGAGGTGATCGGTGTTTCCATCGACTCTCACTTCACCCACAACGCCTGGCGTAACACGCCGGTCGACAAGGGCGGCATCGGTCCGGTGAAGTACACTCTGGCGGCTGACATGAACCACGACATCTGTAAGTCCTATGACGTTGAGTCAGAAGGTGGCATGGCGTTCCGTGGCGCTTTCCTGATCGACAAGGAAGGCGTGGTCCGCTCTCAGATCGTCAATGATCTGCCGCTGGGTCGTAACATGGACGAGCTGGTACGTCTGGTTGATGCCCTGCAGTTCCACGAAGAGCACGGCGAAGTCTGCCCGGCAGGCTGGAACAAGGGCGACAAGGGTATGGACGCTTCTCCGGAAGGTGTTGCGAAGTACCTGTCTGAGAATGCAGGCGGTCTGTAAGAGCGTCCGCAGCGCAAAAAAAGCCCCGCAATCGCGGGGCTTTTTTGTGAGCGGCCTATTTCCCTTCCGGCGTCTTAGGCCTGATCAAGCGGCCAGCCGCCCAGCGCCTTCCATCGGTTCACGATTCGGCAAAACAGTTCTGCGGTCTTCTCGGCATCGTAGAGCGCCGAATGCGCTTCCCGATTGCTGAATTCGATATCGGCAAGTTTGCAGGCCTGTGCCAGCACCGTGTGGCCATACGCCAGGCCGGCCAGAGTGGCCGTATCGAAGGTCGAAAAGGGATGAAACGGGTTGCGCTTCACATCCGCCCGGGCCGTTGCCGCCTCGATAAAGCCGTGATCGAAGGTGGCGTTGTGGCCCACCAGAATGGCCCGCTTGCACCCCTGTGCCTTGATGGCCTTGCGAATGGGCTTGAACAGCGTGCTCAGTGCTTCACGTTCGGGAACCGCCTCGCGCAGCGGGTTCCAGGGGTCGATGCCGGTAAAATCCAGTGCCCGTTGCTCCAGGTTCGCGCCTTCGAAGGGCTCGACCTGCTCGCAATAGGATTCGGCCGGATAAAGCATGCCCTGATCATCCATGGCGGGTATGACCGCCGCGACCTCCAGCAGGGCATCGGTGCGCGCATTGAAGCCCGCGGTCTCCACATCGACGATAACCGGCAGAAAGCCCCGAAAGCGGGACGCCATTAATGTGGGTTCTGTCAGCGTTTCAGTCACTCATCACCTGATTGCCTAAACATTGGAAAGGGCCCTCGTGGCCCCTCGTTTCACTGCGCTGTCAGATCAGCGCGCGGGTTGCAAACGCCAGTTGAGCGTTTCCCCTGCCTTCAGAGGCACTATGGTTTCCTCACCGAAGGGGAGGGTTTCGGGCACCGTCCAGGGATCCCTGACCAGGGTCAGTGTGTCCTCGTTACGAGGCAGCCCGTAGAAATCAGCACCGTGGAAACTCGCAAAGGCCTCCAGCTTATCCAGTGAGCCCATGGCATCGAAGACTTCAGCATAAAGCTCGATGGCACCGAACGCGGAGAAGCAGCCAGCACATCCGCAGGCGTTTTCCTTGCGGTTCCTTGCGTGCGGCGCGGAGTCCGTACCCAGGAAAAAGCGTGCATCGCCACTGGTGGCGGCGGCTCGTAACGCGTCCTGATGCCTGGATCGCTTGAGAATGGGCAGGCAGTAGAAATGCGGCCTGATGCCGCCCACCAGCATGTGATTACGGTTGAACATCAGATGCTGCGGCGTAATGGTGGCCGCCAGTCGGCGCGGGCGGCTGAGCACGAACTGGACCGCTTCCTCCGTGGTAATATGCTCCATCACCACCTTCAGCTCAGGAAATTTCTCGACCAGCGGGTGGAGGACATCGTCGATAAACCGATGTTCACGATCAAAGATATCGGTTTCCGGGGTTGTGATTTCCCCGTGCACCAACAGCAGAAGACCTTCCTCGGCCATGGCTTCCAGGGCCGGGTAGATATGGGTGATATTGGTCACACCGGCATCGGAATTCGTGGTGGCGCCAGCGGGATAGAGCTTGCACGCCACAATCCCGGCTTTTCTGGCCTCGCGGATGGCCTCCGGCGTGGTATTGTCCGTCAGGTACAGTGTCATCAGGGGATTGAATGCACTGCCTTCATCCAGAGGCGCCAGGATGCGCTGGCGATACGCGATTGCCTGCTCCGCCGTCGTGATGGGAGGCACCAGGTTGGGCATGATGATGGCCCGGCCGAAGCGTTCGGCCGTATAGGGGACCACATGTTGGAGGACATCGCCGTCTCGGACGTGCAAATGCCAGTCATCGGGCCGGGTTATAACGAGAGTGTCAGTCATAGCACCTGTGGGGTATCTCGATGCCCACCCCGCAGAGTTTCGGCCTGGCAAAATCGGTGTTGCCGATAACTTGCCGTTGCGCCTTTGCCTGAGAGGCAGGGGATACTGAAGTGGATGTGCCCGCGTTTACACACGGTCACAAAAAACGCAGGCAGTATACCAGATTGATGCTCAAGTTCGCGCCGTTGTAGCCGCTAAGAAGTCAGAACTGTGGAAATCGATGCCCTGACTGCACAGGCGGACAGCCTGACTGCAGCTATTTGAGATAGTGGAACCGCAACCATGTATCGGACGGTCCGTACCGCCATATTGTCACTACTGACTCTCGTCCTCTCCCTGACAGCGCAGGCAGAGACGTTTGGCGCTGGCATACAGAACAGCCAATGGTATCTTTCGTCCTCGATTTTCGAGTGCCGTCTGACCCATCGCATCCCGGGCGTGGGAGAGGCGGTGTTCACCCATGAAGCCGGCAAACCGCTGGCGTTCTATCTGGAATTCAATGCCAATCCCATGCAGGCCGGGCGGGCGGCGCTGGTGGTGGAGGCTCCCAGCTGGCGCCCCGGGGCGGCGGTACGGGATTTGGGCTATGTGCCCGTCTCGCAGGAGCGGCGTGCCATCGAGGTGGGGGACAGTGCTGCCGCGCGCATGATGGCCGGGTTGGGGGACGGTATGTCGCCGACGTTCACCCGCAAGGCGTGGTATGGCAATGAGCGTATTCGGGTGCGGCTCTCCAGCATTAACTTCAACGGCCACCTGCCGGAGTTTCGAAACTGTGTTTCCGGGTTGCTGCCGGTCAACTTTGATCAGGTCAAGCGCACCCGGGTCTATTTCGGCATGGGTGACACCGATCTCGATGCGAGTGACCGAAAGAAACTTGACGATGTGGTGCTCTACGTAAAAGCCGATCCCACGGTCACCTCCATCTATGTGGACGGCCACACCAGCCGTTCGGGGCGACGCATCGCCAACCGCACCCTGTCCAAGAAGCGGGCCGAAGCGGTCACCCGGTATCTGGTTGATCAGGGGCTGTCCCCCGACAAGATCACCACCCGCTATCACGGTGACCGCTACCCGGCGACCGATGTCTCTTCGAAGCGGGGTGCTGTCGACCGCCGCGCTACCGTGCGGCTGGAGCGGGAAACCGAGCCGTCCATGCGGGCCAGGGCGCCGGCCCCCGGTCCGATTGACGAAGCAACCCTCGAACCCGTGGATTCCTGACCCGCTTTTCCTTTCGGGCAGCTGGCGTTTGGCTGGCGTGCCCGCCTGCCGTACAATATGCGCCTTTGCAGATCTCGCTGCCGCTCGGACAGGTAGCCGGAGCACGTTATCCGGCTACTGAATGCGCCTGAGTGGGCTGACGCGATTGTTCAAACAGATCGAATGCGGAGCAGGGCATGTCAGATATCAACAAAGTCGTATTGGCGTATTCCGGTGGCTTGGATACCTCGGTTATCGTCAAATGGCTGCAAGAGACCTACAACTGTGAAGTGGTCACCTTCACCGCCGACCTGGGTCAGGGGGAGGAAGTTGAACCGGCGCGCGCCAAGGCCGAAGCGCTCGGCGTCAAGGAAATCTACATCGAGGACCTGCGCGAAGAGTTCGTTCGGGACTTCGTCTTCCCCATGTTCCGCGCCAATGCCATCTATGAGGGCGAGTACCTGCTCGGCACCTCCATTGCCCGTCCGCTGATTGCCAAGCGTCTGGTGGAGATTGCCAACGAAACCGGAGCCGATGCGATCTCCCACGGTGCCACCGGTAAAGGGAATGACCAGGTCCGATTCGAGCTGGGTGCCTATGCCCTGAAGCCGGGTGTGAAAGTGATCGCCCCCTGGCGGGAATGGGACCTGAATTCCCGCCAGAAGCTGCTCGATTACTGCGAACACCACGGCATTCCGGTGGAAAAGAAGAAAGGCAAGTCCCCGTACTCCATGGACGCCAACCTGCTGCACATCTCTTATGAGGGTGAAGTGCTGGAAGATCCCTGGGCCGAGGCGGAAGAGGACATGTGGCGTTGGTCGGTATCCCCCGAGGCAGCGCCGGACAAGCCGACGTATATGGACCTGACCTTCGAGAAGGGCGATATCGTGGCCATCGACGGCGAGCGCATGAAGCCCCATGAAGTGTTGCTCAAGCTCAATCAGGTCGCGGGTGCAAATGGCATTGGCCGCATCGACATCGTCGAGAACCGCTATGTGGGGATGAAGTCCCGTGGTTGCTACGAAACACCGGGCGGCACCATCATGCTCAAGGCGCACCGGGCCATCGAATCCATTACGCTGGATCGCGAAGTGGCGCACCTCAAGGACAGCATCATGCCGCGCTATGCGGAAGTCGTTTACAACGGCTACTGGTGGTCCCCGGAGCGCCGTGCCATGCAGGCACTGATCGATGACACCCAGGCGCCGGTCAATGGTGAAGTCCGGGTCAAGCTGTACAAGGGCAATGTGGTTGTCGTGGGCCGTAAGTCCGAAGATTCCCTGTTTGACGAGAAGGTCGCGACCTTCGAGGAAGATGAGGGCGCCTACGATCAGAAGGATGCCGAGGGCTTTATCAAGCTCAACGCCCTGCGGTTGCGTATCGCTGCCTCCAAGGGCCGCAACAACCTGCTTTAACGGGCCCGGTTGGCGTCAGCCCCTTCCACATTGGCGGGCTGACGCCGCACACTTCCAACGACTTCAAAAAATCGAAACAACTGTAAGCTTTTCCTGCCTTCTCTCTTTCCATTTTTCTGTAAACCTGTAGCCTTGGCACTCAAGCTAGTGGTTTCCAGGAATCTTCTCCCCGTTATGAATAAGCGAACACTTACTCTGTTTTGCTTGTTGTGCTTCCCTCCATTTGGCAATGCGGAAGGCGAAGCCGCGCATTGGGAGACTGTGCGAATCGGCTACGTCGAGTTCCCGCCGTTTACCTACACTTCCGATTCCGGGGAAGCGACTGGGACCCTGACAGAAACCACCCGGCACGTGCTGGAAGATGCGGGTATTCCGTATCAATTCATCCGTTTGCCCGCCAAGCGCCTGGCCAGGGATCTGATTTCCGGGCGTATTCAGGTGTTCCAGGGAATCAAGAATCATCCTGCATTGCAGGGCCATACGCAGGCCAGCAAGCACAGCCTGGCAACCATTCGGCTGTGTGCATACTCCCTACCAGGCCAGCCTCCTGGGCATGACAAGGAAATGCTCAAGCACAAACGGGTGCTGACGCTGCTCGGGTACGGTTATGGCAGCCTGTCGCCGTTTCTCGAAGACCCGCAAAACGACATCGACCTACTCTCCGTCAGCAGTCGTGAATCCGCAATCGAGATGCTGAGAAAGGGGAGGGCGGACTATTTTCTGGATTACCACAGCCCCGCGTCCGAGGCGATGAAAGCGTTGGGTGAGAAGCAGCTGCAAGCTGATGAATTGATTTCCTATCCCACGTTCTGGGTGGTGAGCAAGGCGTTTGCGGGGAGTGATCGGCTGCTTCAGGCCATGGACTCAACCTTTGTGGATCAGGAAAACGGTGCAGCCCGTGTGGTTGAGGCTGGTGGGGAATAGCTTTTGGCTGGCTGCCTGACGGTTCAGAGGATCTTTCCTGCCGCGCTGCCAAAATCTCCTGTCTGACGTTTGCTGTTATCTTTCCCCTTCCAAACCAGGCACGAGAGCGGGGGCACCAATTTAACCCTGCAAAGCTGTCTCTCACACCTGCCAAACAGTCGCCATAGAGCCCCTCGCCCCAAGGGGGAGAGGGGTTGGGGTGAGGGGGAGTCGAGGCAACGCCTCGACCAAATACAGGCCACGAAGGCCAGGCGCCTTGCGGCGCACCCCCTCTCCCTGGCCCTCTCCCCGAGGGGGCGAGGGGATGTATATGCCATTCTTCGTTTTTAAGCGACTTTTCCGTTTTCACGCTCAGTTGTCATAAACCAAAAAAAAGCCCGCCGTGAGAGGCGGGCTTTCAAGAACGGTGTGTTACCCGATCTTAGTTGAGTTGCTTGAACTCGTCAGTGTCGTCATCGTCCTTAACATCTTGTGCTGTCGGCACGGGACGCTCATCCAGGATCGGTGTAGTGCTTGGATCGTTGGAGGTTTTGCCATCATCGCCCAAGCGACCGTCAGTCGGATCGACTGAAGTGGCCAGCGTACCGTTGGCCATTACAAACTCAACCAGTTGAAGCATTGATTCACCGAATGCAGATTGCTGACGCTGGAAGTCAGCAGCGCGCTCTGTTTCATCCTCGATATCGCTATCAGGGGAGGGCAGAACGTACATGCCATGCGCGCCATAAGCCAAGTTGCTGGCTAGTGACAGTTTGCCGGCAGCCGCAGCATCGGTAACGTTAGTTGCACCGAGCTCTTCTGAGAGCGGGATGGCACCAGCCAAGTAGTCAGGGAAGGCCTGACGGAATTGAGTCTTGGCCGCTTCAATAACGTTGGTCTGGTCAGACTTAAACTTGGTGTTGCCGTTTGCGTCTTCTGTACCCACGATATTGAAGGTAATGATCCCCTTGCCACCGTCAACAATATTGTCAGCCAAGTTGATCGGATCAGCAGGGTCAATCGCTGTTTGGACAATACGCATGAACGTCTCGTAGTTCTGGCTGCCTTGTTCCAGGCCGGATGCCTGCAGGCCGGCCAGAATTCTGGGGCCGAAGCTTGGAGAATTTTCAAGCATTCGCGTGATGCCGGAAGCCGGTGCAAGCAGTGCTGTACCGACTACATCGGTTACTCCGGTTTGATTTGCCACGGCAACCGCGCCTGAGCCTGCAACGGTACCCAGTGAGTGACCAGCGAGGAAGACTTGAGTGGTATCGAAGTCACCAACGGAGTCACCGTTTATATCAATGTCGCCCAAGGACTCAATCACATTGACAAGGTCAATCTGGGATTGCAGGTTCTTGTCGCGGCTATTGATGAAGTTCTGCAGGTTAATGTAGAGACTACCTGAAGAACCAACACCTGTATCAAAATCCATTGGGACAGGCGTGCCGGATGCATTTGCCGTGAAATTGAAATGGCGCTCATATGTTGTGCGCTCAATACCAGGGATGACGCTGGTGTAATTCGCTACAGCGTTTTCAGCGCCAATCGCAAAGGCGACTGCTTTTTTGCCAATTTCACCGCAGACACCGCCAAGAATGGCTTGCGGATCCTGTGACGTGCAGCCGAAGTAAGTTGCAAGCAACTGAATGACATTGGAGGTGTAGTTTTCGTCAGGATCGACGAGTATGGCGACATTTTCTGAAGTCGCTTGGTTTGGAACATCGATGGAAGCCTGGTTGGCCGCTGCCTGAACTTCATCGTTGAAGCCATCCAGCAAAGTCTGAGCCAATGCCTGTTGCTCTTGTGTCTTGCCACTCGTTTTGTCGGATTGGTCCTCAGCGTCAACGCCGTGCAACGGCAGGTCGATAGCGACTACAGCGTAGCCGGCTGCAGTCAGGACAGAGCCCACAGACAGGGCTGCACTCCGATCCGTAGTAATGCCGTGCTGGAATACGACCACTGGCAACTTGTCGGTGCCGTTCCATTGGACACCCAGATCAGTGGTTTTACCGGGATAGGGGACCATGACCAGCATCGGAACCTTCTGATCTGCCGTTTTTGCAGGGAAGGGATACAGGTAGTTGACGGCCTCGCTCACGTAATCGCCGGTAGTAGGAGATTTTGCCCCTTGAGGGATTTGGAGGCCTATGCCTGAGAAATTAGTGTTGAGACTCTCTGCGAGAGTATGATTGGCAGTCCAGGTGGAGCTGTTGATGGTGGAGCCATCGCTGCCAGTTGGCACGCCCAGATAGTAGGGCAGTTCGATGCTGCCTTGCAGGACCAATGCGGTGCTTGAACCTGTGACGCTTGAGACCGCAGGTGTGAGCAGTACTGAAGGCTTGACTGAGCTGTCATTGTAGGTCGGCAAGCTCACGGAATCGCTGTGATCACCGATGTTCGGTAGTGCTGCGCTGAAACTGCTGGCAAGCGCCGCGCCCGCACAGGCCGTGCCACTATCAAAGTTGTCGCCTTCGCACGGAGCGCCAGTGCCAAACAGGTTAGGTAGAGCCTGCTTCAGGCCTGCAGAAGGGAAACCCTGCTCGGCCAAGGATATGGCTTGCTGCACGTCGTAATAGTTGAACGTAGAACTTGCAGTATCGCCGGTATCCACGAGGTCGAAATCGGCGGTAGTCAGCTCTGAATCACCGTTGAAATCGAAATCCAAGGCATCGATCTCGCCGTTGTGATTCAAGTCATTGGGACCCACTTCATCCACTGACTTACGCTTGCTTTCGAGGGCGTCTGCAAGGGAGCTACCTTTTGCCACTTGGGAGAGAACGCTGGCTGCTCCAGCTACTTTGCGCACTGCAGTGAGTTTAACAAGCGACTGTAGCTGACCAGTAAACCACTGGGACGGCTCAGACATGTAAGTCAGAATCTTTTCGTCGCCAGATGTCGTGAAGGAGTAGCTGACCGCAATATCATCTGCTGTCAGGTCCGCCATACCGGCTGCTTCGCGGCTGCTGTTCGGGATTGCGAAGTAATTTGCGGCGACCGCTTCCCAGAGGGAGTTGATCAGAGTCTTGACCGGTGCAAGGCTACTGGTGCCCAGCGGAGCGCCTGTTTCGGTCAGATTCGCATATGTGGGTGAAGAGACAATGGGCTCGCCACTGGTATCTTTAACGCTCTTGGTAACCGCTACAATGTAGCGTTTTTCCGGATTCAATGGCTTGAGCAGGTTAATGCGGATCACGCTCTTTCCGGACTGCTCTACCACGGAGACCTTGTATTGATCTCGAGCCGCCCGCGCGGCTTCTTGCGCAGCTGCCAGCGCACCGGGCAATGCTGCTTGGGCGGCGGCATCATTGGATGTGTCGTCATCGGTCAGCTGTGCTTTCAATGTCGCCAATGTCACGAATGGCGTGGCTGCAGGTACTGTTGGTGGCTCACCAATTGAAAGCGCTTGAAGGGCATTGCCGCTGGCGTAATCCAGCTCAAGCAAGAAAACGTTCTGATTCGGGTTGGGAACTGGCGCATTATCTTTGAGCACCAGGCTACCATCCGCATTAAGCCGGAAAGGCTCCCCATCAACGGAAGAAGCGTCAATCTCACCGTTCATGGCAATATCGATGGGCGCTACCGTTGAAGCACCGCTCAGCTTGTTAATCGCAGTAGTGACGGGTGGCTTGCTGTCGGGCACGTCGAAAGTGCCGTCGGCTTCACTGACCCCCACTGTATCAAGGTCATCACTCTGGAAAATCAAGTCATTAGGCAACGGCAGGTCACCATTCACAGGATCAAAGACCGGGTAGGTCTTTCCCTCGAACTGGTTGCTGCTGATCTTGTAATCAGGGTTCGCGTTCTTGTCCGACGAGCCTTTGTCAAGGCAGCCGGTCAGGGCTACGGAAGAAGCCACAGCAAGACTGAGTAACGTTTTCTTGTACATAGGGACCTTCTTTCCTTCTTTTATTATCTCAAAGGGCTCTGCAGCCAGTTGATTCCGGTGAGCGCATTGCGTCCACGTCTCAATTTCTTTTCCACGCCTTCTCTCAGCTGGGCAGAAGCGAGGGCGCTTGGTCGGTTTTGCCGGATGAAGCCAGTTTGTTTGCGTGCCCGAGCCTGGACTTTCCGCAACTCAAGCACAATGGTCTTACTCTATCCTGTAAAAAGTAGTTCCGGCTGACGGGTTTGTCGAATGGAGTTCACTCAAATTTTGAAAAGTCCGCCTCCCGTTTTTCCGCGAAGGCCATGAACGCTTCCCGAGCCTCCGGCGATTTGAGCCGCTCGGCAAACACGGTCCCTTCACGGAGCATGGTTGCTTTGACCTGCGCCTGGCAGGAGTCCCGGATCAGGGCCTTGGAGGCGCGTAGGGCTGCTGGCGGTCGTTGGGCCAGCCGTTGTGCAGTTTCATGGGCCCTGGTCAGGGCTTCTTCGGCAGGCAGCACCTGATTGGCCAGGCCCAGTCTGACCGCTGTGTTGCCATCGAAAGGATCGCCGAGCAGCAGCAGTTCGGAGGCTCTGGCGCGCCCCAGCCATTGCGGCAGGAGCAGGCTGGAGGCGGCTTCGGGGCAGACGCCGAGGTTAACGAAGGGCAGCTGGAAGCGAACATTGTTGCCGCAATAAACCAGGTCGCAGTGCAGCAGCATCGTGGTGCCGATGCCCACGGCTGCGCCGCACGGGGCGGCGACAACCGGCTTGCGGCATTCCACCAGTGTCAGCAGAAAGCGACCGACGGCGGTTTCCTGAAAGTCGCCCGGCAGGCCGCGGGCAAAATCCCCCAGGTCATTGCCCGCGGTGAAACAGTCCTCGGTTCCGCTGATCACGGTGGCCCGGATTCCGCTGTCCGCTTCGGCGGTTTCCAGCCCTTCGCGCAGGCCCTCATACATGGCATGGGTGAGGGCGTTTTTCTGGCGCGGTCGGTTGATGGTGATCGTGAGTACCGCGCCGTCCTGCTGAAGATTAATGTGCTCGGACAAAGTGGCGCCTCCAGTCTGCGAGGGTCTGGTGGCAGTTTGCTTCCTTATTCGGGCTGCGTCTAGCGCCACACTCCCCAATCGATGGGATTCGAGAAGCCTGATATTCGAGCGCCGATAGGGTAAAATGCGCGTCGATTATTCGACAGGGCGCCCAATTCTGATTGCCGGAGCGCCCGTCACAGTTCCCGAAACAGAGAGACCGAATGATGACAACGGTAATTCGCCAGGACGATTTGATCGAGAGTGTGGCGGACGCGCTGCAGTTTATTTCCTACTACCACCCCAAGGATTTCATCCAGGCGGTGCATGAGGCGTATCAGCGGGAAGAATCGCAGGGCGCCAAGGACGCCATGGCGCAGATCCTGATCAATTCGCGCATGTGTGCCCAGGGGCACCGGCCGATCTGTCAGGACACCGGCATCGTGACGGTCTTTGTGAAAGTCGGGATGAACGTCCAGTGGGACGCGGACATGAGCCTCGACGACATGATTAATGAGGGTGTGCGTCGCGCCTACAAGAACCCGGACAACGTCCTGCGGGCCTCCGTGCTGGCGGATCCCGATGGCAAGCGTAAAAACACCAAAGACAACACACCGGCGGTGATCCATCATCAGCTGGTCCCGGGCGACAAGGTGGAAGTTCACGTGGCGGCCAAGGGCGGCGGCTCCGAGGCCAAGTCCAAGTTCGCCATGCTCAATCCGTCCGACTCCATCGTCGACTGGGTTTTGGAAATGGTGCCCAAGATGGGGGCGGGCTGGTGCCCGCCGGGCATGCTGGGCATTGGCATCGGCGGCACCGCGGAAAAGGCGATGGAGCTGGCCAAGGAGTCGCTGCTGGATCCGATCGATATCCACGACCTGCAGGCTCGCGGTGCGCAAACCCGTGGCGAAGAGTTGCGTCTGGAGCTGTTCGACAAGGTGAACAAGCTGGGCATCGGCGCCCAGGGGCTGGGCGGTCTGACGACTGTATTGGATGTGAAGGTCAAGGATTACCCGACCCACGCGGCCAACAAGCCGGTGGCCATCATCCCCAACTGTGCCGCCACACGTCACGCCCATTTCACCCTCGATGGCACCGGTCCTGCCGCGCAAACCCCGCCGAGCCTGGACGACTGGCCGGACATCACCTGGGAAGTGGGGGATTCCGTGCGCCGGGTCAACCTCGACACCGTAACCCGGGAAGAGATCAAGGAGTGGCAGCCGGGTGAGACCGTCCTGCTGTCCGGCAAGATGCTTACCGGCCGCGATGCGGCCCACAAGAAGATGGTGGACATGCTCAATCGCGGCGAAGAGCTGCCGGTGGATCTGAAGGGCCGCTTCATCTATTACGTGGGGCCGGTTGATCCGGTGGGCGACGAAGTGGTGGGCCCCGCCGGTCCGACCACGGCGACCCGGATGGACAAGTTCACCCGTCAGATGCTGGAGCAGACCGGTCTGATGGGGATGATCGGCAAGGCCGAGCGTGGCCCGATTGCCATCGACGCCATCAGGGACAACGAAGCGGTGTACCTGATGGCCGTGGGCGGTGCCGCCTACCTGGTCTCCAAGGCCATCAAGGCCTCCAAGGTCGTGGCCTTCGAAGAGCTGGGCATGGAAGCGATCTACGAGTTCGAGGTGGAGGATATGCCGGTGACCGTGGCCGTGGATACCCAGGGGCAGTCGGTGCATACAACCGGGCCGCAGGTCTGGCGCCAGAAGATTATCGAGGCGCAGGAGGCTTGATGCGGTGAGGAGGTGAGGGCGTCCGCTGCGCGGACTGGTGAGGGGTGAGGGACGTCAATCGAGTTCGTTGCCCTTCGCATCCTCACTTCCTCGCCCTTTACCTCCTCACCTCTTGAAACTACCCCGGTTGTGAAACATCCTCTCCGTAAATGAACTGTGACTAACAGCAAGGAGAAGGCCCTCATGACCCAACTCAAGGAACAAGCCTGCGAAGCCTGCCGTGCCGATGCGCCGCTGGCGACTGAGGACGAGATCACCGAGTGGCGGCGGGACATTCCCGACTGGACGATCGTCGAGTATGACGGCGAACAACAGCTGGAGCGGCTGTTCAAGTTCAAGAACTTCGCCGAAGCCCTTGAGTTTACAAACAAAGTGGGCGACCTGGCGGAGTCGGAAGGGCATCATCCTGCACTGCTGACGGAGTACGGCAAGGTCACCGTCAACTGGTGGACCCACAAGATCGGCGGCCTCCACAAGAATGATTTCATCATGGCCGCCAGAACAGACGCCCTACTGTAGGTTTTTCGAGCGACGACCGACCCAAAAGGCGCGCGAGGCTGCGCCTTTTGCCCTTCTTACGTTTTTCCCATCCCTGAGTTATGATGCCAGCCCTGTTCCAATTCACGTTGTGGTAGATGGATCACGATGGAAGATACGTACCGCTTAGTTATTTCCTGTCCCGACCGGGTCGGCATTGTCGCCAAGGTGAGTAACTTTCTGGCCAACTACAATGGCTGGATCGTCGAGGCCGCGCACCATGCAGACCGAAAGGCGGGCTGGTTCTTCATGCGCAATGAAATCAAGGTGAATTCCATGCCGTTCGGGGTGGAGGAGTTCAAGATCGCCTTTGAGCCCATTGCCCGTGAGTACAACATGGAGTGGCGGATTCACGATTCCCGGGAGAAACCGCGGGTCGTGCTGATGTGCAGCAAGGAATCCCATTGTGTGGCCGATCTGCTGCACCGCTGGCAGAGCAGCGAGCTGGACGCGAATATCGTGGCCGTGGTTTCTAACCACGATGATCTGCGCCGTATGGTCGAGTGGCACGACATTCCCTACCATCACGTACCCGTGGACAAGGAAAATAAGGCCGATGCCTTTGCCAGGGTCGAGGAACTGATCGATCAGTACGATACCGATGTGGTGGTGCTGGCCCGCTACATGCAGATCCTGCCGCCGACCATGTGCGAGAAGTACGCCGGCAAGGTCATCAATATCCATCACAGCTTTCTGCCGTCTTTTGCCGGGGCCAAACCCTACCAGCAGGCCTACGATCGAGGCGTCAAGCTGATCGGCGCCACCTGCCACTACGTCACCCAGGATCTGGACGAAGGTCCGATCATCGAGCAGGACGTGGTGCGGGTGAAGCACAGCGACAATACCGAAGACCTGGTCCGCCTGGGCCGCGATGTGGAAAAGGCGGTTCTGGCGCGGGGGCTGCGCTATCACCTCCAGGACCGGGTTCTGGTGCATCAGAACAAAACCGTCGTCTTCGCCTGATGTCGGTGAGGGGTGAGGTCGGGTGCTGATCCTCTGGGTGCTTCGCCCATACTTGCCTCACTCCTCACTCCTCACTCCTCACTCCTCACTCCTCACTCCTCACCAGATTGTTATTTCCTTTACCCCGCCAGCCCGCTTCTGTGCTATCATCCCGCCCTTATACTTGGCGCGCCATGCGCCCGGTGACCGAGTAAAAGATAAATAAAAACCGAGACTTCCAGCAAACGCAAAGGAACCTTTCTCGATGGGTGAGTTAGCCAAAGAGATCCTGCCCGTTAATATCGAAGACGAGCTGAAGCAGTCGTACCTCGACTATGCCATGAGTGTCATTATCGGGCGGGCATTGCCTGACGCCCGGGACGGCCTCAAGCCTGTTCACCGCCGTGTGCTTTACGCCATGGCTGAACTCAACAACGACTGGAACAAGGCGTACAAAAAGTCCGCCCGTGTCGTTGGTGACGTGATCGGTAAATATCACCCCCATGGGGATTCCGCGGTCTACGACACCATCGTCCGTCTGGCTCAGCCGTTCTCCATGCGTTATCCGTTGGTCGATGGCCAGGGCAACTTCGGTTCCATTGACGGTGACAACGCCGCGGCGATGCGTTACACGGAAGTCCGCATGGCCAAGATCGCCCACTCCCTGCTGGCGGACCTGGACAAGGAAACCGTCGACTTCGTACCCAACTACGACGGCACCGAGCAGATGCCGGAAGTGTTGCCGACGCGGGTGCCGAACCTGCTGGTCAACGGTTCCTCCGGTATCGCCGTGGGCATGGCCACCAACATTCCGCCCCATAACCTGCGGGAAGTGGTCGACGGCTGTCTGGCGCTGCTGGACAACGACGATCTGACCGTCGATGAACTGATGGAATACATTCCCGGGCCGGACCTGCCGACCTCGGGGATCATCAACGGCCGGGCCGGTATCGTTGAGGCCTATCGCACCGGACGGGGTCGCATCTACGTGCGTGCCCGCCATGAGGTGGAGCACGACAAGAAAACCGGCCGCGACGCTATCGTCATTACCGAGCTGCCATACCAGGTCAACAAGGCCCGCCTGATCGAGAAAATTGCCGAGCTGGTCAAGGACAAGAAGATCGAAGGCATCTCCGAGCTGCGGGACGAGTCCAACAAGGAAGGTATCCGCGTCGTCATCGAGCTGCGCCGCAACGAGAATCCGGATGTGGTGGTGAACAATCTGTTCATCCAGACCCAGATGGAAACGGTCATCGGCATCAACATGGTGGCCCTGCGCGATGGCGAGCCCCAGCTCCTTAACCTGAAGGAAGCACTGGATACCTTTATCCGTCACCGCCGCGAAGTGGTGACTCGCCGCACGATCTACGAACTGCGCAAGGCCCGCGAACGTGGCCACATTCTGGAAGGTCTCACGGTCGCGCTGGCGAACATCGATGAAGTTATCGAGCTGATCAAGAAATCTCCCACCGCGGCTGAAGCCAAAGAAGCGCTGATCAACCGGGGCTGGCAGCCGGGCCAGGTGGTCGACATGCTGGAGCGGGCAGGGCAGGACGCGTGCCGCCCGGACGATCTGCCTGAGGGCTACGGTATGGTCGGCGGTGAATACCGTCTGTCGCCGGAGCAGGCCCAGGCGATCCTGGATCTGCGGCTGCACCGTCTGACCGGTCTGGAAACCGAAAAGCTGATCAAGGAATACGAGGAAATCCTCGTCAAGATCGCCGACCTGATCCAGATCCTGAGCGATCCGGACCGCCTGCTGGAAGTGATTCGCGAAGAGCTTGAGGCGATCCGTGAGGAATACGGCGATGATCGGCGCACCGAGATCACCAGCAGCCGTCGCGATCTGACCATTGCCGACCTGATCGACGAAGAGGATATGGTGGTCACCATTTCCCACGGCGGTTATGCCAAGACCCAGCCGCTTGAGGCCTATCAGGCCCAACGCCGAGGCGGGCGGGGCAAGTCAGCCACGTCGATGAAAGAAGAGGACTTCATCGAGAAGCTGCTGGTGGCCAACTCCCACGACACCATTCTGTGCTTCACCAACCGAGGCAAGGTCTACTGGCTGCGGGTGTTCGAGATTCCGCAGGCGAGCCGTACTTCTCGTGGGCGGCCGATGGTGAACATCCTGCCGCTGGAGGAAGGGGAACGCATCAACAGCTTCCTGCCAGTACGGGATTACCCGGAAGACCACTACGTCTTCATGGCCACCGAGAAAGGCACGGTCAAGAAGACCCCGCTGCCGAACTTCTCGCGTCCGCGCAGCAACGGTCTGATCGCCCTCAATCTGGACGAAGGGGACCGTCTGATCGGTACTGCCATCACCGATGGCAACACCGAGATCATGCTGTTCTCCAGCGCCGGCAAGGCCGTGCGTTTCCACGAGGACCAGGTGCGGGCTATGGGTCGGACCGCGCGCGGCGTTCGTGGTATCCGCCTGAAAGACGATCAGACCGTCGTGTCCCTGATTATCCCGCAGGAAGACGGCCAGGTGCTGACGGCCAGCTATCACGGCTATGGCAAGCGTACCCCGGTATCGGAGTTCCCGGCGTACAGCCGTGGCAGCCAGGGTGTTATCGCCATGCAGTGTTCCGATCGTAACGGGGCCCTGGTGGCCGCGGTGCAGGTGGTCGATGGCGACGAGATCATGATGATTACGGACAAGGGCACCCTGGTGCGCACCCGGATCGATGAGATCTCCCAGACCAGCCGTAATACCCAGGGCGTCCGTCTTATCCGCCTGTCGCAGGAAGATGAGCACCTGGTGGGTATCGAGCGCATTGAGGAAACCAACGGCGACGAAGACGACGAGGAAGGGGGCGAGGGCGGCGGCGAAGAGTGATCGCCGAAACCGCCTTCGATTCCCTGCGGGTCCGCGCTGCCGGTTTGCTCCGGCGGCGCGGCTGCAGTTGAGCAGGGTTCCAACGTCCCGAGAACACTTGGAAAGGAAAGCATGAGCAGGCACTACAATTTTTGCGCGGGTCCGGCGACGTTGCCGACCCCGGTTCTGGAGCGGGCTCAGGTTGAGCTGCCGGATTGGCATGGCAAGGGCCTTTCGGTGATGGAAATGAGTCACCGCAGTCCCGAATTTGTCTCGATCGCCGAGCACGCAGAAGCCACGCTGCGCAAGCTGCTGAACATCGGTGATGATTACGCCGTCCTCTTCGTGCAGGGCGGGGCGAGCACTCAGTTCGCATCGGTGCCGCTGAACCTCGCCGAGGAGGGCGCCAGCGCCGACTATATCAATACCGGCATCTGGTCCAAGAAAGCGATTGCCGAAGGCAAGCGGTATCTCAAGGTCCGAGTGGCCGCGACCGCTGAGGATAACGGCTTCACCGCGGTGCCGGATACGGCGGCCTGGGACCTGGATGCCAATGCCGCTTATCTTCATTGCACACCGAACGAGACCATTGGCGGGCTCGAATTCGAGGCGTTGCCGGATACCGGTGACGTCCCTGTGGTGGCGGATATGTCCTCCACCATTCTTTCCCGCCCGCTCGATGTGACCCGCTATGGACTGATTTACGCCGGCGCGCAAAAGAACATTGGGCCGGCCGGGCTGACCCTGGTGATCATTCGCAAGGACCTACTGGGCCGCGCCCGGGCCCTTACCCCCAGCATGCTCAACTACCAGGTGGCGGCCGATAACCAGTCTATGTACAACACCCCGCCCACCTTTGCGTGGTACCTCTCGGGACTGGTCTTCGACTGGATCGACCAGCAGGGCGGACTGGAAGCCATGGGCGAGTTGAACAGCCGCAAGGCCGGGAAGCTCTACGCGGCCATTGATGGCAGCGACTTCTACAACAATCCGATCCACCCGGATTATCGTTCCCTGATGAATGTGCCGTTCACCCTGGCCGATGACGCGCTCAACAATGCCTTCCTGGAGGGCGCGGAACAGCGTGGGCTGCTCAACCTCAAGGGGCATCGTTCGGTTGGCGGTATGCGCGCCAGTATCTACAACGCCATGCCAGAGGCGGGCGTTGATGCGCTGATTGAGTACATGCGCGAATTCGAGAAAGAAAAGGCCTGATCATCAGGGCAGCGACACGGGTATGACAACGGCATGAGTTCAGAACAGGAACGCCTCGCGCAGCTTCGGGACGAGATCGACCGGATCGACAACGAGCTGATGCGACTCATCAGTGAGCGGGCGCAATGCGCCAAGACAGTGGCGGACGTCAAGATGGCGGCCCATCCCGAGGAGCAGGTGGTGTTCTACCGCCCGGAGCGGGAGGCGCAGATTCTGCGGCGTATCAAGGAACGCAATCCCGGTCCTCTGACTGGCGAGGAAATGGCGCGCCTGTTTCGTGAGATCATGTCCGCCTGTCTGGCGCTGGAAAAGCCCATGCAGATCGCTTTCCTGGGGCCCCAGGGTACCTTCACCCAGGCCGCTGCACTGAAGCATTTCGGGCATTCAGTGATCAGTGTGCCTCTGCCGGCGATTGATGACGTGTTCCGGGAAGTGGAGTCCGCATCAGCGCATTACGGTGTGGTGCCGGTGGAGAATTCCACTGAAGGAATGATCAACCACACCCTCGACATGTTCATGACCTCGCCCCTGAAGATCTGCGGTGAGGTGCAGCTGCGCATCCATCATCATCTGCTCGTGCAGCCCGACACGGATCCGGACAAGATCGAACGGATCTACTCCCATCAGCAGTCTTTTGCCCAGTGCCGGCAGTGGTTGGATACCCATTGGCGCAAGGTGGAGCGTATTGCTGTCAGCAGCAATGCCGAAGCGGCGCGCCGGGTCAAGACCGAACCCAATGCCGCCGCGATCGCCGGTGACATGGCGGCCGAGCTGTATGGGCTGGTGAGGCTGTCTCGTAATATCGAAGACCGCCCGGACAACACCACGCGTTTCCTCATCGTGGGCCGGGAGGACGTGCCGGCCAGCGATCACGACAAGAGTTCCATCCTGGTCTCCATGCGCAACCAGCCGGGCGCGCTCTATCACCTGCTGGAGCCTTTCCACAAGCACGGCATCAGCCTGACGCGCATTGAAACCCGGCCTTCGCCAAGCGGGACCTGGGCCTATGTGTTCTATATCGATTTCGAAGGGCACGTGTCCGAGAAGGAGGTGCAGGCCTGCATCGACGAGGTGAAGGCCGAAGCTGTAGAAGTGCGCCACCTTGGTTCCTATCCGGTGGGCGTGCTTTAACCGGACGCCAGCGTCAGTGCAGCGTCACCCGTTTTCAAAGGATGCGCTTATGACATGTGATTACGCAGCTTTGGCCACGCTCGGGGTTCAGGGGCTGAGCCCCTACCAGCCGGGCAAACCCATCGACGAACTGGCTCGGGAGCTGGGCCTGGCGCCTGACCGTATCGTCAAACTGGCCAGCAATGAAAATCCCCTGGGCCCGAGTCCAAAGGCTATCGAAGCGGTGCGGCGCATCCTTCCGCAGTTGGCCCGCTATCCCGATGGCAATGGCTTTGAGCTCAAACAGAAGCTCGCGGTCCGTTATGGTGTGAAGCCGGAGCAGCTGACGCTGGGGAATGGGTCAAATGATGTGCTTGAGCTGATTGCGCGGGCCTTTACCGAAAAGGGTCGGGAGATTGTTTATTCCCAGCACGCCTTCGCGGTCTATCCGCTGGTGACTCAGGCCCTGGGAGCGCAGCACGTCAAGGTGCCGGCCAGGCAATGGGGGCATGATCTGAACGCCATGGCCGAAGCGGTAACCGACAATACCGCGGTGATCTTCATCGCCAACCCCAACAATCCCACCGGGACCGATGTCAGCCGCAGGGAGTTGGAAGCCTTCCTGGACCGCATCCCCGAGGAGGTGGTTGTGGTGCTGGATGAGGCCTACGGCGAATACATCGATGACCCGGACTATCCCGATGGGCTCGCGCTGCTCGACCGCTATCCCAACCTGGTGGTGACCCGCACCTTCTCCAAGGCCTGGGGGCTGGCGGGCCTGCGCGTGGGGTTTGCGGTATCGTCGCCTGCTATCGCGGATGTGCTCAACCGTGTGCGTCAGCCCTTCAATGTGGATACCGCGGCTTTGACCGCGGCCGTGGCGGTACTGGACGATGCCGACTATCTGGCGGAATCGGTCGCCGTCAATCGAGCCGGTTTGCGACAACTGCAGGCTGGCTTGGAAAAGCTGACGCTGGATTTCATTCCCTCACGGGCGAATTTTGTGGCCGTGGATGTCGGCAGGGACGCGCAACCGGTCTATGAGGGACTGTTGCAGGAAGGTGTGATTGTCCGTCCGGTGGCGGCCTATGAGATGCCACGGCACCTGCGGGTTTCGGTGGGCCTGGAAAGCGAAAATGCGCGTTTTCTGGAGGCCCTGGAAAACGTGCTCCGTGCGCAATCCTGATGGTGTTGGCCATGACGCAACCTTCGTTTCATAAGCCTTTGTACCGGCGCCTGGCCGTGATCGGCCTCGGGCTGATTGGCGGTTCCCTGGCACTGGCAGCGCGCCAACAGGGTCTGGCACAGCGGGTGGTGGCCTATGATCGTCGCCAGAGTGAGCTGGATGCCGGGTTGAAGCAGGGCGTTATTGATGAAGCCTGTGCTTCCGCCGAGGAGGCGGTAAAGGGAGCGGATCTGGTGGTTGTGGCGGTGCCGGTTCGCGCCACGGCTGACGTGCTCGCGTCGATTCGTCCCGGCATGGGCCCGGACACGGTGCTCACGGATGTCGGCAGCACCAAGGGTACCTTCGTCGATGCCGTACGGCAGGTGTTTGGCGAACTGGGGCCGCGGGTGATCCCCGGGCATCCCATCGCGGGTTCAGAGAAGAGCGGTGTGGGCGCCGCCAATCCGGAACTGTTCGCCCAGCATAAGGTGATTCTCACTCCCCATGATGAGGTTGATACCCAGGCCTTCGCAGACCTGAAAGCATTCTGGGAAAGCCTTGGGGCCGAGGTGCTCACCATGAGCGTGGAGCGGCACGATGAAGTGCTGGCGGCCACCAGCCACCTGCCGCATCTGATCGCGTTTTCCCTGGTGGATACCCTGGCCGGGGAAGACGACAACAAAGACATCTTTCGCTATGCCGCGGGCGGTTTCCGCGACTTTACCCGCATCGCGGCCAGTGACCCGGTCATGTGGCATGACATCTTCATGGCCAACCGCGATGCCGTTTTGACGGTGCTCGATCACTTTACCGGTGATCTCGACCGCCTGCGTCAGGCCATCGAGCAAGGCGACGGGCAGGCACTGTTGCATGTATTCAGTCGTGCCAAGGCGGCACGAGACCACTTTTCCAAAATGCTCTCAGGGCAGGCATATCTGACAACCATGAATCAACCACAAGTCACATTCAGGGCGGGGCCGGGCGGCGCCGTAAAAGGCGAGATCCGGGTGCCCGGCGACAAGTCCATTTCCCACCGCTCGATCATGCTGGGGGCGCTGGCCAACGGGGTTACCGAGGTCGAGGGCTTCCTGGAAGGCGAAGACAGCCTGGCGACGTTACAGGCATTCCGCGATATGGGCGTCACCATTGAGGGCCCGGAAAAGGGCTACGTGCGTATCCACGGCAGTGGTATGCACGGTCTTCAGCCACCCCGGGGGGCGCTGTACCTGGGTAACTCCGGCACCGCCATGCGCCTGTTTGCGGGGCTTTTGGCGGCTCAGGCCTTCGATTCGGAGCTGACCGGTGATGCCAGCCTCACCAAGCGCCCCATGGGGCGGGTAGCTGATCCGCTGCGGCAGATGGGTGCTCAGATCGATACTGCCGAAGGAGGGCGTCCGCCGCTGCGGATCAAGGGCGGTCAGACGCTCAAGGGATTCCATTACGAAATGCCGGTGGCCAGTGCCCAGGTGAAATCCTGTCTGCTGCTGGCGGGCCTGTATGCGGAAGGCGAAACCGCTGTTACCGAGCCGGCGCCGACCCGCGATCATACCGAGCGCATGCTCCAGGGCTTCGGCTACGCCGTTGAGCGGGACGGGGCGACCAGCCGTGTGAGAGGCGGCGGCGAATTGACAGCAACCCGTATTGATGTTCCGGCGGATATTTCCTCCGCGGCGTTTTTCCTCGTGGCCGCCAGTATCACTGAGGGTTCGGACCTGACGTTGCAACATGTGGGCGTTAATCCCACGCGCATTGGGGTGCTCAATATCCTCCGCCAGATGGGGGCCGACATCGAGGTCCTCAACGAGCGAGAGGTGGGCGGTGAGCCAGTGGCGGATCTGCGGGTGCGTCATGCGCCATTGAAGGGGATCCAGATTCCGGAAGACCAGGTGCCGCTGGCTATTGACGAGTTCCCGGTTCTGTTTATCGCGGCGGCCTGTGCCGAAGGGGAGACCGTACTCTCCGGCGCCGAAGAATTGCGCGTGAAGGAGAGCGACCGTATCCAGGTCATGGCGGATGGTCTGTCGGCGCTGGGTGTGAAGAGCGAGGTCAAGCCGGATGGCATTGTGTTGTCGGGGCAGCCCATCGGTTCCGGTACCGTCGACAGCCACGGGGATCACCGGATCGCCATGGCCTTCGCGGTAGCGTCCCTGCGGGCCTCCGGGCCCATTGAGATCCGCGACTGTGCCAATGTGAACACTTCCTTCCCCAACTTCGTCAATCTGGCGCGGGAAGTGGGCATGACCATCGATGTGGAGGAGGGCACATGAGCCAGGATCGCAAGGCGCCGGTGATCTGTATCGACGGTCCCAGCGGAGCCGGCAAGGGCACTATTACCCAGTTAGTGGCACAGAAACTGGGCTGGCATCTGCTGGATAGCGGTGCTCTGTACCGATTAACCGCTTTGGCCGCCTCCCGAAAAGGGGTGGCGTTGGATGCGGTGGATGAGCTGGCCGCTCTGGCGCGCAACCTGGACGTGCGTTTCGAACCCACGCAACCGGGTGAACCGGCCCGGGTTGTGCTGGAAGGGCAGGATGTCACTGGCGAAATCCGCACCGAGATCTGTGGCAACAACGCATCGATTGTGGCGACCCTGCAGCCGGTGCGCGATGCCCTGCTGCAACTGCAGCGTGACTTCCAGCAGGCACCGGGGCTGGTGGCCGATGGCCGCGATATGGGTACCGTGGTTTTCCCGGAAGCGCCGGTCAAAGTGTTCCTGACGGCGAGTGCCGAGGAGCGGGCCGAGCGACGGTACAATCAGTTGCTGGAAGCGGGTGTCGATGTTAATATTGACGCCCTTTTAAAAGAGATCCGGGCTCGTGACGAACGGGATATGAACCGTGAAACGGCCCCGCTCAAGCCTGCTGATGATGCCCAGGTGGTTGATACAACAGGCTTAAGCATCGAAGAGGTACTGGAGCAGGTGTTGGTCTTGAGTGGCCAGGCCTGACAGTGCCTTTTTGCTATTTGTGGCGAAATGCCACAGAAAATCTGTGTCAGTAGAAGTGGTAAGCAAGACTGCCATTATCAACTGTGTACAGGGTGTCCGGGAGCTGCGTGGTCTGCCAGCCAATAGGGTAGCAACCGGGCCGAATTTAAACTGACCGTGTCTGCTGGCAACACGGAGAGAGCTTGCACTGATCACATAGGACCCACAATGAGCGAGAGCTTTGCTGAACTTTTTGAAGAAAGCCTGAAAGAAATTGATATGCAACCAGGTGCCATCGTCAAAGGCACCGTGGTCGACATCGATAATGACTGGGTAACCGTTAACGCCGGGCTCAAGTCAGAAGGCGTTATCCCCGCCTCCCAATTCTATAACGAGAATGGCGAGCTGGACCTGTCCATTGGCGATGTCGTAGACGTAGCTCTCGACGCCGTTGAGGACGGTTTTGGCGAAACCCGCCTGTCTCGCGAAAAGGCCAAGCGCGCCGAGGCCTGGAAAGAGCTGGAAAAGGCTTTCGAGGCGGACGAAGTGGTCAAGGGTATGATCAGTGGCAAGGTCAAGGGCGGCTTCACTGTCGACCTGAACGGCATCCGTGCCTTCCTGCCGGGTTCTCTGGTTGACGTTCGTCCGGTTCGCGACACCGCGCACCTGGAGAACAAGAACCTGGACTTCAAGGTCATCAAGCTGGATCCCAAGCGTAACAACGTGGTGGTTTCCCGTCGTGCCGTTCTGGAAGCGGAAAACCAGGAAGAGCGCGAAGCGCTGCTGGCGACCCTGACCGAAGGTCTGGAAATCAAGGGTATCGTCAAGAACCTGACCGACTACGGTGCTTTCGTCGATCTGGGCGGGGTCGATGGTCTGCTGCACATCACCGATATGGCCTGGAAGCGCATCAAGCATCCGAGCGAAATCGTGAACGTGGGCGACGAGATCAACGTCAAGGTCCTCAAGTTCGACCGCGAGCGCAACCGTGTTTCCCTGGGTCTGAAGCAGCTGGGCGAAGATCCCTGGGTCAACATCACCGAGCGTTACCCGGAAGGTACCCGCGTTCAGGCGCGCGTTACCAACCTCACCGACTACGGCTGCTTCGCCGAGCTGGAAGAGGGCGTCGAGGGTCTGGTACACGTTTCCGAGATGGACTGGACCAACAAGAACGTTCATCCGTCCAAGGTTGTTCAGGTGGGTGACGAGATCGAAGTCATGGTCCTGGACATCGACGAAGAGCGCCGTCGTATCTCCCTGGGTATCAAGCAGTGCCACCCGAATCCGTGGGAAGAGTTCTCCGCCAACTACAACAAGGGCGACAAGATTTCCGGCAAGATCAAGTCCATCACGGACTTCGGTATCTTCATCGGCCTGGAAGGCGGCATCGACGGTCTGGTGCACCTGTCCGACATCTCCTGGAACGAGCCGGGCGAAGAGGCCGTTCGCAAGTACAAGAAGGGCGACGAAGTGGAAACCGTTATCCTCTCCGTCGATCCGGAGCGCGAGCGTATCTCCCTGGGTATCAAGCAGCTTGAGAGCGATCCGTTCGCCGAGTTCATTCAGCTCAACGATCGCGGTTCCATCGTCAAGGGTACTGTGAAGGAAGTGGACGCCAAGGGCGCTACTATCGAGCTGAACCAGGAAGTGGACGCTGTGCTGAAGGCTTCCGAGATCAGCCGCGACAAGGTGGAAGACGCTCGCAACGTGCTGAACGAAGGCGAGGAAGTCGAAGCCAAGATCATCAGCATCGATCGCAAGAACCGCATCATCAACCTGTCTATCAAGTCCAAGGACGTTGAGGATGACAAGCAGGCCATGCGTGATCTGCGTGAAAAGGCTTCCGATACTTCAGGTCCCACCACTATCGGTGACCTGATCAAGGAGCAGATGCAGCAGCAGACCACCAAGGAATAATGGTTGTTTGACTGGCATCAAAAAAACGGGCCCCTAAGGGCCCGTTTTTTTTGTCTTTTTTGTGGGCTTGGCTAAACTATGGGCAATGATGCCATGAATTGCCGTTCGTAACGTGTTTTCCTGGATCTGCCTCTACCGTTAAAAGAGGTGTTCTGGCGCGTTGCTCAATAAGAACGAATAGGAAAAAAAGGCCATGACAAAGTCCGAATTGGTCGAGATTATCGCTTCCAAGCAAACCCAGCTCTCTGTTAAAGATGTCGAATTGGCCGTAAAGACCATTATCGAGCATATGTCGGAGTCGCTGTCTTCCGGCAATCGCATAGAGATCCGGGGGTTTGGCAGTTTTTCTCTGCATTACCGGGCTCCCCGCACCGGACGTAACCCCAAGACCGGCGAAGCCGTTCAGCTGCCGGCCAAGTATGTTCCCCACTTCAAACCGGGCAAGGATCTGCGGGAGCAGGTCAATGCCAGCCTCAAGGCCGGTTATTAAGGGGCTCTCTCGAGCGCTCCGAGGATTCCTGTCTTTCATGTTTTGCGCTCGGCGCACTGTCGCCGAGCAGCAATCCTGCTTACGACTATCGGCTAGCCTGCGTATCGAAGGGCAATAGTGCTGTATGCCTGCCTGATATTGCAGTTGGCTTGACGATCAACCCCCTTACTTTACAAAACCCTGTGTTATGATGGCCGCAGTTTGGATACGGAGCGAATGACATGGCAGGGCTTCGCAAGGTTCTGATTACATTACTGGTTGCACTTCTGATCATCCTGGCGCTGGTTTTCTCCATGAACAATCAGGTCAAGGTGGCGCTGGACTTCTTCGTTTATGAAACCCCTGCTCATGGGATTGCAGTCTGGTTGATCGGGGCGTTTGTGCTGGGCGCGTTGATTGGCATGGCATTGACGTCTCTGGCCATGATGCGGGTCAGCGTCAAGCGGCGTCAGGCCGAGAAAAAACTCAACCAGACCGAAAAAGCACTGCAACGTCAACGGAGTGAGAGCGCCAAGGGCCTTTGATGAATACCATTCTGCAGTGGCTCTTACTAGCGTTGGCGGTTGCCATTGGATGGGGGCTTGGGCGCTGGGGGCGTGAGAACGCCAGCCAGCAGGACACCATGGACGATGAAGCTTCGGTCCGTGAGCGCCTGCAGTTCCTGTTCACCAATTACTCTGACGAAACCATAGAGAACTTCGTCCAGAGTCTGGACGTCAGTACCGACACCATCAATCTTCACCTGTCCATCGGTGCGCATTTTCGCAACAAAGGCGAGGTGGAGCGCGCTATCCTGATTCATCAGAACCTTCTGGCCCGCCCCGAACTCCCGGCCCGCTATTCTGCGGAAGTCACCTTCGCACTGGCGCAGGACTATCGAGCGGCCGGCCTGCTGGATCGAGCCGAAGCCTTGTTGCAGCAGCTGATGGGGTCCCCCCATTTCGGGATTCGGGCCGCTCGTGAATTGATAGCCCTTTATCAGCAGGAAAAGGAGTGGGACAAGGCGCGGCGTGTGGCCATGACGTTGGTGGAAGGGGACAGCGACCCCACACTTCGTAAGACCCTGGCCTACATCCTGTGTGAGCTGGCCGATCACGCGCTGCGCCATGACGACCGTTTTACTGCCCGACAGCACCTGCGTGAAGCGTTGCAACATGACGCCAGTTGTGTGCGGGCGACGTTGCAGTTGGCAGAGCTGCAGCACCGGGATCATCGCGACCGTGAAGCGCGGGTGACCTTGCTGAGGGTCTTTGAACAGAATCCGGCGTTTGGTCCGGAAGCGGTGGATCGGTTGGTCCGCTATGCCCGGGAACAGGGTGACGAGACCCGCCTCCTGCGCAAGCTGCGAAAGTTGTATGATCAAACGCCGAGCACGAGCCTGTTGCTGGCCATCGTCGATTGTGTAGAAAAGGCCCAGGGCCGCGATGCTGCTATTGCGGTGCTGCGCTCCGAGCTGGAGAACAAGCCCAGCTTGCGGGGGTTGCTCAAGCTGGTGCGCCTGAGTGGTCGTGACGCGGGCTTCGCGAACGACGACGCCCGCCTGGTAAGCCGCGTCGGTGAATTGTTGCTTTCCAACCGGCCCGTTTATTGCTGTGTTCAATGCGGATTCTCCGGGCAGCAGCTGCATTGGCGCTGTCCCAGTTGCAAGACCTGGGAGGCGGTGCAGCCGGTCCAGGGTGTCGAAGGTGAATAGGAGTCGTTGCATGGACCCACGAATCATTGTGGCCCTGGATTACAACAGCCGGGAACCGGCCCTGGAATTGGTTGATCAGCTGGATCCGGCACTGTGTCGTCTAAAGGTGGGCAAGGAAATGTTCACCCGCTTTGGGCCGCAATGGGTTGACGTACTGCAACAGCGTGGTTTTGAAGTCTTTCTCGATCTGAAATTCCACGATATACCCAACACCGTGGCCCGGGCAGTGGAGGCTGCAGCGGACCTTGGGGTCTGGATGGTTAATGTCCATGCTTCCGGTGGTCGCAGGATGATGCTTCAGTGTGCAGAAGCGCTGGCGCGGCGAAGTGGCAGCCGTCCCTACCTTATTGCAGTGACGGTGTTAACCAGTATGGCAACGGAGGACCTGCGTGAGTTGGGCTTCTCGCAGTCCCCGGAAGAACTCGTTAGTCGCTGGGCGGTCCTGACCCGGGACTGTGGTCTGGATGGGGTGGTCTGTTCGGCCCGGGAAAGTCGAATGCTGCGGGATCAGTTGGGCGATGGCTTTCTCAAGGTCACGCCAGGCATCCGGCCGGCCTTTGCGGCGCAAGGAGATCAGCAGCGGATTATGACGCCAGCCGATGCCTTGGCGGCCGGAAGCGACTACCTGGTGGTCGGACGGCCAGTGACCCAGGCTGATAACCCGTTGAGTGCCCTACAGGCAATCCAGGCGGAGATTCAAACCTGATCAATTGAAGCGGATCTGCTAAAAGGCGATGATCCGTCTGCCAACCACAAGGAGCAAGATGCCATGGACAAGTTCATGAAGGCAGCCATCGAGGAAGCGCGGCGGAGTTTTGAAGAAGGCGGGATCCCGATCGGTTCAGTTCTGGTTTACGACGACAGGATTATCGGGCGTGGCCACAACCGCCGAGTGCAACGTGGCAGCGCCATTCTTCATGGCGAAATGGATGCGCTGGAGAACGCCCATCGCCAGCCCGCCTCGGTCTACCGCCGTTCCGTACTGTACACCACGCTTTCCCCCTGTCCCATGTGCACCGGCGCAATCCTGCTGTACGGCATTCCCCGGGTGGTCATTGGCGAAAACCAGACGTTCATGGGGCTCGAGGATTCCCTGCGGGACCAGGGCGTTGAGGTGGAGGTGCTTCAGGACAAGACCTGTATCGATCTCATGCAGCGATTCATCGCGGCCTCGCCCAGGGTCTGGTATGAGGACATCGGTGAGGAGGCGCCGCAGGAACCGGCTTAAGGCCCTAGCAGCCCCGCACTGCCAGTGCGCCGGCAGCGGCACCCAGGAGGTCTGCCGTCATGTCGCGCCAACTCCAGTAGGTGCCCTTGATCTTCAGGTCGTACAGCTCTTTGAGTGCGCCTCCGCTGAGGGTCAATGTCATGCTGCCCAGGGTTCCCGCGCAGGGCGCCCAGTGATCGCGCTCTGCGGCCCGGTTAAGGCTGGCTGCGGTTGCTGCCGAGAGCGTGAAATGTTCCAGTTTGTCCACGCCCAGCCAATGATCCCCCGCCGGTGCCTGATGGGCACAGCCGCTTAGTGAAAGAGTCAGCAGCAAGGACCAGAACAGGCTTTGTATACGTTGCGGGGCTCGTACAGGCACGGCGTGGCGCATCCCTGGGTTGGTGGCTGTTAGAATGGTTTCAATAGGGTACGTGAATTCATTGGGAATGTAAGGCCTTTATCCGTGCAGCATTCAACACGCCAGCTCGACTGCATTGCTTTCTTTTGTGGGTCCAGTTTTGGAGTCAGGGACGTTTACCGCCAATCCGCGGCTGAATTCGCCGCCCATGTCGCCCGCCAGGGTATCGGTATCGTCTTTGGCGGAGGGCATGTCGGATTGATGGGCACGGTTGCGGATGCCGCACTGCAGGCCGGCGGTCGGGTCTATGGGGTCATACCCCGGGCGTTGGAGGAAAGTGAGCTGGCCCATGAGGGGCTGACCCGCCTTGAGGTCGTCGCCGACATGCACGAACGCAAGGCTCGCATGGCTGAGCTGTCAGACGGGTTTGTGGCTTTGCCGGGTGGCATTGGCACCCTGGAAGAATTGTTCGAGGTCTGGACCTGGGCGCAGTTGGGGCTGCACGAGAAGCCGGTGGCCCTTTATAACGTCGAGGGGTTCTTCGATCCTCTGCGGGCGTTTATCGACCAGATGGTTGGGGAGGGATTTCTCAAGGCCGAGTTCCGGGACATGCTGGTGGTCTCCGACAGCCTGGAGAACATTCTGGAGCAATTCCGGGCGTATCAGGCTCCCCATAAAAAATGGACATAGCTCTGGATTGAACCAAAAAAAATTTTCTTCGCACTCCAGCGTGGAACTCGCCTTCGGACACCTTCCACCGAAGCCAAACATACCCCGTCACCCCCGGGAAGGCGGGTTGCGCTCCAGAGCGTAGGTTGGGCTGACGAAGGAAGCCCAACATCTCCGCGTCATCGCTACATTGTTGGGCTTCGCAGGCTCAGCCCAACCTACGGCGACGGGTCTGCGTGGGCGCCAGACACAAAAAAAGCCGCTCAACTGAGCGGCTTTTTGCAATTTGGCTCCCCGAGCTGGGCTCGAACCAGCGACCCACGGATTAACAGTCCGTTGCTCTACCAACTGAGCTATCGGGGAATGTCATCACCTGACAGGGCGCGTATATTAGGAGGGCTTGGCCTTGGAGTCAACCCTCCTAAAACATATTTTTCGAATTATTTGAGCGCCTTGGCCAGCCGGTCGATGGCGGCCTTCAATGTGTCCAGGCTGGTGGCAAAGCTCAGTCGCATGTGACCTTCGCAGCCGAAGGCGGAACCCGGCACCAGGGCGACACCTGCGGTGTTGAGCAGGTGCTCGGCCATTTCCACGTCGGTGTTGACCCCGTCCGTAGCTTCGATCGCTCCCTTGAAGCTCGGGAAGGCATAGAACGTGCCGTCGCTGGGCTCGCAGGATACCCCGGGCAGCTCATTCAACGCCTGGACCACATAGTCATGACGTTCCTTGAACGCCTTGACCATCTCGCCCACACAGTCCTGCGGACCACTCAGGGCCGCCTGGGCGGCTGCCTGGGAGATGGAGCAGGGGTTCGAGGTGCTCTGGGACTGAATCTTCTTCATGGCCGCAATGACCTTCTGCGGCCCCGCAGCATAGCCGATGCGCCAGCCGGTCATGGAGTAGGCCTTGGAGACACCGTTGAGCACGAAGGTGCGTTCCTGCAGTTCCGGGCGCGCATTGACAATGTTGGCGAACGGCTGCGCCGTCCACAGAATCGGTTCGTACATGTCATCGGTGGCAATCATGATGCTCGGATGCTTGACCAGCACATCGCCGATTGCCTGCAGCTCATCCTTGCTGTAGGCCACACCGCTGGGGTTGGACGGGCTGTTCAGGACCACCAGGCGGGTGCGCTCGGTAATGGCCTTTTCCAGCTGCTCCGGTGTGATCTTGAAGCGGGAGGCCTGGTCCGTCTCCAGAATGACCGGGTGCCCTTCGGCGATCTTGACCATATCGGGGTAGGAGACCCAGTACGGTGCCGGAATGATCACCTCGTCACCGGGATTGAGCAGGGCCAGGGCCAGGTTGAAGAAACTCTGCTTCCCGCCGCTGGATACCAGGATCTGATCGGGGGTGTAGTCCAGCCCGTTGTCACGTTTGAACTTTTCGATGATGGCCTTCTTCAGGCCGGGCGTGCCGTCGACCGGGGTGTACTTGGTCTGGCCGCCGCGAATCGCCTCGATGGCGGCATCCTTGATGTGATCGGGGGTATCGAAATCGGGCTCGCCGGCCCCCAGTCCAATAATGTCCTTGCCGGCAGCACGCAGCTCGGCCGCCTTGCTGGTGACGGCCAGGGTGGGAGACGGTTTGATTTGTTGGACACGATGCGAAAGATGCACGTTCAAACTATAGCTCCTCAATGATGGGTAGCGGACGCCTCACTGCGTCCATGGAATCTTTCAGCCGTCTCCCGGTCCAATGGCTCTTGACCCGAGGCCAGCCTGCATTGCTCAGCACGGAATGGCGGGTGGTCTTGATTTGACTTTACCGCGTAGCCACGTTGAGGAATACAGGCTTCGTTGTTTACTAACGCAGGAAACGGCAGCGAAACGGGTCCAATGGTAACATGGCCCGACGGGAACTCTAAGGCACCTCTGTAAAAGTCCTTGGTATTCCCCGAGCGTCGCCGGGCCAGTCACCGCGCACCGGGCCTTGCCATGAAAGGTCGCAACAGCGCTGATATTATGTCTATTCGCCAATCAGGACACGAACTTATTCATGTTTGAAGTTGTCTCCCAATACAAGCCCGCCGGCGACCAGCCCAAAGCCATTGCCGGCCTCGTGGATGGTATCCAGTCGGGGCTGGCGCACCAGACATTGCTGGGGGTGACCGGGTCCGGCAAGACCTTCACGGTGGCCAACGTCATCGGCGAGATCCAGCGTCCCACCATCATCATGGCTCACAACAAGACGCTGGCCGCCCAGCTCTACGGGGAGTTCAAGGAGTTCTTCCCCAAGAATGCGGTGGAATATTTCGTTTCCTACTACGACTACTACCAGCCTGAGGCCTACGTGCCGTCCTCCGACACGTTCATTGAGAAGGACGCCTCGGTCAACGACCACATTGAACAGATGCGGCTGTCGGCCACCAAGGCGTTGCTGGAGCGTAAGGACACCATCATCGTGGCGACCGTGTCTTCCATCTATGGCTTGGGTGACCCGCAGTCCTACCTGCAGATGGTGATGCACCTGGACCGGGGCGATCAGGTGGATCAGCGTTACATCCTGCGGCGGTTGGCGGAACTGCAATACACCCGCAACGATGTGGAGCTGCAGCGGGGCACCTATCGGGTGCGTGGGGACGTGATCGATATCTTCCCGGCGGAATCCGACAAGGAAGCCATCCGCCTTGAGCTGTTCGACGAGGAAATCGAGAACCTCAGCTATTTCGATCCGCTGACCGGCGAGGTATTTCGGCGGGTGCCGCGGGTGACCGTCTATCCCAAGACGCACTATGTAACGCCCCGCCAGAAGATTCTGGATGCGGTCGAACAGATCAAGGAGGAACTGCGCGATCGCCTCGAGGTGCTGCGGGCCAACAACAAGCTGGTGGAGGCCCAGCGCCTGGAGGAGCGGACCCGTTACGACATCGAGATGATGCTGGAGCTGGGCTACTGCAACGGCATCGAGAACTACTCCCGCTACCTTTCCGGACGCCGGCCCGGTGAGGCGCCGCCGACCCTGTTCGACTACCTGCCCGGGGACGCGCTGCTGGTGGTGGACGAATCCCACGTCACCATTCCCCAGATCGGCGCCATGTATAAAGGTGACCGCTCACGCAAGGAAACTCTGGTGGAGTACGGTTTCCGTTTGCCCTCGGCCCTCGACAACCGCCCCATGCGCTTTGACGAATGGGAGCGTATCGCGCCACAGATGATCTTTGTCTCCGCCACGCCGGGCCCCTACGAGGCTGAACATGCGGGGCAGGTGGTGGAGCAGGTGGTGCGCCCGACCGGTCTGATCGATCCGGAAATCACGGTGCGCCCGGCCTCCACCCAGGTGGACGATCTGCTGTCGGAAATCCACCGCTGCGTGGAAGCCGACGAGCGGGTGCTGGTGACCACGCTCACCAAGCGCATGGCCGAGGACCTGACCGACTTCCTCATGGAGCACGGAATCCGCGTGCGCTACCTGCATTCCGATATCGATACCGTGGAACGGGTGGAGATCATTCGCGATCTGCGCCGTGGCGAGTTCGACGTGCTTGTGGGCATCAACCTGCTGCGGGAAGGTCTGGACATGCCCGAGGTGTCCCTGGTGGCCATTCTGGATGCCGACAAGGAGGGCTTCCTGCGCTCCGAACGTTCCCTCATCCAGACCATCGGCCGGGCCGCGCGCAACCTGCAGGGGCGCGCGATCCTCTACGCCGACCGGATGACCGGCTCGATGCAGCGGGCCATTGACGAAACCAACCGCCGCCGCGAGAAGCAGATGGCCTTCAACCAAGAGCACGGTATCGTGCCCAAGGGCCTGGAGAAGAAAGTTTCCGACATCATGGAAGGTGCCAGTTCCGGGCGCCGGCGCCAGGGCGAGCCGCAGCGGCAGGTGGCGGAAGACAAGGGCGATTACCGGCTGCGGGCCCTCGGGCGCAATCCGGACGAGCTGCTCAAGGACATCGACCGGCTGGAAGAGGAGATGTACCAGGCCGCGGCCAACATGGAGTTCGAGAAGGCCGCGCAGCTGCGTGACCAGATCGCCGAGCTGAAAGAAGCGACGCTGCGGGCCGGTTAGCCGTCCGACCCCTGTCGCCTGAGGCCGACCACAACGGCGGCCTGCAGGGGCGCCTGGCGGCCATAGCGGGTCATCTTCTCGAAGGCTGCCCGGTCCACGGGTATGTACTGCTTGTCGGCGACCGATTCGCCTTCGTCGGTATCCAGTTCGGGATCGTGGATGTAGGCGAACTGGTCGTCGATGGCGCAGAGCGTCACCCAGTGGGGAATGCGGCTGTTGTTGAATTGCCAGGTGTTGATCAGCATCACCGGCACCCGGCCTTCATCCAGGGCGTCCGCCATCTCTTCCAGGGACAGCGTGGCATGGCGAATCACCACGCCGGTGGTGGCCAGCTGTTCCATGAAATCCTCATGGACGCGGACCAACACTTCCTTCTTGCGCTCGCTGCGTACCGTATCCAGGAACAGCGGGCCTTCCCGATTCACGATCAGTTCCACATCGAATCCGCGCTCCCAGGCGGCCAGGGCCAACCCATGGGGGCCGCAGCCGCCGTGGCCGGCGAGCATGAAAATGGTGGTGGCCTGTCGCCACAGCCGTAACTCCTCGTGACCGCTGAGGCGCTGGTGACGGTCCACAGTGGCCATGGCCATCATCAGGGCCGCGGGACCGCAGGTGAAGTCCGTGGTTTGGGCGTAATAGGGGACCTTCAGCCGGTCCTTTTCCGGTGACAGGAACAGGATACGCTTCTGGAAACGCAGCGCCTCCTCGTGATCGTCGTAGTAGTCGGGAATCGTCTCAAACTGGTGGTAGCCCAGCTGCTGGTAGAGTCTGATCGCTCCGGCATTGTCCCGGCGCACCTCTAGACGCATGACAATACGTCCCTGGTCCCGCGCCGCCTTTTCTCCCTGCAGCACCAGCTGTTCCCCCAGCCCCTGGCCCCGTTGGGCGGGCGCGACGGCAATGGAATAGATGCGGGCCAGGCGGGTGGCCTTGCGCATCAGCACCAGGCAGTAACCGGCCAGCTGGCCATCGCGTTCAGCCACCAGAAGAACGTCCAGCGGCGCCTCGATAAACCGCCGGAAACTGCGACGGGACAGACGATCGCCTTCGAAGCAGGCATTTTCCAGGGAAACGAGCGCATTGAGGTCGGCTTGGGTGGCCGGGCGAAAAGTATAAGCGGGAGACATGGACGGCTTGGAAACTCCTGTGCAATACCCTCCAGTATGCAATCAAACCCCCGGGATGGACAGCGGCCGCCCATGCGTACAATCCACAGGTCAAGGTTCACTTTCCAACTGGCGCGATGGCGCTATAGTGCCTAACGGAAGCGCTTGCTGAAGCCTTGTGGAAGGGCAGGGGAAGAATAACGGCTTCCGTAACTTTTTTGACTCTTTGGCGAGGCGATTTCATGACGCGAGTCTTGATTGTGGTTGACCGGATGAAGGACTGGGCCCCTTACTATCCCAGTGAGGATGTGGTCACCTTTGATCAGTATCTGGAACAGGGCATGCCCGGTGGGCGACGCACCCGGGTCATTAATCTCTGCTCGAGTGCGCGGTACCTCAGCCGCGGCTATTACTGCTCCCTGCTGGCAGAAGCCCGTGACCACCATGTGGTGCCCTCGGTCATGACGCTCAACGATATGGGGCGCAAGGGGCTGTTATCGCTGCAGCTGGAGGCACTGGACAGCGACACGGTGAGGTGGCTGGACCGGCAGGCCGGTGAACAGTCGAGTGAGGCGGACCGCTGTACCGTAAGGGTGATGTTCGGGCAGGCGGTTGCGCCGGAACTGAAAACCGTTGCCCGGGGACTGTTCGAGCGTTTTCCCTGCCCCATTATCGAGGTGGAGTTTGTCCGGCGCCGGGGCTGGGATATCCGATCACTGAAGCCGCTGTCGCCGTCGGAGCTGGACGAGCAGGAAGAAGACCTGTTTGCCCAGGCCCTGGAGCATTTCAGCCGCACGGTATGGCGCAAGCCCCGCTCTCGGCGTCGCTACCGCTATAACCTGGCCATCCTGGTGAATCCGGAAGAGGCGCTGCCGCCGAGTAACCGCACCGCGCTGTCCCGCTTTATCAAGGCCGGGCGGCGTCTGGGGATCGACGTGGAACTGATTACCCACCGGGACTTCATGCGCCTGGCGGAATTCGACGGCCTGTTTATCCGCGAAACCACCGCCATCGACCATCACACCTACCGGTTTGCCCGCAAGGCAGAGGCGGAAGGGCTGGTAGTGATCGACGATCCGGTGTCGATCCTGCGTTGCACCAACAAGGTTTACCTGGCGGATCTGCTGAAGAACAACAAGCTGCCAACGCCCGGCACCCTCATCCTGGCCAAGGAGGACAAGCAGGCGGCGCAAAAGGCGATCGATACCCTGGGCCTGCCCGTGGTGGTGAAGATCCCGGATGGGTCCTTCTCGCGCGGGGTGATCAAGGCCAATGATCGCCAGGAGCTGGATGAGGCCCTGAAACAGCTGTTCAAACAATCGGCACTGGTGCTGGCCCAGGAGTATTTCTACACCGACTTCGACTGGCGTATCGGTGTTCTGGGCGGAAGGGCCATCTATGCCTGCAAATACTACATGGTCCGTAACCACTGGCAGATCTACCAGCATGGCAAGCAGCGGATCGACAGTGGCAATTTCGAGACTCTGCCCACCTACGAGGTCCCGCGCCGGGTGTTGCAGGCGGCCCTGAATGCCACGCGCCTGATTGGTAACGGCCTTTACGGCGTCGATATCAAACAGGCCGGGAATCGGGTCGCGGTCATCGAAATCAACGATAACCCAAGCATCGAATCCGGTGTCGAGGACAAGTTTCTCGGTGGGGAGCTTTATGCGCTCATCATGCAGGAGTTTCTGGCGCGGATGGAGGCCAACAGCCGCGGGGGCTGAGAGTCCCCCGCAAGTGATCGGCCCGATGGGCTGTCAGTCAGACTGCTCGGCAAACCAGACCCGCACCCGGCCCAGCCAGTGCAGATCGCCGGCAAGCTGCTTGAGCTGACGGGAGAGGGAATCTTCGGTGCGCCATTTCCGGTTCACGGCATCCTCGCCCAGCAGGTAGATTTCCACAGATATTTTTTCCCCCAGATAGTGCAGCCGAATGGTGGCGACCTGGTCGAAGGTGATCAGGTCACTCCAGCGCTTGCGGAACGCCTCGGTGACCTCCTTGCGGGTGGGGAGCTGGGGGTAACTGCCTTCCTCGCTCGGACCGTCGTCCTCGGCATCGATATGGAACACCACATCCCGAATGTTATCGACCGCCTGGGTGATCTTGTGGACAGCCCGGGCGCCCACCTGGTGCCCTTCGGAAACGCTGATGCCCGGGTCCACCTGAAGGTGAATCTCCAGCAGGAACTGATTGCCCATGCGCCGGCTGCGGACAGAATGCGCTCCGCGGACGCCTTCGGTCTCCAGGGCGGCCACCCGGATCTGGTCCACGATCTCCGGATCCAGGGCGGTATCCACCAGTTCCTTGACGCTGTCCCAGGCCAGATCCCAGCCCACCTTGGCGATGATGAGCGCGACGACAACCGCTGCCAACGTGTCCAGCCAGGCATAGCCGGCCATGGCGCCCGCCGCACCGACCAGCACCACAATGGAGGAGAAGGCATCGGTTCGGCTGTGCCAGGCATTGGCCACTATCAGGCCGGAGCCGATTTTTTCGCCAACGCGGCGGGTGTACTGGTAGATCCACTCCTTGCCGACGATCGAAAGTGCTGCCGCCACCAATACCGGCCATCCGGGTAGCGCCATGGGTTGCTCGGAAAACAGGCGGCCGAGGGAGTCCCAGGTGAGGGCGCCGGCGATGCCAATCAGGAAGCTGCCCATCAGCACGGTTCCCATGGTTTCAAAGCGCTCATGGCCATAAGGATGGTCGTCGTCCGGTTCCTTGCGGGCCACATGAAAGAGCCCCAGCACCATGATGTCGGAAAGCACGTCAGAGAAAGAGTGCACACCGTCCACCACCAGGGCCTGGCTGTGAAACATCACGCCGATGATGATTTTCAGCACCCCCAGAATGGCATCAAGCACCATGCCGATGAGCGTGACCCGGGTCGCTATTCGTGACTCCGCGGCGGTGGGGTGGGTATCAGTATTTTCTGCGGAAAGTGTCATAGAGAGTCATCAATCCAAACCTGGAGGGGAAATTTGGCCCCAAAATGCCAGGAAATCAAATCCTGACACTGAAATGGTCAAGGGGAGCAAAGAGGCCAACAAGGCTCACCAAAAGCGTTAAACCTGATAAAAAAACAGTTGACACGGGAAAAATTATGCACAGTTCGGCAAGTTGTTGATCTGTCGCCGTGGAAAGTGACGCAAATGTCAAAAATTGTGCAAAAAACTATAACTAATTGTTTTTTAAGGATAATACGGTTGATCAAAAAATGATCAATTTGTAGTTTGGGCGCTAACGACAAGGTGTTGCCGCAATTATCATGGTTTTTTCAACAGAGTTATCCACAGATTCCGTGGATAAGGTAACAGGTTCTTCATGAATTAGTCATTTACGGTGGATGAAACCGGTTGTGGATAAGGAATCATTGCTGAATAATCTCGCTCTGATTTGTCCAAGAGGTCGTCATGCTGTTCGATATTGCCCGCTCTCTGCTCTTTCAGTTGCCGCCGGAAACGGCCCACGATGTGACATTGAAGGCCCTCGCGGTTGCTCCGAAATGGGGCCTGACAAAGTGGCTGCCCAAGCCTCCCGAAAATACCCGCGTACGGGTCATGGGGCTGGATTTTCCCAATCCGGTGGGGCTGGCGGCCGGGCTCGACAAGAACGGCATCGCGATCGACGGCATGGGCGCTTTGGGCTTCGGGTTCGTAGAGGTCGGAACCGTCACTCCCAAACCACAACCGGGAAACCCGCGTCCGCGCCTGTTCCGGCTCCCGGCGCAGCAGGCCATTATCAATCGCATGGGCTTCAACAACGACGGCTTGGAGCACCTGATCGAGAATGTCCGACGTCGGCAGTGGCCCGGTATTTTGGGCATCAATGTGGGCAAGAACAAGGTAACGCCCCCGGAGCAGACCGCTGACGATTACTGCCAGGGCATCGCGGCCGCCTATCCCTGGGCTTCTTACATCACGGTTAACGTTTCGTCTCCCAATACGCCCGGTTTGCGCGACCTGCAGTTCGGGGATGCGCTCAAGGACCTCCTGAAAGCGGTCAAGGCACAACAGCAGCGTGAGGCGGACAAGCATGGGCACTATGTCCCCATCGCGGTGAAAATCGCACCGGATATGGACGAACAGGCCTTGCGTTTCGTGGCGGACGCGCTGGTTGAGGCTGGTATGGACGGTGTTATTGCCACCAACACCACACTGTCCCGTGTGGGTGTGGAGGGCGCGCGCCACAGTGAAGAGCAGGGCGGCCTGAGTGGCGCGCCCCTGATGCGTCCGTCCACGGAGATCCTGCGCAAGCTGGCGGACAACCTGCAGGGTGAACTGCCGATCATCGGGGTGGGCGGCATTACCCGTGGCAACGATGCGGTCGAGAAACTGAGAGCGGGTGCCTCATTGGTGCAGATCTATTCCGGCTTTATCTACCGGGGCCCGCGATTGATTCACGAATGTGTGCGCTCCGTGGACGCGGCCCATCGGGCCGGGCTCTTTGAGCTGGCGCGGAAATAATCTCGCACCCCTCGGGCGAGAGGTTTTTCCGGGGCAGATAAAGGAAGGGCCCGCTGAGCGGGCCCGGGCGGGGTACTAAGCCCCGTGGCGAAAGCTAGGTTGGTTTTGAGCGGGGTCGAGTGGACCCCGGGTCTAGCACTTGAATTGGTGCGTCAAGCAGGTTGTTGATCGAATCACGCTGAAATATTGGGAAGCTTGTGAATACCGGATACGCCTGTCAGGCCATCCCAGTGATCGGTACGGCCCTCGCGCCAACCGTTTAGCCACTCCTGGCGAAGCGTGGGGTTTTCTGCCGGGCATGTATCCTTGGATTTACCCGCGACACCGGCCATGTAGCCCCGTTTGAAGGCACGAGCAAAGACATCTCTTTTCTGTTTCTTCATGCTGTTTTCACCTCATGGTTGTTCCTGAACATGAGTGTGCGCACAGGCACCTCGGTCGCCGTATCGGTTATAGGGTTGAGTGAAGAGGCCGGTCAGCGTGAAACCAGAACACTCCACAGCTCATCCCCACGCTCGAACGGCAGAGGGATCGATCCATTTTCTGGCAAAAACAGGGCCCTGCGGTTTTAGGCTCTCGGCCTGAAAACCTGGGATAATAGACGCGTCACCTTTGAGTAAAGCGAAACGGGCTGGACTTGTACACAATTTATTTCATATAGATGACGCTTTTCTTATGTTGAGTTGACATAAGTAGGCTGCACACGGCGTCATACGTGACATCGGCAGAACGGAACCGAAATGCATTTTTTTGTAACCTGCCCCAAGGGCATAGAACAACTGCTGGCGGACGAGCTGGTTTCATTCGGCATCACCGTGAACAAGGTCTCTCCCGCGGGTGTATGGGGGGAGGGGGCATTGGAAGGCGCCTATCGGGTGTGCCTGGCATCGCGTCTCGCCAACCGCATCATCCTCAGTCTGGCCCAGGCCCGGGTTGAAACGCCGGATGATATTATCGCGTTGGCCCATGGCATCAGCTGGGAGGAGCACCTGGCACCTGAGGGGCGCTTGCGGGTTCAGTTCCACGGGCAGGGGGCCGGCATACGCAATACCCAGTTTGGCGCCCTGTGCATCAAGGACGGCATCGTTGACCGCATGCGTGAGCTGCATGGCACCCGCCCTTCCGTGGATCGCCAGCAACCGGATCTGAATGTTCACGCCCGTTTGCACCGGGGGCGTCTGGATCTGGGGATCGATCTGGCGGGCCAGAGTCTGCACCGCCGCGGATACCGGACAGAGGCGGGTGCCGCACCCCTGAAAGAGAACCTGGCGGCGGCCTTGTTGCTGCGGGCCGGCTGGCCGGAGCTGGCAGCGCAGGGCGGGGACCTTGTGGATCCGCTGTGCGGTTCCGGCACCTTGCTGATTGAAGCGGCCATGATGGCCTGTGATATGGCGCCGGGCCTGCTGCGCGAAGGCTACGCCTTCGAAAAATGGCCCGGCCACGATGACGAACTCTGGCAGCGCGTGCGTGCGGAATATGAGGATCGGGCACTGCGGGGGCGCGCCAATTCGGATAGCCGGTACTGGGGCTATGACCGCAACCGCCAGGTGGTGGCCACGGCCTGGCGTAATATTGAGCGCGCCGGGCTGGCCGACCGCATTCATGTGGAGCGCCGCGAGCTGACCGCCTTCGAGAACCCGTCCCAGCAGTCGAGTGGCCTGGTGATTACCAATCCACCCTACGGTGAGCGTCTCAGTGAGCGTTCGGAACTGGAAGCGCTTTACCAACTGTTGGGCGAGCAGATCCGCAATCACTGCCTGGGCTGGCAGCTGGCGGTATTTACGGCGGTTCCTCAATTCGGGCATGCCCTGGGGCTGCACAGTCACCGCCAGTATCCGCTCTACAACGGCAGTCTGCCCGGCAAACTGTTGTTATTCGATGTGCGCCAGGAGCATTTCAAGCCGGTACGCAGTGCCGATGCCCCCAAGCGGCCTCGGGCCCGGATTGATAATCCCGAGCGGGCTCGAATGTTCGCCAATCGGCTGCGCAAAAACCTCAAGGCCCTGAAAGGCTGGGTACGGAAAAACGCGATCGAGTGCTATCGGCTCTATGACGCCGACATGCCCGAGTTCGCCCTGGCAGTGGATGTTTATGGTGACTGGGTGCATGTGCAGGAATACCGGGCGCCGGCCTCTGTGGATGAGAAGGCCGCCCAGGCTCGCCTGGAAGAAGCCCTGGCGGTCCTGCCGGAAGCCCTGGAGGTGCCGGCTGAGCGCATCGTGCTGAAGCAGCGTCGTCGCCAGTTCGGGACACAGCAATACGAGAAGCAGGACAGTCAGCAGCAGCGCCTGATCGTCAATGAGGGCCAGTGCCGGCTGTATGTCAATCTGGTGGACTATCTCGATACCGGGCTTTTTCTAGATCACCGGCCCATCCGCTTATGGATGGCCGAGCATGCCCGTGGCAAGCGCTTTCTCAACCTGTTTTGTTATACCGGCGCGGCGACGGTCCATGCAGTAAGTGGGGGGGCGGCCAGCAGCCTGAGTCTCGACATGTCCGCCACCTACCTCAAATGGGCCCAAGAAAACCTGAAGCTCAACGGGTTGGAGGGACCCTGGCACCGGTTTGCCCAAGTCAACTGCACGCAGTGGCTGGCCGAGAAACCAGAGGACGAGTTCGATCTGATTTTCATGGACCCGCCGACCTTTTCAAACTCCAAGCGCATGGCCGATGTGTTGGATATCCAGCGCGATCACGGGGCGCTGATTGCGGGTGCGATGAAGCGTTTGGCCAAGGAAGGGGAATTGATCTTCTCGACCAATTTCCGCAAATTCAAGCTGGACGAAGCGGTGGCCGAGCGTTGGGATGTGAGAGATATTACGCGGCAGACCATTGACCGGGACTTTGCCCGTAATCCCCGTATTCACCAGTGTTGGCGCATCCGGCACCGGGGATGAGTGTAGCAGGGCGGGGCGTCCTTGCGAGGGCGCCCGGCAGATCAGAAATCGTAGCGCACGCCCAGGCTGTACTGGAACGTCTTGATATCGGTCGTGGTGTCCGCATGCAGTCGCCCCACTTCGAATATCGCGTAAGTGTTGTCGGTGACCGCCATATCCACGCCGGCGAGCCAGCTGACACTGAAGGAGCTGGAAAGGAAGTCGCCATCGATCTCTTCGATATCGTTATTGGCGGCATTGGCCGCAGCCTTGTCCAGGCCGTAGTCCCGCGGATCACGCTTGTCGGCGTTGCCATGGACCGAGGAGAAGCCGTACTTGGCGTAAACACTGGACCAGGGCGTCCAGGAATAATTGATACCGATGTACCAGCTGGCGAAATACTTGATGCCCACATCCAGCCAGGGATAGGGATTGTCTTCATTCCAGCCACCGCCCAATCGGCCTTCCACCGTGAACAGATCGGTGAGGTAGGTCCCGAGGATCAGCTGCGAGGCCAGGGTTTGGGAGCTTAGGTTGCCATCCCCCAGGGAGCGGTGATCCAGGCGGGTCAGGGTCAGGCCGATATAGTCCAGGCCTTCTTTGCCTTCGACCTTGTCCGGGGCTGTTCCCTGGGCGGCCTGTTCTTGGGGGGCGGCATGCAACACAGATGTGGCAAAAATCAGGAGCAGGGCGAGGCCGGCTCGGCACAGGGTACGTCGCATAATAAACTTGTCTTCCCTTGCATCTGGAGGTGAGGCGGACGTCCACCAAACGTCCCGGATCTTGAATTCTCGTTTTTCTTGTCGTTCTTATTGTTGGTCGGGAACCTCTGAACAAGTCCCTGGAACCGGCGATTGTGCCCGGATGGGCGACCGCTGTCATCGAAGCCGGTCACAAATCCCCGGACAAAATGGGAGGGAGGCCCCAAAACGCCGGAAATATCGGGTAATCCGGGGTTTACAATCGTTAGTCGCGTATCTGACGGGTTACAGGGCGTCGTGCTCCCGGGCCAACAGCAACAGCGAGTACACGGTGCTTTCGGCACTTTCGGGTGCCAGGCCCTGTTCGTTCAGTATGTCCTGCCGCCGCTGCTCCAACACGGCAGCGTCCTCCTTGAGCAGTTCGGCGATCCCGGCCAGCTCGAACGGCGGGTCCTGCCGAAAGGTCTCGAACAGTTTTTCCAGAAGCTGTTCATCCGGATCCAGGGCATCGTGGAAAATGGTTGAGCCGCCGGCGTCCTCGGCCAGTTCCTGGATAGCATCCAGGGCCGGAACGCCCTGTTCGGCATAGTAGTCCAGGTCTACCCATAGTTCGTCGGGATCTTCCGGCAGCCAGCTGTCATCCGGCATCAGTACCACGTATTTGATGCGTCCATCGTCCAGGCTCCAGGCCAGGCCGGTGGGGATCAGGCAGTTCTCGATTTCCAGGTATTCGATATCCACAAACTGGGGCAAGCGCATCGACAGGTCCTGTTGGTCGGTCGGTGGGATGTCATTCTAAAGTTCGTGGCGAACTCGCGCCAGGGAGGCGTTGTTGCCTGACCGGTGACCGGCTATCCTGATCACCATTGTCTCGCCTCCCAATAACAACGACGACCCGGAAGAAAAACCATGATCCAAATCAGGCACATGGAAGTCTATTGCCGTTCATCTGGTCATTGCCTGACGTTGCTGTCCACCCTCTTTCTCATATTCCTCATGCTGATACCCGAAGCCCGTGCGGCGCTTCGCGAGCAGGATATCCCGCCCCAGCTGTCCCCCTGGGTCAACTGGGTGCTGCCGGACCAGGGCCAGCTGGCATGTCCCCGGACCATGGATGAAACTGCGGCCTTCTTCTGCGCCTGGCCGGGGCGTCTGCATCTGAGCGAGGGTGATCAGCGCGTGCGCTTCCGGCAAAGCTGGACGCTGTACGATCAGGCCTGGGTACCGCTGCCCGGCGAAAGCGGTTCCTGGCCGGAGGAGGTTCGTGTCGATGGCCGGGATGCGGCCGTGATCGATCGCAAGGGCGTGCCTCACGTCCAACTGAGTCAGGGAACGCACGAGATACAGGGGATGATCGAATGGCAACAACGCCCCACGTCGATCCAATTGCCTTATCGTGTGGGCCTGATCGAGGTGGAAGATGCCCAGGGGCCGCCGGTTATTGACGAGCGCTACCGCCTGCAACTGACCAACCAGGCGCAACCCAGCGGTCTCGAAACGCAGCCCCGCGCTCTGGAGGTGACCGTGGCCCGCCTGCTGGACGATCGCATCCCGCAGCGGCTGGAAACGCGCGTGTCCCTCAAGGTTTCCGGCGATGCCCGCGAGGTGAGCCTGGGCCGTGCACTGCCCGAAGGTTTCCGGTTGCTGGCTTTTGAGACACCGCTCCCGGCGCGACTTGGCGACGATGGCATGCTTCGGGTGCAGTTGCGGCCGGGTCAGTGGACGATCAGCTTCACCGCGCGGGCGGTTTCCAGGGATGCGGAACCGGGGCCGGACCCGCAAGCGGGGGGCTGGCCTCAACAGGAATTCTGGGCCTTCCGCGAGAGACCCGAGCTGCGCCAGGTCGAGATTGGAGGCGCTCCAAGGGTTGAGCCGGGGCAGGTTCCAATACCCGGTGAATGGCGCCATTTGCCCGTTTTTGGGCTGGGTGATGGCGATCGGCTGGGGCTGCATGAGCTTCAGCGCGGGGTGGGGAATCCGAAGCCGGCCGAACTCCGGTTGCAGCGGGAACTGTGGCTCGATTTTGCGGGAGAGGGTGCGCGCATCCGCGACCGGATTCGCGGCCAGATGCAGGACCAAAGCCGGCTTGAGGCCCTGAAGCGGCCCCTGTTGGGGCGCGTGGCCGTCAACGGAGAGCCGGCAATGATTACGCGGTTGCCGGAACGGGAATCCACCGGTGTCGAGGTGCGTCCCGAGCGGGTCAACATCGAGACCACCGCAGAGGTGGTGGCCGACGACGGAACCTGGCCCTTGCAGCTGCCTGTGACCGGATGGCTGCACACCGTGAATGCGGTGCAGTGGACGTTCAACCTGCCGCCCGGCTGGCGTCTGCTGGCTACGGAGGGGGCCGATCGGGTATCCGGGAGCTGGCTGTCCCAGTGGAGCATCTGGAACCTGTTCCTGGTGCTGTTGGTTGCGGTTGCCTGCGGGCGGACGTTTGGCTGGAAGTGGGCACTGGCCGCCCTGGTTTTCGGGCTCCTGCTGTATCAGGAACATGCCGGGTTGGTCTGGCTGCTCCTCCTGGTGGTGTTGCTAACGGCGTTGTGGCGGAACATTGGCGAAGGAAGGCTGCAAAAGGTGGTCGCCGTGTTGCGGGGCGGTGGTCTGATTGCCTTTGCGGTCGCTGGTTTGGCGGTCATGGCCTTCCAGCTGCGGATAGCGATCTACCCGCAACTGGCCCACGAGGGCGAGATGACACAGGGTGGGCCGGTGTCGTCGCCGGTTGTTATGCAGGAAGCGGCACCCTCCGGGTTAAAGCTGGCTGACCGGATGATGAGTAAGGCCGAAGCGCCTGCACGGGAGCTGTCCGCCAGTCAGCCCAGTCCGCTGCCTGACTGGGACCCGGATGCCCATATCCAAACGGGCTCGGGGTTGCCTGAATGGCACTGGGAGACGGCCCAACTGAGCTGGGGCGGGCCAGTGGAGGCCACCAGCCGCGTGTCCCTGTGGCTGTTACCGCCGGTTGCCGTGAGTGCTTTGCGCCTGCTGGCGATCGCCCTGATTGGCCTGCTCACCGTGCGCTGTTTCCTCGGTCGTGGTCGCGATCGCGGTGAGGATGACTCCGATAATAAAAGCGATGGTGAGGGCGGTTCCGAATTGGCGGTGAGCCTGTTGGTACTGCTCGTGCTGGGAGCCGGTATGGGCCTCCCCACGCCGGCCAGTGCTGAGGACATTCCTTCACCACAGTTGCTGGATGAACTCAAGGCGCGTCTGGTCGCACCGCCGGACTGCGCACCGGACTGTGCCAGTGAACGGCGCACGCTGTTGGTGCTGGATGGCTACGGGCTGACGCTTACCCAGCAATTCAGCCTGGTGGAACCTGCCGTGGTCACGCTGCCCGCCCATCGTGATGCCTGGCGTCCCACTTCCGTGGTGGTGGATGGCGAGGAAACAGATCGCCTGCAGTTCAATGACAACGGTTTTCTCGCCCTGAGCCTGGCACCTGGCAACCACGAGGTGGTGCTGGAGAGCGATGTGCGGGAACAGGATCAGCTGGCGGTGCGGTTCCCGACACCGTCCCATCGTTTTAACATCAAGCTTGAAGACTGGAACGTGTTTGGCCTGGTGCGCGGCGCGCCGGCGTCGGAGACGTTGCGGTTCGAGCGCCAACAGGTCAGTGAACGGCGGGCGGAAAGTCGCTCCTCTCTCTTTGCCGAACCGCCGCCTCCATTTGTGGAAGTGGCCCGAACCCTGACGCTGGGCAATCGCTGGCAGGTGGAGACGGTGGTTTCCCGTGTCGCCCCGGACAAGGGGCCGGTGGAAGTGTCGTTGCCGCTGCTTCCCGGGGAATCGGTGACCAGTGGCGCGATGGAAGTCAGCGGGGATCAGGTGCAGGTTGTGATCCCGGCCAATCGCCAATCCGTTCGTTGGCAGGGTTTCATCAAGCCTGTGGACCAGCTCAGTCTGACGGCCGCGGCCGAAGAAAATGCCACCGAAATCTGGACCCTGGCCGCAGGGCCCCAGTGGCACGTGGAATCGAGTCTGCTGCCGCCGGTTCAGCGCCGGGGGGGCGATGGCTACTGGCGGCCCACCTGGCATCCCCGCGCCGGCGAATCCCTGTTGCTGTCCATCTCCCGCCCGGAGGCTGTACCGGGCCGAACCCTGACCGTCGAACGTCTGGGCCTGAATCACCAGCCGGGGGGCACACTCTATCAGGGCCAATACGAGCTCGCGGTGCGAACATCCATCGCCGACCGTCTGCAGTGGCAGCTGCCCGAGCGCATGGCTCTCAAGTCGGTGCGGGTCGATGGTGAGTCGCGCCCGCTGCTGGACGATGCCAATACGCTGGACGTGGCCCTGGATGCCGGTTTGCATCACATCGAACTGGGGGTGGAGGGCCCCTGGGCGTTGGAATGGGCGTGGCAGAGCCCCCAGCTGGTGCTTCCCTGGCCGGTGACCAATGTCACGCAGCAGGTTGCCTTGCCCCGGGACCGTTGGCTGCTCTATGCGGCCAGCACGGGCATTGGCCCGGCTGTATTGTACTGGTCGATACTGCCCTTGCTGCTGATCCTCGCTGCGGCACTGGGGCGTCATGAGCGCAATCCGCTGGGCTTCGGCCAGTGGTTGCTGCTGGGTCTTGGCCTGAGCCTGGCCAATCCCTGGAGTGCGGTGCTCATCGTGGCGTGGTTCTACGCCATGGCCGACCGCTCGCAGCGGGCTATCACGGAGGCGCGGTGGTTCAACCTGCGGCAGGTGGGACTGGTTGCGCTGACTTTAATCAGTTTCATCGCCTTGCTGGTCAGCGTTCCCTATGGCTTGCTGGCGGAACCGGCCATGTGGGTGACCGGCAATGGATCCAGTGCCTCCCATCTCAACTGGTATCTGGATCAGGCGGCGAGCGGCGCGGTGCCCACGGTCCACATCTGGTCGCTGCCCCTGTGGGGCTATCGTCTGGCCATGCTGCTGTGGTCCCTGTGGCTGGCGGTTGCCGTGGTAGACTGGCTGCGCTGGGGTTGGCGGCAACTGACAGAAGGTGGTGGCTGGCAGCCACTGAAGACGACGGGTAAGCCACTGCCTCCGGCGCCCCGGTCGCGCAACGATGAAGATTGGGATCAATCCTGAATAACCGTTGGAGTCTTATGGAACTGGCACACTTCAATCAGGAACTGATGGCGTTCCTGCGCAAATCCCCAACCCCTTACCATGCCGTTGCCAATATGGCAGCGGCTCTGGAGCAGGCCGGCTTTCAGGCGCTGGATGAACGCGAGGGCTGGCAGCTGGCGGACAACCAGGGGTACTACGTGGTCCGGAACGGCGCGTCCATTGTTGCTTTCCGAACCGGCGATACCGGTTCCGTAAAGCAGGGCATCCGAATGGCAGGGGCCCACACCGACAGCCCCTGTCTGCGGGTCAAGCCCAATCCTGAAGTCTGCGACAAGGGGTATTTTCAGCTGGGTGTGGAAGTCTACGGCGGGGCCTTGCTCAATCCCTGGTTTGACCGGGACCTGTCGATGGCGGGACGCGTAGCGTACATCAATCGGGCAGGGGACATGGCCGAAGCACTGGTCGACTTCGAACGACCGGTGGCTGTCATTCCGAGTCTGGCCATTCATCTGGATCGTGAAGCCAACAACGCACGTTCCATCAATCCACAGACCGATCTCCCGCCGTTGCTGCTTTTGACCGATAAGCAGGAGCGTCCGGATTTCCGTGAATTGCTGCGCCAGCAACTGACGGCGCAACAGCCGGAACTGGATGTGAAAAAGGTGCTCGATTACGAATTGAGCCTCTACGACACCCAGCCGCCGGCCCTGGTGGGCGTGAACGAGGATTTCATCACCTCGGCCCGCCTGGATAATCTGCTGAGCTGTTTTATTGGCCTGCAGGCGCTCCTGAAAGCCGAGCGGGATCAACCGGCACTGCTGGTCTGCAATGACCATGAAGAGGTGGGCAGTATGTCGGCCGAGGGGGCTCAGGGGCCGTTCCTGTCTTCGGTGGTGCGTCGCTGGGTGGGGGAGGCCCGTGCTGACCGGGTACTGGCCCAATCGATGATGATTTCCGCCGACAATGCCCACGCGCTGCACCCGAACTACAAGGACCGGCATGACGCCAATCACGGTCCTCTGATCAACCAGGGGCCGGTGATCAAGATCAACAACAACCAGCGCTATGCCACCAGCAGCCGGACCGCGGGCATCTATCGCTATATCAGTGAAGAGCTGGGCGTGCCCTGCCAGAGCTTTGTGGTGCGTTCGGACATGGCCTGTGGCAGCACCATCGGGCCGCTGACGGCGGGCACCCTGGGCGTGCAGACGCTGGATATTGGCGTGCCGCAGATGGCCATGCACTCGATTCGGGAACTGGCCGGCACCCGCGATGCGCATACTCTGTATCGCGTATTACGCCACTACTTCGCGCTTGATAAGCTGGGATTATAAAATCGACGGATAGGGGAGTTGCGAAAGGAGAGGTGGCTCCCCGAGCTGGGCTCGAACCAGCGACCCACGGATTAACAGTCCGTTGCTCTACCAACTGAGCTATCGGGGAATCAAGTTGGCGCGAATATTACGGTTTTCCCCGGATGCCGTCAAGGGCACCTGCTAAAGGAATGATGATGAGTTACAGCAAACTACTAGTGGTTCTCAACCCCGAGGAAAACAATCAGCCGGTCATTCAGCGCGCCCGGCTTCTGGCCCAGCGTTACGGGGCGGCGGTCCACCTGTTCGTGGCTGATTACAGCTCGGCACTGGAACGGGCTTACCTGTTTGACCGCCAAGGCTTCGAGGAGGCCCGTGCCGGCTACATCAAGGGACGGGAACGATGGCTGGAAGAGCAGGCGGAGGACCTGCACAAGGAAGGTGTCGAGGTCTCGACCGCCGTGCACTGGGCCAAGCCCCTCTATGAGGCGGTCAAACGGGAGGCCGAGGCCATCGGTGCGGATCTGGTCGTCAAGACCACCCATCACCATTCGGCCCTGGCGCGGGTGCTGCTGACCCCCGGGGACTGGCACCTGATTCGTGAACTGTCGATCCCGCTGCTGCTGGTTCGGGAAATTATGTGGGAAGACCACATCCGCCTGGCGGCCTGCGTCGATCCGACCCATGAACATGAATCAGACACCGGCGATTCGTCACGGGATGAACGTATTCTCGAAACCAGTCATGACCTGGCCGTCCAGCTACCGGCGGAGCTGCATGTCATTCATGCCTGTGAACCGATGCCCACGGGCCTGGTACCGGAATTCGACGCTCTCATGGTCGATATGGATAGCCTGCGTGGTGAGATTCGGGATACGCACCAGAAGGCGCTGGATGCGTTGCTGGAAAATCGTGTCGAGAGTACCACCATGGTGCATTTCGAAGAGGGCCCGGCCGAGACGGTAATTCCCGAGACGGTAAAGCGCGAGGCCATCGATCTGGTGGTCCTGGGGGCGGTTTCCCGTACGGGGCTTGATCGACTGCTGATCGGGAGTACGGCCGAACGCGTAATGGATCTGGTGGATGCCGACCTGCTGATCCTGTGGTGATTCCGGATGGACTTTGAAGCTTTCAAACCGCCGCTTTTGTTGCGTAACCCCCATGTCCAGACTGTCTGGCCGACCCTGTTTCGCCGTGTCAGTCCCGGCGATCCCGTCCCCGAGCGCATCGATACGCCGGATGGGGATTTTCTCGATCTCGACTGGTACCGCCAGGGAAGCTCCCGTCTGGCAGTGGTGAGCCATGGCCTGGAGGGCCACAGCCGCCGGCCCTATGTGCTGGGAATGGTCAGGGCACTGCAGGTGGCCGGATGGGATGTGCTGGCCTGGAATTTTCGCTCCTGCGGCGGACAGATGAACCGTTTGCTGCGGTTCTACCACTCCGGCGCCACCGAGGACCTGGACTGGGTGATCCGGCATGCCCTGCACCAGGGGGATTACCGGCAGGTGGATCTGGTGGGTTTCAGTATCGGTGGCAACCTCAGTCTGGTGTATCTGGGGGAGCAGGGAGGGGGCGCCGATCCGCGCATCGGCCGCTGCATGGCGTTTTCGGTACCCTGCGATCTGGCCCACGCGGCAGAGAAGCTCGCCGCACCGGAAAACCGCATCTATATGAACCGGTTCCTCAAGGACCTTCGGGAAAAGCTCCGCCAGAAGAGTCGGCTATTTCCCCGGCAACTGGATTTGAGCGGGCTTGACCGGATACAGACCTTCGCCCAGTTCGACGACCGCTACACCGCGCCCATGCACGGTTTCCGGGACGCCGAGGATTACTGGACACAATGTTCCAGCCGCCGATTCATACCGGCCATCCGACGGCCGACGCTGATCGTCAACGCGCTGGACGATCCTTTCCTGACACCGGCCTGTTTCCCTGAATCCGAGGTCGGCGGGAATCCTCACGTGGAGCTGGAAACACCGCGCTGGGGTGGCCACGTCGGCTTTGTGCACTGGAAAGGCGAGGATTACTGGTCGGAAGCCCGAGCCTGCGCCTTTTTGGCCTCCGAGAGCAGCGGTTCCAGGTAGGGCCAGACGTTGCTCAACAAGCGTGACTGTGCGGAAGCATTGGGGTGAATGCCGTCCCCCTGCATCATCCCGTCATGGTTGTAGACGTCCTTGAGCAGGAAAGGCACCAGGGCGATATCATGTTCATCGGCCAGGGCCGGAAAGATGCGGGCAAAGGCCTGGGTATACTGGGGGCCGTAATTGGGTGGCAGGCGCATGCCAATCAACAGGACCTGAGCTCCCCGGGACTGTGCGCGGGTGATCATGTCCGCGAGGTTGTCTCGGGTCACCTGGGGCGGAAAGCCGCGCAGCCCATCGTTGCCGCCCAGTTCAATCACCACTATGGCCGGATCGTACCGGTCCAGCAGGTCCGGCAGCCGCCGGGCCCCGCCGTCGGTGGTTTCGCCACTGATGCTGGCATTCCTGACCTGAAACTCCATGCCCCTCTTCTGCAGCCGGTCATCGAGCAGGCTGACCCAACCCTCACCGGTGGGAACACCGTAGCCGGCACTCAGGCTGTCGCCCAGAATCAGCAGGGTAGGCGCTCCCGTGCTCCAGGCTGCAAGCGGGAAGGTCAGCAGGATCAGGATGAACAGGGCTTTAAGATGTGATCTCATACGCTGCAGACCCGTAAATTGAAAAATGAACAGGGACAGGCCACCAGGAGACTCCTTTGAATAACCCGCAAGCGATGTATTCACCGTCTTCCGAAACGAACGTTGAGAAGGTCATGATCCGGGCTTCCGGGGTGACCCACCGGGTTCCCCTCGAGCACTCGTCGCTGACGATATTGCAAGGCATCAACCTGGAAATCAAGGCAGGGGAATCGGTGGCGATCGTAGGTCGCTCGGGCTCCGGCAAAACCACCCTGCTGGGGTTGCTGGCCGGGCTGGATGTGCCGAGCGAGGGCACCATCGAGCTGGACGGGCATCCCATCAGCGCTTGGGATGAAGATCGCCGGGCGGCAATTCGTGGGGACCTGGTAGGCTTTGTCTTCCAGTCCTTTCAGCTTTTACCGGCGCTGAGTGCTGTCGAGAATGTGATGTTGCCGCTGGAGCTGAAAGGCAATCGCGATGCGGTGGGCGAGGCGCGCGCGCTGCTGGAAAGGGTTGGGCTGGGTGACCGGCTGCACCATACGCCACGGCAGCTTAGCGGCGGTGAACAGCAGCGTGTGGCCATTGCCCGGGCCTTTGCGGCGGCTCCCCGGGTGCTGTTTGCCGACGAACCCACGGGTAACCTGGATAACCACACCGGCCAGCAGATCGCAGACCTGTTGATGGCGCTTAATCGGGAGCAGGGCACCACGCTGGTCATGGTGACCCACGACCCGCATCTGGCCGAACGCTGCAGCCGGCACCTCAACATCGAGGCCGGCCAGCTGGAGGATGCCACCGCATGAGTTTCTGGCGTCTGTTTCTGTGGTCCAGCCGGCGTGACTGGCGGCAACGGGAAGTGCGGGTTGTTCTGGCGGCCCTGATAGTGGCGGTGGCCACCGTCTCCATGATCACGTTGTTTGCGGCTCACCTGCGTTTCACCCTGATCAGCTCGGCCACCCAGTTCCTGGCGGCGGATCGCCAGCTGGACAGCGAGAACGGGGAGCCCATTCCTCAAGCCTGGCGTTACGAAGCCCGAAGCCTGGGCCTGGAAACGGCCCGCATGGTGCGGTTTTCGACCATGGTGCAAGGGCAGGGCCGTTTCCAGCTGGTTTCGGTCAAGGCGGTCAGTCCGGAATATCCATTGCGGGGTGAAGTGGAAGTTCAGGCGTCGGCGGATGGGCCAAGGCTCAAGTTGTCCCATGGACCAGAGCGAGGCCATATCTGGGTCAATCCACGCCTGTTGAAGCTGCTGGATCTGCAGATTGGCGACTCGCTGACGATTGGTCAGAAGTCCTTCACCATCAGTTACCTGCTGCAGCGTGAGCCTGACGCCAGTTTCCGCATGGCGGCGCTGGCCCCGCGAGTCATCTTTCATGTCGACGACGTCCCCGAGACCGGGGTGATCCAGCCCGGCAGTCGGGTCGAGTACGTGAATCTCTTTGCCGGTGAAGAAACCGCGCTCGATGGTTTTTATCAATGGCTAAAGCCCAAGCTGGGGCCCAGTCACGAGTGGGAGAGTATCCGCGATGGCCGGACCCTCTCGGAATCCCTGGATCGGGCCGAGCGCTATCTGCTTTTGGGCGGCAGTCTGGCGGTGCTGCTGGCTGCGGTGGCGGTGGCCGTTGCCAGCCGGCAGTACGCGTTACGCCAGCGTGATTCTGTGGCGCTGCTCAAAACCCTGGGAATGACCGGAGCCCAGATCAACCGGCTTTACCGGGTGCGTCTGCTGGTTTGGGGCGTCGTTGGGGGGATTGCCGGCGTGCTGGTGTCCTTGCCCGGGTTCATGGGGCTGGTCGTCATTGCCAACCGGCTGCTCGATGAGCCTGCGCCTTGGCATATTGAAGTCTCCGCCCTGTGGCCGGCCTTCCTGACGGCCCTGGTGGCCCTGTTCGCGTTTGCCTATCCGCCGATTCGGCAGTTGCGAGGTATTCCCGCCATGCGCGTATTGCGGTCCCAGAGCCAGGGACAGGGCGAAGGCGTGGTCCCCATGCTGTTGATTGCGTTGCTGGCGATGGCCGGTCTGCTGTGGCTGTATGCCAGGGAGTGGTGGCTGGTGGCGGCGTTGATTGGGGGGCTGCTGGTTGTGCTGGTGGTATTGGGCGGCCTGTCGGGTCTCCTGATCGGGTTGCTCAAAAGGGTGCAACCGCGGGGAGGGAGCTGGCGCCTGGCTCTGGTGTCCCTCTATCGCCATCGGCGGTCCAGTCTTGCGCAGATGGCCGTGTTTTCCATGACGGTGCTGCTCGCGGCGGTCCTGTTTCTGGTGCGCAGTTCGTTACTGGCGGACTGGCAGGCCCAATTGCCGGAAGACGCGCCCAATCACTTCCTGATCAACATCGCCCCGGATGCGGTGGCGGATGTGCGCGGTTTTCTGCAGGAAAACGATCTCGAGTCCACGCAGCTTTACCCCATGGTCCGGGGCCGCCTGACGGAACTGAACGGGCAACCGGTTAAGGAGGCCGTAAGCAAGGATGAGGAAGTCAATGCGCTGAACCGGGAACTCAACCTTACCTGGATGGATAAGATCGCCTCAGACAACAGCCTCAGGTCGGGGCGCTGGTGGCGTGAGGGCGAACAGGATGCCGTGTCCATCGAGTCCCGTCTGGCGGATCGTCTCGGCGTGACATTGGGGGATGAGCTTACATTCACCATCGGCGAGCGCAAGAAAAGCGCTACGGTCCGTTCCATCCGCAATGTCCAGTGGGACAGTATGCGACCCAATTTCTACATGGCCTTCCCGCCCGGTGCGCTGGACGAGTTTCCGGCCACCTATATTACCGCCTTCTATCTGCCCCGGGATCACAAGGAAATCCTCAACCAGCTGGGCCAGCGGTTCCCAACGGTCACGATTCTCGAAATTGATCATTTCATCGAGCGCATCCGCCAGATCATCGCCCAGGTCACCGCGGCGATCGAAGCCATACTGGGGCTGATCCTGGTGGCGGCCATTCTGGTGATGGGGGCGGTGGTCAACGCCACGCTGCAGGAACGTCAGCGGGAAGGGGCTTTGTTGCGTACTCTGGGGGCCCAGCGTCATTTGCTGGTAAGGAGCACGCTTATGGAATTTGCCGTGATGGGCTTGGTGTCGGGACTACTGGGGGTTGCCGCCGCTGAATTGGCGGTTTGGGGTCTGCAGTATCAGCTGTTCGAAGGCCAGTTCTACTGGCATTGGCCGGTATGGGGACTGTTGACCGGCGCCAGCGTGATGCTATTGATGGTGTTCGGTCGGTTGCAGTTGCGGCCGGTGCTCAATGTGTCGCCCATGTTGTTGTTGCGGCGACTGGAAGGGTAATACGCCGGACGCCTGCCACCAGGCGTCCGGCATAGTCTTGCCGTCTTAGCTCCAGGCTTTCTCCAGAACGGCACGGGCTTCTTCCCGGCTGACTTCGCGCGGGTTGAACATGATCGATCCGTCGTCGACGGTCATCTCGGCGATCTTGTCCAGTTGCTCGTAGGAGACCTTGCCGGTTTCCTCCAGGGTCCGCGGCAGGTCGCAGCGGCGATGCAGTTCATCACGCATCTTGCGGATAGTGGCAATGGACTCCTCGGCACGTTGGGCCCGCGGCGTCACCGCATACACTTCCGGGCTGGTCAGGTGCAGCAGCAATTCGCCCAGCGGTTCACGGATCTGCTCGATGTTGTATTCCAGCACATAGGGCAGGAACAGACTCATGCAGACGCCGTGGGGAATATGGCAAAGGGCGCCGAGGCTGTGGCCGAGTGCATGCACCAGACCCACCATGGAGTTGGAGAAGGCGATGCCGGCCATGGTGGCCGCCTGTGCCAGCTCAAGACGACCCTCGGAGTCCTTGGGGTTGTCCATCACCTTCAGCAGGTTCTCGTTGATCTTCTTCACCGCCGCTGAGGCATACGCATCCGACAGCGGATTCTTGGCGATGCAGGTGAAGGCCTCGGTGGCGTGGGTGAGGGCATCCATCCCCGTGGCCGCGGTAATGTGCGGCGGCAGGGTCAGGGTCATGCGCGGGTCGATGATCGCCGCATTCGGCAATAGGAAGGACGAGGAAAACGCCAGCTTCACGGATTTGCGCGGATCCGAAATGACCGCCACGGAGGTGACTTCCGAGCCGGTACCCGCCGTGGTCGGAATCACGAAGAAGGGCTTGAGCGGGTGCTTGAGCACGCCGGCACCGGCGTATTCGGAGATGTCGTCACCACCTTCGGAGACGAGGATGTTGACCGCCTTGGCGGTATCGATCGCGGAACCACCACCTACGGCGATGATTGCGTCCGCCTTTTCCTTGCGGTACAGCTTGGCAATGTCGCGCACCACATCGGTGGATGAGTCCGGCGGCACCTCGTCGTAAATGGCAACGATATCTACCTTGCCATCTTCACAGGCACTGATGATCGGGTCGAGAAGACCGGCGCCGCGCACGCCCTTGTCGGTGATGATCATGGGACGCTTGGATGCCATCGAGGTCAGCTCGTAAGGGATGTGCTCCAGGGCGGCCTGTCCTGCGATGGTCTTAACCGGGCAATAGAATTCGTAATAGTTGCTCATGACGCTCTCACCGTATCAATCAAGTTGGTCGCGACCTGGAAGTAAATGCGCGCACCATGAATTAGTTTCTTGGGCAAATGCAGATCGTGGGGGTATTCCTTCACCGCTCTTTCGGCGATGAGCTTGGGCAGAATGAAAGACTCCAGCCGATTGAGCACCCGCACCATGCGCAGGGAATAACCCAGATCACCATCCACCAGCATGCGGTCGTTGGCGAAAGACTGGGAGGTCTTTTCCTGGAAACTCAGTACCAGGAAGGCATGGGTCAGGTGCTTGAACTGGATGCTCAGGTCCGGCGCTGCGGGACCCTTCTCGCCCATATAGCGCAGACGGCCGCCTGGCATCTTGCCCATCACGAGCGCCGGGCCGTCGGGCATAATGGTCATTTCAAACAGAAAGCCGTCCGGCAATACGGCGGTTTCCTTGCGGACTTCATCGTCCACTTCACTGATCGCCTGCATGGCACGGCCGACCACCTGCATCATCAACTGGACATAGATGCGCCGCGCTTGCGAGACCATCGGTCTGAATCGGTTTGGTAGCATTGAACTTCCCCTGGGGATTCCGTGTTCGAGCGATTTTTAGAGTTATTACTCTATAAGTCAAGGCCAAAACGTTTAGGCACAGCACTTCAAAGGCTGCGACACTTTAACCTGTTCTCGATGTGAGGACTTGCTAAGCTCTTATAGAGCCTCTGATTCTCTCCAGATCATCGCGTGCTTTCAAAGCGCGCTGAGGCCATTCGCAGAGAGTCAGGAGCCACCTAACTATGCGAGGAATGCTCGCTGGTGTAAACAACAGGGCGGGGCCAATGGGACGGTATCGGGTATGCAAGATCATTTTGATGATCTGGATCATGACGGTGACGCCGGCCTTTGCCGAAAAGCCCCGACTGCGGGTCGGTCTTGAGCCCTTTCCGCCGCTGATCACGGAAGCGAAGGGCGGGTACAGCATCGATTGGCTCAGGGCGATGGCCAGGGAGGCAGGCATGACTCTGGACATACGCATCATGCCGTACAGTCGTGCCAAGCTGGCGCTTAAATCCGGCCGGGTCGATCTGATGGGACATACCCCCTACGGTTTCGAGACGGGGCAGTTCTACGATTTTGCTGTGGAGCTGGAGCATCGGGTGCCTACCAAGATGGATGCGTTTTCGCTGTCGCCCGACAAGATCACCTCGGCAGCGCTCCACCGGCAGGTGATCGCCACCCCCTTTGGCAACGCGGATTTTATCGCCGAATTAACCGGGGTTCCCCGGGACCAATTTGTCGAGGGCACCCTGGAACGGACGGTTCGCATGATGCGCCTCAAACACGTGGATACGGTCATCTTCGAGCGCGCCTCTGTTGTGTCGCATCTGCCGAAATCGAACCGTGACCGGATTTATTACCGACTGGTACAGGCCATCGATGCCGGTTTTGCGGTGCGCAAGGACCGTCCCGAATTGCTAAAGCGTCTGAACGAGGCAGGTCGAAAAGTCGACGCGAGGGCCATCTACGCGCCCTATATGCGGATCCTGGATTGGCCGGATGCGGGTCGGGTGCCGGCTCCCGACTGACCTGTCCGGTTTGTCCACGCATTCCTTTGACGGCACAATGACGGTCCTGACCCTTGGCCGCAGTGGATGATTTAGTGACTTCGATTGATCGTTTCCGTGACCGTCTGATCCCCTGGGAACATACGACATCCGCCCGCTTTACCGTGCGTGGTTACCATACGCCACCCAGTGGCAAGCCGGTGATCCATTTCGTGCATGGCAACGGCTTCTGCTGTTTAACCTACGAACATCTGCTGGCCCGCTTGAGTGAACGCTATGATCTTTTTCTCAGCGATGTTCAGGGCCATGGCCACAGTGATCATGGCGGACGCTTTCAAGGCTGGAACAAGACGGCTGCCCACTGTGCCGCAGCCTGGGCTGCTCACCGACATCTTTGGCCGGAGAGTGCCCATTTCGGTGTGGGCCACAGTTTTGGCGGGGTGGTTACCGCGCTGATGATGGCGAAGGACCCCGCGCTATTTGAACGGGCGGTCCTGCTCGATCCGGTGTTGTTTACGCCCAAAATGATGGGGGTGATGGCACTCTCAGACGTCGTGGGGCTATGGCGCTTCAACTCGATGGCATCACGGGCGCGCAAAAGGCGCTCGCACTGGGATACGCTGGACGAGGCTTTCAGCTATTGCCATGGCAGGGGCATGTTCCGGGGCTGGCAGGACGAGTCCCTGTGGTCTTACGTTGAGCATGGGCTGAAGGCGGATCCGAAGGGTGGTTGGCGGCTGAAGTGTCGCCCCTCTCGCGAGGCCGAGTTGTTCGGGTCCTTTCCCAAGCGCCTGTGGTATGCGCTGGATCGGGTCCGGACCCCCACCCATGTCATTTATGGCGCCTCGTCCTATCCGTTCGTGGGCGAATCGGCTAACCGTTGGGTCCAGCAGAACCCTTGCGTCAGTCGTCAGGAAGTGAAGGGAGGGCACTGTTTCATGATGGAGAATCCAAAGGTCGCAGCAGATCTCGTCGATCAGGCGCTGGCGGCCGACGAGATGGTGTCGGAAGCCGCCAACGCATAGTCTCCCGCGCCTGCTGAGCGTTACTGCCCGGGCGCCACTTTGACGCCCATAGCCTGCAGATGGGCCCTGGCTGCTTCGCCCACCTTGCCGTCGGCCTGGGCCGCAACCCTGTAATGCTCAATCGCCTCGCCCTCGTTGCCCAGTGCCCGATCGGCGTTACCCAGCCCGAGGTGGGCCAGTGCCGTGGGAACGGTCTCCAGGGAGCGTTCATAATCCGCCCGGGCCGCCTGCCAGTTCTTCATCTCTTCGTGGATCGTGCCGCGCTGGAGGTGGTAGGTGAACATGGAAGGGTAGAGGTCAATCGCGCGGTTGAGCTTCTTGATAGCGGCTTCGTTATGGCCCTGGCGCTTGAGAATCTCGCCTTCGGTAGCGTGGAAGGACGATTGCCGGGGCTCTATCTTCTGTGCGTCGCGGATCTTGGCCAGGGCCGCATCGTACTGTTTGTCCTTGGCCAACTTTTCGGCTTCATTGGCTTTCTCATAGGCGGGTTCGGTTTTGCGAATATGCGCGGTCTTGGCCATGTAGGTGTCATGGCCGATCCGGCCTCCCTTGCCCAGTTTTTTCGCCATTTCCAGGTTCTTTTCCACCCGTTCCTGTGAGGGGGGGTGGGAGGCGAACAGCCCTTTCAGCCAGCTCTGTTCCTGACCTTCCATGAGCTTCACGAAGATCCTCTGCAATTCCACTGCAGCCATCGGATCGTAACCCGCCTGTGCCATGTACTGCATGCCGTAGTGGTCAGATTCCAACTCATCCGCCTGGCCATACTGGGCCATGGTCAACTGGGCGCCGAGGGCAGCACCGCCCATGATCCACTGGGTGTATTCATTGTCGGAGAGCGCGATTCCCAGGCCGGCCATACCGGCATTGATGAGCATGCCTTTTTGCATCTGCTGGGCGCTGTGGCTGGCGGCCGCATGGACGATTTCGTGGCCGAGGACGGCGGCCAGCTGGGCCTCGTTTTCCAGGGCCAGCAGCAATCCGCGATTCACGGCAATTTTCCCGCCCGGCAGGGCCCAGGCATTGGGTACGTCACTGGTGAGTACGGAGAATTCATAGGGCAGATCGGGGCGGTCGCTGACCTTGGCCAGTTTTTGCCCCACTTCGTTAACGTATTTCGTCAGCTCCTCGTCAACACGGTACTCTCCACCCTGAATCTGCATGGTCGGCTGATACTGCTTTTCGCCCATGGCGACTTCCTGCTGGGTCGAGATAAGGCGCAACTGGGTCTCCCCGGTGACGGGGTTCTTTGCGCAGCCGGCAAGAAAGATGAGCGGCAGCAGTGCAAAGAGAGCGATGCGGAGGCGTTTCAAAGCGACAATCTCCCTGTCCTATGATCAACTGGATTGGATACCGGCTTTATACCACAACTTGAAGATACGGGAAGATAGTGGTCTTCCCTGCGCTAAAGTGGTAGCCGAAGGGCACTTTCGATATAGTGCGAACCCGTTCACATTCCTGGGTGCCGAGGTTCAGTGCATCGGTCAGTACAGGGGATGGGATATTCGTGTGAGGAGACGCTATGAACGACGAGGTCTTGTTCGGCCGTGTCAGCCGTTTTATCGGTACCCTGAATCAGTGCCAGGAGTTGGGCATCGAGGCCCTGGAAGCGGCGGAAAATCACCTGGTTCTGCGCTTGCCTTACTCTGACGGGATTGTCGGTAACCCCGATACCCGCGTGGTGCATGGGGGGGCGATCACGACGCTGATGGATACCGCTTCCGGTTCGGTGATCATGACCGCGCTGGAAGACTTCGAGTTATGTCCCACGCTTGATCTGCGGGTTGATTACATGCGCCCGGCCGAGCCGGACAAGCCGGTGTTTGCGCGGGCCCGGACCTATCGTATTACCCGCAACATCATCTTCACCCGTTGCGACGCCTACCAGGACAAGCCCAATCAGACCATTGCCCACTGTGTCGCGACCTTTATGCGGATCGGTCGGGAAGCCACGCCGAAGGCGTATCGGGATCTTATCGAGGGAGGAGAGGGCGCATGATCCACAAAAGCATCTTCCAGGAGATCCAGGAGACCGGGGATCTGACCCGTCTGATCGAGGCGGTTCCCTATGCCCGGACGATTGGCATGGGCTGTGAGCGTTTCGGTGAGGAAACGGTGTTCAAGCTGCCCCAGCGCGACTCCAATCTCGGCAACCCCATCCTGCCGGCCGTTCATGGCGGTGTGATCGGCGGCTTCATGGAAATGTCCGCCATGCTTTACCTGATGCTGCGCCAAGAAACGGCGCTGTTGCCCCGCATCGTGGATTTTTCCATCGACTATCTCCGCGCCGGGCTGGATCGCGAGACTTACGCCGAATGCAGCTTGACGCGCCAGGGCAACCGGGTGGCCAATGTCTCCGTCAGCGCCTGGCAGCAGGCCCGTAACAAGCCGATTGCCACGGCGCGGGCGCATTTTATTTTGGAGTGATATTTCTGACCTCTCGCACGGGGCGGGGTGGTTTCTTACACCGCGCTGCCAGGCCGTCCATGGCCTGGCAGCGCTACCGCGACGTCCCTGTCGCTGTTCCAGAAACCACCCCGCCCCGTGCTGACGGCGCAGCCTAAACGGGATTGTCCGACTTCCAACTTCCAACGCTTGAAATCCTCCCGCCAGTCCCCACATTCCTTTCAAACCTAGAAACGGCGGGCCCCAAAGGGGCCGTATAGCCTTGTTTGAGTGATGTAAGGAGATCCAGACGTCATGGCGGTTGAAACGCAGAAAGAAACGATGGGGTTCCAGACCGAGGTGAAGCAGCTCCTTCACCTAATGGTCCATTCCCTCTATTCCAACAAGGAAATCTTCCTTCGCGAGCTGATCTCGAACGCTTCCGACGCGGAAGACAAGCTGCGGTTCCGCGCACTGTCCGATCCCTCCCTGCAGGAGGACGACCCGGATCTCAAGATCTGGCTGACCTACGACAAGGACGCCGGCACCGTCACGCTGACGGACAACGGCATTGGCATGAACCGCCAGGAAGTGATCGACAATCTGGGCACCATCGCCCGTTCCGGCACCTCCGATTTCCTGGCCAACCTGACCGGGGACGAGAAGAAGGACTCCAAGCTGATTGGTCAGTTTGGTGTGGGCTTCTATTCCGCGTTCATCGTCGCCAAGCGTGTGGAGGTGTTTACCCGCAAGGCCGGTGAAGCCGCTGATCAGGGTGTGCACTGGATCTCCGCCGGGGAAGGGGAGTTCACCATCGAGAGTGTGGAGCGTCCCAAGCGTGGTACCACCATCGTCCTGCACCTGAAGGATGAAGAGAAGGAATTTGCCGACGGCTGGCGTCTGCGCAGCCTGGTCAAGAAATACTCCGACCACATTTCCTTCCCGGTCGTGATGCCGGTGGAAGACTCCGGCGAGGAAGAGGAGAAGGAAGGCGAGGCGAAGGCCACGGAAGAAACCGTCAACGATGCCACGGCACTGTGGACCCTGTCCCGTCAGGAGATCTCCGACGAGGAGTACAAGAACTTCTACAAGCATATCGCCCATGACTTCGAGGACCCGCTGACCTGGTCCCACAACACTGTCGAGGGCACGTTGAACTACACCAGCCTGCTGTACGTGCCGGCCCGGGCACCGTTTGACATGTACAACCGGGAAGCGCCGCGCGGGCTCAAACTGTACATCCAGCGCGTGTTCATCATGGACGACGCCGAGCAGTTCCTGCCGTTGTATCTGCGCTTCGTGAAGGGTGTGGTCGACAGCAGCGATCTGTCCCTGAACGTCTCCCGGGAGATCCTGCAGCACGACAAGACCGTGGACAGCCTGCGCAGTGCCCTGACCAAACGGGTGCTGGATACGCTCAAGAAGCTGGCGAACAACGATCCCGAGAAATACCAGACCTTCTGGGACAACTTCGGCCAGGTGATCAAGGAAGGTCCGGCGGAAGATTTCGGCAACCGCGAGAAAATCGCCAAGCTGCTGCGCTTTGCCAGCACCCATAACGGCGATGCCGCCCAGAATGTTTCCCTGGACGATTATGTCAGCCGCATGAAGGAAGGGCAGGAGAAGATCTACTACATCACCGCAGAAACCTTCGATGCCGGCAAGAACAGCCCGCATCTGGAGGTTTTCCGTAAGAAGGGTATCGAGGTGCTGATTCTGTCCGATCGCATCGACGAGTGGATGATGGGCTACCTCAGCGACTTCAAGGGCAAGCATCTGCAGGATGTGGCCCGCGGTGATCTCGACCTGGGTGAAGTGGAAACCGAGGAAGACAAGAAAGAGGTCGAAAAGGCCAGCGAAGAGCACAAGAGTCTGCTGGAGCGCCTCAAGACGGCTCTCGGCGACCGGGTGCAGGATGTTCGCGTGACCAAGCGTCTGACCGACTCACCGGCGTGTCTGGTGGTGGGTGACTACGACATGGGTGCGCAGATGAAGAAGATCATGGAAGCGGCCGGCCAGAAAGTGCCGGAGTCCAAGCCGATCTTCGAGGTGAACGTGGAGCACCCGCTGCTGCAGCGGCTGGAGGAGACCCAGGACGAAGATCGCTTCACCGATCTGTCCTCGGTGATCTTCGACCAGGCCACCCTGGCCAGCGGCGAGCAGATCAAGGACCCGAGCACCTACGTGTCCCGTCTGAACCGGCTGTTGCTGGAACTGGCGAAGTAAACCAGGATAACAAGGGGTGCCTGAGAGCACCCCTTTTGCCGTCCAATTTGCACGAGACCCTTCCGTGGCCGCCGACCGTATCATCGTCGACCTCTCCATTTCCCGTGACCAATGGCTGCGCATGTATCGTGGCGAGGCGCGCTATGTTCATGCCCGGGCCCGGGATGGCCGCAGCGTGCAGTTCCCCGCCCGTATTCTCGCGCCGTTTGTGCTTCACGACGGTGTTCGGGGCAGCTTCCTGATCGAATACGATGAGGGGAAGTTTCAGAACATAGAGCGGTTATGATTTCGGTCTTCGAGCGCCGCACAGAAAGGCATAACACGGTGGTAGCGCATACATCCCCTCTCCCGTGGAGGGGCGAGGGGCTCTATGCTACTCCCGAAACAGCCGCTTCGCCTCAACCCCCACATCTGCCTGATCGATAAAGAACCCATCAATTCCCAGCTTCAGAAACAGCAGCACCTCCGCCACGGACTTGCCGAAGGCGGACTGGTCGTCCCCAATCCGGTAATCGTGGGGTAAAAAGAAATTTTCCGCCCGAAAGGTGTAGGGGTGGACCTTCAGCCCGGCTTCATGGGCGTGCTTCACAAAGTCGGTGGCCCGGCTTTCGTCCAGGTGGTCCGCTTCGGTTCGGGGCAGGATGAAGTGGTACTTTTCGGGGCCGACGCCATCGGCATACTCGGCGATCTTCTGCAGCCCTTCGCGGGTGGCCATTGTGTCGTAGGTCAGGTCGGACTTGGCGCACTGCGCGTCGAAGGGTTGGCCGGTGGGGCTCATGAGCTGGATCAGCGGCAACTCGGTCAGCTTGCGGATCTTCTTGAGGTTGGTGATTTCGAAGGACTGGATGAAGATCGGTGCCTCGCGGCCTTCGTAGCCATTGGCATGGAGCTGCTTGACCAGGGTTTCGTCCATGGGCATGCCGAGGGCGGCAAAGTGCGTCGGGTGCTTGGTTTCCGGGTAGATGCCGATGGTGCGGCCGAGGGCCTTTTCCAGCAGCCGCACCCGGTCGATGATCTCCTGGAACGTGGGCACTTCGAACAGGGCATCGAAGGCGGTGTTGGCCGGACGGATGTTGGGAATGCGCTCGATCGCCCGCAGTTCCTTGATCTCGGCAAGGCTGAAATCCTCCACGAACCAGCCCGATTCCAGCACCCCGTCCACCGATTTCTGCCGTTCGCGATCGGCAAAGGTGGGGTGGTAGGTGACGTTGGTGGTGAGATGGAGCTGATTGTCGTGCCGGGCGATCAGGACATTGTCGCGGGTCATGACCAGATCCGGTTCCACAAAGTCGGCGCCCATCAGTACCGACAGGGTGTAGGACTCCAGGGTATGTTCCGGCACATAGCCGCTGGCACCGCGATGGGCGATTACTACGGGGTCGCCGGGGATTGGATCATGGGTGCGGTGCTGGAGAATGTCCTTGAAGCGCTCGCGGAACTCGTCGAGGTCGAAGGGGGCGGTCTCGGGCGAATCGGGGGTCATCGGCGCTTGCAACCTCGTTTTCGGAATTCTGCCGTGCTGGCCGGGAACTCTAGCTCATGTTCATGTCACGACGGTTTCAACGTACCTGCTGAACGAACCAGTAGCGTTGCCAGGCATTCATCACCCGCTCGGGATACCAGGTTTTTCCGGTGCTGCCGTTATAGCGTGCCAGAGCACGGATCAGGTCGCCATTCTCCTTGTCCAGGTAGTATTTGAGAATGGTGCAGCCGTAGCGCAGATTGGTCTGGATCTTGGTGAGATTGTCTTCCGGGCGGCCGATTTCGTTCTTCCAGAAAGGCATGACCTGCATCAGGCCCTGGGCGCCCACGGAGGAGATGGCGAAGCGGTCGAAAAGGCTTTCCACGTGAATGACCGAGAGCACCAGCTCCGGCTGCAGGCCGGCGCGGGTGGCTTCCTGGTGAATCATTCGCAGCAGGCGCAGGCGCCGGTCGTTGTCCTTGATCCAGCGTTGCAGGCGACCGGACATGTCCACCAGCCAGACTTCCGCATCGAAGCGATCCTTGAAGCTGCTGGCGTCGTTGATGGTTTCCTTGAGCAAATGCCGCAGCTCCGGGTCCGGTTCGGCCACATTGGCCAGGACCGACGCCGAAGAGAGAAACAGGAAAATGATTGCCAGAAACGAGGGGCCAAGCCTGAAAGCCATGCGTCCCAAACACCCTAAACACAAACTGTCCCAAGAATAGCAGCGCCAGGGCCCGCCACCCAAGGGACAGTTTGTATTGTTGTGTACCGGTGAGACCGGGTTATCGTTGGGCGGTCATGAAGCCCAGGATGTCTTCCACCGGGATGTCCTGACGATCCGCGTCGGTTCGGCCCTTGTATTCGAAGGTGCCGGCCTGCAGGCCACGGTCGCTGATCACGATCCGGTGGGGGATGCCGATCAGCTCCATATCGGCGAACTTGACGCCAGGACGACCCTTGCGGTCATCCAGCAGAACGTCGAAACCGGCCTGGCGAAGCTGGTTGTAGAGCTTTTCACCGGCCTCCCGGACCGGTTCGGACTTGTCCCCGTTGAGGGTGACAACGGCGACCTCGAACGGCGCGATGGCGGCCGGCCAGATGATGCCCTTGTCGTCGTGGTTCTGTTCGATGGCGGAAGCGACGATGCGCGACACGCCAATGCCATAACAGCCCATCTCCAGGATCTGGGCCTTACCGGCCTCGTCGAGCACCGTGGCGTTCATCTTCTCGCTGTAGGTGTTGCCCAGCTTGAAAATGTGGCCCACTTCGATGCCGCGCTTGATTTCCAGGGTGCCCTTGCCGTCCGGGCTCGGATCGCCTTCGTGGATGTTGCGCAGGTCCGCTACTTCCGGCAGCGGCAGATCCCGTTCCCAGTTGACGCCAGTCAGGTGATAGCCGTCTTCGTTGGCACCGCAGGTGAAATCCGCCAGCTGGGCCGCGCTGCGGTCAACGATGGTTGGCAGTGCCAGTTGGACCGGCCCGATGGAGCCGGGATCGCAGCCGACTGCCTTGCGGATGGCCTCGTCGCTGGCAAAGGTCAGCGGTTCGGCCACCAGCGGGAGTTTTTCCGCCTTGATGTCGTTGAGTTCGTGATCGCCGCGCAGGACCAGGGCGACCAGTGGCTGCTCCTCGTCCGAACCTTCCACGAGCAGGGTTTTGACAGTCTGCTGCGGTGACTGCTGGAGAAAGGCCGACACTTCCTCGATGGTTTTCTGGTTCGGCGTCTCCACCTTCTGCAATTCCCGGGACGGCGCCGGGCGCTCGCCCTCGGGGGCAATGGCTTCGGCCAGTTCGATATTGGCGGCGTACTCGCTCTCTGTGCTGAAGGCGATTGCGTCTTCACCGGAGGCTGCCAGCACGTGGAATTCGTGGGAAGCGTTACCGCCGATAGCGCCGGAATCGGCCTGCACCGCGCGGAAATCAAGCCCCAGGCGCGTGAAGATGCGGCTGTAGGTCTGGTACATCACCTCATAGGTCTCATCGAGGGAGGCCTTGTCGATATGGAACGAGTAGGCGTCCTTCATCAGGAACTCCCGTGCCCGCATCACGCCAAAGCGCGGACGGCGCTCGTCCCGGAACTTGGTCTGGATCTGATAGAAGTTGGCCGGCAGTTCCTTGTAGCTCTTGAGCTCGTTGCGGATCAGGTCGGTAATGACTTCCTCGTGGGTGGGGCCGAAACAGAAGTCACGATCGTGCCGGTCTTTCAGACGCAGCAATTCGCCGCCGTATTTCTGCCAGCGACCGGACTCCTCCCACAGTTCCGCGGGCTGAATCGCCGGCATCAGCACTTCCTGGGCACCGGAGGCATCCATCTCTTCCCGTACGATCTTCTCGACCTTACGCAGAACCCGCAGGCCCAGCGGCAGCCAGGTATAGAGGCCGGCGGCAAGTTTGCGGATCATGCCGGCCCGCAGCATGAGCTGGTGGCTGACGATCTCGGCGTCGGAGGGTGTTTCCTTGAGGGTGGCAATCAGGTATTGGCTGGCGCGCATAGTCTCGTTCCAAAGGATTCTGTGTTATCGAATCAAATGCGGTATTGTACGGACGGGCGGGCGAAGTGGAAATAGTGCCTGCTCACCTGTACCAGGCATAAAGCCCGGTTTGCAGCCGAGTCACCCAAAATACAGGAATGTGCCAGTGTCGTTGACCGCCGCCGAAGTCGAGGCCCTCATCCGTGAGGGGGTGCCCATGGCCGAAGATATGGGCTTTACCGTAGAGCATGTGGAAGCCAACAGGGCGGTGGCGCGTCTGCGCTTCAACAGCCGCATGGTTCGCCCCGGCGGTACCCTCTCAGGCCCAGTGCAGATGACCCTGGCAGACGCTGCCATGTACGCCGCCATCCTGGGGACCCTGGGGCGGGTGGAGATGGCGGTGACCAGCAACTTCAATATCAACTTCCTGCAAAAACCCGCTCCCGAGGATCTGATTGCCGAAGCCATCGTGCTGCGTATGGGCAAACGTTTGGCCTTCTGTGAAGTCCGCCTGACCTCCGCCAACAGCGAGACGCTGGTTTCGCATGTCACCGGCGCTTACGCCCTCCCGGCGTGATGGGCTGCTATTGAAGCCTCGCGTGCTGCGTTTCACGTAGGAGGTTGGACGTTTCACGTATACAAACTTGCTCTCGGTGCTTCGGGCCGCAAGCTGAGTGCCAACGTCCAACGTGACCAATCTCTCAAAATAAAAACGTGACACATTGTCATGTCTGTACGAAAATCGTACCTTCAAAACAGTTTGAAGAGGCAAGGAGTCACCCATGGCCAAACATTCGCTGTCACCGCGACGTCAACCGGTCCAGAGCCGCAGTATCGAGCGGGTGGAGCGGATCCTGACCCATGCGGCGCTACTGATTGGGGAGCGTGGTGTGGGCCGGACCAGCATGTCGGGCATTGCGCGGGCGGCGGAAATGTCGCTGGCTTCGCTTTACCGCTATTTCCCCAATAAGGAAGCCATTATCAAGGCCATTGCCGAGCGCCATGTGGACCGGCTGGAAGAGGCCCTGCGCGGCCAGTTGTCGGACATCGATCTGGACCAGGGTATCGATGAACTGATCGATCTGTACGCGGATTTCTACCGCAACGAGCCGGGCTATGCGGAAATCTGGTCGGGGGTGGAATCCATGCCCGAGTTGCAGGCCCTGGATGTGGAAGAGCTGTACCGCAATGCCCGGGATGTGGAATCCACCGCAGCCCTGCTGCTACCGGATCTGGACCGCGAAAGGCGACGGCGAGCCAGCATTCTGTTGACGCGCACCTGCGGCCAGATTCTGCGGTTTGCCATGACCCTGCCGAAGGAGGAAGAGCAGGGGTTGCTGGCCGAACTCAAGGTGATGGTGCGCGCCTATATGAGCCATTTGCAGCAGGATACCCGCGATGCGTGATGTGGAGGCGGGTCTGGCGCGCCTGGCGGGCATTGCCAATGATCGGGTGTTGCCGGCTGCATTGCTGGATCTCGCCGCGCTTGAGTCCAACGCCCGCTGGTTGCTGACTCAGGCTGGCGACAAACGTATTCGCATCGTCACCAAATCCGTGCGGTGCGTGGAAGCCCTGCGTTTTCTCCAGGGGCTGGACGATCGCTTTGCCGGCTTGATGTGTTTCGACGCGACCGAAGCCTGCTGGTTATCCACCCGCGGCTTTTCTGATCTGCTGGTGGCCTATCCGTGCACTGACGAGAGTGTGCTGGCACAAGTCTGCGAGTTTGTCGCTGCTGGCGCGGACATCACGTTGATGGTGGACTCGCTCGTCCATCTGGAAATGATCGAGTCTGCGGCGGCGTCGCGCAATGTCACGGTAGCGGTCTGCCTGGATATCGATATGTCGACACCGTTCGGGCCTCTGTGGTTCGGGGTCCGGCGCTCGCCATTGCGGCAGTGGGAACAGGTCCGCCCACTGCTGGATCGCATTGCCGCCAGTGATGAACTGAAACTGGCCGGCGTGATGGGTTACGAAGCCCAGATTGCCGGCATTCCCGATCGCACCCAGGGCAAGCGGTTGCAGAATCTGGCCGTCCCGCGGCTGAAGGCTTTGGCCTGGCCCTGGATCCAGCAGCGACGAAACCGGGTGATTGATGCGATCGTCGAGCGCGGTGAAAGGCTGGACTTTGTCAATGGCGGCGGGACCGGCTCCATCCAGCGTACAGCGGCGGATCCGAGTGTCACCGAAATCGCGGTGGGATCGGGCTTTTTCGCCCCCCACCTGTTCGATGGCTACAGCAATCTTGATCTGCGACCGGCCGCACTCTTTGCCACGCGCGTGGTGCGCAGCTCAGATCCGGGCTGGGTCACTGTGGCGGGCGGTGGCTATGTCGCGTCCGGAGCCCCGGGCTGGGACCGTCAGCCTTGGCCGGCCTGGCCCCCGGGGCTTGCACTCGATGACAACGAAGGGGCCGGTGAAGTTCAGACTCCCCTGCAGGTTACCGGGGCTGCCTCTGTGACTCCCAAAACCGGTGAACCGGTGCTGTTCCGGCACGCCAAGGCCGGCGAACTCTGTGAGCGGTTCAATCAATTACTGGCGATCGATAGCAAGGGCGATGTCCTGTCCTGGGGTACCTACCGGGGTGATGGCCAATGTTTTCTTTAGGGTGATAGAGGAGCGCGTATGGAAACGCTCTACGACTATGTGATCGTCGGGTCCGGTCCGGGCGGCAGCGTGGCCGGATACCGTCTCGCGGCCGCCGGTGCCAGTGTGTTGATGCTGGAAGCTGGCAAAGCCTACCCGGCGGACGAATACCCCGACAACGAACTGGATGCCAATGCCCAACTGATGTGGCACGGCGGTATGGAACCGACCGATAACGCCTCGCTGGTGTTACTGCGCGGCCGTGTTCTGGGCGGAGGTTCGGTGGTCAACCAGTGCCTGCTGGATCGCTTTGATGCCCTGGTGTGGCGGGACTGGTCGGATCGCTCGGGGATCGCTGGCTTTCAGGAAGACACCATGGACGCGGCCTATGAGGCGGTGGAACAGCATCTCACGCTGCATCGGTTTGCCCCGGGCGAATGGAACGGCAATGCGGCAAAGTATGTGGAAGCGTTCGACAAGTGCGGCTATCAGTGGGCGCCCTTGCGTCGCGGACAGGCGGATTGCCAGGGACAGGACTGCATTGTCTGTCTGGGGGGCTGCCGGCGGGATTCGAAACAGAGCATGCCGGTGACATTCCTGAAAAAGGCAATGGACGAAGGCATGCAGGTGGAAACCGAGTGCCAGGCGGAAGCGGTGATCCATGGGGCCCGTTTTGCCACGGTCTGGGCCCGTCAACGCGGCCGGGCCGTACAGTTTCGGGGGCGTACCGTTCTGCTGGCGGCCGGCGCCCTGGGTTCGGCGGGCCTGCTACTGCGCTCCGGTTTCGAAGCCAACGTGCCCGCTCTGGGCAGCAACTTCTACTGTCATCCGCAATTCATGGCGCTGGCTCGCTTTGATCATGTGGTGGATGCGCACAAGGGCGCCCTGCAGGCGGTGAAATCGGATGATGCCCGTTTCCGTGCCCGGGGCTTCAAGCTCGAAAACGTCTTCGCCGGGCCTGTCGCCACGGCCATGCTGCATCCTGGCGTGGGGGCGGCGCACCAGCGCTTCATGGCCGATTATCGCAAGCTGGCCTGTATGGAAGTGGCCGTTCGGGACGAAACCCCGGGCGCCCTGCGGCTTGATCGGGCAGGGCGGCTGCGGATTCATAAGCCAATGGGAGAGCCGGAACGCCAGCGCGCCCGCGCCGGGCTCGAAACCATTGAAACACTGTTCCGCTCCCTGCAGCCGCAAGAGATCGTCACCACCGATCTGGGGATCGGGCTGCACCTGATGGGGGGCTGTGGCCAGGGGGAAGATGATCGGCACAGCGTTGTGGGGCCTGACTTCCGGGTTCACGGGTATCCGCGCCTGGCGGTGGTGGATGGCGGCCTGTTTCCAGCGGCCCCGGGCATCAATCCCAGTTTGACCATCATGGCCCGTTCCTGGCAGGCCGCGGACAGGTTGCTGGCGGACGCCGGTTCCAAAGGGCACCTGAAAAGCGTGGGCGGTAAAGGGAGGGCGGTGGCATGAAATCCCGCTATCTGAATCAACGCCAGTTGGCGGCGCTGAACCGGCTCGGCGATATTCTGTTGCCTGGAGCGGCGGGCCTGTCTCGTTTTTCTCAAACCGACGCGATTACAGAAATCGATCGCGTGCTGGCTCCGGTACCGGAAGCTGACCGCCGCGATCTGAGCATGCTGCTGACGGTGCTTGGCTGGCTGCCCAACGGCGCATTACGGGGTCTGATGCGCGTGCTCGCAGGCCGAGCCGCATGGCCCTCGCTCTGCCAGGGTCCCATGCGGCTGCTGGATATCAGCCTGCGGGGGCTGGTTTTTACCCTCTACTACAGCAATCAGCGAGGCCTGGGTGCGAAGGGTGCCGAGGTTCACGACGTTCTGGCCTATCAGGTTCACTGTCAGCCGGCAACTGGGCCGGCCAAGACACAGGGAGGCACGCAATGAGTGCATACGCAGTGGAAAATCGACTGACCCGGGAGCCCCTGTACGAGGTGCAGGACATTGACCAGGACCAGGCGAGCGCCGTTATGGCTTCGGCCCGTCGCGGTGGCCGCGACCTGCAGCGGTTCACGCTCAGGGAACGGCGGACCATGATGCGCCAGTTGCAGGCGCGAATCCTGGAAAAACGGGACTGGATCCTCGACCGCGTCATCGAGGAAACCGGTAAAAGCCGTACCGATGCCCTGGTCTCGGAAGTCATGGGGGTGCTCGACTATATCCACTGGCTACACACCCGGGGCTGGAAGGCGCTGAGAGAAGAAAAGGCGCACACCCCGCTGGCGTTGATGGGCAAGGCATCGCGAATCCGACATGAACCTTTGGGCGTGGTGTTTGTGGTGGCACCCTGGAACTATCCCTTCCACATTGCGATGACTTCCATTGCCGCGGCGTTGATGGCCGGCAACGGCGTGGTGTTCAAGCCCTCCGAGGTGACGCCGCTGATGGGGGTGATCGAAGCCATCCTCGAACCCATTCCCGCCCTGCGTCAGGCGGTGCAGGTGGTGTATGGCGGCGGAAAAAGCGGTCAGGCATTGATTGATCAACGGCCGGACAAGATCTGCTTTACCGGCAGCACCGCCACGGGGCAGCGCATCCTGGCTCAGGCCGCGGAATATCTGATTCCGGTGGAGCTGGAGCTGGGCGGGAAGGATCCGGCGATTGTCTTCGACGACGTCGACCTGGATCGTACCGTCGCCGGCGTACTGTGGGGTGGCATGACCAACGCCGGGCAATCCTGCACGGCAATCGAGCGGGTTTACGTGCAGCGAAAGATCTACAACGCGTTCCGAGACCGCCTCATCGAGGCAGCCCGGGCCTTGGTGGTGAACCCTGGCGATGAGGGGGATGCCGATATCGGCAGCATTACGCCGGATTTTCAGCTCGATCTGATTATCGAGCAGATGGAGCAGGCGCAAAAAAGCGGTGCGCGGGTCTGCTGCGGTGGGCAGACCCTGGACAGCGATTGCCGGCTGTATCCGCCCACCGTGGTGGAAGGCTTGAACACGGACCAGCCGCTGGCACGGGACGAGACCTTCGGCCCGGTGCTGCCGCTGTTTCCGTTTGATTCCGAGGAAGAGGCCATCGCCATGGCCAATGACAGCGAAATGGGGCTCAGTGCCAGTGTCTGGAGTCGGGATCTGAAGCGGGCCCGGCGTGTCGCCGAGGCGCTGGAAGTGGGCGCGGTGTCGATCAACAACGTCATGGTCACCGAGGGCAACCCCGACTTGCCTTTTGGCGGGGTGGGCATGAGTGGCTACGGCCGGGTCAAGGGGGTTGAAGGGCTGCGGGCCATGACACGGTCCAAGGCGGTCATGGTGGACAAGCAGAGTAGCAAGCTGGAAGCCAATTGGTATCCCTATACCCGCCGTAAATACCGTCTGTTCGATCAGCTGATACAAGGCCTGTTTGGCCGGGGCATTGCCCGTTGGCTGACCTTCGCCCGTGCCGGCCTGGGTGTGGAGAGCGAGGCCCAGAAACCGCGCGGCTGATGTACACAGAGGCTGCGTTGCCTGCTGGTGGGTGCCAGTCTTGCCGAGGTGTAATCAACTGTACAGTGCTCCCGACCGGCCTTCACGGTAGGATGCCATTAGGCTCAGTCAGGGAGGAGCAGAACGGTGAACGGCGGCACGACACTCACGGAGGTGCTGGATACCATCGATCAGCGTATTGATGGCGGTAGCATGTCCATGGGGGAGATGTTGAACCTGTTCCGGTACAAGGGCTATGGCCCCCTGCTATTGGTGCCGACGGTGATCGTGGTCTTGCCGACCGGGGCGATCCCCGGGGTGCCGACAGCGTGCGGGTTGATTATTGCCCTCGTGGCCCTGCAGATCGTGTTGGGCAAGCCTTCCCCGTGGATTCCGCGTCGCCTGCGGGAAGTCTCCATCAGCCGCTTAGTGGAATAGAAAAAATATCCTAAAAAGCATCAAAAACCTATGCCAGAAATCGAAATCTGGTTTTTCTTGAGCATACATGCATATATAGTGGAATTACAAACATACTATTTTACCAATTGGAAAT
>JASTVH010000012.1:0-81091 GCA_042862465.1 Marinobacteraceae bacterium S3BR75-40.1 | reverse complement strand
TGTCTACCCGGTGTTTCATCCAGTCGGTGTAGTTCGGGCGACGCTTGTGAGACATCAGGAAGGACACCTGGCGACCATGCCCTTTTGGATGATCCGCAGAGGCCGGGTTGTGCATGCAATGGGACTTCTTTGGGCAGGAGCGACACTGCTTCAGGCGACCTTCAAAATAGGCCCGCAAACAATTCTGGTCGTCCTCTTTCACGGCTTTGAGCTTCAGCTCCTGACCGGCCGGACAACGGCAGCTCTTCTGTGTCGAATCAAAGTCGAAGGCACGGGCGGGAATGATTTTCGGACGGGGTGACTTCGCCTGGTCTTGGTGGCGTTTGCCGTACTTGTCCTTTTGATGGTCAAACAGCGGATCACGCTGCCGAAATTGATTGTCCGGGATGTAACCGTTGATGCCGCGCTCGTAGAGGTAACGCATGTTGGGTTCATTGGCGAAGCCGGTGTCGGCTGTCACCACAGCTCCACTTTGGTAGATGGCGTCAACGATCCCCAGATCTCGATACCGGCGTTCGATCCGTTCCAACACAGGCATGAGAGCATGGTATTCCGGCCCAGCCCCAAAGGCCTGGGCATCGATGATGACCTGGTGCTTCTTGTCGACCGCCGCCACCCCGTTATAACCCTGGATCGTGCCCTTGCCGGTTTTCATCTTGGCGCTTTCATTGTCGGTGATATTACTCTTCACCTCGCTCGGTTTTTTGCCTTGGCCCATCCGTGGGCCGTGCGTCTTTAAAAACCGGTCAACCTTCTGCGCCGCTTCATCCAGAGCCAGCGTCGTCTTGCCCTCACGGATCTGACGGTCCAGTTCGGCCTCGGTCTCCGCCTCATCCTGTTGGCGGTGCTCCGACAAACGGTGGCGAATCATCCGCCGCAACTTGTCCCGCTTCTGGGCCAGCTCCTTAAACGTGCCCGACCATTCCTTGGCCGCGTTCGAAGGCAGCTTGCAGCCATCAATCGCAAACAGCTCGTTCCCCAAAAGCCCCTGCTCGTGGCAAATCAACAGGACCTGTTCAAACAGGTCTTCAATGGCTTCGCTATGGCTGGAGACAAAAGCCGCCAACGTGGTGAAGTGCGGCACGGTATCGCAAGACAGGGCCTTGAACAGGATGTTGGTGTCGCAGCACCACTGCATCTCACGGCTGGAGGTGATGCCCTTGGAGTACGCGAACAGGATGATCTTCAGCAGTATCGCAGGGTCGTAAGCCACCCGGCCGGTGTCGTCGTTCTTATAGCGGGATTCGAAAGCGGCGAGGTCCAGCTTGTGTTCGATCAGGTAGTGGATGGCATGTTCGAACGTGCCAGGCTGGAGTTGCTCTTCGTAATTGATCACGACCATCGATTGCTGGCCGTAGTTGTAAGGCTTGAATCGGGGCATGCCAACGGCTCCTTGTTGGTTTATGCCGAGGTTACCAAATGGCGGGGTGGATTTGAGGGTTTTTCTACAGGCTCAACGCCTTGGGTAAGCTGCCGGTGCGCAGCGTAGTACCGGTCAGCTTCACCCACTGGTTATGCTTTACTCGTAATGGCTCCAAAGACGAAGGACCTTTACGACCTTCTCTTCTTCCAGAACCTGATAAACCAACCGATGTTGAATATTGATTCTGCGGGAATAGGCTCCCGCCAAATCACCAACCAGTTTTTCAAAGGGAGGGGGTTTCTGGAATGGATCCTCAGCGATAAGTTCTAATAACTTTTTTGCCTTCGGCTTTAGACCACTGGATGCCAGTTTTTTTGCGTCTTTTTGCGCCTGTTTGGTGTAAACCAGCTTCCAGGTCACCAATCCAACTCCTCGTCGCATTCGCTGGTAGGAGTTGCCATACCCTCTCGAATAGACTCACGCATTCCAGGTACTGATAAGAGAAACAGAGTCTCCTGAATCGCCTCCCAATCTTCCTCTGAAACCAATACCGCTTTGTTTCGCTTGCCAGTAATGATGACCGGTTGATGGGATTCTGCCGCCTCATCTATCAGCCTGTAGAGGTTACTGCGCGCCTCTGTTGCCGTAATTCCAGCCATGGTACACCTCTCGTTAGTTTAACTAACCACAAAGTGTACGCCATTTCGGACGTTCGTCAATACGTACGCTTAGCATAACGCCATGTGAAGCGGCCGCTTTGGAGGTGCAACGGTAATCCCCCCATTATTAGGGGCATGTGTCAGGGGAATACTGTCACTGTACACACTGCACATGCTGTCCCTGATGATTTGAAACTCTCACGTACATTCAGATCTGCTCTCTTTGACCTCTTTTCAGATTCCCGGCATCCAATATTAAAGCTATTTTAGGCAGGTTATATCAGCTTTATCCGGCGGGCTATTTGCCAACACCCACTCTCTATTATCCGATAGCATTTTTCTTTCTTTTTTTAGCATATGGTAAAAATACTTCATATTATCTGGGAGATCATTTAAACCAAAATTATCTACCTTGTTTACATTCATAAAGGCTTCGATATATTGAAGCATGCGATCTCTGAACCGCGAAGGATTATAAATCCTCGAGGCCAGCTCGTTGTCCGTCCTGAAACTCAAATCACATAAAAAGTTAATTGCATACACATTAGGAGCGCTATCTAAAAGCAGCGCTTTTCCCAATTCGAGCTTGTATTGGATATTTCCAGCCCTATCTTTTTGCGCGACAAAATTGTACTTTTTGTTGAGATATTGAAAAAGCTTTTTTGGAACGGGTTAGCTGCCATAAGTATTACTCGACCTAAATCGATGCAATGGGACCCATTGGTATCGAAATAGCCATAATTTATGGCATGCAGATACATATCTTTTGCACCATAAGAAATCCATACTTGGTCACCTGGACTATAGTCAAAAGCCGAAACCAGAAAATAATAGTCCTTGTTAGACATTCTTCGGGCCCCATATTTGTCCGAATGATTGAACATATCAATCAGGGGTACAAATCCGTCATCCCACGCTCTGGTTATATTATTAAGGAAAACTTGGCGTATGATATCTCTGCCCGCATCGCTGTCCAGAGTGCGATCTAGATTTACAACTGTTTCAACAGTCCACTCCATTTTTTTCTGAACTGGTTCGCCCCCAATACAGTAGACGCCTGATAGCGTTACACTAACGCAAAATAGTCAGGTGTTGATGATGAGCGGTAAACGCTATTCGGAAGAATTCAAAATTGAAGCGGTCAAGCAGGTGACGGAGCGGGGCTATAAGGTCACCGACGTCTGTCGCCGGTTAGGAATTACCTCGGGTAGTTTGTATAAGTGGATCAAGCTGTATGGCGATCCAGAGAGCCAGCACCAGCAGATCACCGATCAGCAGGATGAGCTTCGAAAGCTCCGTTCGGAGTTGCGCCGGGTCACCGAGGAGCGCGACATACTAAAAAAGGCCGCAGCGTTCTTTGCCAAAGAGTCCGAGTAAAGTATCGCTTCATCAGGGCTCACCAGAATGAGTTTCAGGTGCGTGTGATGTGCCGGGTGCTGAAGGTCCATTTCAGCGGATTCTATGCCTGGCGAAATTCACCGGAAAGCAGCCGTACCAAAGCCAACCGAAGACTACTGGGCCTCATCAAACAGTCCTGGCTCTTAAGTGGCGGCGTGTATGGTTATCGCAATATCACTCTGGATCTCAGAGATCTCGGCGAGAGCTGTAGCAAGAACCGGGTCTACCGGTTAATGAGGACCGAAGGAATCCGTGCACAGCAGGGTTACAAGCGCCATAGAGGCTACTACGGAGGAGAGCCGGCCCATGTTGCACCCAATCATCTCAATCGCGAGTTTGATGTGGAGAAGCCGAACGAGCGCTGGGTGACTGATATTACCTATATCCGCACGCATGAAGGATTTCTGTATTTGGCAGCAGTTTTGGATCTGTTCTCGCGGCAAGTCGTTGGCTGGTCCATGAAACCGAGAATGTCGACAGACCTTGTGATGGATGCGCTCTTGATGGCGGCCTGGAGACGACGGCCCAAGGAGCGCGTTTTGGTTCATTCTGACCAGGGTTCTCAGTACACCAGCCGAGAGTGGCGGGACTTTCTGGCCGAAAACCGTCTCGAACCCAGCATGAGTCGTCGGGGCAACTGTCATGACAATGCTGTCGCCGAGAGCTTCTTCTCGTTACTCAAGAAAGAGCGGATCAAGAGAAAGATCTACAAGAGCCGTGAACTGGCTCGACAAGATATCTTCGATTACATCGAGATGTTTTATAACCCGGTCCGCAGACATGGCAGTAATGGCGGATTGTCTCCGGTAGACTTTGAAAAACAGTATTTCAGGCAGCTATCGAGCGTCTAGAGTATAGGGGGCGAACCACCTCATTAACGTAGTCATATAAGGTTCGACTTAAATTTTCCAACACCCCCAGCTCAGATTGCCCATAAAAACAGGCATATTTTCCTTTAGATCCTCTAGGCTATAAAAATCATAAAATCCACCCCACAATTTTTCTTCTGTACAAATTGACTTTGCAACAGCGTGAATATACCTCTCATTAAAGGCCATGTCTTTGGGGTAGGTGTACGCATCCCCCATCTGAAAAACTTTATCTCTCGGAAACTTTGCGATGACGGTGTTCTTGGGAATCGACGCCGTTGCAAACATACCCCACAATCCATTCTCTTGTTTGCGTTCTATATCAGGATGCAGCTTCGCCCCTTGTGACAGGCACCACTCCAACACCTTCTCGTATTTTTCTTTAGACATATTCCGGCAACCCTAGGTTGAAAATTTCCCTTATCATACATACTGACAATGATCTTTTTTGCCATACACTTATCATTAGTTTTTTGCCTACGTACATCGTTTTAATACTGGAATGGTTCAAAATTCGCTGGACGCTTGGGTTCTACACCACAATTAGGACAGACATCTTCCTTTTCCGCTTTGTACTCTAACCAAAATTCATATCCGAGCAGCAAAAAAGGATTAGCAATATAAGTCCGGATACTCACCTCGTTCTTAACGAGCCTCCAGAAAACCCACTCCAAACGAGCCCTTCACAGGATTTTTCTCACTCTTGATGGCTTTTATCCAACCACGTTGCACAAACAATCATCATCCCAATTAGCGGTTCCTGGCCGCTCATCACAATGGCATGCCGCCGATCTCTTAGGCCGACGTCAACACACGTCAGGAGCACGACTTAAGCTCACCATCCGCCTGTTATTCATCAACTTCTCAATGCCGTACGTCAAACATTAAAGCAGCCATTGTCCCTGCACCATTCACTTACCGCACAGATTGAATCGATTGCGCGACTTGGATGAGTTGATATTGCCAAATACGGGCCCCACCACCGACACCCGATGATTATAGAAAGCGCCCCATCTCAAGGCTGTCCACCCGATGCCTCATCCAATCGGTGTAGTTCCAGCGCCGTTTATGAGAGGGGAAAAAAGATACCAGCCAACCATGCCCATTCGGGTCGTCGGACGAAGCTGGACTGTACATGCAATGGGCGTCTTCGGACTGTACCGACATTGAACTCGCCGACCCTCGAACTGGACTCGAAGGTGTCTTTGGCCATCCTCTTTTATGACCCTAGGGAGGGGACAAAGCATGCCTTTTGGGAATTTTGAGATTGAACTCAGCCATGGAGCGGCGGTCCAAGGCGATTTCTATGGTGGCAAGCCACTCGTTCGCTGCGGTGTCTTAACGGTATCGAACAGCGACGAACTGATCGCCCCACTCTTTTTTATAAACACGATCGAGCCCTTTTGTCCCTGGGCAATGGTTCTTTTGACGTCCATGTCACTCCCTGCAAATGTGTTGTGCGTCATCATTCCCTGAATGACGCTCGGCTCCCACACTCTGGAATTCACAATGCCACCCACGCAGGTCACGCGCACCTGACAAGCCTTCCAGGCCCCTGTTATGGGTAGCCGCGAAAACACTGCTCGGCCAGAACAGCCCCTGGTGAGCAGAGACGGGGCGTTCTTTTGCTGCGCTTCCTACGGAGAAATGATATGCAACGAGCCCCGCCTGCTCCTGCAGTATTACAACAACTACACGTTTAACGGGGCAATTGCCATGGATGGTGACTCACCACACTGAACGTTAACGTCGACCTCACCTGACTCTTCCGCGCCCACAAAAATCCCCTGCTCATTCGGAGTCAGGGGATCATTTGTAATACGGTCCTGGTTAACCGTTCCTCCACCCTGAACTATTCACAACCAGGCAGAAATCCCAGTGTTGAGAAAAACGTGGTGAACAGGTTGTCGTCATAGCAGTTGGTTGCGCCGGTGACATCCGTGATGAGGGTGAGGTCCGCCCTGGCAAGGTCGAAGGGATGGGGCGAAGCCACGGTGCCATTGTTGATCAGCAGGTTGTCCGTGACACGGTTGTTCAGGGCCGGGCTATCCTCGATAAAGCCGGGGGCCAGTGTGTCGGGATCCGCGCCGCAGGCGTAGGGCGTGTCGTTGACCACCACGCAGTAGTCCGCCAACACGATGCCGGAAAAACCATTTCCGTGCAGCAGGTTGCCGGTGATGTCGGAGTCGTCGATGCCCACATGCAGGATGCCAATCCCTTTGGGCACCGTGCCCAAAATGGATTCCTCGTGGGCGGTATTCTCCCGGTTGTTATCGTGGATGTAATTGCCCTTGATCGTCAGCCGCTTGGCGCTGCCACGGATCGGGTAGATATCCGGCAGCAGGAGCGCGGCGATACCCACTGTATTGCCCCGGGCCTCGTTGTAGAGAATCTCGATGTCGTCGCTATTGGATATTTCGAAGCCGTTGACGTTGCCCGCGACCAGATTATGGCTGGCCCGCACGTTCGTAGAGGTTTCGATCCAGATGCCGCTGTCGTTCGCGCCCACGGCACTGCTGTGGCTGATCAGCCCATTGCTGGAACGGGTCGGGAAGATGCCGTAATTGGGATTATTCACCGAGTGCACGTTGATAAACTTGAAGTCGTCCACCAGTTCGGTGAACAGGCCGTTGTTGTCGAACCCCTTGATGGTGATATTGCGGATTTCCAGCCCCTTGATCACCGGATCCGGGTGGGTCATTGCAGTGTCCACCTCGGGATAGAGGGGGAACGGTGGTGCCAGGTCGGTGTGGCAGGCCATGCACTCGGTGCGTTCCGGGGGGACCGCCACGATGCCGTTGCGCTGGTTGCCCGCGTTTTCCAGAACGACGCCCTTGTTCCGGGTCCGCTGTCCCACCAGGCTAATTCCACTCTTGGAGATGTTCAGACCGTTGGTCGCGTTACCGGATTCCTTGTAGGTGCCTGCCAGCACATAAATGCGCGTACCCGGTTGGGCGCGGTCAATGGCCGCCTGGATGGACTGGCCCGGCCTGACCACGATGGTGTGGCGCTTGTCGAAGTCGAACTTATCGTTGAAGCGTTGATGGAGGGCGTCGCCGAATGACTCCGCATGCACGGTGCCCCAGACACCCAGCAGCAATAACGCCAGAATCACAGTCGCGCCAGCTGTGCTCACTAATCGATGGTTTCGCATGTCTATTCCCCTGAATTTATTATTGTAGGAAAAGGACGAATGCCAGCCTGCCCCTCAGCTACGTAGTCTTTATTCGGATCATTCACTACACAGCATTTCGCCTGGCACAGCAGGGTTGGCCCAGGCGAGATCAGAAAAGCCGAAGCAATCCACACGCCAAGCGGTGTTTTCTGGCTGAAAAGAAACCGGTAAACAACGGGATAACGCCGTATGGAGAAACAACGGGTGTTCGCCATTTTAGTTGGGCGTAAAAATATCCGTCATTCACCAAAGGGCGATTAAACCGTAATCACCTGATTTTGAATAAGGCAATGAAGCCAAGGGCGGTTTGTCGCTGGAGGTTTACTGTCAGTTTCCAATACATATGGCAGCGGCGGCCACCGTGGGTCAAGGTGTTGAATGTGGGGGGGGTATGGGCGGGCCATAAAAAATCCCCTGCTCCGTTGGAGCCAGGGGATTTAAGGTTGAAGCACCCAGCCCCACCGGGGCCGGTTCTTCTTCTTGGTTATTAACCGGTAAACAGGGTGTCGCTGGACAGCCCTTCTTTTTCCACCAGTTCACGCAGGCGGCGCAGGGCCTCAACCTGGATCTGGCGGACACGTTCACGGGTCAAACCAATTTCGCGGCCAACTTCTTCCAGCGTGCTGGTGTGGTAGCCCCGCAGGCCAAAGCGGCGGGACAGCACTTCCTGCTGCTTGTCGCTGAGCTGATCCAGCCAGCGGTCAATGCAGCCGCGCATGTTGTTTTCCTGGAGGTCGTCCGCCGGATCGGAGGACTGTTCGTCGGCGACGGTGTCCAGCAGGGACTTGTCGCCATTGTTGCCGATCGGGGTGTCGACGGAGGTGACGCGCTCGTTGAGGCCGAGCATGCGCTTGACGTCGGCGACCGGCTTGTCCACCAGTTTGGCGATCTCTTCGGCGGACGGCTCGTGATCCAGTTTCTGGGTCAGTTCCCGCGCGGCGCGCAGGTAGAGGTTCAGTTCCTTCACCACGTGAATCGGCAGACGGATGGTCCGGGTCTGGTTCATGATGGCCCGCTCGATGGTCTGGCGGATCCACCAGGTGGCGTAGGTGGAGAAACGGAAGCCCCGCTCCGGGTCAAACTTCTCGACGGCGCGGATCAGGCCCAGGTTGCCCTCTTCGATCAGGTCGAGCAGGGTCAGCCCGCGGTTGACGTAGCGGCGTGCGATCTTGACCACCAGGCGGAGGTTGGATTCGATCATGCGCTTGCGCCCGCTTTCCTCGCCCTTCTGGGCCAGGCGCGCATAGTAGACTTCTTCTTCGGGCGTCAGTAGTGGGGAGAACCCGATCTCGTTGAGATACAGTTGGGTCGCATCCAGTTGGCGATGGTTGGTGTAGTAGCGGCCTCCCTGTCGCGCCTTTTCGATGGAGGTGACTACCTCCTCTTCGGTGGATTCGTTCTCGTCGAGAGACAGCTCTTCGTTCTCATTCTCGGTTTCCGGATCGAAATCCACTTCTGCGATCAGTTCGTCTCTTTCTGCTGACATAATACGTGCCCTGCCTTTTTCAGCTACCCCAGTTTTCCCACCCTTGTTTTTATTAGTGGTGGGTGCCTCTCCAGTCCTGGAAGCTTTACTCCCTATCGTTATCGAGGCGGCAGATAGCCCATCGGATCGACCGGGTTGCCGTTCTTTCGAATCTCGAAATGCAGCTTGACCCGATTGGTTCCGGTGGATCCCATTTCAGCGATCGTCTGGCCCTGGCGAATCTTCTCGCCTTCCTGGACCTTGATCGATCGATTGTGGGCGTAGGCGCTCAGGTAATGCTCATTATGGTTAATAATGATGAGCTTGCCGTATCCCAGCAATCCGCTTCCGGCGTACACCACTTGACCGTCGGCTGCGGCATGAACGGGGTCTCCCGCCTCACCGGCAATATCAATACCTTTGTTGATTTGGCCGGTAACGGAATACTTCGCAAGGATCGGGCCAACATGGGGCCAGCGCCAGGAAATGTTACCTTTTACTTCAGGTGACACCTGTAACCGATTGTTACCCCTCGCCTTAGTTTTTGATCGTGTTTGGGGATGCGAAGCAGGTCTTGAAGCGGGGGTCGGTCGGGACGAGACGGAGGCGGTTTGTCGGGACCGGGAAGCGTTGGCGGGAAGGTCCCCTTTCAGGTCGAGACGGATGACTTCACCGGGGTAGATGTCATAGGGGGGATCGATGTTGTTGGCATCCGCAAGCTCCCGGTAATCGCGGCCGTAGCGCCAGGCGATGGAGTAAAGCGTCTGCCCTTCTTCGACGACATGACGGCCCCAATAGACCGGCGGATTATAGCGATCGTCGTAGTAGATATCGGCGGAATTGCAAGCACTTAGAAGCGGTATCAGAAGGAGCCACAGGTGGCCTCGAAGCAGCCCCCGGAGGTGGACTGCAAAAGCGTGTAAAAAGAACCGTTTCTGTAAGCGGGCGGCCACTTGGCTATAGCCAATCATTATAAAATATGCGCTTCTATTCCCATAAAGTCTAAACAATAGTCCGGTTTATCAAATCCTATCCGTAACCTGCTCATTTAGATGAATATTTTTTGCCCACTTTTAGGTTACATCCCTGTAATGAGTGTTACCTGAGGGAACAACCGGGGTAACACTCTACACATTTTTTGTGACCGGGTTCTCGCTCCGAATGTTACCTCGAAGGCAGATCACCCTTCCGGCGCTGGTAGCGATTGCCCAGCCACTCCAGCCCGAGCACAAGGAGCAAGCCACCGAGCATCAACACCACGGCCGGGAGCAAGTGGGAATCCGCTCCCGTGGCTGAAGCATAGTCGAGAGGCCCGATATTGTCCTGTAGCAAAGGCACCTGTTCGCCATGGCTGTTCAACCGCCACTCCGTGGTGACCTTCCAGGGCCATACCTTGTTCAGCGACCCCAGCATAAACCCTGTGAGCAGCGCCAACATGACATCCTGATAATGCCGCAGCCCCCAGGCGATCACGCGCGAGAAGGCCAGCAGTCCAACCACGCAGCCACCCGCAAAAATGGCCAGCTTGGCAAGCGCCAGGCCTTTCACTGCGGCGATCACCGGCGCGTACATGCCCATGAGCAACAGAATGAAGCTGCCGGAGATCCCGGGCAGGATCATGGCGCAGATGGCCAGCGCGCCGGCACCGAACAGGGTCAGTGGCGTGACGGTAAGTTGCGCTGGTGTCAGCTCGGTCACCACGACTGCCAGAGCCACACCCATTAACAACGACACGCCTACGGTGATCCGCCAATGCGCTACCTGCCGCCCCACGTGCCAGGCCGCAGCGATAATCAGTCCAAAGAAGAAACTCCAGATGAGTACCGGATAGGCTTCCAGCCAATGACTGATCAGGCGCGCCAGCAACAGCACGCTGGTGAGGATGCCGGCCAGCAGAGTGACCAGGAAGGTGCCGTCCACACCGCGCCACAGTGTTTTGATGTTGGGAGACCGGACAAATCCGATCACGGCTTCGGGAATGCCGCCAATGGCGGAGAGTAGCCGCAGATAGATACCGGTAATAAAGGCGATCGTGCCACCGGACACGCCGGGCACCACGTCGGCCGCGCCCATGGCGCAGCCTCGCAGAAAGGCACCCAGCGGACTAACATCGCGGCCTTCGTCGATCTGGTGGTCTTGATTCATCGCACAACTCCGCTCAGCAGCGGTACAAAATGGACCGCTTCAAGCGGTGTGGCATCGTAATGATCGCCCCGACGGACCACCTGGGTCAGCATCTGCTGCTCCTCTCCCACGGGCAGGATCATGCTGCCGCCTTCGGTGAGCTGGCGTACCAGCTCCTCGGGAATGCTGGTGGGCGCGGCGGTAACCAGAATACCGTCAAAGGGCCCCACTTCCGGCCAGCCCATGACCTTCTGCGCCAGGCGCAGAGAGACATTTCGGAAATTGAGGAGGTTCAGGCGTTCACGGGCCTTGCGCTGTAAAGGCTCGATACGCTCGACGCTGTACACTTCCGGGAACAGGCGCGCCAGGATGGCGGTCTGGTAGCCGGAACCGGTGCCCAGCTCCAGCACCCGGCGCGCGCCGGTGGCCAGGAGCATTTCCGTCATGCGGGCGACGATGTAGGGCTGCGACAGGGTCTGCTGATAGCCGATGGGGAGTGACGTGTCTTCATAGGCCCGGTGGGCCAGGGCCTCGTCCAGAAAGATGTGCCGGGGTGTTTCGGCGATGGCATCAAGCACCCGCAGGTCGCGGATACCCGCTTCCTGCAGGCGCTGCACCAGCCGCATGCGGGTGCGGCGGGAGGTCATGCCGATCCCTTCCAATCCTGCTGCGCTCACTGTACTTGCTCCAACCAGTCGTTCAGGGCCGAAAAGGCATCGTAGCGGGTCATGTCCACCTGGATCGGGGTGATCGAGACGTAGCCGTTGCGCACGGCATGGAAGTCGGTGCCGGGGCCGGCGTCGTCTCCTTCCCCGGCGGCGCCGATCCACAGGCGCTCACGTCCGCGCGGGCAGGTCACCTTCTGCGGCGCGCCGCCACGGGCACGGTGGCCCAGGCGGGTGACCTGGTAGCCCTGCAATTCTTCAACGGGGAGATCCGGCACGTTGATATTGAGGATGGTGCGCTCGCCCACTTCCAGGGGCATGTCCCGGGAGAGCAACTGCTTCACCACTTCCGCCGCGGTGGCATACCGACTGTGGCCCTGGTTGACCAGCGAGACCGCAATCGCGGGCTTGGGCAAAAAGCGCCCTTCCACCGCCGCCGCGACCGTGCCGGAATAGAGCACGTCATCGCCCAGATTGGCGTGGGTGTTGATGCCGGAGACCACCCGCTCGAAGTCGATATCGAACAGGCCGCCCACGCCCAGGTGGACGCAATCGGTCGGGGTGCCGTCGACGCTCATGATGCCCTCGTCCACATTCACCACGGTAAGCGGCCGGGCCAGGGTCAGTGCGTTGCTGGCGCCACTGTGGTCGCGGTCCGGGGCAATCGTGCGGACCGTGGCGATGGTGGCCAGGGCGTCACGCAGGGCGCGCAGGCCCGGGGCGTGTACGCCGTCGTCATTACTCAGTAGCAGGTTCACGTGTTACTCCCTCGCCCGGCGCAAACGGGCGATGTATCTGTCGTTATTGTCGTTCCGTATGCCGTCGCCCTCCCTTGGAGACGCCAACACCAAAGCATCGTTCAAACATCCCCTCTCCCGCGGAGGGGAGAGGGGCTATACATCAGGGCTAAATGTCAGGGCCATAAGATAGCCCACAAACATGACGCCCGGCTTAACGCGGCGCCGTAGTAACCTCCAGCAACTCTTCCAGCAGCGAGGTGGCAAAGCTGCCGGTGGGCAGGCCGAAACGCAGTTCCAGGGCGTCATCATCCAGCCATTGCCACTCGAAGCCTTCCGGCACGATCACCGTCGGCCGCCGCTCCGGGCGGGTTCGGGTGCAGGCCAGCAATTCCTTGAAATGGGGATGGGCTTCCAGCAGGGCGTTCTCGTCCTCCTTCAGCGGAGGTTCGGCCGATGAGCCGCCGTCCCCCAGCATGGCCGCCGTTGGCTGTGCCGGGTCGGGATCGCCGTCGAGGCGGGTCAGCCAGGTGCCGTTGGCGACCCGCTCCCCCAGTAATTCGTTGAACAGCCAGGCCCGCGCGGCGGACAGGTACATCGCCCGCTTGCCCAGGCGCCCGCGCAGTTTGCGCGGATCCAACTGAATCGCCTGGTCGAGATTGTTGCCGTCGAAGCCGAAGCGCTGGGGGCCAAAATAGTTGGGAAACCCCTGGTCCCGGACCGCCTGAAGCCGCTGCTCCAGGGCCTCCCGATCGGTCAGCGCCAGCTCGCGCAGGACCAGCGTAAAGCGGTTGGCCCGATGTTCCCCTCGTCGCAGTTTACGATGGTGACGCCGGTATTCAAGTACGGACCAATGCTCGCTGACGGCCTCCACCAGCGCCGCATCGTCGCCCTTGGGGCGGTGGAGGCTGAACCACTGGGCGGTGATGGCGTGGCGATCCTTGAGTCCGCAGAACCCGATATCCACGGGTTTGAGACCGGCAATCCGGGCCAGCTGCCGGGCGACGTATTCGGTATTATCGCCGCTTTTCTGCAGGTACAGACAGAGGTGATCGCCCTGCCCCTCCAGCGGCGCGGGCAGCAGCTCCTCCACCCGGAAATCTTCGTTGCTGGTGCGCATCTGCGCGCTACCCACGGGACCACCCCAGGCCGCCGGCCAGGTCAGGCGCCAGGGATTCAAGAGTTGCTCCGGCGTTTTTCGTCCTGCTCCAACAGGACCACGGCCTGGGCGGCGATGCCCTCACCGCGGCCGGTAAAGCCCAGCCCTTCGGTGGTGGTGGCCTTGATGCTGACCGCGTCCGCTTCTACCGCCAGATCGTCGGCAATGTAGCCCTGCATGGCGCGGATGTGCGGGGCCATCTTGGGCGCCTGGGCGATGATGGTGGCGTCGAGGTTTTTCAGGTGATAACCGCGGGCGCGCACCTGGCGGTACACCTCGTGCAGGAGGGCGCGGCTGTCGGCGCCTTTCCACTGGGCTTCGGTGTCCGGGAACAGGTGGCCGATGTCCCCCAGGGCCAGGGCGCCGAGCAGCGCGTCGCAGAGGGCGTGGAGCAGCACATCGCCGTCGGAGTGGGCCTTCAGCCCCTGGTCGTGGGGAATGCGGACACCGCCGATGGTGACGAAATCACCGGGCTCGAAGGCGTGAACGTCGTAGCCTTGTCCAATACGGAACATGATCAGGAACTCTCTTTGTTGTAGGCGAGGATGGCTTCCACCAGGGCCAGGTCTTCGGGCACGGTCACCTTGAGGTTGTCGGGGCGCCCTTCCACCAGTTTCGGCGCCAGCCCCAGCGCTTCCACGGCCGAAGCCTCATCGGTGACGGTGCGGCCGGTTTCAGCCGCCTCCTCGAGGGCCCGCCGCAGGGTCTCGAAACGGAACATCTGCGGGGTGTAGGCGCGCCAGAGAACGCTGCGGTCCACGGTTTCGCTCACCCGCCCCTCGGCATCCCGGCGTTTAACGGTGTCACTCATGGGCACAGCCAGCAGGCCGCCCACGACATCATCCGCCAGCGAGGTGACCAGCCGGTCGATATCGGTCGGGTCGATACAGGGGCGCGCCACGTCATGGACCATCACCCAGTCTTCGGGAGCCGCCGCAGTGGCTACCGCCGCCAGGCCCAAGCGCACGGAATCGGCCCGTTCGGTACCACCGGTGTAGGTAACCACCCGCGCATCGTCGGCAAAGCCCGAGCGGGGCCACCAGTCATCGTCCGGATGCAGGGCCAGGTGCAGCTGGCCAATGTGGGGGCTGACAAGCAGGCGTTCGAGGGTGATATCGAGCAGATAGCGCCCTTGCAGGGTAAGGTATTGTTTGGGCCGGTCTGCGCCCATCCGGGCTCCGATGCCGGCCGCCGGGACGATCACCCAGATGCGGGGCTCGGGGTTCGGGCGGGTCATAGTCTTACATTTCGCTGGGATTCAGGGGACTCTGGGCGACGCACTTCATTCGCGCTTGCACTAGGGCTGGACCACCAGGAAGAAGGTTTCGCCTTCCTGGATCATGCCCAGGTTCTGGCGTGCCCGCTCTTCCATGGCGCCCATTCCCTGGCGGAGGTTGCGCACTTCGGCATACAGCTGGTCGTTGCGGCCCTTGAGCTTGGCGTTTTCCGCCTGCTGGGTTTCAATCCGCTCCTGCAGCTGCCAGACCTGCGCAAAACTGCCCTCGCCGACCCACAGGCGCACCTGCAGCAGCACGATCAGCAGTCCCATCACAGTCCACAGCCACTTCATCCTGCAACCTCGATTGTGTCCGCGCCTCCGGCGTAAAGAGACGCGGACGGCCGGTCGTTATGACTGGCCTTTGATTTCCTTAAGCCCGTTGTAGACGGCCTTGTCACCCAGCGCCTCTTCGATGCGCAGCAGCTGGTTGTACTTGGCCACCCGGTCCGAACGGCACAGGGAGCCTGTCTTGATCTGGCCGGCGCAGGTGGCCACGGCCAGGTCGGCAATCGTTGTGTCTTCGGTCTCACCGGAACGGTGCGATATCACTGCAGTATAGCCGGCTTCTCGCGCCATGCGAATTGCATTAAGAGTTTCCGTTAAGCTCCCGATTTGATTGAACTTGATCAGGATGGAATTGGCGATGTTCTTCTCGATGCCCTCTTTGAGGATGCGGGTGTTGGTCACGAACAGGTCGTCACCCACCAGCTGCACCTTGTCGCCGAGCTTCTGGGTCAGTGTGGCCCAGCCGTCCCAGTCGCTCTCGTCCATGCCGTCTTCGATGGAGACGATGGGGTAACGCTGGCTGAGACCGGCCAGGTAATCGGCAAACTCGTCGGCGGAGTAGGTCTTGCCTTCGCCGCTCAGATCGTACTTGCCGTCCTTGTAGAACTCGGAGGAGGCGCAGTCCAGGGCCAGGGTGATGTCGGTGCCCAGCTTGTAGCCCGCCTGCTCCACGGCTTCGCGGATGGCTTCCAGGGCGCCTTCGTTGGACGGCAGGTTGGGGGCAAAACCGCCCTCGTCGCCCACGGCGGTGCTCAGGCCACGGCCCTTGAGAACTTTCTTGAGGCTGTGGAAGACTTCCGCGCCCATGCGCAGGCCTTCCTTGAAGCTCGGAGCGCCCACCGGCTGGATCATGAATTCCTGGATGTCGACGTTGTTGTCGGCATGCTCGCCGCCGTTGAGGATGTTCATCATCGGCACCGGCATGGAGAACTGGCCGGCGGTACCGTTGAGCTCGGCGATGTGCTCATACAGGGCAATGCCCTTGGCCTTGGCGGCAGCCTTCGCAGCGGCCAGGGAGACCGCGAGGATCGCGTTGGCGCCCAGGTTGGCCTTGTTATCGGTACCGTCCAGGTCGAGCATGATCTGGTCCAGGGCTTCCTGGTCGGCGGCGTCTTTGCCGATCAGCGCTTCGCGAATCTTGGTGTTGACGTTCTCGACCGCCTTCAGCACGCCTTTGCCCAGGTAACGCTTGGGATCCTTGTCGCGCAGCTCCAGGGCTTCGCGGGAACCGGTGGACGCGCCGGAGGGGGCGCAGGCACTGCCGATCTCGCCGGATTCCAGGATCACATCCGCTTCGACCGTCGGGTTGCCACGGGAGTCCATGACTTCGCGGGCCTTGATGTTCGCAATGGTTGCCATGCTGTGTTTCTCCACTTCAATCCATAACGTTTAAAAACAGCAAAGCCCGCAAGCACCAAAGGCACTGCGGGCTCGAAACTCGATTCTGATCAGGCGGTGTCCAACGGCTTGAAGCCCTTGATCAGTTCATCCAGCGCCTTGAGCTGCGCCAAAAACGGCTCCAGCTGACTCAACCGCAGCGCGCAGGGGCCGTCACACTTGGCCTTCTCCGGCTCCGGGTGCGCCTCCAGGAACAGCCCCGCCAGGCCCTGGGACATGCCGGCCCGGGCCAGCTCGGTGACCGCCTCGCGTCGGCCGCCGGCGGAATCGGCGCGACCGCCGGGCATCTGCAGGGAATGGGTGACGTCAAAGAACACCGGGCAGTTCATCCTTTTCATGATGCCGAAGCCCAACATGTCCACCACCAGATTGTTATAGCCGAAAGAGGTGCCGCGCTCGCACAGGATGATGCGGTCGTTACCGGCTTCCTCGCACTTGGTGATGATGTGCTTCATCTCCTGCGGGGCCAGGAACTGGGCCTTCTTGATGTTGATCACCGCGCCGGTCTTGGCCATCGCCACCACCAGATCGGTCTGGCGCGACAGGAAGGCCGGCAGCTGGATGATGTCGCACACTTCCGCCACCGGCGCAGCCTGGTAGGGCTCGTGCACGTCGGTGATGATGGAGACGTTGAAGGTGTTCTTGATCTCTTCCAGGATCTTGAGCCCTTCATCCAGCCCCGGCCCCCGGAAGGAGTTGATGGACGAACGATTGGCCTTGTCGAAGGAGGCCTTGAACACGTAGGGAATGCCGAGCTTGCCGGTCACTTCCACGTATTTCTCCGCCACTTCCATGGCCAGGTCCCGGGACTCCAGGACGTTCATGCCGCCGAAGAGGGTAAACGGACGGTCGTTGGCAATTTCGCAGTTGCCGACCTGGAGGGTGTGCTGTGTCATGGTGCCTGTCCCCTAGCCCTGCTTGCGGGCGTGTTGTCCGTTGGCCGCTTTCACGAAGCCGGTAAACAGCGCGTGGCCGTCCCGCGGCGTCGAGGTGAATTCCGGGTGGAACTGACAGGCGACGAACCAGGGATGGTCCGGCACCTCGATCACTTCCACCAGGGCACCATCGCCGGAAACGCCCGCTACACGCAACCCGGCATCCTTCAACTGCTGCACGTAGTTGTTGTTCACCTCGTAGCGGTGACGGTGGCGCTCGCGGATCACATCGCGGCCATAGCATTCACGGGTGGTGCTGCCGTCTTCCAGGCGGCAGTCCTGGGCGCCGAGGCGCATGGTGCCACCGAGGTCGGATTTCTCATCGCGACGCTCCACTTTACCACCGGCTTCGGTCCATTCGGTAATCAGGCCCACCACCGGGTATGGGGTGGTCTTGCGGAATTCGGTGGAGTGGGCGCCTTCCAGGCTCGCCACGTTGCGGGCGAATTCGATCACCGCCACCTGCATGCCTAGGCAGATGCCCAGATACGGCACCTTGTTTTCACGGGCGTATTTCACGGTGGCGATCTTGCCTTCCACGCCCCGCTCGCCGAAACCGCCAGGCACCAGGATGGCGTCCACGTCCTCAAGGGCCCCGGTGCCGTCGCGCTCGATGTCCTCGGAATCGATGTAGCGCATGTTGACCTTGGTCCGGGTCTTGATGCCGGCGTGCTTGAGCGACTCGATCAGCGACTTGTACGCGTCGAGCAGCTCCATGTACTTGCCCACCATGGCGATGGTGACTTCCCGCTCCGGGTTCAGCTCGGCATCCACCACCGCCTGCCACTCGGCCAGATCCGCCGGCTTGGCTTCCAGGTTGAAGCGCTCGACGATCAGCTGGTCCAGCTCGAAATTGTGGAGCATGCGGGGGATGTCGTAGATGGTGCTGGCGTCTTCCAGCGGGATGACGGCACGCTCTTCGACGTTGGTGAACAGGGCGATCTTGCGCCGCGAGCTGGCGTCGATCTCGTGTTCGGAGCGGCACAGCAGGATATCCGGCTGCAGACCGATGGAGCGCATCTCCTTGACGGAGTGCTGGGTGGGCTTGGTCTTGATCTCGCCCGCAGTGGCGATGTACGGCACCAGGGTCAGGTGCATAAACAGCGCCCGCTGCGGACCCACTTCCACCTTCAGCTGACGGGTGGCTTCCAGGAACGGCAGGGATTCGATGTCACCCACGGTGCCGCCGATTTCCACCAGGGCCACGTCCACGTCACCGGCGCCTTCGACGATGCGGCGCTTGATTTCATCGGTGATGTGCGGGATCACCTGCACGGTGCCGCCCAGGTAGTCACCGCGACGTTCCTTGCGAATGACCTCCTCGTAAACGCGACCACTGGTGAAGTTGTTGCGCTTGGTCATGGGCGTGCGGATGAACCGCTCGTAGTGCCCCAGGTCGAGGTCGGTTTCCGCACCGTCATCGGTCACGAAAACTTCGCCGTGCTGGAACGGACTCATGGTGCCCGGATCGACGTTGATGTAGGGGTCCAGCTTGAGGATGGTCACCTTAAGCCCGCGCGCCTCAAGGATGGCGGCCAAGGAAGCAGAAGCAATGCCTTTGCCCAAAGAGGACACAACACCGCCCGTGACGAAGATATAGCGCGTCATGCAGATCCCGTATAATTCTCTGATTCAGAAGGAGGGAGATTCGCTCTCAAGATGGGGTTGCAGCGTACCAGAAAGGGGCTCTTTGCTCAATTCGTTCCTTTCCCTTATTGACGGGGTGTGGACGTTGGACGTTGGACGTTGGACGTTGGACGTTGGACGTTGGACGTTGGACGTTGGACGTTGGACGTTGGACGTTGGACGTTGGACGTTGGACGTTGGACGTTGGACGTTGGACGTTGGCAATTAGCATGCGGCTCAGAGCACCGAGGTCAAGCTTTTTATACGTGAAACGTCAAACGTCCAACGTCAAACGCTCAAAACCAGGCACATAACTCGAAATCACCCGCCCGCTTTCCCCACCCCCAGCCCGAAACGCCGGCGCGATCCAACATGCCCCCACCGCCACCAACTCATCGCCCTTCCAGAACAGAGGCAAGCGATCCCTTTCCCAGGGCGGAATGCCCTCTTCCTGCAGCCATTTCTTGAGCGGCTTGCCGGGGCGGCCGTCGGCGGCAGGCAGGTATTCGCCGCCGGCTCGGGGGCGGACTTCAAGGGGCCAGGCGGATTCCCGGATACCCTCTTTTTGGTTGGGCATGGCCAGAAGGCGCTGAGAGCCCCAGAGCAACTCGGACTGGCCGTTCCAGCTGACCGTTGTCGGGAGCGCGTCAACCTCCGGGACCAGATAAAGCACTCCACGATAGCGCCGCAGCGACCAGTCGCCCCAGCGCAGCTCCGGCTGACGATCTTCGCCGGCGTGCAACAATTGCTCCACGCCCTCCCGCAGTTTCAGCTCCCCGGGCGGCCGGGCGCCCTGCTGTTCCAGCCAGGCCCGTAGGGCGTTGAAGCGCCGGGCGGGCGTCAGCCGTTGCAGCTGGGTGCAATCCAGTCCTGCCGTGCCTTTCACCACCAGCAAGGCCAGATCCATCCACGCCAACTCCCGCAACAGCTCCCCAGTTTCGCGGCAATGGTCTGCCGAATGGGCGATGCGGCTGATGGCGGCGGGCCAGCGTTCGGTCAGAGGCGGCAGGATGGCGTGACGGATGTAGTTGCGATCCAAGCTGCGGTCTTCGTTGGATGGGTCCTCGCACCAGTCGAGATCGCGGGCCTCGGGCAGTGCTTTGAGTTGCTGGCGACTCAGGGCGAGCAGGGGCCGATACAGTCTGCCCTCCCCCAGCGCTCGCTGCGGCGGGATACCGGCGAGGCCGTCCACGCCGGAGCCGCGCATAAGGCGGAAGAGGACGGTTTCGGCCTGATCGTCCGCATGGTGGGCCTGCAAGAGGGCATCCCCCGGGGCCAGACAGGCCTCGAAGATGCGATAGCGCGCCTGCCGCGCAGCGTCCTCCAGGCCTTCGCCGTTCGAGGCGACATCCACGGTACGTTCCGTCAGTGGCACACCCAGCCGGTCACACAGGGCCCGGCAGAACTCCGTCCACTGAGGGGCATCGGGGTGTAACTGGTGATTGATGTGAACCGCCTGCAGGTTCGGGGAATGGGGCAATGACGCGAGCCACACCTTGGCCAGGTGCAGGAGGAGAACGGAATCGAACCCGCCGCTCAGGGCCACCCACCAGCAGCCCTCACGGGGAATGGTGGCAAAGCCTTCAGCCAGCGCGGCGGGCCAGTGGTCCGGCCCGGTGTCAGCGGCCCGGGTCATAGGCGGTCAACCGTTCGTAGCGCTGGGCCACCAGGTCGTCCGGCTCTAGCGCCTTGAGCGCTTCGAGTTCTTCCAGTAAGGCATTCTTGAGATGGTTGGCCATCAACGAGGGATTGCGGTGGGCGCCGCCCAGCGGTTCGTCCACCACGCGGTTGGCCACGCCCAGATGCTTCAGGCGGTCGGCAGTCACGCCCATGGCTTCGGCCGCCTGCGGCGCGTACTCGGCGCTCTTCCAGAGAATGGAAGCACAGCCTTCCGGCGAGATGACCGCATAGGTGGCGTACTGGAGCATTAACAGGCGGTCGCACACGCCAATGGCCAGCGCACCACCGGAACCGCCCTCCCCGATCACCGTGGAGATGATGGGGGTCTTCAGGCGCGACATCACGGCCAGGTTCTTGGCGATGGCCTCACTCTGGCCACGCTCTTCGGCGCCGATGCCGGGATAGGCGCCCGGGGTGTCGATCAGGGTGAGAATGGGCACGCGAAACCGCTCGGCCATTTCCATCAACCGGCAGGCCTTGCGATAGCCTTCCGGACGCGGCATACCGAAGTTGCGGTAGACCTTCTCCTTCACATCCCTCCCCTTCTGATGGCCAATCACCATCACCGGCTGCCCTTCCAGCCGAGCCAACCCGCCAACAATCGCCGGGTCGTCCGCGTAGGCACGGTCGCCGTGCAGCTCATCGAAGTCGTCGAAGATCAGGTCGATATAGTCCAGGGTGTAGGGGCGCCGCGGATGCCGGGACAGGCGGGCGATATCCCAGGATTCGAGATCGTTAAAGATGTTCTCGGTCAGGCTGACGCTTTTGCTCTTGAGCCGGTTGATCTCGTCCGTGATGTTGATGTCGGTGTCGTTGCCGACCAGCCGCAACTCTTCGATCTTGTCTTCCAGCTCGGCAATCGGTTGTTCGAAATCCAGGTAGTTGGGATTCATGACAGTCCGTTTGGCGTCCCGTTATTCTTGAGTTGAATGATGAACGAATTTAACAGGCTTCTGTGCGGGACAAAAGCTGACGTTGGTATTAGTCGTACACCACACTGACCCGATCATCCCCCAGCAAATGCTTCAACCCCACAATCAGCTCGTCATCCGGCTGCACCCGCCATTCCTCGCCCAAGCGGATCAGAGTCTTGGCGTCGCTGCGCTGGTAGGCGACGCTCACCGGGCAGCCTTCGGCGCGATAGGGTTGCAGGACTTCCTTCAGTTCATCCAGCAGGCCGTTGCCGAACTGCTGTTCGTGGAGCTCCAGGCGCAGGCCGCGGCTGTAGCGGCGGCGGGCCTCGGCGACGTCGTAGACGTCATCGGCGCGCATCTTGAGGGCCCCGGAGTAGTCGTCATGGCTGACATTGCCCTCGATGATGACGACCGAATCGGTCTGCAGCATTTCGCGGTTGTTCAGGAACGCTTCCGAGAACAGCGCCACCTCGATGCGGGCGCTGCGATCGTCCAGGGTGGCGAAGGCCATGGTCTGGCCACGCTTGTTCTTCATGGTGCGGATGGCCACCAGCAGGCCGGCCACTTTCTGGGTGTCCTTGCCGGGCTTGAGATCGGCGATGGGGCGGGAGACGAAGCGGCGCACTTCCTTTTCATATTCATCGAAGGGGTGGCCGGTGAGGTAGAGCCCGAGGGTGTTCTTCTCCCCCTGCAAACGCTCTTTCTCACTCCATTCACGGATGTTGGCCACCTCCGCATAGGGATCCTCCACCTCTTCCGGGTGCAGGCTCTCGCCAAACAGGTCGCCCATGCCCGCATCGGCGTTGCGTGACAGCTGCCCGGCCTGTTGCACCGCCTTTTCGATACTGGCCATCAGCTGCGCCCGGCTGGGGCCGAGCTTATCCAGGGCGCCGGCGCGGATCATGGCCTCGATGGCGCGCTTGTTGACCTTGCGCATGTCAACGCGGGCACAGAAGTCGAACAGGTCCTTGAACGGCCCGCCTTCGCGCCGGGCGGCGATGATGCTTTCGATGGGGCCTTCGCCCAGTCCCTTGATGGCCCCGAGCCCGTAGACCACTTCGCCGTCGTCGTTGACGGTGAAGGCGTACTCACTGGCATTGACGTCCGGCAGCACCAGGGAGAGGTCGAGGTTGCGGCACTCCTCGATGAGGGTGACCACCTTGTCGGTGTTCTGCATATCCGCGGTCATGACCGCGGCCATGAACTCGGCGGTGTAGTGGGCCTTCAGCCACAGGGTCTGGTAGGACACCAGGGCGTAAGCGGCGGAGTGGGACTTGTTGAAGCCGTAGCCGGCGAACTTTTCCACAAGGTCGAAGATGTTTTCCGCCAGGGTCTTGTCGATGTTGTTCTTCTCGCAGCCCTCCAGGAAGATGGCCTTCTGCTTGGCCATTTCCTCCGGTTTCTTCTTACCCATCGCCCGGCGCAGCATGTCCGCACCGCCGAGGGTGTAGCCGGCCATGACCTGGGCGATCTGCATGACCTGCTCCTGGTACAGGATGACCCCGTAGGTGGGCTCCAGCACCGGTTGCAGCCCGTCGTACTGGTAATCCGGGTGCGGGTAGGACAGCGGCGCGCGGCCGTGCTTGCGGTCGATGAAGTCGTCCACCATGCCCGATTGCAGCGGGCCGGGACGGAACAGGGCCACCAGGGCGATCATGTCTTCCAGGGAGTCCGGCTGCAGACGGCGGATCAGGTCTTTCATGCCGCGGGATTCCAGCTGGAACACCGCGGTGGTTTCCGCCCGCTTGAGCATCTTGAACGAGTCGGCGTCATCCAGCGGGATGGTGTCGATATCCAGATCTTCCAGCCCCTGCTCCCGGCGGCGCGGATTGATCATCTTCAGGGCCCAGTCGATGATGGTCAGGGTCCGCAGACCCAGGAAGTCGAACTTGACCAGGCCGGCCTCTTCCACGTCGTTCTTGTCGAACTGGGTGACCAGACCGCTGCCATCCTCTTCACAGTAGAGCGCCGCGAAATCGGTCAGCTTGGTGGGGGCGATCACCACGCCCCCGGCGTGCTTGCCGGCGTTGCGGGTGACACCTTCAAGCTTCTTGGCCATTTCCCAGATTTCCTGGGCCTCTTCGTCCTGCTCCAGGAACTCGCGCAGGGTTTCTTCCTGCTCGATGGCCTTGTCCAGGGTCATCCCCACTTCGAACGGGATCATCTTGGAGAGCTTGTCCGCCAGCCCGTAGGACTTGCCCTGCACGCGCGCCACGTCCCGCACCACCGCCTTGGCGGCCATGGTACCGAAGGTGATGATCTGGGAGACGGCGTTACGGCCGTACTTGTCGGCCACGTAGTCGATGACCCGGTCTCGCCCTTCCATGCAGAAGTCGACGTCGAAGTCGGGCATGGAGACCCGTTCCGGGTTGAGGAAGCGCTCGAACAGCAGATCGTACTGCAGTGGGTCGAGGTCGGTGATCTCCAGCGAGTAGGCCACCAGGGAGCCGGCACCGGAACCCCGGCCGGGGCCCACCGGCACCCCGTTCTGCTTGGCCCACTTGATGAAGTCCATCACGATCAGGAAGTAGCCGGGGAACCCCATCTGGTTGATGATATCCAGCTCGAACTTGAGCCGTTTGAAGTAACGCTCCCGCTCTTCCTGATAGTTCTCCTGCGCCGGATCCAGAATCTTTTTCAGGCGCATCTCCAGGCCTTCCTCGGAGACCTGGCAGAAATACTCCTCTTCGGTCATGCCTTCGGGAATCGGGTACTCCGGCAGGAAGTACTCGCCCAGGCGCACGTTGACGTTGCAGCGCTCGGCGATGGCGAGGGTGTTTTCGATGGCCTCGGGAATGTCCTTGAACAGCTCGACCATTTCCTCGGGTGTTTTGAGATACTGCTGGTCGCTGAACCGCCGCTCGCGGCGCGGGTCGTCCAGGGTCCGGCTTTCGCCGATACAGACCCGGGCCTCGTGGGCTTCGAAGTCCTCCTGGTAGAGGAAGTGCACATCGTTGGTGGCCACCACCGGCAGTTCCAGCTCCGCGGCCAGCTCGACGCTGGCGTGCACCAGTTCTTCGTCATTGACGCGGCCGGTGCGCTGCAGCTCCAGGTAATAGTGGTCCGGGAACAGGCCCTGCCAATAGCGGGCCCGCTCGGCGGCCAGCTCCTTGCGGCCGTTGATCAGCGCGCGCCCCACATCCCCGAGCTTGGCGCCGGAGAGCATGATCAGGCCTTCCCGGCGCTCCTCGATCCATTCCTTGCGAACAATAGCCTTATCGTGGGCCTGGCCGTCGGTATAACCCAGGGAGATGATTTCGGTGAGGTTGGTGTAGCCCGCATCCGTCTTGGCGTAGAGGGTCAGCCGGAAGGGGTTTTCGGGCTCGTCCGGGTTTTCCAGCCACAGGTCGGAGCCGATCACCGGCTTGATCCCGGCGCCCAGCGCGCCCTGATAGAACTTGACCAGCGAACACAGGTTGGACTGCTCGGTCAGCGCCACTGCCGGCATGCCCATCTTGGCGACTTCCTTGATCAGCGGCTTGACCCGCACCAGGCCGTCGACCAGGGAATATTCGGAGTGGATTCTCAGGTGTACAAAACTGTGCTGCATGGAAGACAACATCCGGCTTGGAAATTCTGCAAGGGGAGGAACATTCTAGCCATCGAGCCTGAAAAAATCTTCACCGAATCACGGATCGTAACTGGATTCCGATCAGATCATCCTCCCCCACCACTAGTGGATACAGGACCGTCTCCAGCTCTGGCAGCGGCGGTTTGAGAATCAGCATTTCCAGCAGGGGCGCGGCTTCGGTCGGCTCCAGGCGCAGAGCGGTCTGTTGCCGGTGGGTCTGTTCGAACCAGTTGCGCAGCGAGCTGTGCATCTGGTCGAACCCTGCCAGCTCATTCAGAGCACTGCCAGGTCGCAGAACCCGGCGGGTGATGGCCGCCAGCCGGGCATTCCACACCCAGACCCGCCAGCCCTGGTCGATGGCCAGAACACCATCATCCAGCTGCGCCAGCCATTGCAGGGCCAGGCGTTGCATATCATTCTTGGAGGGAGGTTGCGCACTCATTACCAGGTCAAAATCGGTTTGGGAAACATTCGGCTTTCATTGTAGTCACAACATTAGACTTTCGGATGAGTTCCCCTAAAAAGCGCTTGCATCGACATAGCACCCAAACTTACGTTTACGTAAAGGTTAGTCCGAACTTTGATCAAAGCCATTCCGGGGTCCAGGCATCATGACCAACAACAAAAGCTACGTCAGTGGCATCAGTGAGACACCCCTTCTCGGCAAGACCATCGGCGAGCAGTTCGATGAGACGGTGGAACGTTATGCCGACCAGGACGCACTGATCGTCCACCACCAGGACATTCATTACAGCTACCGCCAGCTGCAGGAAAAAGTCGACCAATGCGCGCGGGCTCTGATGGCCCTGGGCATCAACAAGGGGGACCGGGTGGGAATCTGGTCGCCCAACTGCGCCGAATGGTGCATCACCCAGTTCGCCACCGCACAGATTGGCGCCATCCTGGTCAACATCAATCCCAGCTACCGCTCCCACGAAGTGAAATACGCCCTGGAGCACTCCGGCACCTCCGTGCTGATCACCCAGGGTCAGTTCAAGACATCGGATTATGTCGCCACCCTCAAGGAGCTGATTCCGGGGCTGGAGAAGCCCCAGAACGGCGACCTGAAAGACTCGCACCTGCCCAACCTGCGGCGGGTGGTCTGTCTGGACGCAAATCATCGCGCCGCCGGCATGATGAGCTGGGCCGAGCTGCAGGCCCTGGCCGACCAGACTGCCGAGTCGGATTACTATGAGCGCCAGGGCACCCTGGAGTTCGACGATCCCATCAACATCCAGTACACCTCGGGAACCACCGGGGCACCCAAAGGCGCCACCCTCTCCCACCACAATATTCTGAATAACGGCCTGTTCGTGGCCCGGCGCATGAACTTCAGTGCCGAGGACCGGCTGGTGATCCCGGTGCCGCTCTACCACTGCTTCGGCATGGTCATGGGCAACCTCGGCTGCATCACCCACGGGGCCACCATGATCTACCCCTCCGACGGCTTCGAGCCGGAAGCCACGCTCAAGGCGGTGGAGCGGGAAAAGGCCACGGCGCTGTATGGCGTGCCCACCATGTTCATCGCCGAACTGGAGCACCCGGATTTCGACCAATTCGATCTTTCCACCCTGCGCACCGGCATCATGGCCGGCTCCAACTGCCCGACCGAGGTGATGAAGCAGGTGATCGAGAAGATGCACATGAAGGACGTCACCATCTGCTACGGCATGACCGAAACCAGCCCGGTCAGCCTGCAGACGGAACCGGACGCGCCCCTGGAGAAGCGGGTGACTACCGTGGGCACCATCCACCCGCATCTGGAAATCAAACTGGTGGACCCGGCCACCGGCCGCACCGTACCCCAGGGCGAGAAAGGCGAGCTGTGCACCCGCGGCTACAGCGTGATGCTCGGCTACTGGAACAACGAGGAAGCCACCCGCAAGGCCATCGACCCGCAACGCTGGATGCACACCGGCGATCTCGCCACCATGGACGAGCAGGGCTTCGTGGCCATCACCGGGCGCATCAAGGACATGATCATCCGCGGTGGCGAGAATATCTACCCGCGGGAGATCGAGGAATACCTCTACACCCACCCGGCCATTTCCGATGCCCAGGTGATCGGCGTACCCGATGCCAAATACGGCGAGGAGATCATGGTGTGGATCAAGCCGGTGGAAGGCCGCTCCCTGACCGAGGATGAAGTCAAAGAGTTCTGCCGCTCCGGTATTGCCCATTACAAGGTGCCGCGCTATGTGCGGCTGGTGGACGAGTTTCCGATGACCGTGACCGGGAAGATTCAGAAGTTCCGGATGCGGGAGATCAGTATTGATGAGTTGGGGCTTGGAGGATAGGTTCTAGGCGTCGGACGTCGGATAAACGTACCACTGTGCATCCCTACTGAAACCCGTGATCCCCGCTCAGGCGGGGATCCAGGATACTAGACTATTTACAGGACGATTGTTGCAACGTCATCCCCGCGCAGGCGGGGATCCAGGGCTTATGGCATCGAGATTAAGGAGTCATCCGCCGTGGATTCCCGCCTGCGCGGGAATGACGGGAGAGGAAGCAGGCTTACGCCGTTAGAGGCGGCCTAAAGCCCCATCTTCTCCAACAATTCCTGCTCCTTCTGCGGTCCAAAGCGGGCTTCCTGCAACTTGCCCTCCGGATCAACCACAAAGGTCACCGGCAGCGCCAGGGGCTTTTCCCAGTCCATGGTGTTGCCGATGTCCTCTTCCAGCAGGGTGAACTCGATACCCATGGACTGGGCAGCCTTGATCAGGGCCTGGCCTTGCTTGCCGTCATAGTTGACCCCCAACACCCGAACCTTGGGATTCTGGTCCAGGGCATTGAGTTCCGGAATCTCCTCCAGGCATGGCTTGCACCACTCCGCCCAATAATTGACCAGGACCCACTGTCCGCGCAGGTCGTCCCATTTAACGGGCTCGCCCCCGGCGGTTGGGAACTGTGGCTGTCCGCAGGCGGTCAGCCACAGGGTGAGGCTTGCCAGCAAGGACAACCGTATCAGATGAATCACGCAGGACCTCCTGTTAAACTCGCGCGGACTGGCCATTGCTCCCCCGGGCTCCATCGCCTGGGTCGCGAAAATGCGCATACTGCCATGGCCTGATAATTTCATCCCCTCTCCCCCCGTGGGAGAGGGCCAGGGAGAGGGGGAGGCGCCACACAGGCGCCCCGCTCACAAACCACCATTCTGAAAAACGCCCAAACCATGACAGAAGCCATCAAGATTTTCCATAACCCGCGCTGCTCCAAGTCCCGCCAGACCCTGGCTCTGCTGGAAGAGCGCGGCATCCAGCCGGAAGTCATCCGCTATCTGGATACGCCCCCCTCCGAAGCCGAACTCAAGGCCGTACTGAAGCAGCTGGGATTGGCGCCGCGAGAGCTGATGCGGACCAAGGAGGCGGAATACAAGGAACAGAACCTGGCGGATGAATCCCTGTCCGAGGATGAGCTGATCGCGGCCATGGTGCGTACGCCCAAACTGATCGAGCGCCCCATCGTCCTGGCCAACGGCAAGGCGGCCCTGGGGCGCCCGCCGGAAAACGTACTGGAAATTCTGTAATCGCTTATGTCCGATCCTTACGTTCTTGTCCTTTACTACAGCCGTGGTGGCTACACGCGGGAAATGGCGCTGCAGGTGGCCCGTGGCGTTGAAGCGGTGAGCGGCATCGAGGCGCGGCTGCGCACGGTGCCACCGGTCTCACCGGAAACCGCCCAGGTGTTGCCGGAAGTACCCGAAGAAGGCGCGGTTTACGTCACGCTGGATGACCTCAAGCATTGCGCCGGACTGGTCATGGGCAGCCCCACCCGCTTCGGCAATATGGCGGCGCCACTCAAGCACCTCATCGACAGCACCGGCGAGCTGTGGATGAGCGGCCAACTGGTGGACAAGCCGGCCGGTGTTTTCACCTCCACCGGCAGCCTCCACGGCGGCCAGGAAACCACCCTGCTTTCCATGGCGCTGCCGCTGATTCACCAGGGCATGCTCTTCGCCGGCCTGCCCTACACCAACCCCGAGCTGTCGGAAACCGAAGCCGGGGGCACACCTTACGGCGCCAGCCACTGGGCCGGCAGCCAACATGAACTGGGCGTGACCGACAAGGAAAAACGCCTGTGCCAGGCCCTGGGGCGCCGTGTCGCCAGCCTGGCCGTCAAACTTGCCAATCCGGAGACGCCGTCCACATGAGCCCACAGGCCCGCATTGCCCACATCGTCAGCCTCATTCTGTATTTTGGCCTGCTGGGCCTGGTGACCCTGACTACCTTCTGGCCCGACCCGGTGGAGGGCGCCTCCAAGGCCCTGATGCTGACCATCAAGCTGGTCCCGCTGCTGATCGTGCTGCCCGGACTGCTCAAGGGCGGCAACAAAGCCTATATATGGCTATGCTTTATCCTGATGATCTATTTCACCGATGCGTCGGTGCGTGCTTACCTGACGCAGTGGGAGGTGATCCCGGTCATCCTGATGAGCTTGACGGTGCTGTTGTTCCTGACCAGCCTGATCAAGATTCGAGCACCCAAACAGGCCTAAGCGAGACGCCCTATCACGATGAACCAGGCGGCAGTCCAGAAGTCCCCCAACCACACCCTGACCCTGCGTGAGCTGTGCAGCGCCCTGGTGGCCGAGGGCCGCATCGAGCAGACGGATGCCGAAGCCCTGCTCAACGCCAACCTGGGCCAGGACAAGCGGGACATTCATCCCCTGGAGCTGATCGCCGCCGGGGACCTGGAGGATCGGACCACCGGCAAGCGCCTCGACCTCGAAGCGCTGACCCAGTGGCTGGCGGAATGGAGCGGGCAGCATCACTATCACATTGACCCCCTCAAGATCGACGTGTCGCGGGTGGCCGATGTGATGTCCTACGCCTTCGCCCAGCGTCATGGCATTCTCGCAGTGGAGATCCATACCGACCGGGTGGTGATCGCCAGCGCCCAGCCCTTCAAGCGGGACTGGGAGGAAAACCTGCGCCATGTCCTGAAAAAGGACATCGAGCGGGTGGTCACCAACCCCGCCGACCTGCGCCGCTTTACCATCGAGTTCTACCAGCTGGCCAATTCCGTTCACAAGGCCCGCAGCGACAGCGGCAAAGCCTATACCCAGAATTTCGAACAGCTGCTCGATCTGGGCGACGCCAAGCCCGATGCCAACGACCAGCACGTGGTCAATATTGTCGACTGGCTGCTGCAGTATGCCTTTGACCAGCGGGCCAGCGACATCCACCTGGAGCCCCGCCGGGATATCACCCAGGTGCGCTTCCGGATCGATGGCGTGCTGCACAACGTCTACGAGTTTCCCGGTGAAGTGGGCATGGCCGTCACCAGCCGCCTGAAGATCCTGGGCCGGCTGAATGTGGCGGAAAAGCGCAAGCCCCAGGACGGGCGCATCAAGACCCGCAAGCCGGACAACAGCGAAGTGGAGCTGCGTCTGGCCACCATGCCGACGGCCTTCGGCGAGAAGATGGTCATGCGGATCTTCGACCCGGACGTGCTGCTCAAATCCTTTGAACAGCTTGGTTTCTCCAAGGAAGACCGGGGCCGTTGGGAGGACATCACCCACAAGCCCCACGGTATCGTCCTGGTCACCGGTCCCACCGGTTCCGGCAAGACCACGACGCTCTACTCCACCCTCAAGCACCTGGCCAGCGACTCGATCAACCTGTGCACGATCGAGGATCCCATCGAGATGGTGGAGCCAACATTCAACCAGATGCAGGTGCAGCACAGCATTGATCTGGATTTCGCCACTGGCGTGCGGGCGCTGCTGCGCCAGGATCCGGATGTCATCATGATTGGCGAGATCCGCGACCTGGAAACGGCGGAAATGGCCGTACAGGCGGCCCTGACGGGCCACCTGGTGTTCTCCACGCTGCACACCAACGACGCCCCCAGCGCCATCACCCGGCTGATCGAACTGGGCATTCCGCCCTACCTGATCCGCGCCACCCTATTGGGCGTGATGGCCCAGCGCCTGGCGCGAACCCTGTGCCCGGACTGCAAGACCACCGCCACGCTGGACCCGCAGGACTGGCAGGAACTCACGCGGCCCTGGAAAGCCCCGCTGCCGGAATCCGTCTGCGCACCGGTGGGCTGCCTCAACTGCCGCAATACCGGCTACCGGGGTCGTGCGGGGGTGTACGAGATCCTGGTGCTGGACGAGAAATTGTCGGAGATGATCACGGCCGACTGTGATCTCGACAAGCTACGCAAGGAAGCCTATCGCCACGGCATGAAGTCCCTGCGCCTGAGTGGCGCGCAAAAGGTGGCCGCGGGTCTGACCACGGTCGAAGAAGTCCTCCGGGTTACGCCGGACAGTCGCAAGTAGACCAACGCGCCATGAAAAAAACCGCCTCCGGCTTCACCCTGATCGAACTGATCACCGTCATCCTCATTTTGGGACTGCTCGCCGTAGCCGTGCTGCCCCGCTTTGGCAGCTTACAGAGCAGTGCTCGCCGAGCAACCCTGGAAAGCATTGCCGGAACCATGCGTAGCACCATTGCCATCGCCCAGTCCAAGGCTTACGCCAAAGGGTTGAGCCGCAGCGCCAGCAATCCCGGCGGCTCGGCTCAAACGGGCTATGTGATTGAAACGGAAGCCGGCAAATCCGAAGTGGACTGGCGCAACCTCTGTCCGGAAAGCCAGGCGGAAGTGGGCGACAACCTTACAATGCTGGATTACATTTCGGTGTCCGCAACCGATCCCAATCTGCTGACCCAGGTCAATAACCAGTACACGCGCGTCGGCTTTGATCTCGGCACCAATGGCGGCGGCTGCTATGTGGAGTACGATTCCTTCGGCCTGCCCGATTGCACCGTGACCATTGTGGACCCGAATTGCTGATCGGGCGCCCGGTCCAGGTGGACGATACAATAGCCACCAACCCATACGCCCAACGCTGAATTTTCAATTCACATCACGAAACGCCGATTGACATTCCGTTACAATCCTGAAGATTCGAACCTTTTTCATCAGGAGCCGGTCTGTGCGATTCGTAAACTACTCCAGTCTCTTGCTGTCTGCCCTGCTCGTTTCAGGGTGTCTCTCCGATAGCAGCTCGGATGGCAAAAAGGCTACAGAAGAGGCTCCGCCGGCCCCCGAGACTGGCTATTTCGTGGATGCCCCTGTCAAAGGGCTGAGATACAACACCAAAACCCTCAGTGGCACCACCGATCTACTGGGCCGTTTCGAATTTCGCCCCGGAGAAAAAGTCACTTTCTCTATCGGCGAAACCAAACTCGGCACGTTTGACGGTAACGCCCTGCTGACCCCCGCCAACGTGGATGGGGAGGGCATTACAGGCAACCACGCCACTAACATCGCCCGCCTGCTGATCACACTGGATGCCGACCAGAACCCCAACAACGGTATCGAGATTGGCGAACGCATCCACGATGCCTTTGCCGGCGCCAGCTTCGACCTGTCCCAAACTCCGGACGCCCTGGACAACCTGCAGGCACTGACCCAAATCCTGGCTGAAGTGGGCCGAACCGGTCTGGTCAGTGAAAAACTGGCGCAGGATCACATGACCGAAGAATCCTCCAAGTTACCGGAGGAACCGTCTGAGGCCAGCATTCGTGGCCTGATCGATCTTGGCCCCAACTACAGTGGACGCCAGACACCGATTACGCCGACCCTGGACAACCTCCGGGAGGCTGCAGGCGTATTTTGGGCCGATCCGGCGACACCGGATCTGGACTTTTACTGGTTACGCCAGTGGGTTGATATCGGACTGTTCCATACCCTTGCCAAGAAACAGATGAACGGGGAAGCCCTGCCGTCCACGGTGTCGGTTATCGGAACCGTAAACAGCACGACCTCCAACGCAGTCAAGGACGGGACTCTGAAGATTGCCTTTGACAGCTATCCCCATGGCGACTGGACACTGACCGGCGATGCCACGCTCAGCATCGAGCGCACCACCAAAGTCTTCAAGAAAGGCAACAAGGATCAGCCGGACTACGCCGAAAAGACCCTGAGCGCCTATCAGTACCGCCTGGTTCCGGATGATTTGCGCTTCACCAAAGGCACATCCACCTTCGCTGTGGATGGCTCTATCGAAGTCTTCGCCATTGAGGATGATGAGGACAGCACCACGAACGAGCACTGGACACTGCATACCGTCCTGCGCGAAGTGAGCACCGACCGCTACGTCAGGATCGACACCACACTGCCGGTAACCTATATCAACCCTTCTCAGTCAGTGGCTACAACATTTGGCGAAAGCCATTCCCTGACCTTCCCGGCCGATATCATGGAGTGGGACCTTGGCGCCTACACCGTCGAAGGAACCTTTGAGTACACCGATAAAATGGGTGAAGTCAAAGCCGCGGCCATCACTTTCATGGACAGCAGTGAAAACGAACTGGGTACCATCAATTCCATTTACATACCCGATTACCTCAACCTGGACACCAGGGTGCGAGTGGAACTGGCGGGAAAAAACGAGGAAGAGGAAACGGTTTATACGATTAATCCTCTGGGCACCCCCCTCACCACAACCACATTGGAAGAAGTGGATCCTGTCTGGGATACACGGGTGAAATATAAGGTAGTGAAAGAGGATGGCAAGCTATCCGAGCTGGTTGTTCCCAAACCACCCCACGCCTTTGACCCGGATGGAGACGAGAACAAAGAGTCCAACTACTTCATATATAACAATAAGGTCCACAATGCTCATTATGATATCGAGAAGAATGTATTGACATTGGACCTGACGCCGGAGCAGGTAACCACGTCGACATCATCCGATACCAGCGACGCTTTCCAGTTCACTGACACCACGGAAGTTTGCATTCGCACCAAGGCCACCTACGCCACCATGGATAAACCCATATACAAGGACGTGGCTCTGGACCTGCAGGCAACACCTGCTGAAGGAGACGAATACATTACCCTCGATCTGGCGACAGTAAATGCAGAGTGCACTCAAGTCACGTCTTTGCAAGAATCTTCGAACTAGCGTCTTAGCTGATCCTGTTGATGTTCGGGCCCTTTAATCAGGGCCCTGAATAATCTCAAGCAATGCGCCTCAAGCCTGGGGCCGCATGCCGCACTGCTCCAATAGCGCCTGCCATTGCCTGGTGTGTCGCTGAGTTGCGGCATCCAGCTGCTGCCACAGGCTTCCCGCCACATCCTGTTTGAGCACCTGTCGATAAAGCGGTTCAAACGCTTCAGGCATCACGGTTGTCTGGACCTCCGCCAGTTGCGCCAGCAACGGTACTAGGTTCTGGCGCACCCGCTGCACGGTGGCCATGTATGGCTGCACTCGCTTGGCGTAGACCTTGAAGAAGACATTCCGCATGATTTCGGCCTTGTGATTGCTGCGCCCCTGAAAGCACAACGGACGTCGCTTCATTCGCTGCTCAATGACCGTGGCCGCATCGTTGAGGCGGGCCGTCAGGCGCCGCGCCGACTGTATGAGCTGGCCGGCGTAGGACCGGGCCTGCCAGCGCTGATAAGTGTCGGCGATACCCACCACAGAGGTCGGCAAGGTGGAACGGTTGAGTCGCTTATGGTGGTTGAGCAGGCGATTGAGATCGGATTGCAGGTTCGCCACCAATGCGCCATCCGGGGCCAAGGGCAACGGGCCATTGCTGCGGGAAAAGAAACGCGCCATTTCCTCACTACCCCAGGTGGCATTCCAGAAGGTGATCGGCAGGCTTTGTCGTTTCGCAGCAATCGCCTGGCGCAAGGTTTTCGCCAGTTTCTCGTCCTCGATCTTGGGTAGACATAATCGCCCCGCCGCGATAAAACGCAGCTCGTAATTCAACCGCCGCCCCGGCTGCATCACCCGGCCAAGCCCTGAGGCCTTTTCCCCAATGACCTCCTGCAGTTCGCAGCCGTATAACGAGAGAAAATCGAGCAGGCCGAGGTTGATCTCCGGTGGTTCGAGTCGTAGGTCTCGACGGCGGGGATAGGCGGGCACCTCGGGCAGTTCGGAGTAGTGTACCGGCTGATCCAGCACCCGCCCTACCCGTTCCAGGTACTCGTCCAGCAGGCTGGTGGGCTGGGAGAAGGGGTCACAGCTGGTCAGGGTGAGCAGGCTCAGCAGGAGCAGGCCGCGTATAACAGTGCGCATGGTCATCCGGAAGCTCTGTTGCCGATACCGTGCTTGAGCCGAGGCATCCACCACGGTTCGGTGAAAAAGTCGTGGCTCAAGGTTTACGGTATTGAGCCCCTCTCCCACAAGGGGAGAGGGGATGGCATAGCAGTCTATCTGCAGGGACTCAGGCTTCCAACGTCCAACAGACTAATTCTGCTAGGGATGCGGCTGACTCAATAGCAACCGATGCACTTCGGCAAAGTCTCGCGCTACCGGCCTTTCCGTGTTGGGCAACGCCCCCTGCCTTACCAGCCAGCAGGTCTGCAACCCGGCCTTTTCCGCCGCTTCCAGCTCCTCCTCCACATCCGACAGGAACAGCACCCGCTGCGGCTCCATACCAAGCTCCTCGAGAATATGCCGGTAGGAGCTGTCGTCCTTCTTGCCGCCAATGCGGGTGTCAAAGTAGCCGCTGAAGAACGGGGTCAGATCCCCCGCTTCGCTGTAGCCGAATAACAGCTTCTGCGCCTGCACGGAACCACTGCTGTAAACATAGAGGCGAAAGCCCTCGTCATGCCAGTGGCAGAGGTATTCGGCGGCATCGTCGTAGATGTGCCCCTTGAAGTCCCCGCGCTCGTAGCCCCTTTGCCAGATCATGCCCTGCAGGGCCTTGAGCGGAGTGGCTTTGCGGTCCTCACGAATCCAGGCCAGCAGCTGCTCGATCAGGCCTTCGATGTCGTAGGGGTCGATCCCGCTTTCCGCCGCTACCGCATCCAGCTGCTCCCGCACCGCCGGCTCCCTGTCGTGGGCGCGCACGTAGGTGGGCAATGCTTCCACGGCGTAGGGAAAGAGCACGTCATGGACGAACCGGATCGAGCTGGTGGTGCCCTCAATATCGGTAACGATGACGCGAATCATCGGGCGCCTTCCAGCGCTTCGTAACGCGGTGTGCGGCTGGCGATATCATCCCCGGTGAACTGGGCCACCCAGCCTTCGGGGTTGGTGAACAGGCGAATGCAGGTGAAATCCGGTTGCGGCCCCATGTCGAACCAGTGGCGGGCGCCATCGGGGACGCTGATCAGGTCGTTCTTGCAGCACAGGACGGAATAGATTTTTTCGCCCAAATGCAGATAGAACAGTCCCTGCCCGCGCACGAAAAACCGCACCTCGTCCTCGCTGTGACGATGCTCATCGAGGAACTTCTGGCGCAGCTCGTCCTTTTTCGGGTTGTCAGGCGTGAGGCTGATCACGTCCGCGCTCTGGAAGCCCCGCTCGGCCTTGATCCGCTCGACTTCCGGCTGGTAGGCCTCAAGAATCGAGTCGGCATCGGCATCCGCCGGCAGGTCACGGGTTTCCCAGCGTTCGAAACGCACCCCCTGGGCCTCCAGCAGGCGCTGGATTTCCTGGCCATCTTCCACCACCTGCTCCGGGGTCTCGGGGTTATCCGCAGAGAAGATCCGCAGTGTTGTCATCGACTTAACCTCAACAGTTCCAGTTCACAGGACATCAGAAATTCCAGCGCTTCCACATGGCGTAGACAGTCGGCCATGGATTGGCCCCAGGTGTACAGCCCGTGCCCGCGAATCAGGTAACCGGGGTGGTCGGGATGCTCGGCAAAATAGCGCCGGGTGCGCTCGGCCAGGGCCGGGATGTCCTGGGTGTTTTCGAAAATCGGCAACCGCAGGGTGGAGGCGTGCGTCTCGTAGCCCGGGAACGCCTTCTGCAGTTCGTAGTCGGTCACTTCCAGCTCGTCCTGGTCACGCAGGTAACGGCTCAGCGCCGTGGCGGTCACCGAATGGGTGTGCAGTACCGCGCCCACATCGGTATAGAGATCATAGATGACGGTGTGCAACAGGGTTTCCGCCGAGGGACGGGCCGCACACTGAACGGGTTTGCCCGCCAGATCCACCACCATCACATCCTGGGGCTTGAGTTCCCCCTTGTGCTTGCCGGAAACGGTGATCGCAATATGGTTTTCGTCGATGCGCGCCGAGTAGTTGCTGCTGGTGGAAGGTGACCACCCGCGCTGGTAGAGAAACTGTCCCGCATCGACGATGGTCTGTGCGGCAACCGCATAATGGGTGATATCAAACACGATGGATCTCCCGCCGGTCCGTGGGTGGGGAAGCATGGGACACTGGCGCCACGCTTCCTTGGGGAAACTCTGATTAGGTCCATTATAGAGTGACAGCAGCCGCTAACAAACCACCGCTCAGCGCCCCGTCAGCGAACGCTGCAGTAACCGGTAGCGCTCTCCCACCAGTTGAGCCAGGATGGAAATGGCGATTTCCGCCGGGGTCTTGCTGCCAATGTCGAGTCCGATGGGCGCGTGCAGACGCGCCAACTGGTAGGACTGAATGCCCAACTCATGCAGCCGTTGGCGCCGCTGGGCCGAGGTTCGGGCACTGCCCATGGCGCCCACATAGAACGCCTGTGAATGCAGCGCTTCAAGCAGGGCCATGTCATCCACGCGGGGGTCATGGGCCAGAGCCAGGATCGCGCTGTGGCGATCGTTGAAGCGTTCCCGGATGAGATCATCCGGCAACCGCACCTCAACCGGCACACCCGGTTCCCCCCACCCCCGGCGGAAGGCCTCGCGGGGCTCGCAAAGGGTCACTTCAAAATCCGCAGCCATGGCAAATCGCGCCACATACCGGGCCACTTCGCCAGCCCCCACCAGCAGTAACCGACATTGCGGCCCCAGGGTGTGATAGGCCGCCTCGTCGTCCACCGCCACGCCGGACGCCACGGGGTCCGGCAGCAGGCTGCGCTCGCCGGTTGCCAGCGTGATCTTGCGGGTCAGGCGCCGCCGTTCGCCCAGGCCCTGCAGCAACGCCTCCACATGGGCCAGATCATCTTCACCGGCCAGGAACTCCACCAGCAAGCGGATGTGACCACCGCAGGGTAACCGGTAGCGGGCCTTGTCCGCCTCTTCGACACCGTAGTCCACGAGCTGAATGCCTTCGGCCAGGGCATCGGATTGGGCACGACGGATCAGGTCTTCTTCCAGGCAGCCGCCGGAAACCGAGCCGGCCCACTCCCCGCTTTCGCTCAGCGCCAGCAACGCGCCGGGCGGACGGGGCGAGGAGCCCCAGGTCGACAGGATGGTGCACAACCAGACCCGCTCGCCACAACGCAGCCACTGGGCTGTCTGTTCCAGCACCGCCTGCTGGGGGGATGAGGGCATGCTGTCTGCAGTCTCGGACATCACGCCTTCTTTTACACCTCCACAATAAAGGGCAGCCGACGCTGGCGGCGGCCGGTCAGGGCAAAGAGCGCGTTACCCAGTGCCGGAATCACTGGCGGCACGCCGGGTTCACCCACCCCCATCGGGTGTTCGTCGCTATCGACGATGCGCACGTCGATCTTCGGCGCCTCGACGTGGGTCAGCAGCTTGTAGTCATTGAAATTGCTCTGCTGCACCCGCCCCTCCTGGAAATCGATGCGCCCATAGAGCGCGGCCGTGAGGCCGAAGATGATGCCGCTTTCCATCTGCATGCGGACGATATCGGGATTGACCGTGCGCCCACAATCGACGACGCAGTAGACCCGGTGGATCCGAATCTGGCCCTTGTCGATGCCAGCTTCCACCACCTGCGCCACATAGGAATCAAAGCTCTTGTGCACCGCCACCCCTCGGGCCTGTCCCTTGGGCAAGTCGCTGCCCCAGTCGCTCAGGCGCGCCACCTCTTCCAGCACTTTCAGGTCGCGCGGGCTTTTACTCAGCAGATCCCGCCGGAATGCCAGCGGGTCCTTCCCGGCCTGGTGTGCGAGCTCGTCCATGAAGGTTTCCAGGGTGAAGCCGTTGTGGGAGTGCCCTACAGAACGCCAGTAACTGATGGGCACACCAGCATCCACGTGGGTGTGGCGCACGCGGATATTGGGTACGTCATAGGCATAGCCCACCGCCCCCTCAATGGCCGACATGTCCTTGGGCGCGGCGATGCCCTCGGCCATGGGCGCGCTCGCGGCAATCATGTCCCAGGTGAATTCCGGCGCCCAGGAGAACTGCACCGGGCCGGCGTTGCGGGCATACCAGTTGAGGATTTGCGGCCCCACGATCTGATGATCCCAGGCCACCAGCTTGCCATCTTCCAGCTTTGCCTGCAGCCGATGCAGCATCGCCGGGCGGTACTTGTCGTGGCGGATATCGTCTTCACGGGACCACACCACCTTGACCGGATGTTCGATGCGGGCGGCAATGGCCGCCGCCTCTTCGACGTATTCCTGGGTCAGGCGCCGGCCAAAGCCGCCGCCCATGAAGGTGGTATGGATAAAGATCTCGTCGAGGTCAAAGGACGACACGCGCGCGGCCGCCACCCGGGCCACATCCGGCCCCTGGGTCGGTGCCCAGATCTCCAGGCCACGCTCGGTCACTTCCGCCGTGCAGTTCATGGGTTCCATGGTGGCATGGGCGAGGAACGGGTGCTCATACTCGGCTCTGACAATGCCGCTGCCCTTCAGGACTTCCTCGACGTCACCGTCCTCGCGTTCCACCACACCGCTGTCATCTTCGGCCGCCTGATGATAAGTCTTGAAAACGGCCTCGTTGTCGATGAGGTTGGCGTCACCGGTCTGCCACTGCACGTTCAGGGCTTCCGCTGCCTTGTGGGCGTTCCAGTAGCCATCGGCCACAATGGCCACCCCACGCGGGATCGTCAGCACATACTGCACGCCCTGCTGCTGCTTCACCGCCTCGGCATCATACTCGCCCACCTCCCCATCGATCATGGGCGGACGAACCACGACGGCATAGAGCATACCGGGCCGCCTGACGTCGATACCGTACTCCGCAGTACCGGTGACCTTGGCCAGCGCGTCCAGGCGTTTGTTGTGCTTGCCGATGTAGCGGAACTCGGAGGGCTGTTTGAGGGGGACCTCGTCCGGCAGGCTTTCCCGGGCCGCCAGGGTCACCAGCTCGCCATAGCCCAGGCTGTCCTGGCCATTGGGGTGGTAGGCCCTGCCCTCCCGCGTACTCACCTGATCCCGCGGCACCGACCACACCCGCGCGGCCGCCGAGACCAGCAGGTAGTGGGCCCCGGCACCGGCCTTGCGCAACTGATCCCAGCCGATGCGCGTGCTGGTGCTGCCTCCGGTCACCTGCAGTTTATACAGGGGATTGACATAGGGCTCGCCCACCGGGGCGAATTCGATCCGGATGCTCTGCGGATCCACGTCCAGCTCTTCGGCAATCAGGGTGGTCATGCCGGTATAGGTACCCTGGCCCATCTCCACCCGGTCCAGGGTAAACAGGACATTGCCCTGCGGGGTCAGTTCCAGCCAGGCATTGGCCACCCAGTTATCCTTGGCCTCGGGCCGATTGACCGGCCCACTGGCACAGCCGGACAGGCTCAGGCCGATCACAAGACTGCCGGTACCCGCACCCCCGACACGCAAAAAATCACGACGCGACAGTTTCATCAGACCTCCTCCCCATCGGCAGACTCGCCCTTGGCCACCGCAAGAATGGCCGACTGGATACGCGGGTAGGTGCCGCAGCGGCAGAGGTTGCCGGACATGTACCAGGCGACGTCCTCTGCAGAGGGCGAGGGGTTCTCCCGTAGCAGGGCCTCCGCGGACATCAGCTGGCCCGACTGGCAGTAGCCGCACTGGGGCACGTTGTGATCGATCCAGGCCTGCTGCAGGGGATGGAGGTTCTCCGGAGTTCCCAGCCCCTCGATGGTTTTGATGGTCCGTCCGGCGGCCAGCGATACCGGCGTCGAACAGGAGCGAATGGGGGTGCCGTCCAGTTGCACCGTACAGGCGCCACACTGGCCGATACCACAACCGAATTTGGTGCCGGTCAGTTGCAGTTCCTCACGCAGGACCCAGAGCAAGGGGGTGTCGGCGGCCGCTTCTATCTCGTGCTCGACGCCGTTGACGTTCACTTTCAGACTCATCGGGAGACTCCTGCCCCGGCTGCGCCGTCGCGGACCAATCGCGCAGTGGCCGGGGATGGTTTGTTGTTTTGTTTTAACGTGCGGGGAAGCGGCATCACCAGCTCCCCCCGGAGAGGGAGCCGCGCAGACTCCTAGTCGATGACCGGCTCGCCCTTGTCGTTTTCCCAGATTTTGCGGCTGTTTTCTTTCTTCTCGCGGTTGGAATCCCAGATCTTACGATCCTCCTCGCTCTGCATCTGGCCGTTTGTATCCCACACCTTGCGGCCGTCGCTGCCGATCTTGCCGCCGTCGTTCCAGAAAGCCCGATCTTTTGAACACCCTGTAAGCATCAGGACCAATAGGATGAACAGGATAACAACCTGTCGTTTCATGGATGTACTACCTCTCAGATTTATGAATCAGACATTGGTTAGCGACTCATCCACCATGGCGTTCACGGTTGTTCTGTCGCGCGCTGATACTCTTGCGCAACATCACATAAACCGCGCCGGTGCCACCATGACGAGGCTGGGCAGAATGGAATGCCATGACATCGTCGAACTCGGGGAGCCACTTGGCAACATGACTCTTGATCCAGGCGACCTTGTCCGGATTCCGCTCGCCCTTCCCGTGCAGGATGATCAACGAGCGCAGTCCATAGTGCATGCAATCGCGAATGAAGCGAAACACCTCCTGTCTTGCCTGCTCCACGGTCATGCGATGGAGGTCGAGACGCGCCTCGATGACATACTGGCCCAGCCGCAGCTTGCGAAAAACCCCGTTCTGGATGCCGGGCCGCTTGAAACTGAGTACGTCGTGGGGCCCCAGCGGTTCAATATGATCGCTGGTCAGGAAGTTGCGATCAGGCGTCCGGTCGGCAACGGCGGCCCGCTGTCGCTCCAGTTGTGCGGCCGTGATTTCTTTCTTTGCGTTCAAATCGGCCTTGTCCGGGCGTTTTATGGGTTTAACGCCCTCCATTTCGGCCAGAAACTGCGCACGCTCTTCTTTGGTCGTCATGGTGTTTGCACCAAGATCGCGGCACGGACCGCGCCTCCAGATTACAGTTCGATACTTATCTAAGTTACTTTACCATCCAAAACAACAGCGGCAAACCCGCCTTTCCCTGGCCACGCCTGGTAAAATTGTGAACGAGTTCACCCAGGGATCAAAGGAACTAGTCCCTTCGGTGGATGTGGGAACCGAAGGCTATTTTTATCATCGTACTCAGACTGACCGGTCAAGCCTTTACAACAAGAACCGGCCTCAAAGTGGGATTGTCTCGCCGGGCACGATTTCTACCGCGCAGACTCCCAGGCTGAAGTACTCGGGAGGGATTCCAGGAATGACTGCACCTCATTTTTTTCTACCGTTGCAGCAGCGGTTCTCACGATTTGGTACAGGATACCAGCATCAGGATCACAACCGGCTGCCGGCGCCCATCCTGCAACGGCTGCTGCAAGCCCACGGTCGCCAGTCGAGCAGCTATTTCACCGTGCAGGCCGGTTGTAGCCATTTCTACCAGGAAGGGTTGGGCTTCGTCAGTTACTACCCCATCCACGGATGGGGCAAACGCATCAATATCGTTTTCAACAACCCCATCGCCTCAAGGGACAAAATGGGGCTGCTACTGGCTGCCTTTGAGCACGATGTTCCAGGCCAAACACTCTATGTTGGGGTCGACCCCACGATTGCAGAGTATCTGGCGGCCCGCGGCCACCACACCACCATTCTGGGCACTGAGTTTGCGGTAGACCTGGAGCGGTTCACACTGCGCGGCAAAGCCATGAAACAGTTGCGCCACGCATCCAATCTGGACAAACGCGCTCCCGTAGAGGTTCAGGAAGCCTCCATGGAGGACGTGGATTTGGATTCAGTAAGGGCCATTTCCATGGCCTGGCGCCAGAACAAAACCGTCAAACAACACGAGTTACGCCTCCTGACCCGCCCCCCGGAATTCAACGATGAGTGGGGGGTGCGTAAATTCTTTGCCTATCACAATGGTGCGTTAGTCGGTTTCGTTTTTTTCGACCCTTATTTTGAAAACGGCAGAATCAAGGGATATTGTGCCAATATCCTGCGCGAAGTCCCCGGCAATAAACTGACCGGTTTGCTGGACTACGTCATTATCCAGGCCATCCATCAGTTTAAGAGCGAGGGCGTACAGGAAGTCTCACTGGGCATTTCTCCACTTCATGGTATGCGCCCCCACCCCCATGAGCAGCCCTGGCTTCGCAGACTTGGGCAATGGATATACGCACACGGCAACACCCTGTATGCGTTTCGTGCTTTGGCCTACCACAAAACCCGCTACCGTGGCAGGGAAACACCCTGGTTCACCTGCTCACGAGATATCGGCACGCTACGTACTGCAATGGCGTTACTTACCGGCACCGGGATTCTCGGGAGCGACTGATTCCAGGCCAACGCCACAACCTGTATACCGGTCACATTTGCCGTCTTGATCCGTGGTTGAAGGCGAGTCCATCAGCTATGCTGCTGGGATTTCCTGCCTGGCACTGATAACTATGGTCGCGGAAACCAAATTAATACGGCCGGCCCTGCCGGCCCACTTGGTTGTAGACAAAAAGCGCCTCGCCCTGCTCGATCAAGCGCAACACTATGCATTTACGTTAGTAAGTGCCCCTGCCGGCTTTGGCAAAACCACATTGGTTTCCCATTGGCTGGAACGCGCCAAACCCTTTCATGTCTGGCTTACGCTGGAATCCCGTGACAACCACCCTCTCCTGTTTTGGGAAGGCATCTGGAGTGCCCTGGAGCACATCGACAAACGTTTCAGTGTTTGTCGATCTACGCTGATCCAGGCTCTCGATGGTCAAAACGAGACTGACCCTGTCGATCGGCTGATCAACCTGCTCTCAGACTACGCCCGGACCTGGCAGGCCCCCGAACACCTTTATCTTGTCCTGGACGACCTCCAGCTCATCACGGATCAGGCGCTGTTGAGTGACTTGCGGCGTTTGGTGGACCTCGCTCCACCCCTCTTGAAGATCATTGCCACGTCACGCACTGCTCCGGACCTTGGGCTCTCTCAGCTTCTGGTTCGCAACCGCGCTCAAATCGTCTCAAGTCATATGCTGCGCTTCGATTTTCCCCTGACATGTGCATTTCTGCGGGAACGACTGGGCGACAGGATCTCTGACCAGCAGATGAAAACCCTTCACGAACAGACTCAGGGATGGCCCGCAGCCCTTCATTTGGCCACACTAACGGAATGGAGTGCGGACAGGCAGTCGCTCTCCGCTCCGCAAGGCGCATTGGCCAATTATCTGATGGAAGAGATTTACGATCGCCTCCCTGAGCGGCTGCGCATTTTTCTGCAAGAGATGGCGGCGTTACCTTTCTTCACCGTAGAGGTGGCGGACGCTGTGCGAGGCGCTTCTGACTCGGAGGGTCTGGTCAGGCAGATCAAGGAACACAACCTGCTGCTTCAGGAATTCGGCCAGGAAACCCAATGGCTTCGACTGCACGACCTGCTCCGCGACTGGCTACTGGCAAATGCCACCGAACAGGCGAGACAACGAGGCCTGCGACGCAGGGCTGCCGATACGTTCTCTCATCTCGGCATGGTCACGGAAGCTCTTGAGCTGCTGCTGGCTGACCAGTATTTCGAGGAAGCCGAAGCACTCTTGCCTGAGGCGCTGAATCAATGGATAGCCACAGGAACGCTTCCGGCGCGCGGGGAGATCCTGGAGCAATTCCCGATCGAAATACGACAACAGTCCCATGCATTGGGGTTGCTAGAAGCCTTCCTGCTGTTTTTCGAAGGCCGCTATGACAAGACCCTGCAAATCCTTCATCGCAATGAATCATTACGAGAGGCCCTGCCCGGGAAGGTGTCAGAGGATTTGGTGGCGGCATCCTTACTATTGCAATGCCAAAGCGCGCGCTTCTCCGGCCAACCGCAAACCGCTCAAAAGCTGATAGCCCAAGCCGCCCGTGATGTGGAACAGAGTTCCTCGCGCTTCCAGGGCTGGACCTACTATACGTTGGGGACAGACAGCATGATGGAGGCCGATCTCAGAAGTGCGGAACATTACCTGCTTCGCGCCCTGGATACCGGCATTCGTCTAGCCGACATTTTCTGCGCGGTGCGAAGCCTTACGCCCCTTGTCGCTGTCATGATACACCGCTGTCAGCCCAGGGCCGCGCAACAGGCGTACGAGCGGACTTGGGAAGCCTTTGTCGCCATGCCCAAGCGTGCCGAAGAAGCCGCTCTTCTGGCATATCTTGAAGAAATGCTGACACTGGAAACCAACGATATCACCCGAGCGGACGCTGCCTTGCAACGTGCCTTCGATCTCGATCCAAACGCCCTCACGCCCATGGACAGGATCTATTTCCACTTCGAGAACTGGCGCATCGGGATGATTCTTAACTCCCCGGCACGTTGCAAAAGTGCCCTCCACGACATGGAAAAGGAACATCAACGAAGTGGCGGCGTATGGAACTACATGATTCCCAGTGCAACCGCCCTGGATGCAATTACCCGCCTTTTGGACGGCGATTCCGCGGCCCTCATCCAATGGAGCCAACACACAGGGGCGGGGCGGGAGGGCCCCCGTTGGCGGCGTTTTCATGAACAGGCCCTCGTTCATAGAGCCAACCTGATTCAGGGGACCGCAGACGAAGAAGCGCTCGCCAGTTTTCAAGCAGAATTGGCCAAAGGCGATAACCAATTGCTCCAGGCGCGTCTTGATCTACTTAACGTGATTGGCGGCTGGTACAGCGAAAACGATGGCACCGCTGCCTCCACGTCTCTTCTGGCGCATATCAACCGTTATTATCCCCGAGGATGCCTGCGGCTGTATCTGGACGAGGGACCGCTACTCATCCCCATACTTGAGCATTGCCTGTCGGTGGCGCCTGAAAACCGGTACGTAAGCGATTTACTGCAACAATTTACGGGCGGGAACCAGATTGCCAATACATCGCCAAAGCCTTCCAACGAGAATGCGCTGCAAGAAGAGATCAGCCGCCGAGAACGTGAAGTCATCGCCCTGTTAGCCACGGGCTTCACCAACCAACAACTTGGCGAAAAGCTGGGCATAGCAAAAGCCACCATCAAGGCTCACCTTCGCAGCATTTACAGCAAACTGGGTGTGGCCAACCGCACCAGCGCAGTGGACAGGGCAAGAAACCTGGGACTGATAGATATCGAGTGAAGAACCCTGTTTTGAAAGCTTGCCACGCCGCTTTGATACCACATCCTCGCAAGGTGGCATCCTGCCACATGACCTAACCCCCACTTCCTCAACCTGGCCGCCCTACCAGGTTATTTCCTGACGATTACGTTGATTTTGAATCAATTCACGTTCCTTTTTATGGCTTTCCATTAACATCCTTTAACAATAATACAAACTATAAAAATGGACTTGGGACACTATGACTGCTCACTGGCATACGCTAGGCGATGTCTATCGTCACGTTGTGCAAGGCCACTGGCGTGGCAGCATCGAACACTCCTCGGGCGGCCCGGTCTACCGGACCAAGAAGCTGGGACAGCTGGCAAGACATTCTTCTGATGCGTTGAGGCTCCATGGGGTCACTTCAGGCGACAGGGTCATTGTCGCCATGGATACCAGCGTTGAGTGTATTGCCACCCTGCTTGCCTGTTGGCATCTGGGGGCAGCCGCTGTTCCGATGAAAGCAGAATCGCTGGCGCCAAATCTCAACGCCATTGCCAGTGATTGCAACGCCCGGTGTGTTATTTATCCCCACAAAGACCAGTGCGATATTCTGCCCGGCTATCTTGCACCGGATTCGCGCTTCCTTTTCCGCACACCGCCCCGCCCGACGGCCAGTGACCTCGCCCTGATCATATATACGTCAGGTAGCACAGGCCAACCCAAAGGCATCATGCTGAGCCACGGAAACGTCCTGGCGGCGATGCGTTCCATTACAGACTACCTTCAGATTGATGAGAACGAGCGTATTCTCTGCGCCTCGCCCCTGTCCTTTGATTATGGCCTTTATCAGGTGCTGTTCGCTTTCTATTGCGAATGCAATGTCGCGCTGTACGACCAGACGGTTCATCCCATCACCCTGATCAAGGCACTTGAAAAACACGCGACCACACTGCTGCCGGTAGTGCCGTTGATCGCAACACTGATCGAGAAAGGCCTGCCCCTTGCGAAAATCTCGCTACCTTCTCTCAAAAAAATCACCAATACGGGCGGCCATCTCCCTGAATCCACGATTGCCAGCATAAAGAGACAACTGCCGGAAGTAAGCATCTTCGCCATGTACGGGCTGACAGAGTCCAAACGGGCGCTTTTCCTTCCACCCCAGGACCTGGAACGAAAAACCGGCTCCGTGGGTATTCCGATGCCCGGCCTGGAAGCCAAGGTGTTCCGTGAAATCGAATCAGTCCGCGGGCTGCCGCGCTATCAGGAAGTGGAGCCTGGCGAGATTGGCATCCTCATGGTGAGGGGCGCCTCGGTCATGCAAGGTTATACGCGGGCCGAAAGCTGTGCCGGTGCGGAAGTCATAGGCGGGCTTTACAGAGACGACAACTGGCTGAATACGGGCGATCTTTTCTATTACGACGCCGATGGTTACTTCTATTTTCAGGGGCGTGCAAAAGATCTCATTAAACAGGGCGGCTATTGCCTTTATCCGTTGGAGCTTGAGCGGACGATTCAACTGGAAGAGTCGGTTGAACTATGTTCGGTCGTCGGAACCGAGGACGGATTCGGTAACGAAATCGCCTGCCTCTTCATTCAACTGAATGATGACACCCCGCAAAATCGCAAGGCATTGACCGACAAGCTCAAAACGACACTGGGGGTCGATTACATGCCCCGCCAGGTCCGTTTCGTAGACAACATGTTTTTTTCGGTTAACGGCAAGATCGATAAAAAGCGGATGCTTGCAGAATTCCGATAGACAGCGTCTCCAGCTCCCCGAAGACCCGCAAAGTGAGTGCGATTAATGAGCATTGCCACGATAAGAAAGCTGCTGGCTGACGATGCGCAGCAATTTAAAACGCCCTGCTATCTCTATTCTCCAGAGAAGGCAATGGCTAACTTCTCCCGCCTCCGCGACCAACTGGGCACCGGGTTGATTGTTTCCGTCAAGGCCAACTCCACCCCAGACATTCTTCTGCGGTGCGCCCATGTGATGAAAGACGGCAATGAAGTGGCCTCGGCGCAAGAGCTCAACAAAGTCGCTGGAGCACCCGGCGTCGAAAAGTTTCTCAATAATCCTTCGGCAAACGGTGAGCTACTGCGCTATGCCATTGCAGCGAAGGCGACATTGATCATTGATCATCCCAGCCAACTGGAAAGGGCCATCACGGCAGCACAGGGCCGCTCCATAAAACCGGTCATGCTACGTGTTAATGGCGCGGTCCTGACAGCGTTCAATCCCGAGCACCCCAAAGTACGTGACGACCATTTCGGAATGGATCTGGACGGGTTGTTTGAGACCATTTCCATTGCCAAAAACAACGATATAGAAGTGCGAGGCATACAGTGCTTCAAGGGCTCATACACCTTCAGTAAAACAGCCCTGCAAAGCATTGATGCGGTCGTCCCTCTGGTTAAAGAGCTGGAACAACGGTTGGGCTATCAGCTAACCACGATCAACCTCGGCGGTGGCTTTTCCGAAGACCTGTGTGAAGATTTCGATTTTGAGCAGTATCGTTCCCGGCTCGCTGATCTCCAGCAAGACTATGAAGTCCTTCATGAGAGCGGCCGGGCGATCTACGCCAGTGCCGGTTTTTTCTTGACCCGGGTGGTAAGCACCAAACAGCTCAACGATCGCCTGATTGTCGTGTGCGATGGCGGTATTGGCCAGAATTTTCTCCTGGCCCAAACCGAGAATGTCTTCCGCAAGCACGCCAAACCTGAACTCTGCCACGTCAACGAAACCTCCAGGACGACCTTTAACGGGCCGATGCTTTTTGTCGGTTCGTCCTGCAGCAAAGATGATGTCATCGGCCAATGGCCGGAAGGAGGTGCGGTCCCTGCTATCGGTGATGTCTGCATTTTCAGCCATTGCGGTGCCTACAACCGAAGCTATTCACCCGTCAATTTTCTCGACCTTCCTCCGGCACGGGAGTATCTGTTCCATGAATCCCGCTAATACAGCCCAACGTTTTGGCCAACTGGTTCTCGACCAATTGGCCTCGCATTGCGCACCGCCCCGCACCGTAGAGCGTTTGGTTGCACAGTCCTGCCTCCGGTTGCTGGACTCGGCCATTATCATCGAGGACGACTTTTCTCCCTTTTCCTCGCCCGTGCAAAGTGGCGCGGCCGGTGAACAGTCACCTCTGCCACAGACGGATGCCATTGAAAGCGTTCTGGAGAATATTGGTCGGGAAGGGTTCGCACCTCACTTCCATCACCTGGTCAACCAGTTCGGTTCCATTCTGGTCAGCCTCAGCGCCAATGACAGCCAGCTGGAAAAACTCGGCCAATGGGCCAGCAAAGGCGCAAGCGGTTGCTTCTTGATGACGGACCGTGGGGGCCCCTCGCTACAAAACTGGCATACCCGGGTCGAAAAGAAAGACGGCGAAGATCACCTCAGTATTGACAAGGTGTGGGGGATCGAAGCTCACCGCGACAATTTTCTGTTTGTGGCGGCACGCAAAGGCAATGCTTTCTTTCCCTCTCTCTATCTCATCGATCCGGACCGAGCCCGAACCCTAAAGCGGACAAAGATCGGTGGCCCCTTTCTCGATGGGCACTTGCAGTTGGGCAACGTTAGCGGATCGGTGCCGGTAGCAGCCGAAGATCAACTGACGAAAGGGGGGCTGGCCGGTGTCACCCGCCTGCTGACGACGATTCGACCGCGCTTCGTTCGCGGCATCATGCAGCATCTAACATGGCTGGAAGATCAGGAACGACTGCTCCGAAGCGCCTCCCACACGGAAATCAGGCACTACATCCAAAGCGTTGCGAAATCGATTTGTGAGCAGACTCAGATTGACCGACACCTGATTGATAAGGTTCTGGCACTGAAATTCCTGTCGAACGAATTCCTCGTTCAACTGGTTGGTGACCAGCAGCTGCCCAATCTTGGTGATCAGCGCGATGCTCTGGGCTTCACCAAAATGGAAGGCAGTTCCTATCGCTGCTTCTTTGAGCTCTACAACAAATACAGGGCGCATAGGGCATGAATGCGATCACGCTAAACGGTGCCGTTTACACCCCCTATCGCGACCCGGTGTTTCCCAGGAAGTGCACGGCAGATGAGATGTTTAAAGAACTCTCTGCTGTCATTGGTCAACATGAAGCCGCCCTGGGGGCGCCGGCAGCGGCCTCAGGTATTCCGCACCTCATCTCCTCCACCATTGTGGAAATGCCTTTCACGACCGGGACGGTCCACTGGAATGACTGGCGCGAGCAGCTTTCCCACACCTGTCGCAATGTGCCGGCCGCCTTTACCAATGCCTACGAATGTGCCGGGTGGGGTTATCTGCTGCGCTATTTAGCCAAAACCCGCCCATCCCAGCGGCACTGCCTGATTACCGTCTTCGACGTCAATCTGTTCAACATGAGTTACTGGTTGGAGAACCCCAACTGGGAACAATCCGGCTTTGGAATACTCACTCTGCTTTTCGAACGACCTGACGGTGACTTGCCGCTGCAAACAGGCTTTGGCAAGACCCACAATCCGGTAGCCGAATTTGCCATTGCGGTGCGCAACGAGTTAAAGCGGGAGCCAGCGAGCGCCGTTGCTCTGCCCTTCTTTCCCGAAGGCGTACGTGCCCTGTTTGAGCGCACTCTCAAGAATGAACCGCGTTTACCCGACCTCCATCCAGAGTGGGGGCATTGTTTCGGGAGCGATCCCTGGTTGAGCCTGATCCATCACCGAAAAAGCGGAAAAATCCAGGATGAACCGGTGCTGTGTTGCTCGCTGGCCCTGAACGGCTACTACAGCCTGGCGCGCGTGGTTACCGCAAAGGACGCGCCACTGCACATTCTTGAAGCCAAAGGCGGGAGGGCCTGAGATGCGTCAATCCCGGTTTGCGTTTCAAGGCGTATTGGAACAGCCCCCTTTCCCGGATAAGGCGGTAGCAGCCGACATCATGACCTTTCCGCTACAGACGCCTGATGACTTCGAGAATTACACCGGATTCGATCTTTCCATCAAGTCGCCGGTGTTGCTCTCATTCCAGGAGCATTACCAGTTTCTGGAGCAACTGCTGCTCAAGGTTGATGAACTGGCTCTCCCGCTCGACATGACGTTCGTACGCCTGAGCATGCCCTGCATTGGCCGCCTGCCTGCGCGACTGCTAAAGGACGATGTTTTCCTATCCATTCATAACGAACTCGAGGTTCAGGCGTTACTGGATGAAGGTCTCAATCTTCTTGTGGTCGATGACTGGTTCAAAAAGCACCATCTGGATTGTGGAGACAATCGCATCGCCCTGGATTTGTATACCAACGGCAACCTGGATGACGAGGCGCTGCCTCAGCTGCATGAATTTCTGACAGCGCACGGCATCGTGTCAAAGGCGGAGTGAGGCGAACACGGCGATGTACTTACGGATGGATGTGATCACCAGCAAGGCGTGCCCCGAGGAGGCAGACTATCACTGGTTGCAACAGCAGCTGGTGGCGTCACGCTATCGCCCGGAGATCCTCTATTATTGCAGCTCCAGTGAAGTGTATTGCTGGCACGACCCGCTCACCCGCCACCTTGGCAACGAACTCCGTAAAGCCTACCCGGACATCCCTCATCGCTTGGTGGCGCAGGGCTGTCTCTCCTTTTTTGGATTGATCCTGGATTTCTGCAACCACGAGGCGGCATCCGAAGCACTTGTGGTTGTCAGCGAGCCCGAAAACCTGACGCAGCACCTCATGGATTGTATTGGGATTGGACGCACCAACGGGCCCGATAGCCTTATCCATTCGCCCGCACTGGGTGCCGTCAGGTTACGAAAGGAATCCGTACCTACGATGGATGGCCAAGGTGTTTACATCGCCAGTTGTGAGCTTCTGTCCAAGCGACAAGGCGTTTCTGCCACGGTAGGCCTGGTTGAGCGCCTCGTGGACTCCTTGGTCAGAATGAACGCCACGTCTCCCAAACCCGTGGTCTCCTTTCAAACACAATCGAGCTTCTCGACCCACTTGCTTGATCTTGCCAACCACAAGCTGGCCCACGCCCAGGCCTCAATACACTGGCTCGACAGCATCGACGCGGGCGACTGGCACTACATGAGCATGAAGCCCTTGCTGGAATTACAGCGTTATCACCACACCCTTCAGGAAGGTGAGCTGGCTATTGCGGTTTTGGGGGTTGGCGGCCGTTTCGGAATATTGGATGTACGCCCCGCCAATCGCGCCCTTCCCTGGCGCGACGTCACTGTTCACCAGGAGACTGCGAGCTTCCGGACGGGCTATAACGAAAGTTTTGAGGTGCTCAATGCTGCCGCATCTCAGCAGGTTCACCTGGCCAGGCGACACCTGAAGTGCACGACCCCCGGCGCGGATTGTCCCGACAATCATTACTACCGCTGGGACTTTGACGAAGCACCTCTCGCTGCACCCGTTCAGCATGGACAGCTCGAGCCCGAGGTACGGCCATGACGACGGATCAGCCAACCAAGCTCACTCCAGAGAACGGCCATATCTCGACCACGGACAATGCCAGACTGGCCTACCGTAGTTTTATGGTCGAGCCCGCCAGGGCGGTGGTCATTCATCTGCACGGTAGCTCCTACAACAGCCGGCGCTACGTCATGTTGGGCAAAGTTCTGGCAAGTGCCGGTGTCAAGCCCTACCTCATGGACCTGCGTGGCAATGGCGATTCTACCGGCCCCCGTGGCCATACCGACTACGTGGGTCAGCTGGAAGACGATCTGGCCGAGACCGTTATGTCTGTCCGGCAGCATCACCCCGGCGTACCGGTGTTCCTGTCGGCCCATTCTGCCGGTTGCGTGGTACTCCTGAGGTACCAGGCAAAATACGGATCGGCGGACGTGGCCGGCTACCTCTTTCTGTCCCCGGCACTCCCCGGCTGCATGGAGACACACCGCTACGACATACCTGCGGTTCGATTCCTGTTTCCATTCATGTATTGGCGCCAGGTGCCCCACTTTAATCCCGTACCCAAAGCCTTCGAGAAGTACCTCTACAAGAGCTATCTGTGGCGCTATTTCCTTGGAAAACTGTTCCCGTTTTTGCGGCGCTTAACGGTGTCCCATTTCCCGGCCCCGGCGCAACAAGCTGCCATGGAAAATCGGGTTCAGGACTACTCCTACAATATGTCGGCCTCCCTAAGCGTTCGTCACTATCAGGACGCATTCAGCCAGATTGACAGGCCAGTGTGGTTAGCAATTGGTGAAAAGGATGAAGTCACCGATCCCAGTGCTGTGAGCGTCATTCATCAATGGCACCTGGCCCGTGCCACCAGCAAAGTGCTGCATGTCATCCCGGCGGCCAACCACCTCACGGTGGTCGGGAAAGCTGGCGCCTTGATGAAAGACTGGATCAGCGCGCAGTTACCAGAACGGTCTTCACAGCTCGAAATCCCGCAGGAGGCAGCATGCTCTTAGGTGCGAACGTCATCTGCGGCTTTACCCGCTGCCGCGAAGACCATGAAACCGCTGCCCTGTTTCGGTCGGCGCTGGTCGAGTTCTGCCAAAGGCACGGCCTGGAGGCTGACGCTTCGGACATACATCCCGATGTAGAAGCCTACACGCTTGGAAAGGGAAAGCCGGCCGTTCATGCCAGAGCGGACGACCTGCTGCTGGCCGGCACAGCGCATCCCGGTCAAGGCGATGAGTCATGGCAAGGCGCTTACGCCATGGCATGGACATCCCGGTTATCGGAAGGAAAAACGGAACTGTATTTGCAAAGGGATCCGATGGGCATTGGCTCACTCTATACACTCAGAAGAGGACGCAGTGTCTGCTTCTCATCCAGCATGGATTTCTTGGCCAGGCTCATCGACCACCCCACACTGAATCTTCACGCTGTCGTTGAAAGTATTTGCCTGTCTTCTCTTCAGGAAGCCCATACCTGGTTTAATGAAGTCCAATCCCTTCCACCGGGGCAGACGCTTTGCATCCAGTTGCATGGCGATGGCTTCAAGGAAAGTAAAAAACCTTTGCGCGGCCCCGAAACATTCACTGCGCCGAAACCTGATGATCACGCGGAAGCAGCGCAGATAGCGGTCAACCTACAGAATGCTGACCCGCTGGCCTGGGAAGCGTTTTTCCTGAGTGTGCCAACCTTGGCCTCAGACTGTCGGCAAGCAGCCGATTTTCGCCTGGAGGCATTCCTACTCCATCAAACGGAAAACGCCGGGAGCGGCATTGTTGATTGCAACCTTGGGCTCCGGGACGGGCGTGCCCCCCTCAACGAGGCCATCGTCCCACCCCCTCAGGCGGCTTATCCCCTGTTTTCGAAAACGCTAAAGAAGCGGGTGTCGGCCAAAAACCATATCGGTCGATCCCTGGATGCAGCTCTGGCGATGGCGAACCAGCCGCATCAGTACTTCAACCTTTTCTCGCGCTGGCCCGCAGCCCTTAACCGGACCTGGGAGATCGCTCAGCTCAGAGGCCAGCATTGGCGTTTTCCGCGCCTTCAGGCCCAACTTCCTGGCTACACGGCAGGAGAAGCGCGCCGATTTCCAGAGCTTGATCTTGATAGTCAGTCAACCTTGCCACAGCCCGATATTCACACCAAAAGCTGCACCAATGTATTCGATGCCGCACAGCGGCTCTATCGCATGGGATCCGATAAGAATTTCAGCAACCACCTTTTCCGGCTGCAGCCCCCAGTGACCGCGAAACTGGCGAGACGGCACAGACGGACCCCGAACCGGCAATATGGCGACTTGGCCATTCGCCTATTGACCGCCGACTACCTGCTCGGGACCCACCGCTTCGTGCTGTCCGACACAACCACGGACAGCGCTTCCCACAAAGAGGATGAGCTCAGTCCATCCCCGATGAACCAACCACATGCAGTATGAAGGAAATAACATGACGACCGAAAACAGCCAAACCCTCACCCAACTGATGCAAGACGTTGCGACGCTCCTTAACAAGGACAGTGTCGACCCCGACACCGCCATGGCGGAGTTGGGCGTGGATTCCCTCAACGTGGTGGAACTGATTCTGATCTGTGAGCAGATCTACACAGACGTTGTGGATCCGGAGTCGTTGCAGTTTGACGAATACACCACTTTGCGGGAAATGGACGCACGCCTGACGACAGCTGCCTGAGGCTGCCCTATCGGGCCGATTATGGCCTGCAGGCCATTTTGCACTGGGAGAGTTCCACCATGGGAAAAAAGATACTCCGATTCCTGGGAATCAATCTTCTGATCAGCCTGGTCATTGGTAATGCCATAGCCTTTGCCAATGGCGCATGGCCGGTGGATTTTCCGCCGATTCCATACACGGAAAGCGATCAAGCCTTCATGGCGGAACTCAAAAAGGAAGCCGCCGCTGATACGAAGGATCCCCTGGTGTTCTCGACGCTGGGTGCCCTGTATACGCTGCATAATGACATTGATTCAGCGCACAAGGCCCTGACCCAGGCACGCCAGCTCGACCCCGACGACCCCCAGATTCTCTCCTGGTACAGTATGAATCAGACCAAGCGGGCAGGCGCGCGATTGGACCTGCTGATGGGGTTACGCAAACTCTATCAATTGAACCAGGGCATCGCCGGACTCAACCACGCAGTGAAAGACAGTCCCGACGACGCCCAGTTACGACTCAACCGCCTCGCCACCTTTGTCCATCTGCTGGACCAATCGGACATCCAGCCGGTGGTGAAAAAGGATATCCAGTGGTTCAAGGCCTTCCTGGCGAAACATGAGAAAGAAACACCGCAAGCCATCGTACAGACGGCACGCATCGCAATGCTGCTCTTCAACATCCATGAGGCCAGGAAGGATCCAACGACACAGGATATAGCGGTCCTTGAGGGGCAACTGGACGAACTCCGCGAGCACAAGCTGGACGACCCTCTCATTACCCACCAACTGGAGCAGGCACAATCACGCATCCATGGTTTGAGGCGGAGCTAACGATATGCTGGCAGTCAGGCTCGAGGGTATTCGCAAAAGCTACAAACAGGGCAACCAATCCCTGCAGGCCCTGCGTGACATCAATCTGGATATCGAGCAGGGCGCTTTCGTTGTCATAAAGGGTGAGAGTGGCAGCGGTAAGAGCACCCTGCTGAATATCATTGGCTGTATGGATGTTCCCGATGGCGGCCAGATCAGCATTCAGGGACAGGCGGTGCAAAACCTGAAAGACCATCAGCTGACCCTCATCCGACGACGCCACGTGGGCTTTGTATTTCAGTCTTTCAACTTACTCCCAGCTCTAACGGCCCTGGAGAACGTGGAGTATCCGCTTTACCTGAATGGGGTGCCCGAGCGCCGAAAACGAGCGGCCGACGCCTTGCGCGAGGTCGGTTTGGGTGAGCACCTGCATAAGCGGCCCAACCAGCTCTCAGGCGGCCAGGCACAAAGGGTGGCCATAGCCCGGGCCATGGTAAACAAGCCCGACCTGATTCTCGCCGACGAACCGACCGCCAACCTGGATTCCAAGACCTCGGACACGCTGGTGGCGCTGATGGAAAACCTCAATCACCGGCATGGACTCACTTTTGTCATGGTGACTCACGGTCACCATTTCCCGGAGCACGCCCAAATCGTCAACATAAAGGACGGAATCATTGATGCGACCTGAAAGATTTTCTGTCGCCATAGCCGCTTTCAGTCTGCTGCTGTGTTCAGTTTCGCTATGGGCCGACACACTCGTCTTACCCACGGCCATCCCCTATCAAGCCGACAAGCGCTTGGAACTGGTTGAGCAATACCGTCACATGGCAGCCGATTCCGTACCTGCCCAGCAGTTACGCCGGGTAGCGCTCAGCGCAACTGCAGTCGCCGGCGAGGACGCCCCTTCCCAGGCCCACACCGAGTACGCCATCACCCTGCTGGAGCGTGCCCTTGCGGCTTTTCCCGGTGACCCGGAACTGTTGGCAGCCAAAGGCAGCGCGACAACGATGCTTGCCCGTTACACCGATCAGAACACCGGCAAAGCAATGCTCCTGGCCAAACGGGGAATACGGTCGATGGACAGGGCGGTAAAGCGAGCACCCGAAAATCTTGGTGCGCGACTCCAACGTGCCATCAACGGTCTCTTCATGCCCCGCTTTCTTAACCGCCTGCCGGTGGCTGAAAAAGATTTCACCTACATTCTCGCGCATACGGATGAATCCGTAGGCCCTGATTTCAAGGCCATGGTGATCTACTACCTGCTGAGAACCTGCAAGGCGGCAGAGGGCGAAAACTGCAAAGCACGCTATCACAACGAGCTGCCTCCCGAGGGCGGCGAATACTGGCGCCAGCGCATTGCCAGCCTCGATTTCTAAGGACTCGCCCCACTATGTTTTCGATGTTAAAGCTGGCCCTGCGTAACCTGTTGCGTCACCGACGTAAAAACGCCATTTCCATTGTTACGATTGCCTTTGGTCTGTCCGCCCTGGTGGTGTTTGGCGGCTTCGTGTCGTCCATGTATCAAGGTATGCGTGAGAGCCTGATCCGTTCACAACTCGGACACCTGCAGATCACCAAGACGGGCTATGACAAGGCAGCCAGTGACCAGACCGAGAATCTGCTCATCAGCCAGGATGAACAGGAAAAGCTTTCCAGCATCATCGAAAGCCTGCCGGAAGTCGAAATTGTCACCGCCCGTCTTAACTTTTCCGCACTCATGTCCAACGGAGAGCGCTCAACCAGCGTCGTCGGGTTCGGGATGGATTCTGATAAAGAGGCGATCATGAATTCCGCTCTTTATCTGAAGGAAGGCGAGGATCTTTTCCCGGAAGACCAGAACAGTGCCCTATTGGGTGAAGCGCTTGCAAAAAGCATGGGGGTTGAGCCGGGCGATTACGTCACGCTGCTATCCTCCACCACCCTCGGTGCCATTAACGCGGTCGATGTCAAAGTTTCCGGTCTGGTGACGTCTGGGCTGAAGGATGTTGACCGCTACCTCATTCGAGCGAACCTTCCACACATCCAGACCTTGATGGACACCACTTCCGTCAGCCGGCTGGTCGTTTTGCTGACCCGCACCGACCAGACCATGGCCGTAAAAAACAGACTGAACGTGCTATTCAAGCAGGCAGGTCTGACCGTGCAAATCAAAACATGGAGCGATCTGGCCGATTCCTACCACAAAGTCCGCGGCCTGTTTGACGCGATCTTTATGTTCATCAAGGTCATCGTATTGCTCATCATCCTGATCGGTATTTCCAACATCATGATGATGAATGTTCTGGAGCGGACTCAGGAGATTGGCACATTGCGGGCGATGGGAACCACCCGCAGCCAGGTGATGCGTCAGTTTCTCACGGAGGGCGCGTTGATTGGGCTCCTGGGGAGTCTGATTGGTCTTGCCTGCGGCGCGGGCATCGCCCATATCGTTACCGAAATGCACCTCCCGATGCCAACACCTCCGGGGAGCACGGTGCAGTACCCTATTCGTGTTTTCGTGGTGCCTTGGCAATACCTGGAAGCGTTTCTCTACGGCTTTTTCATTACGGCGCTATCCGCTCTCCTGCCAGCCATACGCGCAGCCCGACTGAAAGTGGTCGACGCGCTCAGATCCGTTTAAGGAGTCACCGATGTATAGGAAGGCCTTGTTCAGTTTTCTCCTGTTGTGTGCCTTGGCTTCAGCCTCTTGGGCGGATCAGGGCAAAGCGGATGCGCAAACCATTTTGCAGACCGTCAACAGTTACCGAGGCTTTTACCAGGACCCCTTTGTATTCAAGGTCTTGACGGTAAGCCAACAGCCGGGTCGGGAAGATCAAAAGCACCTGATGGAAGTAGCCTTTCGTTCCTCGGACGAAGTTCGGGTCGATTTCCTCAAACCTGCTCGAGACAAGGGCCGAAAGATCCTGATTGAAGGCAATAACATGTGGATGGCCATGCCGCGCACCCGCAATCTTATCCGGGTCTCCCCCCTGCAACGGGTTACTGGGGAAGCCAGCAACGGGGACATCGCCAACACCAACTACGACGACTATGAAGCGGTGCTGGAGGGCACTGACTCATGCGACGACACGCCCTGCTTGAAGCTCAACCTCACGGCACACAAAAAAGGCGCCACCTATCAGCGCATCGTGCTTTGGGTCGCCGAAGAAACGTTCAAGCCCATCAAAAGCGAGCACTACGCCAAATCTGGCAAGTTGTTGAAGGTTGCCCACTATAAAGCCTTCAAAAAGTTTGGTGAGCACGAATTCCTGCACCGGCTGCTGCTGGTGGATCCCCTATTCGAGGACCGCTACACCTGGATGGTCTATGAAGACTATCACCGCCAGGCCTTGCCAAAAGCGCTTTTCCACAAAGAGAACCTGGATACCCCTTAGTGAGCGCCATGCATCTAACCAAACGGGCTCGGGCAGAACGCCACTTCCGCGGCTTGCCTCTACTCGCGCTGATGGCCAGCCTTTTTTCCGCAAGCGTGTGTCAGGCAGAACCCGCCGCTCCCGAATTTGACAGTAGCGACTTTGAATTCCAGGAGGATGACAGTACGGCTGTCTCCCCTACATGGCTGGAAAGCTGGAGCGCTATTGTGAGGCAGAGCTACGAGCATCGAGAGTTGCGCCAGGACTACCGACTCAACCCGCAGGAGCGACTGTTTGGGTTTAATAACCACGAGATCGTCAGTAGCGCGGACGTGGCCGCCAGTCTGGCACTTGGCGACAACATAGATATCTTTGCAAGAGATCTGGTGGACTATCGCAAGACCAATCGGACAGAAGAAGTCGATAACGAGCTGCTCGAAGCCTATGCCAGCTGGTCAAATCACGATCGCGATCACCGGCTCGACATGGGCAAAAAACGTATCCGATGGGGTGGAGGATTTACCTGGGCGCCACTCGATATCGTGCTGCCTCGTCGCCCCATCCCGAGGAACTTCGATAACCAGCCACGCTTTGATGAAGGCATCCCGATGGCCGAGTGGACCTGGATCCACGGCCAGCATTCGCTGGTACTCCTTGCCGGCGCCCAAACCACTGACCAGCCACATAACCGCTTCCAGTACGCGGCAAAGTACACCTTCAGCACCGGTACCACCGAACTGACGCTGGCGACCGACAAACCGGAATCACAACCCTGGATCTTCGCCGCGGGGATTAACACTCTTCTCTCCGACAGCCTTACCTTCAGGCTCGAGGCCAATGCAACGCGACAGCGGGAATTGCCTGAACTCCAGCAGATTGTACCCGCGGTCACGACTCCTCAGGGGGAGCCCCTTGCCCCCCGTTATAGCTATCAGGAAGCACCGAAATCCCTGAGGGCTCGAGCGCTTATCGGGGTGAACTACACCACGGCCAATCTGCAGAGCTGGATACTGGAATACTACTTCAACGCCCATGGCTACGGCGACGAGGACTGGCAAACGTTGCAAACGGCACTCGATGGGGCGTTAAACAACGATGCTTATGTTCGCTATGAGCCCTCATTCATCACCGATGGCGAAAACCTGTATCAGGCCCTGATGCTGGATACCCTGGCACTGACGGATCAGCAGGATCTTCGCCGCCACTATCTCTATGGTCGCTATTCCTCCGGGCGCCTATGGTCGGACTGGCGTATAGAGCAATCGGTTCAGTACAGCGTGGCCGACGACAGCTGGATCAGCTATAGCGCGTTGAGCTATCTGTGGGGATCACATTGGACGCTGCAAGCCAGCTGGACCCATTTTGAAGGTGAGTCAGACAGCGAATACGGCTTGATTCCTTATCAGGATATGGCCTTTGCGCTGGTTCGATATGACTTCTGACATAAGCAGACGATCTGATCGGCAACGTCATGCTCTCATAAAGGGGCTGCTGTGCTCATAAGAAGAAGACACGAACATCATAACGGAGCCACCGCTCATGGATATCAGAAACAGTTACCGGGTTGATCTCAGAGAACTGGAATTCATTCTCTGGGAGCAGTTCAGGGTTCACGAAACCCTGCTAGATCATCCCATGCATCAGGGTATGGATCAGGAAACCGTGCGCAACCTGTTGTTTCAGGCCCGAGATTTTGCCTATCGGGAAATGGGCACACTGTATCAATCCACTGATCGGGAAGGCTGCCACTGGATCAACGAAACCGAAGTGCACCCACCCAAGGATTTTTATGCACTCTGGGAAAAGTTTCGTGCGGCAGAATGGACGTCCCTCTCGGCCCCGCCACACTATGGAGGCATCGGAGCCCCTTATGTGGTCCTGCAATCGATCTACGAGATGTTCTTTGGTGCCAACCCGTCGTTCATGACGTACCTGGGCTTTTGCGCACCGGTCCTCTACCTCACCGAAACCTTTGGCAGTGATGAGCTGCGCCGGCTTTTCTGCCCGCCACTGTCGAGCGCCCGCTGGAGTGCCTGTTTCTGCATGACCGAACCTGAAGCAGGCAGCGATGTTGGCAACATCCGAACCCGAGCCACTAAACAGGCTGACGGCTCCTACACGCTCTCTGGAGGTAAGATCTTTATATCGGCCGGCTATCACGATCTGGCAGAGAATACCGTTTACCTGGTGCTCGCACGCACCCAGGACGCGCCGCCGGGAACCCTCGGTTTGTCCTGTTTCCTTGTGCCCAAATACCGGGTCGCCAAGGACGGATCGATTGCTGGCGACAATCATGTTCGCTGCATTCGCCTGGAAGATAAAATGGGCCTTCACGCCTGTGCCACGGCCCAACTGAGCTTCGGCGACAGCGGCGAATGCCAGGGATTCCTTCTTGGCGATCGGGAAAATATTGGGCTTCGCCAGCTGCTCTACATGATGAACCAGGCTCGCATTTCAACGGGCATTTTCGCCCTTGGCATGGCCTCAAGTGCCTATCTCAATGCGGCAGAATACGCCGCAAACCGCACTCAGGGCACGGACTTCCGAAACTCCTTCAACCCCAGGGCTCCCAAGGTGCCCATTATCCAACATCAGGATGTGCGTCGGATGCTATTGGAGATGAAGAGCAAGGTCGAAGGATGCCGGGCCCTGATTTATAAACTCTCCTGGCACTACAGCAAAAGCCTCGCCCTGAAGCAGGAAAAAGAACCCGATCAGGCGGCGTTGGCCCGCCATGAGGGCCTGGTTAATCTACTGACCCCAATCGTCAAAGCCTACACCTCCGACCAGGCTTGGCGAATCTCCGAACTGGCCATTCAGGTGCACGGTGGCTACGGCTACATCAAGGACTATCCGGTGGAGCAGTACGCCCGCGACATCAAGATTCTGTCGATCTGGGAAGGCACCAACTACATTCAGGCTGCAGACCTCATCCGGGATAAGTTGGCCATGGGAAGACATTCCAAGCTCCTGGCCCTCTACGAGGGGGAAGTGCGCGAATTCATCCGTCACCGATCCCCTTCTCCTGAGCTGGCGCCGCTGTTTGAGCAACTTGGAAGTGCGCTGGATACACTGCTGGAGACACATGCACTCTTTGGGCAATGGGTCAGCGAGCGCAAGATCGATCAGCTCCTGGGCTACGCGACCCGATTCCTGGAAATGATGGGGGAGGTCTCATTGGGCTGGCTGTTGCTGGAGGCGGCACAGATTGCGCAAGGCAAGCTGTCTCAATTGCCCGCAGAGGATCCCGATGAACCTTTCTATCGTGGGAAGTTGCTCTCTGCCCAGTTCTTTTTCAACAACATTCTGCCGAATGTGGCGAGCACTGCGCAGACCATCGCTCGGGAAGACCCAACCCCCCAGGAGGCAGGCCAGGACATTTTCCTGGAACGCTCACAACAATACGTTTGATGGGCCTGTACTCATAACACGTTCATAAAAAAACCCGGTGCCACGCACCGGGTCTCAATCAAGGACTCATGTCCTGTTCACTCAGCTTTCAGACACCACAGAGTGTTCCGCAGTTACCACGCTTGTCCCTAAGCAGCCTCGTTACGGAACAGTTCCATCTCATCACACCACCCTGACGCTTTCATTTGGACCTTAGTCGTACACCCGAATGGGGACGATTTCCGATAGACTGAAATCAAGCCGTTTGAACAATAACGACACACGAGAGTTCGAGCATGCCCTCTGCGATACCCGCCTCCAACGCGGCGCCGGACCACAACGCCCGCGCCCTTATGGCTTTTCTGCAGCGGTTTCCACCGTTTTCGCAAATGGAACCCGGTTTCCTGGCGCAGCTGGTGGAGCGCTCGGAGCTGCGCTATTTTGCCGATGGGGACGTGGTGCTCGATCCCAAGAGCGGGCCCGTCGAACACTTTTTTATCGTCAAGAAGGGACAGATCCGGGGCGAGCGCCGTGTCGCTGAAGACCAGCCCGAAACCACCTTCGAAATCTCCGAGGGCGAATGTTTCCCCCTGGCTGCGCTGCTCGGGGAGCGTGCCACCCGCACCCTGCACCGGGCCATGGGAGATACCTTCTGCCTGGCGTTACCCAAGAAGGATTTCCTGGACCTGTTTGCCGAATGCGAGCCCTTTCGGGATTTCTGTCTGAGGGGGGTCAGCGCCCTACTCGATCAGGTCAATAAACGGATCCAGGCCCGTTCCCTGGAAACCCTGGGCAGCCAGTCATCCCTCGACACACCACTGGAACAGTTTGCCCTGCGCAACCCCATAGTCTGCTCTCCGGACACGCCGCTCCAGAAGGCCATTGGCCGCATGCATGATGCCAATGTCGGCAGCATCATCGTGACCGACGATCAGCGCCGACCGACCGGCATCTTCACCCTGCGCGACCTGCGTCGGATCGTGGCGGAAAACCATGGTGGCCTGGAGCGCCCCATTCATGCCTGTATGACCAGCGCCCCCCTGGCCCTGGAGCAGAACCAGCCCGCTTTCCAGGCTGCCCTGTTGATGGCGGAACACCACTTCGGCCACCTGTGCATCGTCAACGGTGATGGGGAACTGGTGGGCGTGGTCTCGGAACGGGACCTGTTTGCCCTGCAACGGGTGGACCTGGTGCAGCTGACCCGCACCATCGCCACGGCACCCAACCTGCAGACACTGGTCGGCCTGCGTGACGATGTGCAGCGACTGGTGGAAGCCATGCTCGCCCGGGGCGCCGCTGCCGATCAGATCCTCAGGCTGGTGACCACCCTCAACGATGCCACCGTGCGCCGCGTGCTGGAGCTGCGCCGCGCGGAATTACCCACCGACGTGCCCTTCACCTGGATGGTGTTTGGCAGCGAGGCCCGCTCGGAACAGACCCTGCTGACGGATCAGGACAACGCCATTCTCTTCGACTGCCCCGACGGCATCCCGCCGGAGGCCATCCGCGAGCAGTTGCTGCCCTGGGCGCGGCAGGTCAACGAGGATCTGGCCGCCTGTGGCTTTACCCTGTGCAAGGGGCACATCATGGCAAGCAACCCGAAGCTATGTCTGAGCCGGAAGGAGTGGAAACAGTGGTACCAGTCCTTCCTCGCCTCCACCACGCCGGAAAACCTGCTCAACTCGACGATTTTCCTCGACGTGCGGCCGGTCTGGGGGCCGCCGGAGCCGGTCGAATCCCTGGTGCAGGAGGTGTTCACCCTGGCCCGCAAACACACCCTGTTCCAGAAGATGCTGGCCGACCACGCCCTGCAGAACCGTCCGCCCCTGAGCGTGTTCCGCAGTTTCATTGCCGCCCTGCCGGGCAAGCATCAGACCATTGACCTCAAGGCCGAAGGGCTGGCGCCCATGGTCGATGCCATCCGCGTGCTCGCACTGGCCAACAGCATCACCGAACCCAACACGCTGGAACGGTTGCGCGCCCTGGTCCGGGCGGGCGTGGTCGAGCCACAGGACGCCAATGCCTGGAGTGAGGCCTATGAGTTGATCCAGCTGATTCGCATGCGCCATCACCAGGATCTGCTGCGCAAGGGCAGGCCCCTGGATAACCGCATCGACCCGGAGCAGCTCAATCCACTGGACCGGCGCATCCTGCGGGAATCCTTCCGTCAGGCCCAGCGCCTGCAACGGAAACTGGAACACAGCTACCCCGGCTGATCACGTCATGTTTGGAAAGCATCAATGAACTGGCTTAATCGCTGGCTGCAACGCCATAAGGACGCCCTACCTGAGGTTCAGCTGCCGGCGCTGGATGACCGTCCGCTGATCACCACGCGTTTCGTGGTGGTTGACCTGGAAACCACCGGGCTGGATGTACGCAAGGACCGTCTGCTGGCAATTGGCGCGGTGGCCATCGAAAATGGCGTAATCTGCCTGGGTGATCAGTTTGAGGCGGTATTGCAGTACCCGGACCTGGATCCGGGCGACTCGGTGCTGGTCCATGAAATCGGTGCTCAGACGCTGCAATCCGGACAGCCGCCGGAAGACGTCTTGCGGAACTTTTTGGCCTGGGCTGGGGAATCCGTGATGGTGGCGTTCCACGTGGCCTTCGATCAGCGGGTGCTGCAACGCAGCCTGAAAACCCACCTGAACCTCAAACCCGGCCACGCCTGGCTCGATACCGCTGAAATGCTGCCGGCCTTCTTCCCGGACCGCGCCGCCGGCGAAGGCCGCCTGGACGACTGGGTCGCTGCCTTCGACCTGTCAGTCAGCGCACGCCATAACGCTTCGGCCGATGCCTTCGTGACCGCCGAGCTGACCCTGGCGGTCCTGAGTCAGGCACAACGGGAAGGCGTCACCAGCCTCAAGGCCCTGAACGACCGTCTGAAAACCTTCAGACAGTTACGTCAGATACATCGCTAGTACGATAGATATCCCGGTAGGCCTCAAGCAAGTTGGCCGCCATCACCGGCCCCAGCACTATCATTGCCACCAGCAATAGCAACCAACCCACGACGGGAATGAACGCCACGGCCACCATTGCGATGAAGGCCAGTAGCCAGATCAGCCCCCACACCAGAAACGGCAGGACATTGCGCAGGCAACCCTCGAAGCTCAGGCGCAGGGCTTCCATGACGCGAACCTGCCCCTGATGCACCAGCAGTGGCGCAAACAGAAAAGCCATGGCCACCGGTATCATCAGCGCCAGCCAAACCAGGATCATCAACAGCACGGTGGACATGGCGTTACCCATGGCCATCATGGGGTTGTTTTCGGGACTGTTCATGGCACGCTCCAGCGTTGCCATATCGACGCTCATCGCAAACAGAATCCCCATCACAATCATCAGCACGATCGTGGCAGCGAAATAGAGGCCGCCCACCCCCAGCAACGCTTCAGTCTTGGTTCTGAAAGGCTCAAACAGGTCACCGATCGCCATCGGTGCGCCATCACGGGCATGCCGGGCCGCAAGGTACATGCCGGCGGCCAGGTGCGGCCAGAACAGCTCCATGGCGATGAAATTCAGAAAGGGAATCAGGGACACCAGGCCATAAACCAGCAGGGCAATCACCCCCATGGCCGTGAACATGGCCGGCTTGGTTCTGAACAGCGCGAGTCCGTCAGAAAACCAGGCGACCCCGCGCCCCGGCGCAACGGTGCGGACCCGATAAGAAGTATCAAACGGTGCGGTTTGGGGGTTATCGGACGGATCGTCGGTCACGGCGGGCTCCTTATGTCGTCCTGAATCGTGTCGTCCTGAATGGTTCTTCCCTGAGTGGTATAGCCCGGGGGAATTCCGCCGTCAACGCCCCGGGCCAATGTGCTCAAGCGCTGCCGGCACCCCCACGGCAGACCCGGAACAGCAACGGGTCGGTCGCCGGCAGGCGGCGAATGGAGGTCACCTCGCCTTCGCCCTGCCCCGCGAGTCGCGCCAGCTCCCGCTCACTGCAGTTGAGCAGGTAGGCACTGTTGGCCGCCCGCCCGGCACTGGAGCGCTCGAAACGGTAGAGCTGGAAGCGAAACACATCGGCCTGTTTGGGGGCCTGCTGGATGCTGGCTTCATCCAGTACCGTAAACCCGCTGACCGGTGTCGCCATATAGCTCCAGGGGCGCAGGATCGAAGGTTCACGGGCGGTACTCACCACCAGCGCTCCCTCCGGAAGCTGGGCGCGGTTATGATCGAACCAGGTGTATTCCCAGTGAATCTGATAGCCCAGCATGCCCAGTCCGGCGAAGACCGGCACCAGCCATTTGGGCGCCTTGCGACGCGTGACGGCGCGAATTAGCAAGGCGATACCGGCGGCACCAAAGCCGGCGACGACGGTCGCAATCAGTTGCCATATCATGGTGTTCTGTCCTCAAACAAAAGCGGGCCTCCCGTGGGAAGCCCGCTCGTCTGGGATGCCGTGCATCCCGGGTTGGCTCAGGCTTTAGTGGTCTTGGGCTGTGCCCGCACCACGGGGAAAGCGCACGCTCTCCACCAGCTCCTGGATTTCTTCCGGCGGCTCCTCGGTGGCCCCGGAAACGGCGAAGGCAACCGCGAAGTTGATCACCGCACCGATGGCCCCAAAGGATAGCGGAGAAATGCCCAGCAGCCAGTATTCCGGGGTATCCGGGAAGTTGGCCGTGCCGCTGATGAAGAACCAGCCCTTGTACATAAAAATGTACACCAGGGTCACGGTCAGACCGGTCAGCATGCCGGCGATCGCCCCTTTGTTGTTGATGCGCTTGGAGAAGATACCCATCATCAACACCGGGAAGATCGACGCCGCGGCGATACCGAAAGCCAGCGCCACCACCTGGGCCGCGAAGCCGGGCGGATTGGCGCCCAGGTAGGTCGCCACCACAATGGCCACCGCCATCGACGTACGGGCCGCCAGCAGCTCGCCTTTTTCACTGATGTTGGGGTTGATCGCCCCCTTGATCAGGTCGTGACTCACCGAGGACGAAATCGCCAGCAACAGACCGGCGGCCGTCGACAGCGCCGCGGCCAGACCACCGGCCGCGATCAGGCCGATCACCCAGGGCGGCAGGTTGGCGATTTCCGGGTTGGCCAGCACCAGGATATCCCGGTTGACCACTAGCTCGTTGCCTTCCCAGCCGCGCTGCTGCGCCACGGTCTGCTGGAACTGCTCGTTGCCGTCGTTGTAAAGCTGGATGCGGCCGTCGTTGTTCTTGTCCTCGTACTGGATCAGGCCGGTCTCCTGCCAGGTCCGGATCCAGTTGGGACGCTCTTTGTACTCGATAGCCTCTTGCTGCGGACCGTCCGGATAGATCGTGGTGATCAGGTTGAGACGGGCCATGGACGCCACCGCCGGTGCGGTGAGGTACAGCAGCGCGATAAACACCAGCGCCCAGCCGGCCGACCAGCGCGCATCCGCCACCTTGGGTACGGTGAAGAAACGGATGATGACGTGCGGCAGACCGGCGGTACCGATCATCAGCGACAGGGTGAACAGCACCATGTTGAGCTTGTTGTCCACATCTGCGGTATAGGCGCTGAAGCCCAGATCCTGGACGACCTGATCCAGCTTGGCCAGCAGCGGCATGCCCGAAGCGGTGTGGTCACTGAACAGGCCCAGTGGCGGGAGCGGATTGCCGGTCAACTCCAGGGAGATGAACACCGCCGGAATGGTATAGGCAATGATCAGTACGGTGTACTGGGCCACCTGCGTATAGGTAATGCCCTTCATGCCGCCGAGAACGGCATAGAGGAACACAACGAAGGCAGCGATAACCAGACCCGTGGTGTTATCCACTTCCAGGAAGCGCGAAAAGGCCACGCCGGCACCGGTCATCTGGCCGATAACGTAGGTCACCGACGCCACGATCAGACAGGCCACGGCGACAAAACGCGCGTTGCGGCTGTAGAAGCGGTCACCGATGAATTCCGGCACCGTGAATTTGCCGAACTTGCGCAGGTATGGGGCCAGCAACATGGCCAGCAGGACGTAGCCGCCGGTCCAGCCCATGAGGAAGGTAGAGTTGGCATAACCACCGGCCGCAATCAGACCGGCCATGGAAATGAACGAGGCCGCTGACATCCAGTCCGCCGCCGTCGCCATACCGTTCATGACCGGGTGCACACCGCCGCCGGCCACGTAGAAGTCTTTGGTGGAACCTGCTTTCGCCCAGATCGCAATACCGATGTAGAGCGCAAAGGAGGCCCCGACAAAAATAATGTTGATGGCAAATTGACTCATTCCCGATTACTCCTCATGCACGCCAAACTTGCGATCGAGCTTGTTCATTCTCCAGCCGTAGAAGAAGATCAGCGCGATGAAGGTGAGAATCGAGCCCTGCTGGGCGAACCAGAAGCCCAGGTCGGTACCGCCGATGTGGATGCTCGCCAACCACGGACGGAAGAGGATACCGCAGCCGTAGGAGACGAAAGCCCACACGGCCAGACATCCGAAGATCAAGCGAAGATTCGCTTTCCAGTACTTTTCTGCATCATAGCTGTGTCCCGACATAACAGCTCTCCCCAAAATTGTTGTTGTTGAAGTCAAATGCAGTGGGTAGCGCAGTAGTCGCCTGTCAGCTTACTTTTGAGCCCCACCTGACTGACTGTAACCGGACGGGCAAGAATAAAAATTAGCCAAAGGTCTAAACCGAGGGATGGCCGGAAGCCGCTCGCCCCAGTGCCTGAGCCTTGAGAGGCGGTTTTTTCTAGAGCTGGAAGGCGCGTTCGAGTGCCTGCTGCAAATGCCCCGCCTGCGCAAATGCGGCTTTTAACAGGCGGCGATCGAGGGTATGGAGGGTTTGCGGATCCAGATAGTTGCTGAGGGCGCCCTGCCCGTCGAGCTGGTCGGCATGCCGCGTCAGACGCAGCGACTGGATAAAGTTATAGGCATCCCGCCAGGCTTTGGTCTGCTGCGACGAGAAGACACCCTGCTCACTGAGTCGCTGCAGGCGACCCAGCGTATGGGGCTCAGCGATGCCGTGCGCCAGGGCCATCACCCGTGCTGCCAGCACAAAGGGGCGCAATCCCTGGCGTTTCAGGTCGAGGGTGTGCCCGTCGCTGTCCGGCGCCCAGCGAAAGCGCCGCAGCATGGTCAATGGCGGCCGCCGATCCACCGCTCCGGCTGCCATCTGACGCAGGAAGAGGCTCCGCTTGCGGGTCCGCGCGAGGGTCTCCGAGAAGACGTCTCGGGCCAGCTGGACATTGCCGTAGACCGGTCGCCAGTCGAAAAGAATCGAGGCCTGAACCAGATTGTCGGGACTGGCGTCGTCCACAAACCCGGCAAAGCGCGCCTTCCATTCCTCTGCTGTCAGGCACAGTTCGGGATTGCCGGCCATGACGTTGCCACTGCAAAGCTTGAAGCCGCACCGGGCCAGGTCCTGGTTCACCTGGCGGGCAAACGGCAACAGCCGGGCCCGTGTGTCGTCCGCGCTGGTGCCCGCCGGGGGCACGAACAGCAGCCCGTTGTCCTGATCCGTCAGGAGGGTCTGCTCCTGTCGGCCTTCACTGCCGAAAGCTAGCCAGGTGAAGTCGCAGCCCGGGTCCTCGCGTTCGCGATTGATTTCAATGACGCGCCTTACGGTATGGTCGTTGAACGCGGTCAGAATACGCAGCAGATGATCCGCCCGAATGCCACGCCGAATCAGGGCCACGACCACCGCCTCGACCTGCCCGCGCAGCTCCGCCAGAGCCGCCACCGAAGGCGCCCGGTACAATTGGCGTGCCAGGCCGACCAGCCTCGTCTCGCGCCCGGCATACAGCTGTCGCGCGGATATCAGGCCCACCACCCGTTCCTGCGATACCAGTGGCACATGGCTGATACCGTGCCGAGCCATCAGTAACAGCGCTTCGAAAGCCGGAGCGGCTACCGGCAGATACTGCGGTGCTTCGCTCATGGCCGAGGCGACCGTCCGCGCTTCCGGTGCCTGAACCAGACTGCGCATCAGGTCACGCAGGGTAAAGACACCCTGCAGACGGCCCTGGTCATCGACCACCGACAACCCATCGCAGTCCTGCGCCTGCATGGCCTGGGCGGCCTGCCGCAAGGTCCACTCCGGATGGGCGACGGCAGGCGTGGTACGGACCCAATGCTGCAGCGGCCGCGACAGTTCGTTGTCAGCCAGCGGTGGCTGGTCTTCAAGGGAGGATGATGACGGCAAACCCGGACCCTGTGGTGGCAAAAAGCGACGTTTTCAGGATAGCCTCTTCCGGCTTGGCTATACGACCAATGTACTAGTGTCCCTAATTCCCTGATCTTTCGCACAATGGATGCCAGGGACCTATAGTGGAGGTCAGGCGTCCTCGGCTCGGCCTCAGCTGGCAGGCCTGTTTACCTCGACGCTTTCCACCGGTGAAATCATCTTTTCCATGAGGTATTGCAACGTCCGATGATCAACGGCTGGCTACTTGTTCTCATTTCCCTGACCTACATGGCACTGCTGTTTGCCATCGCCTGGCACGGGGACCGCACCGGCGGCCTCTATCGACGCCCCTTTGTTCGCAAGGCGGTCTATGCGCTGTCACTGTCGGTGTATTTCACCAGCTGGACCTTTTACGGCGCCGTGGGCCGCGCCACCGAGGAAGGCCTCGGCTTTCTGCCGATTTATCTGGGCCCGCTGCTGGCCTTCCTGTTCTTCGCCCCGCTGCTGCGACGGGTGATCTATATCAGCAAGCGTAACAACTCCACCTCCATCGCCGACTTCGTCGCCTCGCGCTATGGCAAGTCGCAACTGTTGGCGGCGCTGATTGCGCTGATCGCCGTGATTGGCAGCATTCCCTACATCGCCCTGCAGCTGAAAGCCGTGGCCATGGGTTTCAGTGTACTCACGGAACATACGCTACCGCAGACGTCCGCCATCCAGTCCATCTGGAGCGATACCGCCTGGTACATCGCCCTGCTGCTGGCCCTGTTCACGATCCTGTTTGGCACCCGCCATCTGGAATCCACCGAACACCATCGCGGCTTGATCCAGGCGGTCGCGTTCGAGTCCGTGGTCAAGTTCGTGGCGTTTATCGTGGTGGGTCTTTTCGTGACCTATGGGCTGTTTGAAGGGTTTGGAGATCTGGCACATCGGGTGCGTCAGATCGACAGCGTCAGCAACCTTTCCGCCGGCCCCGTGCATTGGGGTCCCTTCCTGACCCAGACTCTGGTGGCCATGTTTGCCGTGGTCTGTCTGCCACGGCAGTTCCATGTGATGGTGGTGGAGAACATCGACCACCGCGACTTCGGCGCCGCCCGCTGGACCATGGCAGTGCTGCTGCTCGTGGCCAGTGCCTTCGTGCTGCCCATTGCCGGGGGCGGTGTGGTGGCCTTCGGCGCCAATCCCGCCAATTCCGACATCCTGGTGCTGAGCCTGCCGCTGATGAACGGCGCCGACTGGCTGGCGGTTCTGGCCTTCCTGGGTGGGGGCTCGGCAGCCACGGCCATGGTGATCGTCTGCTGCGTGGCCCTGGCCACCATGGTGAGTAACGAAATCGTCGTTCCCGGCCTGCTGCGGTTGCTGCGCCGGCGAATGGCACGGCGACAGGACCTGACCACCCTGCTGCTGATGATCCGCCGGCTGACGGTGATCCTCATCCTCCTGACCGCCTATGCGTTCTACCGTCTGGCCGGCAGCGAATATTCCCTCACCGCCTTCGGCCTGCTCTCTTTTGCCGCGGCGGCCCAGTTCGGCCCGGCCCTGGTGGGGGGTGTGGTCTGGCGCAAGGCGAATCGTCAGGGGGCGCTGGTAGGCCTGGGCGCAGGCTTTGCACTCTGGTGTTATACGCTGTTGCTGCCGACCCTAGTGAATACCGGGCTTGGGGATCCGGCCATTCTCAGCAACGGCGTGGCCGGCATGGAATGGTCCCGCCCCACCCAGCTGTTTGGTCTTCAAACCGACCCGATGACCCACGGCATCCTCTGGAGCCTGGGCGCCAACCTCCTGTGTTTCATCGCCATTTCCCTGCTGACCCGCCAGCGGGTGAGCGAGAAGTTCCAGATCGCCACCTTCTTCCACGATCCCCAGCCCCGCCTGGAAGGCCAGGACGCCCACCTGTGGGAAACCCATACCACCATCGCCGAACTGCGGGCCCTGGTGGAACGCTTCATGGGCGAGGATCGCGCCGACACGGTCTTCAATCGCTATGAAAAGCGCAACGCCATCCGCCTGACGCCGCAACGGGCGGCCACACCGCACATGATGAAGTACGTGGAGCGTCAGCTGGCCTCGGTAATCGGCGCCTCCACCGCGCGGGTGGTCATGGAATCCACCCTGACCGGCCGCGACATGCAGATCGAGGATGTGGTCAGCATCGTCGACGAGGCCTCCCAGGCCATGACTTTCAGCCGGGAGCTGTTGCAGTCGGCAATAGAGAACATCAGCCTGGGGGTTTCGGTGCTGGACGCCCGCCAGCGGGTGGTGGCCTGGAACCAGCGCTACCTGGAGCAGTTCAACTACCCGCCCGGATTCGTGCGGGTGGGCCGGCCGGTGGCGGATCTGATTCGCTACAATCTGGTGACCACGCACCTTCCGGCCCGCAAGGTCGAGGAAATCGTCGAGAACAACCTCGGCCACATCCGCGAAGGTCGCCCCAACGAATACGAACGGGTGCGCCCGGACGGTACGGTGATCCTGATCCAGGGCAATCCCATTCCCGGCGGCGGCTACGTCACCACGTTCCAGGACATCACCGACATGCGCCGCACCGAACAGGCGCTCAAGGAAACCAACACCTATCTGGAACAGCGGGTAAAAGAGCGCACCGAGGAGCTGCAGGTGCTCAACGAAAAACTGCTGCAGGCGAAGTCCACCGCAGAACAGGCCAACCAGAGCAAGACACGCTTCCTCGCCTCTGCCAGTCACGACCTGTTGCAGCCTCTGAATGCCGCGCGCCTGTTCACCTCCGCCCTGCAGGGTAAAACCAGCGACGCCGCACACCGCGATCTGGTGGAGCATATCGACAGTTCCCTGGAAGCGGCGGAGGAAATCATCAGCACCCTGCTGGATATTTCCAAGCTGGATGCCGGCGCCCTGGAACCCAAGGTGTCTGATTTCTGCATCAACGACATGCTCCGCACCCTGGCCCGGGAGTTCGGGGCCATTGCCGAGGAGCAACAGCTGAAACTGGACACCGTCACCTGCAGCGCCTGGGTGCGTTCGGACCCTCAATTACTGCGCCGCGTGATCCAGAACTTCCTCTCCAACGCCATCCGCTACACCCCCTCCGGACGCATTTTGATGGGCTGCCGGCGGGAAAAGGACCACCTGCGTATCGAGGTCTGGGATACCGGGCCCGGCATTCCCCGGGACAAGCTGGAACGCATCTTCGAAGAATTCCAGCGCCTGCATCAGGGGCGCGAGAAGAAGGGGCTGGGATTGGGCCTGGCGATTGTGGACCGCATCAGCAAGATGCTGAGCCACCCGGTGTCGGTGCACTCCGTTCAGGGGAAAGGGAGCGTCTTCAACATCACGGTACCGCTCATCGCCACCCCCGAGGCACCCCCCGAAGCGCCCGCGGCTCCGGTCAAGACGCGCAGTCTCGGCGGTCTGGAAGGTCTCAGCGTCCTGTGCATCGACAACGACCCCACCATTCTGGAAGGCATGGTGGCCCTGCTGGAAAACTGGAAATGTATCCCGGTAGCGGCCAATGACCTGGACGATGCACAGCAAAAACTGGATGGCCGGATTCCCGACATCATTCTGGGCGACTACCAGCTGGACAACGACGAAAACGGTCTGGATGTCATGGACGCACTGCGCAATGACTGGGAAACCCTGGTCCCGGGTATCCTGATCACTGGCCTGGTCAGTCAGGAAGTACGGGAAGATGCCCTGGAGCGTGGCTACCAGGTGCTATACAAGCCGGTCAAACCGGCGGCGTTACGGGCCGTAATCACCAAAGAAATGCGTCGGCGTGCGTAGACAGCGCAGTCTCACTCTCTTTGGGCGAGGGGCGCCCTGGCGCAAACCTAGGAAGACCGTAAGACGGCGCTTTTCACTCCACGTTATATGAGGCTTTTAACGACACACCCTGAATTTACATTGTTTGTAATTTTTCTCCCACATCAATGCTTTGCCAGCATTGCATATATGCACTAGGTTAATCATTAGACCCTAATTGGTGCGACGATTTATGACTTCATCCGGCGAAGCCACGGCAGACCTGCTCAAGGCCTACCGAAAACTTCGATTCCTGGTGGTGGACGACTTCGAGAACTTTCGTCTGTCCATGCGCCAGATGCTGCGTTCCTTTGGTGTGCACAACATCGACGTCGCCTCCAACGGCAACGAAGCAGTGTACAAATGCACCTACGAGCGCTTTGATGTCATCCTGTGTGACTACAACCTGGGTGATGGCAAGAACGGCCAGCAGATTCTGGAGGAAATTCGGCACAAGAAATTGCTGAAGCACACCTCCATCTTCATCATGATCACTGCGGAAACATCCCGGGACATGGTGATGGGTGCCCGTGAATACGAACCCGACACTTACCTGACCAAACCGCTGACCCGGGCCTCCCTGCAGAAACGGCTCGACGCACTGATTGTCCAGCGCGACGCACTCTACGACATCAATCACGAGATCGATCTGGAGAACCTGCCGAAGGCCATCTCCCTGTGTGAACAGAAAATCAACAGCCTGCCCCGTTACCGTACCTGGATCCTCAAGACCCTCGGGGAACTGTACCGCGAGACCGGCGACTACAGTCATGCCCACAAGATCTACCGTGACGTGCTGAGTCAGCGCGACCTGCCCTGGGCACGGCTGGGAGAGAGCAAGGTATTTATCGCCGAACAGGCCTACGACGAAGCCATCGCCTCCCTGGAAGAGCTGATTGAGAAGTCGCCGGATCTGGTGGAAGCCTACGATCTGCTGGCGAAAGCCCTGAAACTCAAGGGCCGCGGAAAGAAGGCGCAGGACGTGCTGGGCGAAGCGGTTCGGCTCTCGCCTCGTGGCCTGCTGCGGCAACAGCAGTATGCCGAGGTCGCCACTTCCAACCAGGATCTGGAAACCGCCGCCAAGGCCTGGCGCAACACCGTCAAACTGGCCGACCATTCGGTGCATGAGAGCAGCGAGCAATACCTCAACCTGGGCCGCTGCCTGTGCGATCTCAGCGAGGGCGATACCTCCTCCGGCGGCAAGCAGCTGGCCAGCGAAGCCATCAATACGCTGTCGCAGATGGAGCGCAAGTTCAAGGATGACGCCAAGGCCAAAGTCATGGGGGGACTGGTGGAATCCCGTGTCCATGCGGGCCAGGGACGCACGGCGGACAGCCGCAAGCTGCTGGAGCGACTGAAGTCGGACATCGACCTGGAGTCGGTGGATGCCAATACCGGCCTGGAACTGGCCAAGACCCTCTACGCCGTGGGCGACGAGGGCGAGGCCCAGTCGGTGCTGGGTAAACTGGCGGAGCGTTTTGAAGACAACCAGGATGTGGTCGACCAGGTCGAGGCCCTGATGGATGAGCCCGTGGGCTTCCAGAAGAAACTCCGGGCCCGCTCCCTCAACCGCGAAGCCATCAAGGCCTTCGAGGAAGGCAACCTGGACGAAGCCGCCAAGTACTTCAGCGAAGCCCTGGAAATGGTACCCCGCCACCCTGCCCTGAACCTCAACCTGGTTCAGGTGCTGCTGAAGCAGGGCAAACCGGATACCGCGACCCTCAAACAGTGCAAGAGCCGGCTCGACCAGATTGCCCACCTGCCACCGCAGCATCGGCAGTACAAGCGCTACGCGCACCTGTTGGGCAAGGTTGAGAAAATGTTACAAGGCGACGTGAAGGCATGAGTCAAGATTTCGATTTTTCCATGGTCATCGCTTCGGCGGTGCACGACATGAAGAATTCCCTCGGCATGATGCTTCACTCCCTGGAAGAACTGCGGGAGGAGTGGACCGAGTCGAGTGATTCAGACCGTTTCAGCGTCCTCCAGTACGAGGCGCAACGGGTCCATGGCGACCTGGTGCAATTGCTCGGCCTGTATCATCTGCAGCAGAAGACGCTGTCGGTGCATACCGAAGAATACTTCCTGCCAGACTTCCTCGACGAGCAACTGGCCCGGCACGAGCCGTTACTGGCCGGCCGCGGCATCGCCGCCGATTTCCAGGCCGAGGATGTAGCGGGCTACTTCGATCACGACCTGGTCGCCGGCGTCCTGAACAACACCCTTAACAACGCCATTCGCTACACCCACAAGCGCATCCGCCTGACCGGGCGGGCAGAGGACGGCTACACCGTCCTGAGTGTCGAGGATGACGGCCGCGGCTATCCGCAACAGATGCTCGACGCCCCCGAAACCATCGAAACCAAGATCGACTTCTCCACCGGCAGCACCAGCCTGGGCCTTTATTTCGCCGCCCGGGTCGCCCGCATGCACACCGAAGGTGACCGCGAAGGCCGGATCAAGATGCGCAATGGTGGCGAGCTGGGGGGCGGCATTTTTGAAATCTGGTTGCCCTGACGACCCGGCCCCGGAGTCCGGGTGTGTTTAAGCCGTTTATGGTCACAATGTGACCCCTGGCCCACGGCGTGCCCTTGCCAATTGATTTTGCCTACCGATCGGGCTACTGTCCTTGCGCTGGAGAAGGACGGCCTTTTGCAACATCGATCAAGGGAGTATCGCCATGGCCCGCGCCCAGGCCCTGATTGTCGACGATTCTTCAACAGCGCGCATCATGCTGGCGCGGCTGCTCAAGCGTATTGACGTGGAAAGCCAGGGGGTTTCCAGCGCGGAAGATGCGCTCGATTACCTGAAACGCCACGAAGCGCCCGATGTCATCTTCCTTGACCATCTCCTCCCCGGCATGGACGGGTTCGAAGCCCTCCGTGAACTCAAGCACCAGCCGGAAACCCGCGATATTCCCGTTTTCATGTACACCTCGCAAAATGCCGAGCGCTATCTGGAAGAGGCCCAGGCATTGGGCGCGCGGGGTGTGATCGGCAAACAGGCAGACCGCAACGAACTCTACCGGCGCCTGGAAGCGGTTCTGGAAAGCCGCTACGCCACCAACGGCGGAACGGCCGAGCCCGTACCGGATACCGTCGCCTCCCACCCCGTCGACCTCGCAGCCACGAGCTGGGACGAGACGCAGCTGCGGCGTATCACCGGCCGCGTCTCCACGCTCGAAATCGCTTTCGAGGAAGTCAATGATGAGCTCAGCCAACTGCGCAAGAGCCACGGCCACCAGCGGGTGGAACTGGAAATGGAAATTGACCGGCTCCGGCGCGCCCTGCGCTGGACCGGGGGGCTGCTGGCCCTGCTGATCGTGGTCGTGGGCTTCGCCTTCTGGAGTCAGCTGGAACACGTCACCGGCGCCCTCGACAATATCGAATCCCAGTTTGGCCTGATCCGTGAGATCCTGGCCCACCTCATGGAACTCTCCAATCCGTGACACCTTCTCACGTTTTAAAACCGACCAGGATTTAGTCCAAAAAGATCTAGAGGTGAATATTGATTCACTTCTGTTTGTTGGACTAGCGTACTGATTGTGGCGGACAAAAAATAACCATCTCTGATCCTGACGGATCAATCGCTGTCCCCACCGCCCAACCCTGTCTCCCAGCGGTATTCAGAGGAACCCGACCTACGGGTCTCGTTTCTGCCGTGCTGTTGTGTCTCGAGTCTCGATCCGGTCACGGGCAACCTGTGCCGCCCCGGCACAAACCACAACAACAAAAAGCGGGAGAACCATCATGAAACAAGGAATACGCTGCCGCCTGGTCGTGGCAGCTTTCGCGCTTCTGTTTGCCTCCAACAGCTTCGCCGAATTGGGTGACTATGGTTTCTGGAAAACCCTGGGTAACCTGGTATCGCCTCCCGGGGCGGACAACCCCGTGACGGCCGACCAACGCACCGGCGACTATCCTCTGCTCAGCAACCCGAACGGCTACAGTGACGGGTTCACGGCCGGCGACTACTACGCCTGGCAGACCATCAAGCTGGCCCCGGAAACCGGCGCTGTGTGCGGCAACGGGTCCCAGTACAAGTTCTTTATCAACCGCGTCCCCAACACCAGCAACACCATCATCTACCTCGAAGGCGGTGGCGCCTGCTGGGACTATCCGAGCTGTACCGGTGAAGCGGGCATTCGCGGGGCGCGCAACCCGGATGGCATCCCCGACGACTACATGAGCCTGCTCAATCCGGGGGCCAGCCTGGTCAGCCCCTTCGTGGTGCGGCTGCATCCCTGGTCGCGGGTAAAGACCCAGAACTGGAACATGGTGTACGTGCCCTACTGCACCGGGGACATCTATTCGGGGGACAAGGTGGCCGTGTATGAGGATCCGGCAGGGCAGGAACCGCCCCTGGTCTGGCACCATAACGGTGTGCGCAACATGCGCGCGGTGATCGCCTGGCTCAAGGACAACCTTCAGCGCCCGGCGCAGATGCTGGAGACCGGTTGCAGCGCTGGCGGTGCCGGCAGCCTGACCAGCTATCAGCCCACCCGCCGCGACATGGCCCCCACCCGCGGTTTCCTGATCGACGACTCCGGCCCGGTCTTCAGTGCGCCGGTCGGTGGAGATCCCGAGCAATACGGCTCACTGCCACTGCAGAACCATATCCGCCAGGTGTGGGGGCTGAACGAACCGTCCGGGCCGCTCGACTACCTCAAGTCCGACATGCCGCAGCTCGATCTGACAGACCTGGGCACCATCTACCCGGCCCTGTCCGCGCGGCTGCCCAACGACCGTATGGGCCACACCCATTTCTGGCAGGACCTGAACTACTCCGCCTACAGCTACGAGCGCTTCTTCGACGAGATCGAGAACGCCCCGGACCAGGCGACCCGCGAAGCCCTGTTGCATGAGAAATGGCATGCCGATACCAACCGGCTCAAGGGTCAGCTGGCCAACCTGGACAACTTCGGCTACTACTTCCCATACTTCCGGGACGTGAACGAAAGCCACTGCACCAGCATCATCGAGTTCGCCAATTCCGATATTCAGGAACAGGGACTGGAGCTGGATGATTTCATCGACAACGTACTGGATGGCAATGGTGCCGTGCTGCAAGCCTCGGAAACCGATACCAAGGCGGACTACAACAAGCCCTTCAACCTGCTGTACTGGACCTTGGACCAGTTGCTCTGATCCTGGCGAGGCCCGCTGCGGCGGGCCTCTTCACCCTTCCTCACCGTAAGCTTTTTCCCGCGCTTCCTGCAGACGCCGGCGCAGGTATTCGTTGCGGCTGAGGCCGCCGGGAATGGTCTTCATGGCCCTGACTTCCCGGACAATTTCCGCTTCGCGCGCCTTGTAGTTCTCGAATTCCGGTTTCGGCTCGGCCTTCCAGGCCTGCAATCGCGCCTCGGAGCGACTCTGGTAGACGGCGATCAGGTCGGCCATGGCTGCCTTTTGGGCCTCTTCCGAGGCCACCGTGGTTTTCACCAGCGCCAGACGCAGCATCAGGCTCTCCCGGGCGCTCACCTCCCCGGCCTCTTCGTAGCGGGCCAGTGATTCGCGAATGGCTTCAGCGCGCTGCTGACGCTCCTCGGCAGACATCCCGGAAGCCTGGTCAAAGTAATCCCGCACGTTTTGCTGAAAGTCGAGACGTCGCTCGAAAGCCAGTGCCTTGGGGTTATCCAGCAAGGCTTCTTCCTGCGGCGTCAAAGTCCCCGTGGGGGATGCGCTGTGGGACAATGCTTTTGGGGCAGTTTGCGCAGCCGCGCGGTCCTGATCGCTGGAGAGGGTTTGGGGGGTGGGTAACGACCACCAGTAGGCCAGTCCGGCTACGACCAGCAGGGCCGCCAGGGTACCGAAGGTGACCGAAGGCCTCGCCATGATTGCCTCCTTGCTGTTTCTTGTTGGAATCGCCGCCGCGATGGGGAAATCAAGCCGATTTTCAGGTCGGTAGATGTTTGCGCAGCAGCGTCTTGATCAGCTGTATTTCCGGACCATCGGTGGGCCGGTTCTGCAGAAACTGGTCGGAAAAGCGTCGCAGGGCCTGCCGGGTCTTGATAAAGCGGGGATCAATACCCGTAATGCGCCACAGCACCTTGCGCTCGCGCGGCGTGAGCCGGATCTGGTCACCATGAATCAGCATGCGCACCTCCCCGATTATGCCTGCCTTGATTTCAGAATAACCCAGATGGCGACATTTCCCAATGTTGGACGTTGGACGTTGGACGTTGGACGTTGGACGTTGGACGTTGGACGTTGGACGTTGGACGTTGGACGTTGGACGTTGGACGTTGGACGTTGGACGTTGGACGTTGGACGTTGGACGTTGGACG
>JASTVH010000011.1:0-117082 GCA_042862465.1 Marinobacteraceae bacterium S3BR75-40.1 | reverse complement strand
TGGTGTCGCTTGGCCACCGGTAAGGCCTGGATGGTGGGCAGTTGGTCGGCCATGCCTTTGAGCCACTTGAGATGCTGGAGGTAGGAGCGTATCTCCTTATTGGTGGGCTTGCGGGGCTCCCGCTTCATTGAAGGACTCACTAACCGGATACTCAAGGCCCGCGTAACCAGCAAAGGCACTGATGTCGTCACCATTGTCGAAACTTCCGGTCACGCCCAGCGCCTCGGCCCGAAGCTTCATGGCACCAATATTTCCGATGCATTCGAGGGAGAAATACGACTGCCTTTTCCTAAATCGATATCAAACTTCGAAGCAAACACATCCCAGTCCAGTTCACCGTTAGCGGGGTTGGCCCCAGGGGCCTGGATGTTCGAAATCAGTCCATCTGTAATTGGCATCCAGTAAACATCGTAACTGCCCCAAGAGGTTTTTCCCGTAGCGCCGAAAAAGGGATGATCGTCGCCGTATAGAAGTCCGCCGGAAGCCAGGTCCAGATTCTTGTAGGTCCAGCCACCCTGGAGGGCGAATGCGGGATCGAAGGTATAAGTGAAGAAAGCCTGCTCCAGACCAAATATCTCGCCTCGGTATGCGCGACCGACAGAATTGGCATCAAGGGCAAAGTCATTCTCAAGCAAAAGTTTACCCGTCCAGTTATCGCCAGTCGCCACTACACCTAGCCTGACCTCAGCCCTGACATGCTCATCTCCAACCTGAACACCACCCGCGGAAGTTCCCGTGGCACCATCATCGACGCTGCTGTCCAAACCGAAATTAGAAAAATGGGTTGGTTGAAATTTGCCCTGGGTAAGAATATCCAGCTTAATTCCTGAAGCTGTGGGAACCTCCACCGCTAATGCGGCAGGCACTCCGTTTGCAGCTATCAGCGCCCCCAAAACTCCCTGACTGATTCGCTTTCGTATGATTTTCATTAACCCTCCAACATCCCTGGCATGAGATTTTATTTATTTCAACCCAATAGGTTTAGGCACTTCGACCGATACCAGAGAAACCTGAAATGAATCTGAAAAATCTAGTAAAGTTTACTCACTGTACATCTATGGCTCCTGACCCACACGGATAAGTGAAGAGCCACATCTATACATAATTGAAATGACCGAGATCAAACAAACGTAATCAAACAATATTCTCAATAATAAATGCCAAATTTTTCAGGTTCATTTCAGGAAGCCATGATTTAATAATCTACGCTGCTCAATAGGCTTCTCTCAGAGCCTTTAGTGGCTTGCATCAGGAATGGTCTCCACCATTCGCATTCGCCGCAATACCATCAGGTATTGCGGCTTTTTTCGTTTTAATTCAAAAGTATGTAAAACCGCTTCAGAAATGACAGCCCTGGAGCTGGGCAAACTTTGGAGCCACAAAGGCGCGACCTAATATGGGGGAGGAGCATAAAAAAGCCGCAGGTATTTCTGCGGCAAGGACAAACCTGAGTTTACACAAAGGAAGCCCACGCAAAAAAACGAAGGAACCTAAATGTGGTATCGATTAAATCACGTTTCCCTGAAACGAACCTGAATTTTCAGCGTTTCTTTTAGATTATATATCAAAGGTTTCAATTATCTATCTGGAAAATGATTGCTTAATTAATCAAAAGCTCGCCACTTGAGAGTACTTCTCCCTTTAGCCTAAATGGATGCCAACGCGGCTATTCGTAAGTCCATTGCACTCTCGACAAATACTTTAGAAAAACCACTGCACCTCCATCACGGCCAGCGGCTCCAGTTTCCCGTATTCACTGTTGTCGCCCCCTCCGAACCATTGAGCCCCGGCGGTGAAATAGATTTCCCGGTTGAGCGGCAGTATCCATGTAGACCTCGGGTAGAGCACCCAGCTTGCATCATCGACATTGCGAATGGCCACCACCCGATATTGCCAGAAGGGATTGATATCCTTCCACACCAACAGTCCGGTGTAATGACGCCCGGCATACCGTGGACGTGCAGACACCAGGCTGCTCAAGCCGGTGCTTCCCGACGATACAGCCTGACCATTGTAGAAATACTCCAGTGCGAGATTGAACCCGTTGCGAAAAGCCCAGTTCAGATCCGCCACGCCCTGCCAGTAGCTATCGCCTGTATCTGGGTCGCGCCAGACGATTTCAGTACGCCAACCGGTACCCCCCATTGATCCGCTGCCGCTGACACCCGCCGTGCTGGTGCCGGCGAACTCGCCGATCATCATTCCTGCATCGACTCCGGCGAAAAAGCGTTTGGCCCGCGCCGCCGTGGCGGCGTTCTCATTACTGTGTTGCGGCGCATGAACGGCGCTGATTCGGCCCGTTGCGCCCCAGGACCGGTCCCATAACAATGCATCCACGCCAATCCGTTCGTCGGGCTCCAGTTGAAGGGGGCTGACAGGATTGAGGATGTCCATGGGGTTCCAGATCAAGGCCGTGGACCAATTCACCTGTTGGCGGCCAAACCGGAAATCACCGACTGGCGAGCGCCACTGTATCGTGCCACGGTATAATTGATGGCGCGCCAACAAATCTCCCGATTCATGCACGTCCCCCTGAAGATCCCAATAACGTGTATCAGGAGAATCCCTGAGCAAGGCAAACTCCGGGCTGTCCACGAAACTACCTGTCACCAATTCCAGGTCGTAGGCCGCATCCACAACCCAGTCCTGATATCGATAACGGGGTTCAATACGCAGGCGAGTAAGATTCGAGAAGTAGCGACTGTCGTCAATCAGCGAGCGAGAGCCAACGCTAAGATTCTTCAGCGATCCCGACTGACTGAAGTCCGCTCCAGCGTCTGAAGCCAGCAACAGCCAGGCCATCGCAACCAGCATTAGTGGAGATCGACTAACCATGCCGGATGGCCTCCACCGGATCCAGTCGCGAGGCTCGCCAGGCCGGATACAACGCCACCAGCACGGAGCACAGGAACAACAGCAGACTGGCCAGCCAAACATGATCGAAAATCAGCACCGGATAGATACGATCGGTGATGCCGGGGATGGCTTCGAGCGCGCCACTGATCGAAGACAGATCGATGCCGGTATTGCCAAGCCAGACGACAAGCAGTCCGCCAACCACCGTTCCTGCCAGCATTCCCAGTATTGCGAGAAGGAACGCCTCGAACAGAATCGTCAGCAGCAGCTGACCACCCCGGGTGCCCAGCGCCAGCATAACGCCCAGTTCCGGGGTGCGCTCCATCACTGACATCACCATGGTGTTCATGACACCGATGGCCACCACGACGAAGACCACCGCCAGAATGAGATAGAAATCCACCTGGCTCATTTCCACCATCTGCACAACCACCGGCAGCAGTGCTTCCCAGTCCTGGGCCACCAGTCCGTCCTGGCTCAGCGACTGGTTCAGGGTGCGCGCCAGCGCGGCACTCCCGGCACGGTCCGACAGCCGCAGCGCGATCCGCGAGGCTTCGTCCCCCTGCAGGCCGCCCAGGCGGCGGGCGGCCTCAATATCGATAAACGCATACTCACTGTCGAACAGGTCACTGCCGGTACGGTAGATACCGCGAATCGCCTGGGCGCTGGAGGCCAGGTCGCCGCCCGTCTGCTGTACCGTGATAACCAGTTTGTCACCAAGACGAGCATCTAACTCCTCGGCCAGCTTTCGGCCAATCACGATCCCGTTGCCCCCTGGCCGAACGTAGGTGCCCTGCTCCATGTAGCCGGCAAGTTTGGTAACCGCCCGCTCCTGTTCAGGCGCAATACCCACCAGTTCCACCGGCAGACTCTTCCCGGGGTTTGCCACCATGGCACGCAGCAATACCCGGGGTGCGGCCGCCTCAACCTCAGGACGCTCCTGCAACTGCCGCTGAAGAGCCCAACTGTCGGCAATACGTAAATCTGGCGACAGATCCACGTCGTGACTCTTTGCCATCACCTGCACGTGCCCGCTGAGCTGCTGGGTCGAGTTCTGGATCATCTGCTCGAAGAAACCATCGGCGAAAGCGTACAGGAACAGATAGGCCGCCAGCCCGAACGCGGTGGCCGAGGCGGTAATCACTGACCGGCGCGGGTTGCGGAACACCGAACGGAGTGCCATTTGCGCGAAAATCAGCAGCCGGTGGTCGGACGTGACCTGCCAGTGAATGCGGCGGATGCGGTTGATCACCTGTCGCCGCGCACCCATCGCCTCCAGCGGGCTGTTACGACTCGCCTTCCAGGCCGGGAGGGCGGCTGCCAGCAAGGCGACCGACACCACCACAACACCAATCACCACCAGACGCTGGGCTTCGATGGTGGGATAGACGATGCCACTAAGCCCCGGCATGGTATCCATGGCCTTGATATAGGCACTGAAGTCCAGCCCATGGCTACCGAAATAGAAGGTCACCGACAATCCAAGCACCAGCCCCAACAGATAGCCGAGGCCGGCCAGAATCGCGGTTTCCAGAAGCACCAGCCAGACGATGCGGCTGCTTGGCGTGCCCAGCGCCATCATCACCCCAAACTCCCGGCTGCGCTCCAGCACCGACATCAGGATGGTATTGACGATGCCGGCAGCCACCACCACGAACACCACGAAGATCACGATGTAGGCGACGGCGTCGTGAAAGGCGACCATCTGCACCAGCGACGGCATCAGCGCCGGCCAGCCCAGAACTTCCACATTTTGGTCGCGCAGCCGATCCCGCACGGTGCCGACCACCTCGTCGAGCCGGTCGGCATCCTGCACGCGGGCCGCAATCTCGGTAAACCGCCCCTGAAAGGCATACAGCGCCTGGGCCGAAGCCAGGGGCATCTGGGCCACGAAGCCATCGATACGCTTGATGCCAGTCTCGAACACGCCCACCAGCTCGAACCGGTCGGCGCCAATGGAGCCGTCCGCCGCCTGTACCACCAGTACCAGCTCGTCGCCCGGAGAGACATCCAGGGCACTGGCTGCGTCGACGCCCACAAGGATCTCATTGCCGCCGGTCAGATAGCGGCCGCGAACAATCGACCGGTCAAGCCGGGTTACATGGGGTTCCGTCGCGCTGTCGACGCCCATCACCTGCAATGCCCGCGACTGGTCCGCACGGCTGGCCAGGGCATGGCCCGTTACCCGGGGAGTGGTCGCCGCCACACCGGTTACGGCCGACACATCCTCTGCGAGATTCCAGCGCTCGGCCAGGGCAATGTTCATCTCCCGGTCGTCGTGAAAGCCGCGCTGATGTACCTTCAGGTCGCCGGTCACATAGCCAGTCATGTTGTTGATCATCTGGGCGTTGATGCCATCGATGAATGCCCAGAGAAACACCAGTCCGCCGACACCGACGGCCACCGACAACAGTGTGATGGCGGTGCGCCGGCGATTAACCCGGAGATTGCCAAAAGCCAGCCGTAGCCACGCCATCACGGCCGTATTTCCTCACGCTCGACGCGGCCATCCCGGAGATGGATTACCCGCCGCGCGCGTTCCATCACCATCGGATCGTGGGTGGAGAAGACAAAGGTAATGCCATGCTCGGCATTGAGCCCACGCATCAAGTCCAGCAGCGCCCCGCCGGTCTTGGAATCGAGATTGGCCGTGGGCTCGTCGGCCAGGACAATGGCGGGCTTGCTGACAATCGCCCGTGCCACCGCGACACGCTGTTGCTGGCCGCCAGACAGTTCATGGGGCAGCCGCCGCTCCAGCCCTTGCAGACCGACCTCCACCAAAATACGCTGGGCCTCGGCGCGGCGCTCCCGGAACGGCACTCCCCGTAGCATCAACACGTACTCGACATTCTCCTGCGCCGACAGCACACCGATCAGGTTGTATTCCTGAAAGACAAAGCCAATCTTCCACAACCGCAGAAGGGTCCGCTTCTTGCGGCTGAGCCCGGTGATTTCCTTGCCCGCCACCTGAATGCGCCCGCTATCCGGCTCATCCAGGGCTCCAATCTGATTCAGCAGCGTGGTCTTGCCCGACCCGGATGGGCCCACCAGGGTTGTGAACTCCCCGGCATCGATGGTGACTGACACCTCATCGAGTGCCTTGACGGCTATGGAATCCTGACGGTAAACCCGCGACGCTTTTTCCACATTGACGATGCTCATACCAGGCCCTCACTGTGGGTTGCGCAGGAGGCGCAATGAAAAAATGCGCTCATCGGCGCATGAATTCTATAAGGATCTGGTCCGGGCGACCCGCACTGAGAGGTCGCGAGAGCCTTGACCAAAAACTAAGAGATTACAGCCCACTCCTTTCAAACCATGCATCATAGATCCGCTTATCCCATTTGCTCTGGAAGTAGCTGATAACGGCCTTCTGGTCGTCCTTGGAGAGTTTTCCTTCGAAGGCCGGCATTTGCCCACCTATGGGAGCACCACCTTGACTAATTGTACCCATCAGCATATCGAAAGGATGATGCCACGCATGCCCCGTTCCGTTGAGCGGTGGTGGCGGGTAGGAGCCATCCTTCAGGGGCGTTTTCCAATTGAAGGAGCCCTGAGCATTGCCACCATGACAACTTGCACAGTTGTCGTCGAATACAGTTGCACCGCGCTCGACCTGGGCTTGAGTGTACCAGCGCCCCTCCACGGCCCCGTCGCTGCAGCCGCTGAGCAATGCAACCAAAAGAACGGAGAATGAGACTTTTGCCCTGAGCATCGTATTTTTGTCCCTCAACTTCACGGAGCACCATGGGCCTGTGCCGATGAGGCCCTCAGACACCAGACCTGAGGAGCTCCCCATCGGTATGCCCAACAATGGTCAAAAAGTTACTTTTCGCGATCTTGAAGCTCCCGCTGATGTTCCAGCATTTGCTCCATCATCAGTTGCATCTGATCCATCCGCTTTTCCATAAACTGGATGCGGTTTTCTGATTTGATTACGGGATTTCCTTGGTTCGAACTTCCCTGCATCCCCTGACCGTTCATCATTCCTTGGCCATTCATCATCCCCTGACCACTCATCATTCCTTGATTTCCCATCATGCCGCCCCGCATCATCTGCATCTGCTCTTGCATGAGTTCCATATGCTCCTGCATGAGTTTTTGCCGGTTTTGTCCGGAAGTCCCGCGCATTTTGGGTGCCATCTCCTGCATGCGGGACATGTTCTGCTGCATTTCCTGCATCTGTTCAGTGGACATCATCATTCCACCAGCCCCCTGCTGGTTGTCTGAACCATGTGCCCAGACAGCCGGTGTGGCCATGATCAACGAGATTGCGACTACTTTGGTAAAACTCTTCATAGCGAAGCTCCTTAACGAATTCGATTTGCGACATACCCAGCAAACACCATCCACCTGAATCGAAACTGAATATATACTCAAACCAACATCTCGATTGCTGTATATCAAATTTTTTTGGCTATTCGATTCAGCAGCGTGGTCTTGCCCGCCCCACCATCGTTGTGAACTCACCGGCCTCAATGGCGACCCACACCTCTTCGAGCGCCTTGACGGACATTGAGTCCTGACGGTAGATCCGCGATTCGTTTAAGACATGGAAGATGCTCATGCCGGGCCCTCATTCTGGGTTGCGCAGCCGGCGCAATGAAAACAGCGCTTCATCTATCGGCAGGTCGAATTCAATGGAGTCAATCGTGATCACCGTGCGGGACTCGGGGTTATCGGCGTCCACCATCGTCCAGCGGGTGGGTATCCGGCGCCCACCCATGGTTTCGATCTGGTCATAGCTCATGCGTTTGACGACCTGGTCGCGCTCGCCGTAGTAGCCAACCGAAACCGGGATCGAGTCCTCCCGAACAGTGAATTCCAGGCGACTCCATACTACCGGAGCGTCAGGCCGGGGCGTCGAGACAACCCGGTACACAGTCACCTCACCGGAATCGTCGGTTTCGACCAGCTCATGGGTGTAGTCCTCGACGAACGAGCTTTCCTTGACCAGATCGTCGTTGCTGAAGTTGGAGCCCATCCACGGCTGCAGCATCATCGACGGTGGGATTTTGATGGTGCGATCAACTTTGGGCAGGTAATTCCACATGGCATCGCCGATGCGCAGCGAGCCGATACCGGCCTCTTTTTTAGGCGCGTGAATGCGAATCAACGTATGCTCCGGCCGATCCATCCAGGCTTCCAGTTCCAGTGTGCGAGCCCAGTACTCAGACTCGATCCGCATGGTGAAACGGCCGTGGTTGCTGTCGGACCACAGAGTCTGCTCCATGCCTTCAATTAAGGAAGCTGCCGAGGGAGAGCCCGCGACAAGCCGACCTGATGTGGCGAACAAAAGGAGAACGCTAACCCAGAATCTCATTTACTTCATCCTTTTCTAGTATGAGCGACGGATCACCTCTGCCTGCTCCCCAACAACAGAATCGCCCTCGGTTTTCCGAGGCGTTTTCACAACGATCACCAAGCCGACAATTGTGATCCCTATACCGATCATTTCCAGTGATGTGAAAGTTTCGCCGAACAAAAGCATTCCGATAGCGAGACCGAAAACAGGCGTTAAAAAGGTAAACGAATTGAGGCTATTCAAGGGCGCGCTGGCGAGCAAGGCATACCAGAGCACAACCATCATTGCCGTTCCCGGAATGGCCAGAACGAACATGGCAGTGGTAAATGACCAGGTCCAGTCAATCTCAAAGCCCTCGCCCAGGCTCACAGATGCTATTCCCAGAAACACTGAACCTATGACAAGCTGAATCCCCATTGACCAATAGATATCATCACTGCCGGCCTGGTATTTAAGCAGCACGTTTCCAATGGCGGTTCCAATGGCACCACCAAGAACATAGACGGCCCCTGAAAATCTGGCGTTACCAAATTCCATCTCTGGCATCGCTAGCACCACAACACCAATAAAACCGATCAAAAGGCCTACAAACACACGCCCGGTCACAACCTCTCGGACGATAAAAAATGAAAGAACCGCCGCAAACAGCGGTTGCGCATTAGCCAGAACGGTTGCAAGTCCTGGCCCCAGTTTGCCAGCTCCTAAAAACATCCCTCCAAGCCCCATGCCCGTGTAACTGAAGCCAATTGCGGCCAGTATCAGGAGCTGGCGAAGTGAATAACTGGGCCGACCACCTTTTGTAAAAGCGAGCAGAATCAGACAGAGCCCTGCCAGCAATGCGCGTAAAGCGGCAAAAAGCAAAGGTGGCGCGTCCGGCAACCCCACCACAATAAAAGGAAAGCAGATCGCCCAAAGAAAGGCGACAAGAACCATCCCAGCGACTGCACGTATCGAAAGTGATTGGTTCACCAACGGCTCCTTTATCTACCCATCAAATGAGTAGAGCTTTTGTTCAAGCTTGCCGCCCCAATCCGCGCAATCGCGGCAAAAACCTGGGAGTGTTGTCTGCATAGTGTCTCCAGGCTTCCCCGAACGTTTCTTCGGCTTCCCGTTCCTCACTGATCGATAACCGTGAATACATCCAGAGCAAAACCGGGAACATCGCCAGGGTTAACAGAGTCGGCCACTGCAGCAGGAAGCCAAACATTATCAAGACAAAGCCGACATACTGTGGATGCCGTACATACGAATAGAGACCTGTCGTAGCCAGCTTTCGCTCTTTTTGCGCCGCGTACAAGGTTCGCCACCCGGCGGCAATCAAGTAAAAACCTCCACCAATAAACACCGTACTCAACAAGTGGAAGGGGCCGAAATGGGGAGAACCCTGCCAACCAAAAAGCATTTCAAGCAGGTGCCCGCTATCGTGGGCAAGCCAATTTACATCGGGGTATTGAGTCTGAAGCCAACCGGATAGAAAATAGAGTGTCAACGGGAACCCATACATCTCAGTGAATAATGCCACGAGAAACGCGCTGAACGCGCCGAAGGATCGCCAGTCTCGTTGGGTCTGTGGCTTAAAAAAACTGAAAGCGAAGAAAATAAAGATCACCGAGTTAAGAACCACCAGCCCCCAAAGGCCGTAGTCGGACGAAGCATCAGTCATCGCGTTGGCCTCCGTTTTTGCCTTCTGGTTGATCGTGGTGGTTGTGGCCACCGTGACTCCCATGCCCTCCGTGCATAAACATATGAATAAACGGGCATGCAAGAAGGATTAACCACGGCAAAGCACCCAGAAGGTGAACCTTATGTTCGCCCCAGAGTAAAACCAAAGCGATAACCGCAAAATTGCCAACGTAATCTTAAAACGCTTATCCATATAGAATCCCTTTGGGAAAAGCTTATCAGTGGGGCTTACTGGCTAGTAAGCCTCAAGCGATATTTGGTGACCTATCCCGTCCAAAGAAACGTCATCAATAATTTCCAGAGAGCCCGGATCAAGCATCCAGAGTTTGGCTTCGGCCCGACTGGTGACCAAAAGGCTGCCATCAACGGGAGAGACCGCCAGATGGTATGGGGCCGGGGCCAGTGGCACGCTGTCGCGGGTCCCGCTGGCGAGGTCGATACGAACAACTTGGTTGCCGCCCTTACTGGTGGCGTAAAGTGTCTGACCATCTGTGCTCAGACCCAGGCCATGGGGTTGCGGTCCGACTTCATATCTTTCCAGCACGTCGCCTGTGGAAAGGCCCAGGGCAACAACCTCCCCTGACTTCCCATCATTCACATACAAGGTCTCGTTGTCGGGAGAGAGCACCATATGCTCCGGACCACCGCCAACCCGAAGATTGCGCTTGACGAACCAATGGCGGGTATCCACCTCGCTAACGGTGCCGTTGTCAGTATTGCTGACCAGAATAGACTGACCGTTGTCAGTCGCCACCATATAGTTGGGCGCCGGGCCAGTAGCCACAGTCTTCACAACCTCTCCAGATTCCAGGTCAACCACGCTGATACCACCGCCCATGGGATGGGTGGAGACAGCGAATCGACCATCCGGTGTCACCACTACATGGTGCACCGGCCCTGGCACCTCCAGTGTGCGGGCAATCTCGCTCTTGGCGGTATCCACAACGTATATCCTACCGCTATTGGCGCCTTCCGGCGCCGCAGCAGATTCACCCCCGTGGTGGGCTGCGTGGTCATCTTCCGTCACACCCTCCGGGCGACTGATCGGATCCTCGCTGTCGTGATCGGTCAGACTGCCGGCAACCAGATAGTGACCATCCGGAGTCAGGGCCGAGCCATGGGTGTTGGTTGTCCCAGTAATTGGTGGCATTACCTGATGGCTGTTCAGGTCAATAATGCCCACCGAATCGGCAGTCCCCATCGGCACAAACGCTCGACGGCTATCTGCAGATGCAATCGTCGATAAACCTATCAAAGCGATGATCGCGAATCCGGTAAACCACCCTTTTTTCGATCTATTTTTCATAGTTCCGCCGCCTGAATCATCGTGTAGTACCAGTCTGCTACCTATCGGGAGAGTCTAAGATGGGTAGAGAGAGCCAACTTACCTAGCGATAGTTCAACACGCGGAACTGAAACAGACCTGAAAACAGATCTGAAGTATGAATCTATTTGACGTAGATCACACATGGGAGATAGGTTTTTTTGAATTTCAAGTATGCGATTACAATCAGTGAAACTCTCGACCAACGGACTCCTGATGCCCGAACCTATCTATCAACACAAACGAATAGCCGACAGCCGTGCCAACGCACTCAACCGCCAATGCTATTGCATCACTCTTGACCGCAAAGCGCTCAACAAGAGCCTCCAAAACCAGCTTGCAGATGCTGGAAGCGAACTGTCAGCGCTCCCGGAGTTCGATCACCTTTTTTCAAATACACCGGTTTTCGTCCCCAGGGCCGACATAGCGGAGATGGAGAGGATCGTTCAGGCGATTGAAGCAGCCTCAGAGCTTCCTTCGTACCGTGAACGAGTACTATCCTGGGCACCGGAAATCGCACAGTTCAATCCAGGCCCCATCGGGGCGTTCATGGGCTATGATTTTCACCTGGGTCCCGACGGCCCCCGGCTGATCGAAATCAACACCAACGCCGGTGGCGCCTTCCTGAACCTTGTCTTGTCGAGAGCCCAGCACCGTTGCTGCGACCGATCTCAACAGCCCACAACACCCCACCGGGCGCTCGACGGATTCGAGGACGCAGTGTTCTCAATGTTCAAACAGGAGTGGCAAAGCCAGCACGCCAATTTCGGGCCCAGCTGCCTCGCCATAGTGGACGATGCCCCGAACACACAGTTTATGTTCCCCGAATTCCAGTTGGCCCAACAGCTTCTGCAAACCAAAGGAGTTGAGACGTTGATACTCGATCCACAGGAGCTTGAGTATGCCGACGGTACGCTGACAGCCCGCGGCAAGCCCATCGATATGGTTTACAACCGGCTGGTGGACTTTGCATTGGATGCCGCACCCCATGTGGCATTAAGGCGTGCCTATCTGGATGGCGCTGTGGTGGTCACGCCTAATCCCCATGTGCACGCTGTGCTGGCTGACAAGCGAAACCTGGCGCTGCTATCCGCACCCCAATCCCTACGAGACTGGGGGCTAAATGAGGCCGATGTAGGCTATCTGGAGAGAGCCGTGCCGAAAACCAGGCAGGTTTCGAGGGGCGACGCGGCTGAGTTGTGGAGTGCACGACGACATCTGTTCTTCAAGCCGGTTGCCGGCCATGGCAGCAAAGGCGTCTACCGGGGCAACAAAATAACCCGGCGCGTTTTCGAGAACATCCTGAATGGTGGCTACATCGCCCAGGATCTCGTCCCCGCTGGAGAGCGAACCCTGAGAATTGACGATGCAGTGGCCACCAGAAAAGTCGACATTCGCCTGTACACCTACGCCGGCAAAAGTCTGCTGGTTGCGGCGAGAATATATCAGGGCCAGACAACCAACTTTCGTACGCCCGGAGGTGGATTCGCTCCGGTTTTTCCGGTGTGATTATTACCTTCTCAGTCAGCCAATATTTGATCGCATTAATCCAGGATCCCAGATTTTTGCGGCAGACTTTCCAGGCAGGGGCTGCATCTAGGATAGCAAACGAGCGGTTGTTAAAACTGAGCCGAGGTACCAATACCGCCAGCCGCTGCATTGTGTCCCGCAAGTCAAATGCCTGAGGAGACTCCAGCATCGCGCCCTTAACCTGAATAAGCGACGACGGACCAAGAAACGACTCCCCACACTAAACCCGGAGGTATTGAACGTGCCAGCCCCAAGGGTCATGAGGGTTCTTTAGCGAACTATGGAATATTAAGTAGCTAAAGCACCGTCCGGGCCTATGTTTCCATAGGCCCGGACTTCGTTATGTGTATTCAGTGGTGAATATTACAACATCTTTTTTAACTGCCCGTAATCTCCTCCTGTACGAAGCACCAGAGTGATGCTGTTGTCGTTCCGATTGCGAAAAAACCAGCCATGATTGCCAGTAAAGGCCGCTTGAAGTTCGCCTTCATCTTCCGGCATGCCCCTGCCTTTTTCGTAAGAAATTGACTGTCCGCCTCCATCACCATGGGTATCGAAGTTGATCGGGCCACCCTCAGACACCCAGGAGAACCGGGCTGTAGCACCTTCCTCCATGGTGAGTTTGAATTCTGTGCCTTCTCCCGGTGTGAGAACCACGCGCACTTCATCCTGCCACTGCAGTTCCGCAATTTCTGGTTCAGGTGCTGGCTCTGGCTCGTCAGGCGCAACCTCTGCTTCAGGTGACGGAGCTGGCTCCTCAACGGCTTCAACCACGACAGGTTCTTTGACTTCCGTGGCCTTTTGATCAACCGAGGATTGCACCGCAACCATCTGGGCAGCCTCGTCAGCAGCTGCTTCTTCGGCGAGCTGGCCCTTTATCTCGCCCATCTCGGTCAACCCCAGCAGTCGGCCAGCGCCGGTCGGATCGAGGGCGTACTCGGAGGGCATCACTACGGTAACCAGCAGGGCGAGTGCCACGATGACGGCTATGATCGTTGAGCGAACAAGCTTTGCGGTGCTGGGTAATGCTTCACGGCTGGGCATATCGGTGTTGTACATAAAGTATCTCCAGAATTAAGTAACAAAGTAACCGGTGAGCTGATAGCCAAAGAGCAGAAAACCTGCACTCATCATGGCTACATTGGAGGTGTAGGCGTGTCGGAAAAAGCCATCTGTTCTGCGCCAGAAGCTCATGACAATCAGGATCATGGCCAGGGCAATAAGCTGTCCGATTTCCACACCCACGTTGAAGGCGAGGAGGTTCGGAATCAGGCCGTCCGGCGAGATGTCGTACTCGATGATCTTCGTGGACAGACCAAAGCCATGGAAGAACCCGAAAATCAGCGTGGCGGCCTTGGTGTTGGGTTGGAAGCCAAACCAACGTTGATAGGCACCGATGTTGTCCAGAGCCTTGTAAACGATGGACAGGCCGATAATCGCATCAATGATGTAGCTATTGATGCCCACGTTGAAGTACACCCCCAGCAGCATCGTGGTGGAATGCCCCAGGGCAAACAGGCTGACGTAGATGGCGATGTGCTTCATTTGGTAGAGGAAGAAAATGACACCCAGCAAGAACAGCAGGTGGTCATAGCCGGTGACCATGTGTTTGGCCCCCAGATAGGTGAACGCAATGAGGTTTACACCGGTGATTTCCTGAATGTACCCCTTGTCGCCCTGGGCGACGGCATGGGCGAGTACATCGGTACTCAGGCCCAGCAAGCCCAACGTCAGAAATATCCAAAACAGACGACTGCCTGCGCCCGTTGAGGGCATGCGACGACAACCGCCAAGCAAGCTTGACAACATAAAGACTCCAATCGAATTTGTTTTCTCGGGCCGCGTAAGCGGCAAGAATCAAGTGTGAAGGGAGACTTTTGGAGGGCGGTCAAGCCGATAGCGCAAACTGCGGGGAGAACCTCCGGCAAAGGGCACTGGTTGCCGGAAAACGGTCAGGCTTTGGGAAACAAACGGAACCCTGAGCTGGTCCACTGTCTCGTGGGTATGATTTCCAGCGTCATGATGCAGTGATGCCGTCTCTGGCTCTTGGTCAAAATCGTGGATGTGTCCATGCCCACCATGACTGCCTGGGCGGCCATCAAACTGCGATTCCCAATCGCCTGCCAACTCAGCCACACCGTGAGAGAATGACTCACCAATCACCGACAGTGACAGGCCCGCCAATGCAAACAGCATGACGAGCGTCGGAAGCAGTTTTCTTTGGTGGATGGCCGAAATCATCAATCTAATGCGTCGAGTCTGTGGTTGGATTTCAACGAAGACAGAGGATACCATCCCCCCATGGGGGATAGGAATTAAACATGGTAAATGATCACACGCATCAATCGCACCCGAACATTATCAAACGCCTGAAACGGGCTAACGGCCATCTTGAAAGCGTGATTGGCATGATTGATCAGGGAAAACCCTGCCTGGAACTGGCACAGCAGCTTCACGCCGTGGAAAAGGCCATTCAGCAGGCCAAGCGCGTGTTGGTACAAGACCACATTGAGCATTGCCTGGACGATGCCATCGGGCCGCTGGAGCCGGAGCAGCAGCGGCGCGTCGATGAATTCAAGGCAATCGCCCGGTATCTTTGACCTTGTTACTCTGCGCTCCCTGCGTTAATCACACCGAAAAGGCTCCACCGTCACGTGGACCAGGGACTGGCAATGTGCCTGAATGCGCTTTTTATAGACTGTAGGCGACTCGGGCCGGTGTGAGACGACTGAGACAATGGCCGCATGAATGTTTGGGCCTATAGCCCAAACATGCAGATCACTGACTGTGGCATCATCGTCTTCGATGGCCTGTCTGACGGTTTCCTCGATGTCTTGATGCTGCTCGTCGAGGAGGACCTTTGACGTGTCTTTCAGCAGGTGCCAGGACCATCGGGTTACCAGAATCGCACCGATAATACCCATCATCGGGTCCATCCAGTTCCACCCGGCATATTTACCCGCCAGAAGGGCAACAATGGCAAGGACTGACGTCAGCGCATCCGCGAGCACATGCAGGTAAGCGGCCCGGCGGTTGTGGTCATGGTGATGATGGTGGTGACCGTGATCATGCCCGTGACTGTGACCATGGTTATGGCCTGCATCCCCCAGTATCCAAGCCGACACCCCGTTGACCACCAGGCCAATGATGGCAACAAAAATGGCCCCATCGAAAGAAATGGGGACGGGCTGGACAAAACGCCCAACACTCTCGATGACCATGTAGAGCGCAAAGACAGCCAGCAGAATCGCGCCGGTAAAGCCGCCCAGCGCATTGACCTTCCCCGTACCGAAAGAGAATCGGGCGCTGCCCGCGTTTTTCCTGGCATAAGCGTAGGCGAAGGCAGCTATACCCAGAGCCACTGCGTGTGAACCCATGTGCAGCCCATCGGCCAGCAAAGCCATGGAGCCATAAACGATCCCGGCCAGGATTTCCCAGACCATCATCGCCAGCGTCAGGCCCACCACAATGAGTGTTCGGGTTTCGCCCGAGCGCTTCAAATCCTGACCAAAGACATGATTATGTTGCCAATGGTCGAGTCGTTCATGGTGCATCACAATGTTCCTGGCAAGGGTGATGATTGGTAAGTCTAGGGTCAAAACCAGCTTTTGACCTATCCCCCCAGGGGGGATAGCATGGCAATGCTACTGTAGTCAGATTTCTACCACAACCATTCTGTTTCTGACGCTGTCACTGGTGGAGCCATGCTTGAAATTCTGAAACACCGAACCTATCGCCATTTGTTCCTTGCTCAGGTAGTTGCATTGCTGGGTACGGGGCTGGCGACGGTGGCCTTGAGTCTGCTGGCATTTGACCTGGCCGGAGACCAGGCGGGACAGGTGCTTGGCACCGCCATGGCTATCAAGATGGTCGCTTATGTCTTGATAGCCCCGCTGGCATCTGCTCTGGCGGAGAACATACCCCGTCGTGCTCTGCTGGTCTCCCTGGATGTGATTCGAGCGGCGACAGCGCTGGCTTTGCCTTTCGTGACCGAAGTCTGGGAAGTGTACGCGTTAATCGCGGTCCTTCAGTCCGCATCGGCGGCCTTTACACCAACCTTTCAGTCTACGATTCCGGATACACTCCCCGATGAGGACGATTACACCAAGGCACTGTCGCTTTCCCGCTTGGCTTACGATCTGGAAAACCTCATCAGCCCTGCGCTCGCGGCGTTGATTCTGCTTGCTACCAGTTGGCAAGCGTTGTTCTCGGGCACGGTAATCGGTTTTATCGCATCAGCCTTGCTTGTGGTGTCCGTTGCTCTGCCCTCCGGGGCCAAATCGGAAAAACGTCGCGGCGTTTATGATCGAGCACGGGCCGGATTCAGAATTTTCATGGCAACTCCTCGCCTGCGGGGGGTGATGGCGCTGAACCTGGTTGTCAGTCTTGCGGGAGCCATGGTGATCGTGAATACGGTTGTGCTGGTGCAGGGACAATTCGGCCTTACCGACCAGCATACGGCCATGGCGTTTGCCGCGTTTGGTGGCGGTTCCATGTTGGCGGCATTGGCGTTACCAGCTCTACTGAAATGCTGGCAGGACCGGCAAGTCATGCTCACGGGCGGCGGGATTCTTGTTTCCGGGTTGGTTTTCGCGCTGCCGGTTGGCTCTCTGGCATGGCTGTTGCCCGTGTGGGCTTGGTTAGGCGTTGGTTTTTCCACCGTTCAAACGCCCATCGGCAGGGTCCTTACCCGGTCGTCGCATGCTGAGGACCGGCCAGCTCTATTCGCTACACAGTTCTCGTTATCGCATGCCGGATGGTTAGTTGCGTATCCACTAGCTGGCTGGCTTGGGTCGACTGCGGGGATGACGATTACTTTGTTGGCTCTTCTGGCCCCTGCAATCGCCGAGCTGATCCTTGCATTGAAGCTATGGCCATCTGTTGATCCTTCAGAACGCTCGCACAACCACGATGATCTTCCAGACGGTCATCCTCATATTGCACGGGATGATAACTCCAGTGGTCATACTCACACCTACCTGATTGATAGCTTGCATCCCAAGTGGCCAGATTAAATTTTGAAATCCCCCCTCAACAAAGCTTGTAACGAAATCTGCTGAAATTTTGTTCATTCAACAATGAATGAGATATTACCTATCCAGCGGCTTGGAACAAGCTAATCGACAGTGCCACTGGAATGGGGTTGGTTACACTCCGAAGCATTCTTTACCTGGCAATGGCTTTCATGAGTATCGTTCACGGTTCTGTTAATAGAGCCTGCCTCACTTGAGCTGAATTTCTCAACACCTCCGGCACTCACATTCGCGCTCATGGCCGCATTGGCGGGTGTCAGCCGAATTGCAGCCGTCAAACGGAACATCAGGTAACGTCGTTACCTTGAATGGATCCCGGGTCACGTTCATGCCTTATCCGACCCGGTCCATGGCTCAGCGGCCCGGTGTTGCTTACAACCCTCCCTAGGTGCCGTCAGCGGCTCATGGTGTAGCGACTTTAACAGACCGGCTGTTATAGCAACGATAACCAGCGAAAATGGCAGAGCCGCGAGTATGACCGCATCCTGAAGGACGGCAATACCCCCCGCCACCAGCAATACCGCGGTCAATACCCCGTTGGCAATGGCCCAACCGGCCCTTGATGCCTTCGGGGGCTCAAGTTTCCCTCCAGATAGGATAATATTGACCACCAATGCCCCGGAGTCTGCAGACGTTATAAAGTAGATGCTAATAAGGAGCGTCGCGACCAGGCCCATAACAAATTTTACTGAGTCGGGCGTTTGCAGGTGCTCAATAGTGGCAAAAAGCGCATAGGCAATGTCTTTATTGACTGCATCGACAATCCCGCCGCCACTAAAGAGTTCGCTGTGAAGCGCAGCACCCCCCATCACCGCGATCCATACAAAGGTCACCAGCGTTGGTAAAAGAAGAACCCCGAAAACAAACTCTCTCAGGGTGCGGCCGCGGGATATCCGGGCGATAAACAACCCGACAAAAGGTGACCAGGCCAGCCACCAGCCCCAGAAAAACACCGTCCAGGTCGATTGCCAATTTCCCGGTTCATTGGCGCCAACATAGAATGTCATGATCAATAGACTATCCAGGTAACCGCCAATTTCCTGCACCAACAACCCTGCCATGTAATCAAAGGGGCCAATAATCATAAAGGCGGCGAGTAAAATCAGCGTTAGCCAAAGATTTACCTCACTCAATATTTTCACGCCCCGCCTGACCCCAGAAACCACCGAAATCGTCGCGATTACAGTAACCACGGCGACCACCGACAGCTCCACCCAAAGAGACGCCTCCACGGAGAAAAGCCACTTGAGCCCCGTGCCAGTCTGACGGGCTCCCAGCCCCAGCGTCGTCGCCAGACCAAATACAGTCGCAAAAACAGCGAGCGCGTCAACGACGTGCCCCCAAAAGCCAAAGATTCTTTCACCAATAAACGGGTACAGCGCTGATCGAGGCGCGAGCGGGAGATCATGGCGATAGCTGAAGTATCCGAATGCAATCGCGACCAACGCAAAAATAGCCCATCCGTTCAGCCCCCAGTGGAAAAACGACAATTGAATTGCAGTAGACGCAGCGGAGGGAGTAAAGCCCTCCGAAGTAAAAGGGTTACCCTGAAAGTGCATGATTGGCTCGGCGATGCTCCAGAACAGCAGCCCCACACCCGTGCCGGCCGCAAACAGCATCGCCAACCAGGGAAAAAGCCGGTATTCCGGTTGTTCGTAGTCTTTACCAAGGCGCACGTTCTTGTAACGCCCCAGCCCTAGCCAAATAACAAATGCCGTCAGAAACGCAACCAGTGCCACATACCACCAGCGCAGCAGACCATCCACGTACGAGGAAACATAATCAAGCGCATACGCAAACTCAGACTGCCAGATCAGCGCGCCAGCAAGGGTCAAACCAATGGCGCCAATGCTGAATAGTGACGGCAAGATGGGTTGTTGGAGATGGCTATTGCCTTTTTCGTTCCACATGATGATTAACCTTTTGTTATGCCCTACTCTGCCAATACCGATGCTCGTAGAAATTACTCCAAAGTGCGCCTAACGTGGCGGCAAAGAGCAGTTCCTCGACCGGAACCCCAAAAACCCTGAACCCGCTGATCGCTGCGTTGTTCCAGTAAAGATCAACAAAGTGTGGATGTGACCAGTTCATCGCGCTGAAAAAAACAAAATAAAACAGCGAAAATATGGCGGCACCTTTGATCGCTCCATCGAGAAGATCGATTCGACAAACAACAGTGCTGATGGCCCCAGCCAAGAGCCCCATAGAGGCGGTATATATTGAGTTGAGACTGGTGGTCAGTTCCAGCAAGGCAAACACTAAAACCGGGGAGCTCAGTGCCAGGGTATGAAACCGATGCATCCTCCCCGGTTTATGGTCGCCCGGCATTGACTTCGCTTTTGTGGTCGACCCGAGTTCATAAAGCGTACTGGCCAGGCCTCCCACGGCGAAAGAGAACAGAATACTCTCGACATCAAAACCGTAGGTTTCCCCCAATCCGAACAACGTTGGAGGGCTCCAGTATTCCGGGTAAAAAAGCGGCTCCGTTAACCCCAGGGGAGCGGTACCAAGGCTCATTGTCAGCATCTTCTTCTTGTTGCGGGTAATAGCGAAAACCACACCCCACAGCAGCACCAACAACACGCTCCAGGTCAAATAGGTATAAAGCATCGGCATAAAACCATCCTGGCTCAGTGTTTGTTCACTAGATTGCGGGGTGCACCCTCGATGAAGCCGACAATGTTTTCGCCGGTGGTCATGAGGATTCTTTCGACAGCCTCTTTCGTATTGAACGCACTGTGCGGGGTGACGATGACGTTTCTCATGTGCTGAAGAACATGGTTGGCAAACAGCGTTTCCAGATCGTATTTCTTGTCAAAAAAAGAGCGGATCAATTCCGCCTCTTCCCTGATGGAGGGCTCATCCGGCAGTACATCAAGACCTGCAGCCGACACCTTCCCATCCGCCAGCGCGTGCAGCAAAGCCTGGGTATCAACAATGGAGCCGCGAGCGGTATTAATCAGGACAACCCCGCGCTTCATCCGGGCGAACTCCCTGTCCGACAGAAGATGCTTGGCCGATTTGCTGCCAGGTACGTGCAGCGTCACCACATCGGACTGCTCAAGAAGACGATCCAAATCGACGTAAGACACGCTATATTGGTCCGCGAATACGTCATCCGGCTTGGGATCGCAGGCAAGAACGTTCAGACGAAACCCTTGCGCTATTTCCACAACACGCTTTCCGATAGCACCGGTACCGATCACGCCCAGGGTTTTGCCTTGAAGGTCGAATCCCTGCAGGCCTTTCTGCGAAAAATCCCCCTTGCGAGTGCGATTGATCGCCTCTGGAATCTTGTGGCTAATGGCAAGGAGTAGCGCAAAAACATGCTCCGCTACAGTCTGGTCACCGTAGACGGGCACATTGCTGACTGGAATCGCATTTCTGGCGCAATAATCCAGATCGATATGGTCGTATCCCGTCGACCGGGTAGCAATGAACTTCAGATGCTCAAAACAGTCAAGGACCGAGTGGTCCAGGACCGAATGAACGAAAGGGGAGATGATATCGGCGTCCCTGTATAGCCCAACGTTGCCTGTTCCGAGTTCCTCGTCCGTGAAAACAACCTCATGATTGCAGCAGGCATGCTGCAAAATATCGCACTCCCACTTCTCTGCCTCAAAGAACACAATTTTCATTAGCTTTCCCTGGCCAAACTCATTTTTACTCCGACCTCAGCACTGAGCGCCACAGGATAGGGCTACCAGTGAGAGGTCATCGATATGGTCGTTTCGCGCCTAGACTTTCTCTCGACGCAAACGCAGGGAGTTCATCACCACTGACAACGAGGACGCGCTCATTGCAAAAGCGGCAAAGATAGGTCCTATCAGGATACCAAGGAATGGGTAGAGCACACCGGCAGCCACCGGCACACCCGCACCATTGTAGACCAGGGCAAAAAACAGGTTCTGCTTGATATTTCGCATCGTCGCCTGGGACAACCGTCTGGCGCGGACAATACCGTCGAGGTTACCCTTAACCAAGGTAAAGCCCGCACTCTCAATGGCGACATCCGCACCGGTTCCCATCGCAATACCAACATCGGCCTGGGCCAGGGCAGGTGCGTCATTCACGCCGTCCCCCGCCATCGCTACCTTACGCCCCTGGCTCTGAAGTTCGCGAATGATGCTGGCCTTGTCTTCTGGCAGCACATCGGCACGAATCTCATCGATACCGAGTTTACCCGCTACTGCCTTTGCCGTGCGCTCATTGTCGCCAGTTGCCATGATTATGCGGAAGCCAGCGGCGTGTAGCGCCTTCAGCGCAGCGGGTGTTGTTTCCTTGACCGGGTCGGCAACACTGACAAGGCCCGCAACAGCGCCCTCAAGCACCACAAACATGACTGTTTCGCCCTCGTCGCGCCGGCCATTGGCCACCTCCATCAGATGGCCGCCGTCCAAGCCCAGCTCTTCCAGCAGCTTGGCATTGCCCAAAGCCACTGGTTTGCCATCCACAACGCCCTTAACACCCTTGCCAGTAACGGCTTCAAAGTCATCGGCCTTTCCAAGCATTACGTTACGTGCCTCGGCGCCGGAAACGATCGCTTCAGCTAGCGGATGTTCTGACCCTTTCTCCAGTGTGGCCGCAAGCCTGAGGACCTCGGTCTCGTCATGATCCGATTCCGGCAGCACCGCCACTAGTCTGGGCTTACCTTCGGTCAAGGTACCCGTTTTATCCACAATCAAGGTGTCCACCTTGGCAAAACGCTCCAGGGCTTCGGCGTTCTTGATCAGCACACCCAACTGGGCACCGCGCCCTGTCGCCGTCATGATCGACATGGGTGTAGCCAACCCCAATGCGCAAGGGCACGCAATGATAAGAACCGCAACCGCAGACACGAGCGCATACGACAAAGCTGGCGCCGGCCCCCAGATGGCCCACGCCACAAAGGACAGGGCCGCCACGGCAATAACCGCCGGTACGAACTTGCCGGCCACCATATCGGCAAACTTCTGGATAGGTGCTCGGCTACGCTGAGCGTTGGCAACCATTTCGACAATCTGGCTGAGCGTGGTATCCGCGCCAACCCGGGTCGCCTCCATCACCAGGCTTCCGGTACCGTTTATGGTGGCCCCGGTGACCTTGTCTCCCTCCACCTTCTCTACCGGAACTGGCTCCCCGGAAATCATCGACTCATCAACGGAAGAGCGACCTTCAACAACCAGACCGTCAACGGGCACCTTATCACCGGGCCGAACACGCAGGTGATCACCGACCTTCACATCCTCAAGAGCAACCTCTGTTTCGGTTCCATCGGGCCGGATCAGGCGCGCCGTTTTCGCGGCCATGTCCAGCAACGCACGTATGGCTTTACCGGTGCCCTCACGGGCCCTCAGTTCCATCACCTGGCCCAGCAGGACCAGCGTGACGATAACGGCTGCCGCCTCAAAATAAACGCCAACGTTGCCTCCGGAATCCCGGAAGCCTTCCGGGAAGATCCCCGGCATGAGCACTGCCACGATGCTGAATATATAGGCTGCCCCGACCCCCATACCGATCAGGCTGAACATATTCAGGTTCATTGTCCGAAACGAGGTGTAACCACGAGCAAAGAACGGCCAGCCGGACCAAAGAATTACCGGGGTGGCAAGTACCAGCTCAACCCAGAGTGACAAACGCTCACCGAAGAAGTCGCGAACCGCCATGACACCGATATAAGGAGTCATGGTCAGAATCAGCAAGGGTATTGAAAACGCCAGGGCAACCCACAGGCGACGAGAAAAATCCACCAACTCCGGGTTGGGGCCCTCGTCTTCACCCGTGGCCGATTCCTGCTCCAGGCCCATCCCGCAAAGAGGACAGGCGCCGGGCTTGGTCTGGCGCACCTGAGGGTGCATGGGACAGGTGTAGACCACACCCGAATATCCAGGCGGCACGCGATCATATTTCCGGTCATCACCTGACGGTTTTTCATGCTCTCCGGAACACTGGTGCGAATGACCGGAATGATGGTGCGAATGACCGGAATGGGAGCTCGTTCCGGCCTGCTCCATAGGCACAAGGTGCATTCCGCATTTGGGGCAGTCTCCCGGCTCGTCGGATACCACCTCCGGATGCATCGGGCAGGTATACTTCCCCCCTGCTTCTCCGGCTACAGTATTCTCGTCATTCTCGTCACGAGCGCTATTATGTTTTGCAGACATCGTCCGTTCATCCTTTCGTTTGTTCCAGGCCAGCCACACAGTGTTCGACCTGGCTCCCGGTAATGGAATTGCCGCATGCTGGTTTATCATCCCACTACACCAGACTGAACTGAACCTGAAAAGGACTTTAGCGCCATTTCTTTTTTGACTGGCATCAACTTTTCGCAACTGCCAGTGCACCAAGATACATATTCACAGGGATGTTCAGTTGAAATTCAGCCTTCGCCTATACTGTGGTTACACTGGGGATTTGGCAGGATCGTTCACTCTTTTTCAGGAAACCGGGGGGCAAATATGGCCGTTCAGGGAATTATTCGGGTCGCCATCAATGGCTATGGCGTTATTGGCAAACGGGTAGCTGACGCCGTTGCCGTACAGAAAGACATGGCCCTGGCCGGCGTGGCTGACATTGCCACGGACTGGCGGCCACGGGCCGCCCTGCACAAGGGATACTCGCTTTACGGCGCCACTCCGGAGCATGCCACCGGCATGAGGGCCGCAGGGCTTGATGTCTCCGGCACGCTTGACGACCTGCTTGAGGCCGCTGACATCGTGGTGGACTGTACACCGAAACACCTGGCCAGCAAGAACATCGAAACCTACCGGCAGCTCGGCATCAAGTACATCGTTCATGGCGGCGAGACACATGAAAGCACGGGCCATTCATTCGTTGCCGAGGCCAACTACGCCAGCGCTGTCGGCCGTGACGGCACGCGCGTTGTATCGTGCAACACGACATCGATCATTCGTACCCTGTCAGCGCTCAAACGTCACGGGCTGCTGGACCGGGCACGGGGAACCCTTCTGCGCCGGGCTACCGATCCCTGGGAGAGCCATCAGGGCGGGATCATGAATACCGTCGTGCCAGAGCCGGAGATTCCCAGCCACCAGGGCCCGGATGCTCAAAGCGTCGACCCGGACCTGGATGTGGTAACCATGGCGGTCAAGGTTCCGGAGACACTGGCCCACCTGCACTACTGGTCGGTACAACTGACACGTGATGCGAGCAAGGACGAAGTGCTCGATGCGTTTCGCACTTCCTCCCGCATCGCCCTTATCCGGATCAGTGACGGGCTCAGCGCGATCAACAGCGTGAAGGAGCTGATGGCCGACCTTGGCCGGCCTCACGACAGCCTCTATGAAGTCGCGCTTTGGGAAGACATGCTCAAGGTTCAGGGCAATGAGCTGTTCTTTGCCTATATGGTCGACAACCAGGCGATTGTTGTTCCGGAAACCATCGATGCCATACGCGCACTCACCGGGGCCGAACACGATGCGGAAACGTCGATCGGAAACACTAATGACAGCCTGGGTATCGGCTCTATTGGCTTATAGATATGAACGGGAATCCAGGGAACGCTGCATGTGAACCCGAGAGCGGGGCTATGAAGGATGTGTTTAAGCTGTTCGGTGAAGGAGACGAACTCTATGCGGCGATGATCCGCTCGATCCGTACCGCCAGCCAGCGTATCTTTCTCGCTTCGTATATCCTGGCGGCGGACGAGGTGGGGGCTGAGCTGCTCGATGAACTGATGAAGCAGTCCCGCCACGGCCTCGACGTTCGCATTCACGTTGACGCGCTGGGCTCAAGCGGCGTCCTTACGCGGCAGCACCGGCGCCAGCTCAGGGCCGCCGGCGTCCGCCTGCAGCGCTTTCACCGCTGGAGCTGGCGGCAACCGATGCGCTATAACCGTCGCGATCATCGTAAACTGCTGGTCATTGATGGTGAAACGGCGTATATCGGCGGGTTCAACATTCACCGCAAGGGTTCAAGGCGCTTTTACGGCCCCCAGCGATGGCGCGACATGCATGTCTGCATCAACGGGCCTCTGGCCACAGAGGCTGACGCTCTGTTCAACGCCTTCTGGTGCGGTGACACGCAATGGAACCCGGGCAGTCACACAGTCAGCGACAGCCGGATCATTCCCAATACAACACGCACCTGTCGTGTCCAGTTGCGGTGTGCCATCAAAGAGCAACTGGCCGGAGCATCGGACAAAATCTGGCTGGCGACGCCCTATTTCGTTCCGGATCGTGGATTACGCAAACTACTTGTTCTCGCGGCCCGCCGGGGGGTCGATGTGCGGATTCTGACCACCGAAAAGACCGACTCGACCCCCGCACAATGGGCCGCCCGCGCCATTTACGGAGAACTGTTGGAGCACGGCGTTCGCATATTCGAGTACACACCCCGGCTATTGCATTCCAAAGTACTGCTCGTTGACGATGCCTGGGGCAGCATAGGGACAGCAAACTTCGACTACAGAAGTTTGTTTATTAACTATGAACTGACGCTGATCTCCACAAACGAAGCCTTGAATGACCAGTTAAGAAACGAGTTCATAACTGACTTGCAGGATGCCAGTGAAATCACTGGCATCACCTGGAAACACCGCGGATTCATAAAAGGTGTGTATGACACGCTTGGCCTGTTGCTACGCAAGTGGCTTTGACGTGGGCCGGCTTAGATCGGGGCTCAACTTGCTTGGTATGCCGAACCAAGGTCCCAGACACCCGGTGCGGCAATGATTAAGGACGCAGCGAGTGCTTTGGTGCGAGTCGAGTCATACCGCCTTGATAATCTCAGACAGCCTATCTCTCACCTCACCCGCAATATGCTTGAGTTGCTCATTTTCGATCGCTGTCATGGATAACACGGGATCAACCGCACTGACTTCAACGCCCTCCGGGGTCTCGCGCAGTATGACATTGCACGGCAACATAGCGCCTACCCGGGGTTCCACGCCAATGGCTTCCCAAGCCATGGCTGGATTGCAGGCACCGAGAATTCGGTAGGCGAGCATGTCCTTGTCCAGTTTCTTTTTCATGGTGGCCTTAACATCAATTTCTGTCAGAACCCCGAAACCCTGATCGGCCAGGGCCTTGCGGGTTCGCTCATCCACTGTCTCGAAATCCACATTCTGAATTACGCGATTCATTGTGTAAGACATATACATTTCCTTTTCTTTGGGTAAACCGAGTGAGGCCTATAGTAGCCAGCCCTTCAATATCAACACCTAACCTTTTCAGAAACCATAGCGTACCCCCAGATACAGGTTATTGTTGTCCTCAAACTGACCGAAGAAGGTTTCCTCCTGGGCGCCGAAAAACAGGTTTCCGCCGGCTTCAACAGAGAGATGGTCATCAACCTGATAGCCCACCCGGGGGCGCAGGTACGCGTCCCGGTCCGAGGGCGAGTAGAACAGGAACAACGACCACTCCAGATTCTGGCTGTGTGTCAGCCATGTCAGCCGCTGGGTGAGGACGTGGCGATTCTCGTCCCGCACCGGGGCACCAGGGGGCAAGGCCCGCCGGTAGGCCTCAAACTCGCCCATGCGCTCAAGGTAGTATTGCAGGCCCAGGGTCAGGTTACGGGCAATTTCCTGCTCATAGCCGAGCAGCAGGCGCAGCTCGCTGTTGCGCACCGTGGGATCGTCGCCGTCGCGGTCGGTGCGGGAATCGTAATAACCCAGTTCGACGTTGCCGATGCCCGGCCCCACCGGCCCGCGCAGGCTGGCGCCGAGCACCGACAGCGGAGGAAACGTGGCCCTGCCGCTGACCGGATCAGCCCCGGCCGGGCTCTTCCAGAAGCCGTCGTAGCCGTAGAGCGCGACCTCGTAGGCGCCAAGGTTACGGTACAGCCGGGCGGCCCACTCGTCGTCTTCGAAGGCGTCCGCCGGGCGGTCCGCCAGTACAACCGCATTGCGCCCGGTCAGCCGCCCTTGCCCTGTGTTGAAGAAAGAGAGACGGCGGCCGTCGATGAAGCGATCAGCGTCAAACCGGGGGGTGTAGACAAGGTCAAGATTGGCCCAGCTGGAAAAAGCCGAAACCTTCAGCGCGTCTGAGGGCGCCTTGAGGTACTCCACATCCCGGCCAATAAAAAACGAGACCCAGTCCTTGGGAAACAGATCGTTGATGAACACCAGGTCGCCGGTTCCCCAGGTTAGTATCTGGCGCCCCAGCTTGACATCGGTATCCGCGCTCGGCGAAAACACCAGGCTGGCCTCGCGCAGGTCGAAGGCGCCCTCACCCGATTCCAGGTCCATCGCCCGATCGTCGTCCAGGTCGTCATAGAGAAAATCGCCGGTAAGGCGCAGCGTTGCTCCCTGGAAATACTTCTCCGCCTCAAGCTGCAACCGGGTCTCGGCGATGGAGAGATCGCGCTCGTAAGGATCATCGCCCAGCCGGGTTCCGCCCCGGGCTTCCCAGAAGCCACGCAGGCGAAATGGCAGCGCCGCCGCAGCCGGTCGGTCGGTGGTTTGTTCTGCCCCGGCCTCACCCCCGAGGCCTGCCGGCAGGGCCGGTTCCTCGGTATCGCTGGCTGGCGCGCCCAGCCCCTCCGGCAGCTCGGGCGCAGCCGCCCATAGCGCCCCGGGCGCCACACCGAGACCGATACCCGCCAGCAACATGCCCCAGAGCAGGCTTCTGGTGTTCATCCACGCCCTCCTGCCCTCAGTGCACCGGTGGTCACTGCAAGTACTCCTTTGGTGCCCGGCGCAGGTAGCGCTCCGAGAAGACGTCTTCCGGCAGACCCAGGTCATAGTCAATGCCACTGTAGGTCAGCTCCGTGGTGCCGCCGCTGCGCAGGTTCTCCATCCTCGCCTTTACGACTGTGGGGTAACCCTGCACCTTCTCCACCGCCAGCGCGGTGTAACGCCGGTAGAGGTTGCCACTGTCGTCGACATACTCGGTGCGAACCGGCAGGAAGGACTGCTTGTGGATATAGACATCGTAGTAGGCGAATTCAACCTCCCCGGGCCGCCTGGGTGTGTTGCGCACTACGTAGTAGTTGTCCGTGGTCTCGATCAGCTCGTGGCTGTCGTCATCAATACTGCGCCCCGAGATATCCTCGTAGAAGAAATCCGAGCCGACGAAGCTGGTGCGTTTGTCGGAAGCGGCAATTCGCTTAACCAGATCCAGCGCCGGCAGGTACAGCCAGCGGTCGTCGTCCCGGTCCTGGTGTTTCCACACCAGCAACGTCATCTGGCTCACATCCGCCGGTCGCCGGAAATAGACATAGTACTTCTGCTCGCCACGGTAGGCGCTCCCCTCAATGGCATCTGTCTCCGGGCCGTCTCTCCGCAAAATGGTAAGTTCGCGACTGCGGGTACGCCCCTGGCTATCCGTGATGGTCATGGCGACCCTGGCGCGGCCATCACGCCCCTGGAAGTAAGAGACCATATTGGCACGATTGACAATGTGCTCCACCGAGGGCGCAGCGCCGGCATCCTGGGCCAGGGCAATGGGCGTGATGCCCAGCGCCATTGCCATCAGGGCCAGCTTTCGGAACAGGGTAACAAGCCAGTATCTACTCATTGCACGCCTTCCTCTTGATTTTGCAAATTCGGGACGGCCCTGCGAGCACCGGGAAACAGCCACCGTTGCAGCAGGGTTACCAATGCCGGCAGGATCAGCAGTGTGCTCAGGCCGGCGGTCAACAGAATGGCCGCGATAAATACCCCCACCGTCTGGTAGGGCACAAGCGGTGCCGCCAGCAGCGGCAGGAAACCAACGCCAAGCACGATGGCGTTGCGGGTTATTGCCCGTGCCGGCTCGCCGAACATCGGTGCCACCGAGCGACGCCAGGAGCCTGTCTCGGCCTGGATGGCGCGGGCGCGGGCCAGGAAGTGGATGGCGTAGTCCACGGCGAGCCCCAGACTCAGGGCGCTAAGCACGGCGACCGGCATATCGTAGTTCTTGCCGACAATGCCGATCAGACCGTAGATGGCCCCAATGGTCACGGTCAGGGGGATCATGCACAGCAGTCCCCAGAGCAGAGAGCGGAACAGTAGGGCCATCAACAGGAGCACAACAACGAAGCTGCCGAACAGGGCCATGGCCATGCCGCTGACCATTTTGTCCTGCCAGACCACATTGATATAGTTAAGACCAAACCAGCGTGCCTGGATCGACGCCGGCGGAGGATTGGCCGCAATGAAGTCGTCGAGCGCCTGAACCACCCTGCTCATGTCGCGGTTATCGCCACTGGTGAGCTGAACCCAGATGCTGGCACGGCGGTAGTCGGGCGTAACGAAATGCCAGAGGTCCTGGGGGCGATGGCCATTCTGGTAGGTGAGCAGGGTCTGCGCAACCGCCGCCGGACTGTCCGGAATGCGAAAGGCCCCGGCATCGCCGCCCAGAAGTTCGCGGTGGACGGTTTTGACCAGATCGGCGACGGAGTTGGACTTGCCGACCACACCAGTCTCGCCCAGCCGCTGCTGCAGCCTGGCGATGTAGCGCAGGACCTCGGGGCGCTTGAAGGTCTCGTCGGGCCGGGCCGCGTCATCGGCCTCCGGAACCAGCGCCAGATAGGCCATGTAGGTGCCGCCGAAATGTTCGTTGAGCACCCGGTCCGCCACCCGGATGGGGTGCTCGGGCTCGAACCACTTGACCGGGTTATCGTTGATACGGATCTGGCTGATGCCATAACCCGCAGCCACCACCACGACCATGGTAACCACCAGCACCGCCCTGGCGTGGCCGACCACGCCCTCGCCGAGGCGACGCAGCCAGCGCCCCATGACTGTATCCCGGTCCGGATCCCCGGCGGCGTGACCGAAGCCGGTGAGCCGCCGCTCCGGCATCAGCATGATGTAAGCCGGAATGAAGGTCACCGTGCACAACCAGGCCAGGAACACACCGATCGCGATAAAGATGCCGAACACCTGAACCGGCGGGATCGGGGTGAGTGCCAGTGACCCAAACCCCGCCATCGTCGTCAGGGTGGTGAACAGCATCGGTTTGAACAGTATCCCCATAACCTCCCGGATGGCCCGGTGGCGGTCCCGATGCTGGGGATAGCGGTCGAAGAATTCCGAGAGGATATGCACCGCGTCCAGCACCGCAATGGGCATGATGAATACAGGGATCATCGAGCTCATGATGTGGACGGTGCTGCCGCTGATCACCAGCAGCGCCATGGTGCTCGCAGCCGCCACCAGGGCCACGATCATCGCCGAGGTAATGAGCCGGACGTGGCGGAAGAACCACCACATCGCCAGGAAGATGACCAGCATTGCCAGTGGCGCCGAAATCGCCATCTGGTAGAACATCTGCACACCAAAGGTGTCCTCCGCCACGGGCAACCCGGTGATGTAGACCTGATCGCCGGTATCCTTCCAGCCAGCGACTTTGTCAAGCAGGGCTTCGCGGACCCGGTAACTCATGTCCTTGCTGGTCAGCGGCAGGTAAAGAGCGACTGCCTTGCCATCGGCGCTGACCAGGGTATTATCGAACAGCGGGATGCGTTGCGCCCGCTCAAGAATCGCGAGTGCCTGGTTGCGGGTATCCGGCGGCTCTGGCATGAGCCAGCTGAAACGAACCGAGCCGACCCCCTCTTGCTCAATGTTGTCGACCCGCGAGAGCGCGAGCATATCCTCCTCGACCACGCCCTCCTGCCGGCCCGGGTTGTCCGGATCGGGCCACTTGAGCGTACTGGCAAACTCCGTCAGTTCATAAATACGCCGCAGCGAACCGACATTGAATACGCCGTCAGGGTTGCTTTCGTTGACCACACCCACCACGACCATGTCATAAAGCGAGAATTGCTTCTTCATGTCGTCGTGAAAAACGCGTACGGGTTCGTCGGCGGAGAGCATATTCTCCGGGTCGGTATCGATGGTCAGCGGATTAAGCAGACCAAACCGTTCGGGCCAGACGCTTGGTAGCGCCGCCAGCACCACCAGCATCAGCGTGACGACCACCATGGCCCAAACGGTCAGTCGAGGACGGTCAGTGGCGAACTCTAGCCAGGAACCCTCGGTCTTTTCAGCCATTTACAGCGCCTCCGCAAGTCAGTCGAAGGCGGCGCCGGGCTTCTTGCCCAAGGCCTTGAGGATCTTCGCCAGAGGGCAGAATCCGCTGAAGGCAGCCTGCAGCATGTTGGCGCCCACAAACGCGGTGAACCACAACCAGTAAGGTGAGTGGAGCTGGGAAAGAGCCAGACTTACAAGAATGAAAGATCCTGCGAATGCGAGTACAAGGCGGTCGATAGACATATGCCCCTCCTGTTATAGTAGCGCGTTCCGGCACTTTCAGCAGATTGCGCGCTGCGCTGGCTGCGCTGGCTGCGCTGAAAGCAACCGTACATAATACCTGGCATGGCCACGTGCCGGACCACGGAAAGCCGGGGCCTGCCAGACGACGACGGGCAACACTTGACTACCTGACCAAGAACACCCGATCATCTGAACCAAGCCTAACATATTCACGATTGCAGAGCTATGAATGTATGAATAAAAATCAGATGTCGGAAGCGGCGGATCAGGCCACCAATCTGCTAAAGGCCCTCTCCGGACGGAGCCGGCTGATGATCCTCTGCCAACTGATCGACGGCGAGCAGGCGGTGAGCGAGCTTGCGGATGCACTGGAGATGCGCCAGGCGGCCGTCTCCCAGCAACTCGCCCTGCTGCGCAAGGACGGCCTGGTATCTGCGCGCCGCGAGGCGCGGACCATGCGCTATTCCCTGGCGGGGGATGAGGCGCGCCGGATTATAGAAGCTCTTTATGACCTGTTCTGCGATAACAACGCATGATAAGAAGTAGGACAACAAGGAGTCCCGAGTTGTCCTATTTCAAATACTAATTGCTGGTAAAGGCCTGGCGCATGTATTGAACGATGTCCTCCGCCTGCTCCCGGGTCAACGAACTGATACCGCCCTTGGCGGGCATCGCCATGGATGAGCCGGGGCTCTTGAACCCCTCCATGATGTGAGTAGCCAGTACGTCGTTATCCTTGGACAGCCGGCCATCGCTCTTTGTGAAGTCCGGAACGCCGGGCAGCTTGCCCTTTCCGTCTCCACCATGGCAGGCAACGCACGTAGAGTTAAAGAGTTTTTCGCCGGCTTCGACGTTTTCAGCCGAAGCTGCGGCTCCGGTTGAAGACGCAAAGATGCCGGCGACCAGACTGGCGATCAGAAAAGACGACCTTTTCATTTATTCCCCCCCTTGTTATCCGCGGGATCATTGCTTTTCTGGAGAAAGGCTTGTATGTCCCGCACTTCCTGCCCGGTTAAGCCCCCCCTGATTCGCATGTGAAGCACGGTTGGCTCCCAGACATCGTCGCGGAACTCGGCCGGGTCGCGCATGTTATGACACCGTGAGCAATTGTCCGCCCATGATTGGGCGCCCCGGATGAATGCCATGGGATCGTCGTCCTGGGCGAAGGCCGAGCCTGCGCCACCCATGAAAAGCGCGGCCACCAATGCGGCGTTACCGATGAGGTTGCGGTTCATTAATTTCATGTTAATACCCTCTTAAAATCCGTAAGCCAGCTGAACGTTGAAGCGCTTGTCATCGTCGATAGCGTTGTCATCGTAATCATCCACGGTGTAGGCCGCCTTAACGATAACATTGTTTGCGAACAGGTAATTCACCCCTGCGGACCACTGGGCGCGATTTGCATCGGCATTCGGGGTGTCCAGGTCACCTATACGGACAACACCTTCCCACTTGGTATCCGGCACCCGGTACGCCGCCTGCGCATACCAGGCTCTGAAGTCAATTTCCTCGGCCGCCGCGCCATCAGCAACCGTGCTGTTGGCTTCGCTTCCCACGGTTTGCTGGATGAACTCTCCACGCAGCTGCAGGGTGGCAATGTTGTAAATGGCGTCCGCACCCAGAACGGTGTAGTCACGGTCCGGCTCTCCCGCCGCCAGCTCAGACACTTCGTGCCCCTCCGCCACTCCGACCTTGCCCAGGGCGCCCGAAAGGCCCAGTTCCAGCGCCGGCATTGGCAGGAACCCTACCCGGCCACCGTATACAAAATTGCCATCGGCATTGGATGCGGCAGCCTCGGTTTCCATTTCCAGCTCAACCTCATCGCCATGCCCATCGACAAGAAGCGTCGGCCCATTAGAGGTAAAAAGCGCATAGTTGGCGCGCATCGACCCGCTCAACGGGATGCCGCCACGCAACTGAACACCCAGGTCGGAGAGAGGAGCCGCGCCCCCGTGACCAAAGCCCACGGGTGCGGTAGGCAGCTTGTTGATCCAGCTTGGGTGGACATTCTGGCGGAACTGGCCGATCGGGCTCAAAAACTTACCCGCCACCAGCGCCATGTAATCGTTCAGGACAAGATCGATTGTCGAGTATTCCACCGCGAATTCGGTTTCACCATCTGCATTTGTCTCGATTTCAAGCTCGCCTTCAAACAGCACTCGGTCGGAAAACTGAAAATGAAAAATCGGGGCAAATCGTGCTGCCGTAAAACCGTCTTCCTGTCGATCGGAGCCCGCCATGAAACCAACGTCGCTGTATCCGGCCATATGCAGCTTGGACAGCGTATCGAGGTTGTTGCTCTTTACATCTTCCCGCAGAGCCGCTATCTGCGACTCAAGGTTAGCAATTTTTGATTCGGTGTCTTCGTTTGCGATCGCGGCCCCGCTTGCGAATACGGAGGCTGCCAGCGACAGCTTAATAAAATGGAGTTTTTTCATAGGTGCACCCTTCTGGGTTAGATGAAGAGACGTATATAGCTGTTCCGGGAAAAGGCTTTCGAAAAGCTACTGATCCAAAACATGAACAATTAGACACCTTGAAACTGAAACGAAACTGAATTTTTCGGCCTGCTCGCCCCGGCCTTGATTCACGTCAGTTTTTACAATGGCCGGATATCATGAGATTGAGCCAGCACCGTATGTGGGGGCGCCACGCAGTATAGTCAGACACCCGGGAATGATCGCTCCTGTACGCCGTCTCAACGGAATCGAGCCTGATGCGAACCAGTCGACCGGCAAAACCAATACCTGCGTCACACCGTATCATTTTCACTACTATTTCGTGACGCAGCGGCGAGCTGACGCCACCGCCCCCAGCGGGGGATGAACATCGGCACCTGCCGCTGGTAGGCACGGTACTCCTCACCGAACTCCTTGAGCACCTGCCGTTCCTCACGTCGAGCCAGCCATGTGTAGACAAGCACGATCACCGGAAAGAGGCCGACCGAGAACAGCGTTGGCCAGTGCACCACGCCTTCACCAAACAGAGCGATGAATAGCCCCGTATACTGCGGGTGTCGCACATACGCATACAAACCGTCTGTCACCAGACGGTTTTCCCCTCGTGCCTTGTGGACCTGACGCCACCCCTGAATAAAGAGCCCGATCCCGGTAAACGCGAGCGCATAGCCAAGCAACATTGAGATCAACATGCCGGTCTCGCCCAGCCCCACCAGGGTCGACCACAGGCTGGCGCTGACATACTCACTGTCAAGGCCGAAAAAACGCACCAACAGATAGATAGTGAGCGGAAAGCCGTACATTTCTGCATAAAGCGCAATGATGAAGGCCTGCACCACTCCGGCGCCGGCCCATTCCCGCCAGTTTTTCGGCGCGAAATAACGGTAAAAGAACCAGGACACCAGAACGATAACGATCAGTGTGATGCCCCAGGCTCCAGCGTGATTAAACGATTCATTCATAGCATGATTTACCTGTGTGTAGGGCGGCTAGCTGCATCGGTTGCCGCCCGGATTGTTTTAGTGTGAGAATCAGTACGGTGATGACCAGCGCTTTAGTTTTCCCCGTAAAGACTGTTGTAAATCGATCCTCGCGCTCCATCGCTACAATGTCGCCTTATCAGCGCCTGAGGAGCCACTTTTTGACAGGATCGCCTGCACTATCGAATGGGCATCACATTTGTTGGCCTGCAGCAGCCCCGATGTATCCAGGGTGCCACCATGGTTTTCATAGCCAAACGCCAGCGTCCGGTCGGGCCCGAGATCGAGAGGACGGCAGAGTCCCAGCAAGGCCTCTGGGCGCATATGGCACACGAACACTCTGAGTTTTGTATCGTGAGGAAACAGCTCGGCCCTGTAAGAACTACCAGACTGATGCCCTGACTCGATTGGATCCCGGGGACTCCGGAATCGACCGGGCTCGAGAAGGCAGACCACACCACTCGAAAGCCCTCTCTGAGCCAGCGCTTCGGCAACCTCAAGGCAAACCCGGAGTTGATAGGCGCCGACAGCGATCAACTGCACATCACCGGCTTCACCAAGAGCGATGGCACCATCCCGGAGCAATTGCACAGCCTGACGGCCGTCAAAAACGGCAGGCAGTTTTGCCTTGGGAACCGTCATGGCCCAGAACTGCCCCTGGGTTCGAAAACACTCGTTAAGGCACGCCACAGCACTATTGCAGTCGGGAGGATAGACAACGCGGGCAGTGTCACTCATTTCTCCCATCAGGACTTCGCCGAAGGCCGGGTCCTGATGAGACTGCTCGTTCTTGCCGTTTTCCCAGAGGTGCGACGTCGCAATGACCGGCACGGATAACCATCGGGCGGGCCGACCGAGACTTTTCTGGTGTCGCGCAAAAATAATTTCCTGCCGAAGAGCGCCAATCATTTTCATGGCAAACGCTTCGTAGGACACCACCAGATTCATACCTCCCTTATTACCCAGAGCGGCGCTGACAACGGCCTCCTCATTCAGGGCTGTGATTACCGAGCCGTGAAGGGATTCCGCAAGGCCGGGCTCGGGCGTCAGGGTGCGATGCTTCAGAAGGTCAAGCGACTGGTTCATCTGATTACTACGCAATTCATCCGGGTTCCCCAGGCGAATACGAAGCGCCGGGTTGGCCTTTACAAGGGCAACAAACTGCCGATCAATCGCAACCATGGGCGACTCTGATACCGCCGTTTGCAACCAGACCGGTTCGGGCACAGTTTGCAGCTTGACGTCACGACAGCTCAGCGGATGATCCTTTTCCGCAGGCCGATCGTCTGCCCGGTGAGTTGCCAGCACGTCGCGGGCGCCGTGAATCTCGATCTCGGGCACAAACAAACGGGCAATGGATTCGTTAAAGTGCCTGCGCGAGACCTCATCAAATCTCGGTATTGCCGGAAGCGGGGTACCATGCGCCGCGTTTGAGCCAGCACCATAGAAACCATAGCCTTTGACCGTCTCGGCAATCAGATAGGGGAGCTTTACAGGGTACCTCATGTGGCCGGCGCTGACCTGTTCGCTGCACGCCTGAAGCCTCGATTCGGCCTCGAAGATGCCCCAGATAAAGGCCGCAGGGTCGCGGCCATCAATGAGTATGGGGTAAAAACCATTGAGCTCCAGGTGCTGCCGGAACCAGTCCGTGCCTCCTTGCAGAAAGATGGTTGACCGTTGATCAATGCGGCGCCCGTTAGCAATCATCACCGGGGTCACCAGGCCACAGTCCTCGGCTCGCCACCAGCGGCTTGCCCAGTCGCTGCCCCGCTGCTCCTCAAATGCCCCATCACTGAGAAACGCGACCAGACGCTCCCCCGGCAGCGGCATATGGGTGTATTGCAGTTCCGCAAAGCCCAGGTATCCGCCCTCGATCAGCCCGCCGGCAGTGTGGGGGTTGACGTGACTGCCCAGGGGAACCCCCGGTGTCCCATCGAGAGTGACGGCGTAGCTGTAAAAGTCACTCACCAGCCGGGACAGCCCCGCCTCGTCGAGCGTGTACCGATCCTGCTGTTCTGGATGCAGATTGCCGAGCAGTATGTTGACGCTTTCGATAGCCGCCACACAGTGCCCCTGCCCCATCAGCCAGCTACGGGTCAGCCCCGCCAACGCGTTGGCGGCCGTGTAGCCAAGATAGGCAGGCACCATGTTCAGCGAACCACCGGTATGCCCCTGGGGATTTTCCTTGAAGTCATCCGCCGCCAGCGGCTGTCCGGACAGGTCCACTCTGCTGGCATAAGTCATGTGGGCTACCAGCCACATGGCCGCGTTGGTGAGGGTGTCTGCAGCCTCGAAAATAATCAGGGCATCGTCGAGCGAGTCATAACGCCCGGCACACACGAGTTCCTGGCACAGGTCGAACACGCGCACCTGGGTCAAATCGGTATGTTCGATCACCCCGCGCCCTTTTGCCCAGTTGGCAAACTGGGGGTAACGCTGCCGGTATTGGGCAGCACGCTGCTGGATTCGATGTGAATCCTCAATGGAATAGCCGTTCATGATCTCTCCCTGATAACTCTACTGACGTTAATGGTGGCCTATTAGAAATCCTCGCCGTAAATATCCGGATTACCCCGGGTATTTGCCCAGTCTCACATCAAAGACGCAAAATGGATTGGTAGCTTGCCACCTCCACCTCAAACCGGGTGTTCTGACGCAAGTGATCCTTCATGGCCTCCAGCGCATCAGGGTCTCCATGAATCAAGTTGATCGGCGTTTCGGGGGCTAAGTCACTTTGAGCCAGCCACTGTTCAATCTCTGTGAAATCTCCATGCCCGGAAAGCCCACTCAACACCTCCAGCCGGGCCTTGACCGGAATCCAGTCGCCGTGGATCTTGATCCTTTCCGCTCCATCAACCATTTTGGCGCCTCGTGTCCCCCCTGCCTGATAACCGGCAAAGATAACGGTTGTGCGGTGCTGGCCGAGGAGACGCTTGAAGTGATGAAGAATGCGACCGCCCGTTGCCATACCGCTGCCTGCAATAATTACGTGCGGGTAGGCCTGATCAGCCAGCGCCTTGGAGTCCTGGACGCTGCGGCTATAATGAACGGTGCTGCACATTTCGTGGCATTCTGAACTGCTCAACCGATGCTGATCTTCGTAGCGGCAGTAAATCTCAGAAACATCAATCGCCATGGGGCTATCCAGATAAACTGGCAACCTTGGAATTCGTCCCGCCTTCATCAGGTCGGTGAGCATATGTTGCAAGACCTGCGCTCTGCCCACGGCAAAGGCTGGAATCAGTATATTGCCCCCTTTGTCGACCGTTTCGTTGACGATGTCCGCCAATTGTGACGGCAAATCCACGTCTTCGTGGCGACGATCGCCATATGTTGATTCCAGCATCAGCATGTCGAGTGCTGGCAGGGGTGCCGGTGGCCTCATGAAAATATCATTGAGGCGGCCCACATCGCCGGAAAAACCGACGCGTTTACCTTCCGCCTCGATGATGACACAGGCCGCCCCGAGAATGTGCCCGACCGGTCGCAGATGAAAGCGTATATCACCGAGCTGGATCACTTGGTGAAAGTCCACCGACTGAAACAGCTCCATGCAGGCTTCTGCATCCTCCTGATCATACAGGGGCTCCGGATTCTCATGCCTGCTCAGCTTATGGCGGCCGAGGTAATGTGCCTCCTCTTCCTGAAGATGGCCGCTATCGGCCAGCAATATGCTGCATAGCTCTCGGGTGGCATGATGGGTATAAACCGCCCCCCGGAAGCCCTGCTTGTACAACACGGGGATGTAGCCTGAATGATCCAGATGGGCATGGGTCAGAAGCACGGCATCCAGCGAGGCAATATCGAGCGGCAACGGTTGCCGGTTGCGCTTTCTCAGCCACTTGTACCCCTGAAACAGGCCGCAATCGACCAATACACGTGTCTGGCCGGTTTCAACCAGGAACTTGGAGCCGGTCACGGTTTCCGTGCCACCCAGAAATGTAATGTTCATCGGCGCTCATCCTCCACATGATTGAGAAAATGTCTGACCGGCGGCACCAGCAACTCGCTGACATCGATCTCATTGCTGCTGTGTGGAACCGTGTTGGTGGTCACCAGCGTCTGCAGGCCGGTACCCAGAAGGTAGGTGTCCGAGGCCTCCGCAAAAATGCCATGCACCGCCGCACACAGGATGGCCTCCGTGCCTTGTGCCTTAAGTGCCCTGACACACTCGCCAATGGTGCGGCCGCTGGAAATAACGTCATCAATGATGACGGCTTTCCGGCCGTTATACGCCGAGATATCCGGCAAGGTGACTTCAACGCGCCGGTCACCCAGACGCTGCTTGGTGCCAATGACATAAGGATGGTTACTGGCCTGCGCGATACTTGATACCCATTGCTCACTTTCCGCGTCCGGACCTACCAGCAACAGACCGTTTTGCCCCCGTAGCCAATCCGCCAGCGCCGGTGCTCCCTGAACAACTTGCGTGGGTATGCTGTAGATTTCGTCAAGAGACTGGTACCTGTGCAAATGTGGATCAACGGTGATCAGCCAGTCGATATGTAAAGACAAAGACTGGGCAAACACCCTGGAAGTGACCGCCTCCCCTTCTTCGAAGCGTCGATCCTGGCGCATATAGCAAAGATAGGGCGCCACCAACCCAATCGACCTGGCACCGAGTTCCCGGAGAGTTTCAAAGAGAAACAGGAGAGCAAGGTATTTGGTGTCTGGATGCGTTAGGTCGGCCAATATTACGCAGTTCGCACCTTTGACTGATGTGAGCACACGTAAGTAGGACTCACCATCAGGGAACCTCCGCACCTCCAAACTTCCCGGCTCCAGATTGAGCCGATCACAAAGTTTTTCCCGTAATGGATGGGGAGCAAGGCTGAACAACACACTTTTTTCAGTAATGCCCACAATCATTCCTCTCGCTTTACAGTGAAGATTGCCGGCCCCATATCGTTAAACGCCAGCGCATAATCCTGCTGCCCCGGACTGTCACTGAGCAATTCATAGAGAGGCTCTCCCTTAGTGACTCTATCACCGACGGTCGCCAGTAGCCGCAGCCCTGCGGTAGAGCTGGCAGGTGCGCCTGCCAGCTTGGCGACACGGGCAAGCCGACGATTGTCGATAGACACGATTGTTCCGGATTCCGAGCACAGAACTGGGCGCCTAAAACGGGCTTCACCTAAGCTCCTCTGCCCTCCCTGAGCCTCTGTTATACGCTTGAACTGCCCCCAGGCAGAGCCGTTTTGAAGTAGTCGTTCTGCTTTGACCATCCCCTCTTTCACGCCACGACCATCAGCCAGATCGAACAAATGGCCAGCCAGCATGATGGCGCGGCTCCGTAGATCCTCCGGCGCACCCCGCTTTCCCTGCAACACGGCCAAAACATCACGGGCCTCCTCTGTCGGCCCGATCCCTGCACCAACCGGCTTGCTGCCGTCTGTCGCGATGCAGCGTACCTTCAGCCCACAGGCCGCCCCAACGCTTGTGAAAAGAGAGGCCAGCCGGTCGGCATCGCCGGGCGTTCGAACCTTGGCCGTCTCCCCCACCGGAATATCAATCACCGCATGGGTGGAACCGGCAGCAATCTTCTTGGACAGCACCGAGGCCACGAGCTGGCCCTCACCATCAAGGTCCAGCGCTCTCTCGATGCGAATCAACAGGTCATCAGCCGGGCTGAGGTTCATCGCCCCACCCCAGGCGAGACAGGCACCGGTTTCTCTGACCACACGGCGAATCTCGTTCAGCCCAAGCCTCACATTGGTCAGCGCTTCCATGGTGTCCGCTGTTCCCGCCGGTGAGGTGATGGCACGGGAGGAGGTTTTAGGCATTACTAAGCCTGCTGCGCTGACGATCGACACAACCAGCGGCGTGGTCCGGTTGCCCGGCAGGCCTCCAACACAGTGTTTGTCGAACACACGATCCACGCCTGGCCAATCGAGCTGTTGTCCGCAATTCACCATCGCCTGGGTCAAAGCAACAATCTCATCGAAACCTAATCTGCCACCCGCACAAGCGCTCAGGAAACAGGCTATTTCGACATCGCTGTATTTGTGTGCGGAGATATCGGAGACAATGCGGGCCATCTCAGCCGGAAGCAAGCTGTGTCCGAATACTTTCCGACGAACCAGACTCAAGGATTCGATATAGGGCGCATGATGTACTGAAACCAGGTCAGACTGAGCCACCCCGAGCCGCTCTATGGCGATATCTGAAAGCCCCGCATACCCTTTGGGAACCGTTTCATCAGACGAAATATTGAGAGTTGCGATGATGGAACGTCCCTGCGAGGAAATTCCCACCCTGGAACTGGCGGCGAATCCTTCTGAAAGGCACACATCACAATCATCACGCATGTAGACGACAGGCTCCTGATGAGTATTGATACCCATCTTGAAAACCCGTAACTGACTGGAAGACGCCACCATGTATCAACATCCTTTTCTGCGTCGAAGAATAATTTCAGTGTTCTGATCAGAGGTCGTTCATACGCCCTATCTGCCTGGCCAATCGCATAGCTTCGTTCTCTTCCATGGTTAGCAACGATTGCAGTAATTCTTTCGCCTCGGGAATCTCGGCTTTGTCGGCCATGGTGCGATAAAGGTCCTCTATCTGATCATGGAAATCGAATACTTCTCTGCATATGCCCTCAAAATCCAGCTGTGCGTATGGCTCATCGCAGGTTCTGTGGGTCTTAATGGGATGGTGAGACAGGTAGTCGTAGACCCTTGTCTCCAACGCTTTGGAATCGCCCTGCGACTTGAACTCGTTCACAATACGTTCCATTTCCGATTCATGGGTCGCCAAATAGTCCAGCAACGCTTGTGCTCGCTCTTCTTCATTCTTAGTGGCGCAGTGGGACAGGCATCTTGCAAGATGAGCATGCAGGTCCCGTGTCCAGTTAATAAGTTCTCCGAAGGTTTTAATATCCATCTTCCCTTTCCCTTATGTTGTTTCGTTTTGACAATTACGCCAGCAGACAGCCATTACCTACCACTAAAACTCATGAGCCTGAATTCATGCTGAAAAAATCCAACAAAAGATGAAAAAAGAGCCTCTCTATAATGAGGAATTGATACGCATCAAGCTTTCCACTTTGGCAATTAAGGGCTAAACAGCGGGAAGGATTCGCGTGCCTGCATCACGAGTCAAAATGGCAAGCGCGTCTTCCAGCTTACCAATACCACTGACACCGCAGACGACTCCAATCGATCCAGGCCGTCTCGTTATCCTGGTTGTACGGGTTGTTGTTGCCGGCCTGGGTGTGCATGAACTCGTCCCCGGCGCGGAACATGGGTGTCCCGTTCGATAGGAACAGCAGGCAACAGAAATTCTTGATCTGTTGTTTGCGCAGCTTCACTACTTCGGATGGCGCGCCCTCGTCGCCTTCCCAGCCGCAGTTCCAGCTGTGGTTTTCGTCCGCGCCGTCCGTGTTGTCGTGGCCGTTCGCCCAGTTCCGCTTGCGATTGTAGGCCACCAGATCGTAGAGCGTGAAGCCATCATGAGATGCGATGTAATTGACGCTCTGATGGGGGTGATAGGCATTCATCCGATCCTCGGGAAACAGATCGTCGCTGCCGTACAGGCGGCGCATCAGGGCCGGCGCCATGCCGGGATCGCCCTTGACGAAACGGCGCAGATCATCCCGATATTGGCCATTCCACTGGCACGCCATGATCCCCGGAAACGCCCGGCCCAACTGGTAGACCCCGGCGGCGTCCCAGGGCTCGGCGATCAGGCGCAGGTGCGCCAGGGCCGGATCGGAGGCCATGTCGCTGAGCAGCGGCACATCGTCGGCATTGACTGAGCCGTCCGCTTTGCGGGTAAAGAGGGAAGCGAGATCAAAGCGAAACCCGTCGACGTGCATTTCGCGTGCCCAATGGCGGGCGCTGTCGATAACCATCTTGCGCACGGCGCGGTTGGCCATATTGAGCGTGTTACCGGTGCCGGAGAAATTTTCATAGGGCGCGACCGGCCGGTCCGCCATCAGATAGTAGGTGCTGTTGTCGATCCCCTTGTAGCTGTAGACCGGGCCCGTGTGATCGCCCTCGACGGTGTGATTGTAGACCACGTCTAGCACCACCTCGATATCCGCCTGGTGCAGGGCCCTGACCATGTCGCGCATTTCATTGTGTCGCGCCTTGAGCGTGGGGTCGCTGAGATAGCCATGGTGGGGGGAGAAGAAGTTCAGCGGCATGTAGCCCCAGTAGTTGCCGTCGGCTGGGTCGTATTGGAACACCGGCATCAGCTCCACCACGGTGACGCCGAGTTCCCTCAGGTAAGGGATTTTCTCGACCAGGCCCGCAAACGTGCCACGCGCTGCGTCCCTGACGCCGGAATTGGGATTCTTGGTGAATCCACCGACGTGCAGCTCGTAGATGACGGTATCGGCCTCGTGCCGGGGGCGCTGGTCGCCTTGCCAGTCGTAGCGCTCGCTGTCGCCGGTCAGGACACCGAGGGGCGCCTTGCCGGCGTTCGAACCCGGCCGGATGGCGGCGAGCCGGTCGAAAGCCGGGGGAAAGAACACGGACTTGGCATAGGGGTCGAGCAGGATTTTGTCCGGATCGAACGCGTGCCACTCGAACCGGCCATTAGGCATGGGGCCATCGACACGGGACCCATAATAAGACGCGCCTTGCGTCGCCGCGAACGGAATGCGGCAATGCCAGATCCTGCCGGTTTTGTTCTTGAGGTAATCGAACCGGTATTCGAATACCGGATTGACGCTGTCGCTCTCTGTGTAGAGCAGTAACGTGACGCTCTCCGCATGCTTCGAGTACAGCGCGAAGTTGCAGGCGTCCTCTGATTCTACCCCGGTCGGGCCCAGGGGGAACGGGAGCCCTTCGGTGGCCGACCACCGGGATGATGTCGTCTCTGGTAATGTCATGTTTGCTCCGATGTCATTCCCTCTGTCCGTGACTGGTGGCGCTATTATTGTCCCGCGCCGTTGAGCAGGTGGCAGCGCCAGAGACTTTGACCAAGATCGTGCAGTTGTTGGGTGGCGTTCATTCTTTCTCCTTCACCAATTTGGGGTTGTGCCAGTTTCCGTCTGCCCCGATGAGCACGTCCGCTGCTTTTGGGGCCCCAACTACCGGGTTTTTACGCCACGGCCCGGTGATACTTCGCCAGGACAGGATCGACCACCGCCCAGCCGGCGTCGAGACAATCCGCCTGGCGAACAGCGCCCCTTCGCCGGCCATGGCGTCGCCCAAGAGCCGCTCGTAGGGCGATTCCTCTTCCGACTGTTCATCCAGCAGGTAAAGCTCGTGCTGCTCGCCGGTGAACTCCTTACCGGGGCGTTTGACGCGCGCGGCCAGGGCGATGGCATCCAGCCCCCCGACCACCGTCTCGAACAGGGCGGGCGGGATGGTGAGATAGTGTGCCGGGTGGCGGGCCTCGCCCAGCGCCTGTTTGGGGGCATCGAAGGTGGCGGGATCGTGATAGTCGCCGCTCACATAGCCCAGCAGGGAGAGCAGGCGATCTAGGGCGGCCTGATCCTCGATCTTACCGGTTGCTTTGATAGCGTCCGTGACGCGCCGACGCAGCTGCGCCACCGTCCAGTCCGGGGCCGCCACCCCGACGACCGGTACGTTCAGGCTGCCGCGCTTCGCCATGCCATAGAGTGCCGGAAAGATCTTCTTGCGGGCAAGATCACCCGTAATGCCAAACAGCACCAGTGCGTCGGATTGCCTTATGGCATCGTCTGTGTGATCCATCTCAGCTCTCCCGTTTCTTCTCATCATGCCCGCCAAACTGCTTACGCATCGCAGACAGAATCCTCCAGCGAGACGGCACCTTCGCTCTGAAGTGCCTTGACGGCTTCGGCATGGCGGTCGTACACCACACCCTGGTGCCCTTTTCCCGCATCAGTCGCCGCACCATATTGCTGCCCATACGTCCCAGGCCAATCATTCCTATCTGCATCACGAATCTCCTGTTTTGAAGGGGGGCCCCGGTCTCTCCCGGCCGGCGCGATGGCCATCGGCGTCGGCAGCCCTTCCACTGCCACCTACCTGCGTGATGAAGCCTCTGCCGGACTCATGTCTGCTCCAAGGGATTCAGCCGTGGTTGCGTGGTTTTCATCAGGACGATCACGCCAGCGGCCGCCGACAGTAGCGAGCCCGCAATCACGCTGAGCCGAGCGTTGCGGAACACCTCCGGATCGGGAAAGGCGAGGCCGGCAATGAACAGGCTCATGGTGAAACCGATGCCGGCGACCAGGGCGACCCCAGCGAGCTGCCCCCAGCTCACCGACTCCGGAAGCCGTGCCACCCCGAGCCGCACCCCGAGCCAGGTGAAACCGAAGATGCCGAGCGGTTTCCCGACGAACAGCCCGAGCGCGACCCCCAGCGAGGTCGGGGAGATCAGCGTAGCCGCGCTCGCCAGCGTCAGCACGATGCCGGAGTTGAAGAACGCGAAGATCGGCACCACGCCGAGCGCCACCCAGGGATGGAGCGCCTGTTCCGCGTCCTTCAGCGGCGAGAAGGAGCGGCCGCCCTGCCTCGCCCGCATGGGAATTGCCAGGCCGATGGCCACCCCGGCGAGCGTCGCATGAACGCCGGATTTGAGCACCGCGACCCAGAGAAACACGCCGACGACGACGTAGGCCCCGGTACGCGTGACCTTGAAGACATTGAGCCCGACCAGGGCCGCGATCCCCAGGGCCGCCATCACCAGCGATGCTGTGGCGAGCTGCTCCGTATAGAACAGCGCAATGATCACGATCGCACCCAGATCGTCGAAGATCGCCACTGCCGTCAGGAACACCTTAAGAGAGACCGGCACACGACGGCCGAGCAGCACGAGCACGGTCAACGCCAGCACCGCGTCGGTGGCGGCGGGGATCGCCCAGCCACGCATGGCCTCCGGATCGCCGGCGTTGAATACGGTGTAGATCAGCGCAGGGACAGCCATGCCGCCCAGCGCGGCGAAACCGGGTGTGGCGATCGCCTTGGGTGTCGCCAGTTGTCCTTCCAGTACCTCGCGCTTCAGTTCCAGGGCTATGAGCAGGAAAAAGAACACCATCAGCCCGTCATTGATCCAGAGGATGAGCGGCTTGGCGATGGCAAACTCACCCACACGCAAGGACACCGGCAAGTGGTGGGCAATGTCATACCAGGCTCGCGCGGGCGAGTTGTCGATCAGTAGCGCAAGCAGCATCGCCGCGAGCGTGGTCAGGCCCGCGACGAGTTGCAAGCGCGACACGGCCCCGGAGCTCACCCGGGATTCCCCTTAGTACTTGCCGTGGCGGAACCGGACCGGAATGCGCGGATGCCGTCCAGCCGGGTCCGCTTGAGTAGCAGGGCGTTCACCGCCACCAGCGCCGAACTGCCGGACATGGCGAGCGCCGCCACCTCGGGGCTGATCACCAGCGGATAGAACACGCCTGCCGCCGCGGGAAAGGCGATGACGTTATAGCCCACCGCCCAGAACAGGTTCTGGTGCATCTTGCGCAGGGTAGCGCGCGACAGCTCGATGGCTCCCAGCACATCGTAGGGGTCGCTCTTCATCAGCACCACGTCAGCGCTCTCAATGGCCACATCGGTGCCGGCACCGATGGCGAAACCCACCTCCGCCTGGGTCAGTGCCGGGGCGTCATTGACACCGTCGCCCACCATGCCAACCTTCTTGCCCTGAGCCTGGAGCTCCTTGATCTTGTCCGCCTTCTGCCCCGGCAGTACATCGGCGATCACAGTGCCGATGCCCAGCTCCCGGGCGATGCGCTCGGCGGTGGCCTGGTTGTCGCCGGTGAGCATCGCCACCTCCACCCCGCGTTCCCGCATTTTCTTGACCATCGCCGCAGCGGTGGGGCGAGGCGCATCGGCAATGGCGATAAGGCCGACCAGCTTCCCGTCCTGGGCGACGTGCACCACGGTCTGCCCCGCGCTCTGCAGACGCGCGGCCTCGTCCTTCAGGCTCGCCATGTCGACCTTCTCTTCGTCCATCAGCCGGCGGTTGCCGAGCAGCACGGTCTTGCTGCCAATCTCCGCCCGCGCGCCCTTGCCCTCGATGTTGGTGAAGCCGGTCAGCGGATCGAGCTGCAAGCCTTCGGCCTTACTTTGTATCGCCTGGGCCAGAGGATGGTCCGAGCCCTGCTCCACCGTCCCCGCCAGTGCGAGGACCGCCTCCTCGGTGCTGCCCGCCACCACGACCACCTCGACCACCTGCGGCTCGCCCATGGTCAGGGTGCCGGTCTTGTCGAAGACCACGATATCCAGCCTGGTGGCATCCTCAAGTGCAGAGGCGTTCTTGAACAGGATGCCGTTCCTGGCGCCGAGGCCGGTGCCCACCATCACGGCCATGGGCGTGGCAAGGCCGAGGGCGTCCGGGCAGGCGATGACAAATACGGTGATAGTCAGGGTTACGGCGAGCAGCAGGCTTTCGCCAATCCACCAGAACCAGATAGCAAAGGTAAGCAGACCGATCACGATGGCAATCACGACCAGCCACTGTGAAGCTTTGTCCGCCAGCAGCTGCGCCGGAGCCTTGGAGTTCTGCGCCTCCTGCACCAGCTTGACAATCTGCGCCAGGGCCGTGTCGGAACCCACCTTGGTGGCGCGATACTTGAAGCTGCCGCTCTTGTTAATAGTGGCGCCGATCACCTTATCGCCGGGCTTTTTTTCCACCGGCATGGACTCGCCAGTGAGCATGGACTCATCCACCTGGGACTCGCCCTCTAGAACCTCGCCGTCCACCGGAATCTTATTGCCGGGGCGGATCACGACGATGTCGTCCTTCAGAACCTCAGCGGTGGGAACCTCCCGTTCCTGGCCATCACGCAACACCGTGGCCTTGGGCGGCGCGAGATCCATCAGCGAGCGGATGGCGTCGGAGGCACCGGCACGGGCGCGCATCTCCAGCCAATGGCCGAGCAGGATGAACACCAGCAGCACCGCCACCGCCTCGAAAAACTGCACACCCGGGAAAAAGAGCGTGGAACCGACGCTGAACAGGTAGCCAGTACCCACCGAAAGAACGACCAGCACAGCCATGTTGAGCACGCCGTTTTTCAGCGCGCGCCAGGCGGCAACAAAGAACGGCCAGCTTGGCCAGAGCACGGCGATGCTTGCCAGTAATAGCAACCATAGGTCTAGCCGCAGCCCGAAGGGTGGCACCGGTGGTTCGAACATCCCACCCATGGGCGAATAAATGAAAATCGGGAGGCTGAAGATCAGGCAGACCCAGAAACGGTTGCGCATGTCGCGCACCATTGCCTGCATGTCCATGCTGCCGCCGTGGCCCATCTCGTGGGCCATCTCGTCCTTGGCGCCGGTATGTTCGCCGTGTTCAGCAGGATGCGCCGTATCGTCGTGGCCGGTGTGGGAGGCATGGCCATCGTGGGCGGACATGGACACAGCCCCGGCTTCGGTCGGCGGGTCCCCCGGGTCGCAAACGTGCCTGGGCAACTGTTCTCCGGAACAGTGATAGCCGCACTCGTGTATCCGGGCCTTGATAGCCTCAAGGTCCACCGTCGCCTCGTCATAGGTGACGGTCGCGCTGCCGGCCACATAGTTGACCTCGGCCTTCTTGACGCCGGGCAATCTCAATAGCTGTTTCTCAACGCCCCGGGCACTCAGTACCGATAGCAAACCGTGGATCTCCACAACGGTATTTTTCATTCCTTGTTTCCCTTTCCTTATTTGCAGACCGGAGCTTTCGTCAGCCCGACGCGCGCCCGACACCGAGATGGCGATGAAGCCAATTGAAGATCGGGCAGAACACCAGCCCGACATAAGCGCCATATAGAAAACTCTCAATCAATCCGAGCAGAAATCCCCACCAGGTCAGCCACTTGAACGCCGGCAGCACCTGCTCGAGAAACGTGTGCATGTGCAGGCTTTGCGGCGTCACCAGTCCATAGATCACGCAAACGATGAAGGTGACCGCCGCAAAGAGGCCCAACGCCCAGGTAACCAGTCTTGTGTCAAGCATGTTCCGTCCTCCGTTAATGCCGATGGCCAGAACGTCTGTCCGGGTCGTTTTCCGACTTGTCCGGCGCACTATGTCCACCATGCCCGCCCCCGCCGTGACCACCATGTCCTCCGTGACCGAACATATGCATGCCCACGAAAACGATGCCAATAAGCACCGAGAACCAGTTTTCCGCCAACCATTCCATAAAGACCTCTCCAGTCTGCTGCTGTACCAGCTGCCTTTGCATTGCTTCAGGCCCGGGCATGGCATTTCCTGACGCAAGTCAACCACATCTGCCTGAATTCAAACTGAATTACCGGACCGAAACAGAGCACACCTTGATCTCGATCAAATTAGAAACAATGTCCTAAAATTGATGACGCATGCACTTGCCGGTTACTGAATTTACTGGAAACATGTTTTCTAGGAACACTCTGAGGAGAGAAAGGCATGAGCAACGAATCTTTCTCGGCAAGCATGCACCTTGAGCCTCAAAAAAGGCCTGCGGGGAAAAGCAGCATCATTCAGCTCAATCTTTTTCGAAAGGCGCTGAGATCTCTTCAGTTCGGCTCGTTATCACTTACATGGCCAGATGGAGAAAAGACGTGCCATGAAGGGAAGCAAGACGGTGTACATGCAGAAATGACAATCCTGCAGTGGCATGTCATTGATCGTCTGATCACCCACGGTGATGTGGGACTGGGAGAAGACTACATGGCAGGCAAATGGTCCACGCCCAATTTGCTTGCCCTAATGCGCCTTGTCACGGTGAACATAGTCGTTTTTGACCGCGCTTTACGCTCTAGCGTGGGGCTCAGGTTATGGCATTGGTTCAAGCATCGGTTGTTTTCCAATACGGTTAAGCGCAGCCGTGAAAACGTCCATGAGCACTACGACTTAGGCAACGATTTTTATCAGCTCTGGCTGGATAAGAGCATGACCTACTCCTGCGCCCTGTTTGGTGGCAACGAGTCCCTCTCGCTTTACGAGGCACAGCAAGCGAAATATGAGCGGATCCTTCAGCGACTGGCACCGGAACGGGGAAGCCGCATCCTGGAAATAGGCTGTGGCTGGGGCGGTTTTATGGAAGTGGCAACTGCACACGGGTGCCATGTAACCGGGGCAACCTTGTCCAGCGAACAGGCGGATTGTGCCCGCCAACGACTCCGGTCCGCCGGACTGGAGGGAAATACCGAGGTGCGTTTACAGGACTATCGGGAACTGTCGGGGCCGTTTGATTACGTGGTATCAATCGGGATGTTTGAACACGTGGGCGAGTCCTATTGGCCCACTTACATGAAGGATGTACACGATTATCTGAGACCCGGCGGCAAGGCACTGATACAAACCATTACCATTGCCGAGGAGCGATTTGAGCGGTATCGCTCCGGCAACGACTTTTTGCGGAAGCATATTTTCCCCGGTGGCATGCTGCCTTCCAGAGAGCGTTTTGAAGCCGTTGCCACTGATAACGGCCTGGTGGTGAACGATGTGTTTCAGTTCGGACAGGATTATGCCATTACGCTGGAAAAATGGCTGGCGAACGTGGACGAACAGCTATCGGCGATAGGGGCGTTGGGGTACAGCGAAATGTTCATGCGCAAGTGGCGGTTTTACCTGGCCAGTTGCGCCGGCATGTTTCGGGCCGGGGGTATTAATGTCATGCAAGTGGAGTTAAGTCGAAAGTAGTCGCCCCGTTAGACCCGGGGCGTTGGCGACAGCGACTGATGATTATGCGACCGCTGAATCAGGGAGAAACTTAAGATGAATGAAGCCAATGTACCCCGGCGCCGCTTTCTGATTGCGGCCACCTCTTTTGCCGCGGGGGCGGGCGTGGTGGGTGCTGCCATCCCGTTTATTAACTCGTGGAACCCAAGCGCCAAGGCGCGAGCTGTCGGTGCTCCGGTAAAGGTAGATACCAGCAAAATTGAACCCGGCGCCATGATCACGGTGGCGTGGCAGGGTAAGCCGGTCTGGGTGCTGAGACGCACCAGCGAAAATTTGGACAATTTACGAGAGGCAACGCATCGCAAGGAATTGCGCGATCCGGACTCTGAGATCAACCAACAAGCAGATTATGCCAGGAATGAATACCGCAGTATCCGGGAGGACATCTTGGTGGCAGTGGGTATTTGTACGCATCTGGGTTGCATTCCGAACTACGAGCCGGAGGGCACGGAGGAGGTCAAGCATGCATTGTTTTTCTGCCCTTGCCACGGATCGAAGTTCGACCTCGCCGGTCGGGTCTTTAAAAACGTACCGGCACCCACCAACCTGATTATTCCACCACATCAATATCTTGATAACAATGTGTTGGAGATAGGCACCGATGCCACAACCGGTTAACGCGTGTCCGTCGATTGCAGGAATCATTAATCGATAAAAGGAAACAACCATGAACGATCGATTCCGCCCCTCCTTGTCGGATATACCGGTTTCACCACGTCAGATCACTCTGTATATAGGCATTGCGGTTGCGGGACGATTACAGTGTTCGGTCGCGACTGGAAGATATTCTCGGTAGTGAAACCCGCAAAGCTGTTGCCAAACACGAATTGATAGAACTTGCACACACCAAGAAAGGCAGGGAGCCCGCCTTCGACCAGCCGCTCACAAAAGCGGTGATTGGCCAACCGCGGTCCGTCCGACGGGGGCGGCAGCTAATAGAAGCGGACATCTCTGCCGCGGCTTCGGCAAAGATGGCTAAATTTGGCATTGAATTGCCCGACATTCGTTTTAAGCGGATCAACTACAATGAAAGCGTTCGCCAGAATGATCAGCAAACGCCAGCAGATTGCCGAGCGATTCCGTTCCGAGGGTGCCGGCGAAGCCGCTAATTATCGGCGACAAGGAAAAGGATTTGCAGCGCATTGAGTCTGAAGCCTATCGGGAAGCTCAAACCATTCAGGGGGTGGCGGACGCGAAAGCCACGGAAATTTACGCAGCGGCGTATAACCAGTCGGAAATATCCCGTGATCTGTATGACTTTGTCAAAACCCTGGAGACCTATAACCGGGTGATCGACTCTTCCACCACGCTGGCATTAACCACTGAAAGCGAGCTACACCAACTGTTGAATGGTATAGGCCAAAACCCCTGAGGAGGGCTTGATGAACAAGCTGGCGTCCACGATTCGTTGCCCCGTGTGTGATATGAAAAAAATCAATCGCTCGCTACTATGGAATTACCAGGGTATCAACCACTATTTCTGTTCGCGTCAGTGCCTAGAGCGATTTAAATCCCGCCCGCATCTGTTTGTGGGCGATCCTCAACACGGATTGTCGCCCAAGCAGAAAAATCAAGTGATTCTAAAAAAACGCCGCATGCGACTCCGCGAAATAATCAGCGATGACCTCAAGGCTGATTTGAAAACATCACTGCAGTCGCTGATGGGTATTGATGCAGTGGACTTCACGGATCAGGAGCTGTATGTGACTTACGATCTGCTGCAGGCTTCCCTGGAAGATATCGAAAAAACCATCGAACAGGCGGCAGCCCGGCTGTCAAAAGGTATGGCGGAACAGGTAAAACGCGGGCTGATTCATTACAGCGAGGAGTGTGAGCTCGACAATCTCGCACACCTGACCAAAAACAGTGACTGTCATTGAGCAAGAAAGCATGGGAAAAGGCATCAACTACACTTAGTCTACCTTTTTGCGGCGCGGTGTGGGGGGGCGTTGCTGTTTCAGAGCTTCTGGGCATAACCGTCATCTACAGGGAACTGAGCCACAGCGAGTTCAAACGCTGCCTGAAGCAGGGTTGGTTAAAAGATCTGATGGTTGGTGGGTAAACCACTCGCGACAGCTTAAAGGAACCTTTTGAAAGCAAAAACAATTTTGTCACCCCGAGGGTCTATATCGATCTGGCGGAAGAGCTTGCTCCCTATGACGTGGATTATAAAGGCGTCATCTCCTATGGGCCTCTCGCCACGTTGATCGGCTGGGTCGCACAGGCGGTATTAACGTCATGCGAGTGGAGCTAAGGCGAAAGAAGGCGGCTTGAAGATCAGGGATCTATGTTAACGAGCGTTCACTTATAAGTGACACCGTGTCGGTCAAATATTTCATAGACTTCTCTTGCTTCCTCCGCCGGCAACATCACCCGGATCGTCTGCTCATCCTTATCAATATAGATCAGATCCTGTGGAATTTCGCTGCCAATAAGGTCGTCTCGCGTATTGTGTGCCTGATCCATGTTCTCGAACTTACCATTAATAGCTTTACCCATCTTGTTTCTCCTTGTTGTTTAGCTTCTGCATAAAGCATAGATAACACATCAATTTCTGTAAATTTATGACATTGCCACGGACCGAGCGCCGTCCTTGAAACCATTCGCGGAGGGCTTAAAGACCCGTAAGTCGCGGATGATCGCCGGCCAGCCACACGCCTGCGTAACAGAGCTGACCGCGATTCGTGTTGTGTGCGGAAAACTTCCTGAGGCCTCCTCGACCGCACCGTTAGCCAGTGGCCCTTGCCATTCGGATTATCTTCCCCTCGGTCGGGGTGACTCCGCTTTCTTTCAGGCGGATGTCTGATTAACGCAACAGTGAGAAAGTCAGAACTTGACCTGTCCCCACAACCAGGCCTTGTCCGTATCCACACCGCGACCATCCTCGGCATAGCTGGCGAACTTGGCACCCACCGTGTAATGTTTGTTGACTGGGTAGGCAGCCAGCAGCCCCAGCTCAGAGCCATAGCTCAGGCTATTGATGTCACTGCTGTAGTCATGAAATATGGCCAGCAACTTGACTCCCTTTACTGCGGCACCCGCCGATACGTAAAGATCCTGCAGGCCATCGTCCGGGGTGACCAAGAACTGGTCGGCCCAACCGTTCATTGCGTGAAGCGTAGCCAGAGGAGTCTGAAATGATCGGCCGTCGTCCGACTCCAGGGTTTCCATGCCCACCTTGACCGTAACGCCATACGCGGCGAGGCCCGCTTCCGCCAGCCAATAGGCGGCCTCAAAGCTTTGCGGGTTGTCTGCATAGTCCTTCTGGATTGCGTACTCCAGAGTGTACAGGACTTTGGCGTCTTCCGTTACATCGGTGCCACCAGTGAATCGCAAGCCAAAATTCTGGGTTGAGTTGACGTCTGCGGTGGTAAAGTCGAACAGATATCCGTAGGCGGTAAGGGTTCCGGCGGCCAACCCCTGATACTGAACATTAAGAATCGGCGACTGCATGGGGAAATTGCCATTCGGGCTGGCGTCCGAGAATATCCGGTTAGCATTGTAAAGATAGCCCGCTGTAATCGTCGTGTCTGGAAGCGACTCGTTGGCGCCGATAAAGGCATCGAAGGTCTGCTCATTCTGGCGCCAGCCAACCGTGCCTATAAACCGGTGATTGTCCAGAGCAAAGCGCTGACGACCATAGGTCAGTGTGGTATCCGGAAGGCCTTTGTAACGTACGTAAATTTGGTTGACTTCGGTTTCCGTCGGATCAGCGACCACTGAGTGATCGGTTGTATCATTAATGGTGCTATTGTAGTTCTCATTCCCCACAGCGGTCACATCTTCCGCCTCGGCAAACACCTCAAACCCCTGGAAATCACCAGTCCGGTACCCCAGTCGGGTTCGAACGGTGGAAGCATGGGCTTGATCGAGAGGGTTGTCCTGATCCACAAATTCGTAACGGTAGCGAACTTCAAGCGAAACCGCTCCCCCGGTCAAGGCGTCGGTAAGGGTCTGGGACAGGACAGGCGTCGCGGAAGAGGCCAGAAGTGAACCAATGGCCAAGGCCAGCAACGACTTCTGGTTTCTTTGGCCTTTCCTGGCAGGGAGCGGCGTTAGCATCGTTTTCATCCTAGTGGTACCTTCTGTGGCCGTATAAGGGGTGAGTGGAGTCAATGTTTCATTCATGAGTCGATAATTCAGTTTAGGGCGCCTATGTCCGCGGCAACCTTGATATCGGTCAGATTGAGCCTGACTCGCAAGGGGTACCTCCAAAAGCTCACAGACAAAACGAGCAGGACAAGGTGCCATCACCTCATCCGTCTCACAGAGCCGTCCCTACGGGCCTCGTTTGCGGCTCATTCCATTGAGATACCTCTGGGCTTGAAGGACTGTGCGGCGCTTATTTCCTCAAATCCTAGAAAAAGCCACCAATGATCATTTGCAGATTTAACAGCTGCCCCATAGTCAGCCTGCCAAAGGCAATGAACCCCAAATGCGGATCGGAGAGGCGGAAAACTCGACAGAAAAACGAGAACTCCAGTAGACCAGCAGGAACAACCCAGACTCGGCTCCAGTTCGGCGAGGCTGCTTAGTAAACCAGCATAATGCGACAAACAATTTGACGCCTCTCAGAATCAACTTGATTTGACGCTGAAGGATGCCGTAGCTCTGACCCTATACACAGCCTAGAGTAAATCTCGTGACCCTCCCCGGCAGCCTCTAGTTTATAGAATTACCCGCACACCCTAGGCACTCACAGCATTCTCCAGGGCTGAGAAGGCCGGCGCGCTGGCCAGACCCTACTCTGCCTCAAGCGGTTTCACTCGGCGTCCGGCTTGAACACCGGGCCATGGCGCAGGGTGTTGACGTCATTAGCATCGGCATACCCGCAAGCTATCTGAACAATCCTCTCGGTCGACAAAGGAAAAGCGGGAGTTGACGGTTTTCAGCCTGTTGACACGTTTCGACCCATAAGAATTGGCTATTGACTTAATAGTTACAAAACATAAAGTTTCGAAATGTAATGCCAATCATTATCACTTGCATCCGGCAAATTCAATGATAACGGAGAACAACCGTATGTTTAGACCTTCCCAACTATCACTGGCTGTGGCGATCAGCCTGGCCCCAGCCATGGGCTCTGCCGCTGGCGATGACCAGCCCCAGACCCTTGAAGCCCTGGAAATCATTGGCGATGCGTCTGCAGCCCAAACTCTGCCGGGGTCAGGCTATGTAGTTGGCGATCAGCAGTTGAAAACCGAGGTTGAGGCCGACATCAACCAGGTATTGAAAACCGTCCCGGGCGTGTATGTACGGGAAGAGGAAGGTCAGGGCCTGCGCCCTAACATTGGCATTCGCGGTGCCACGGCCGAGCGAAGCAGCAATGTTACCCTGATGGAAGATGGCATTCTGATCGCGCCGGCCCCCTATTCTAACCCGGCCGCCTATTATTTCCCGACGCTGAAGCGCATGTCCTCGCTGGAACTGCTCAAGGGTGCCCCGCTGCTGCGCTATGGCCCGCAAACCACCGGTGGTGTCGTCAACCTGATTTCCACACCCATTCCCGATCAGCGGCAGGGGTATATTGAGACCGTCACCAACGACCGCGGCTCCACCGACGTTCATGTAACCTACGGTGACACGGCCGGCGACTGGGGCTACCTGCTTGAGACCATCCAGCGCTCCGCGAAAGGCTTCAAGGAGATTGACCGCAGTAACCGCGATACCGGCTTTGATATCGAAGACTATGTCGGCAAACTGCGCTGGCAGGGAGAGCGCCAGAGCGTAACCGCCAAGCTGCAGTATTCCGAGGAAACCTCCAACTCGACCTATGTCGGACTGACGGATGCGGACTTCAACCAGGACCCCAACCGGCGCTACGGGCTTTCCAGTCCCGACCAGATGGATAATACTCACTCCGGTGTCAGCCTGACTCATCAGTTCGAGTGGAGCGACAATGTAAGCAGCACCACAACCCTCTATCGCAACGACTTCAAACGCAATTGGTACAAGCTCAGTGGCGCCGGAAACATCATCGACCAGGCAAACGCCGGTGACGCCAATGCCCAGGGTATTCTCGACGGTACCGTTGACACCAGCGGCCTGAATTACAAGAACAACGCCAGGGAGTACGTCTCCCAGGGCGTTCAGACAAACTTTGATGTAAACATTGGCAACCATGAGTTCGATTTCGGTGCCCGCACCCACGAAGATGAAATGGATCGCTTCCAGCCAGTAGATGTTTACGACCAGATCAATGGCTCCCTCGTGTTCCAGAACAGCGTGGCCCCAACGGGCAGCAATAATCGCTTCGAGACCGGCGAAGCCCTGAGCTTCTGGGCACTCGACATGTGGCAGGCGACGGACAAACTCAGCATCAACCTTGCGCTACGCTACGAGGATGTGAAAACCAGCCGCACCCAGTACGCTGATCCCGGCCGCACAACGGTCGACAGCACCCGCACCAATGACAGCGCTGAACTCCTGCCCGGCGCTTCCTTTACCTACGACCTGTCCCAAAGCTGGCAGGTTCTGGGCGGTGTGCACCGGGGTTTCTCCCCTCTCGGAGGTGGTGCCAGGGCAAACGAAGAACCGGAAACCAGCAAGAACTGGGAAGCCGGCGTCCGCTACTTTGGCAATGCGTTCTTCGCGGAAATGATCGGCTTCTACAGCGATTTCTCCAACAAGGCTGAAAACTGTTCAGTGGGCTCGCCGTGCAGCAATGACGCCACTTCTGGCAGTTTCGTAACCGGCGAGGCTGAAATTGCCGGTGCGGAATTCCAGCTCCAGACCGGCACCGAGGCGGGCGACTTCTACCTTCCGGTCAGCCTTACCTACACCTTTACCCAGGCGGAAATCAGCAAGGACAATGCTGCCTCTGGCCTGAAAAAAGGCGAGCAGCTCAAAGACGTTCCGGAAAACCAGATGAGCCTGCGGGTCGGCATGGAGCACCAGAGCGGCTGGGACAACTATCTGGTGACTACCTACGTCGATGAGATGTGTGTGAGCGCGGGATGCAACAACACGGCCACCGAACTGGACGAGACCGAATCCCTGTTCCTGGTCGACTTCATCAGCCGTTACGCGCTGACCGCCAGTGCCGATGTCTTCCTGAAAGTGGACAACCTGTTCGATGAACAGCAAATTGTTTCACGTTTGCCCGATGGCGCCAGGCCAAACATGCCACGTACCGCTTCGCTGGGGATCAGCGTTAATTTCTGATCAACAACCCAAGGCCAACTGATCGGCGGCGAGTTCGCCTTTGCATTCCCTCTCTGTCATAGCCCTGGTTTCCAGCCGGGGTTTTCTGGCTATGAGAGACCTAACAACCTAATCCCGACAGACTGCCAGACGACTCCACGTGCGCGTCGGTGCGCCCCTTTTTCAGGAATTGATTATTGCCAGATAGCTATGTACCCAGAAACTTCAGATGAGCTCTATTCAGAGCGGGGCAGACAAAAAAATGGGCAGATGAATATCTGCCCTAAAAACCTGAGTACTTCATTAACTCGCAAGAACTATATCAAGCTAAACTGAACTCTAACTGAATTTTCCGATTGTTTTTTGATCGCAATGTTTCCCGTACCAGTGCCCTAATCAAGTGGTAAGCTTATTCAAGAACCCGCCATGCGGTCAAAACGCATATTGCAACCTTGCACGTACTTCATCTCCACTAGTGCCATTGGCTTCTTCCCCATCCATATAGCTCACGCCAACTCGGACGTTATTGTTGGCGTAATAGTTGAGCCCCAGTGTCGTTTGCTCGCCGTCAGTTGTGGCCAACCCCACGTCACTGTATTTTCCGTCGCCATCTTCAAAACGGGCAACAACTTCCCAGGCTCCTTTGGGCGATGACGGTTTCACTCGCTTGAACGCCCCAGCCTTGTAAGGACGGCTTTCGCCGGTGACAACCCAACCAAGCTGTACGTAATAACCATCAACATCCACCTGACCTTCCTCGGAATCGAAATATTCGGCCTGGGCATGGAAGGGCCCGGAAGCGCCGGCCAATTCCAGATTAAACGTATCGACCTCATCGGCCTGAGTGTCGGCATCACGCGTGGTATAACCCGCACCAAGATGAACAACCATATTGTTCGTTTGAATCGGTGCAACCGTGCCCCGTGCGGTTACTGCCGTGTTATTGAAGTCGTCGCTGCCATTGCCGTCTGCCTCGAAGTAGCCGATACCGTAGGTCCAGTTGCCGCCTTTGCCACTGAGCTGGATGCCGCCGCTGCGACCGGGGGCATAACGCTCGGTCATGGCAGATCGCTCAAGCGCTGAGATGTCTTTTGAGCTCGTTAATTCTTCCAGGCCGAATGGCTCTTTCTGTTTACCGATAGTCACGGTTGCAGCTGAGCCAAATCCCATGTAACGAATGTACAGGTCTTCAGCAGTACCGCCGTCGGCGCCATCACTTTCAGCGACGTTGAACTGGGTCTTGTACGCCCAGTCGCCAAAGTGGCCCTTGGCGTAGAGGCGTGCCCGGCGCACATCGAAATCGGTAGTGTCAACACCGTTGTCGTCAGACTGCGTGGCGTCGTAATCCCACTGAATGCGCCCGCCGAGCTGAAAAGACGCAGAGTTATCCGACACTTTCACTTTGATACCGCTGTCGGTATCGATCACAAGGTCTTCGCCGCTGGTCGTAACGTTTCCGGCCTGTGCAGTAGAAGCGGCAGAAATCGCCAAAGCCAAGCCCAAATATTTCTTGCTCATGATCTGTCTCACCTTTTTGGTTTGCTTATGTGTTTTGAAGCGCTATTCAAGTCTATTTGGCAAAGATTACAGAATAGTTACAGAGAATGCATCAAAACAGGGCGCTGGTCCGGGTCAGTGACAGGTTCTGGGGCGCTAGGTGTTGCGGTCGTTTTTCGGGGGCAAGCTCAGAATGCGCCGATTTGTCTCTATAATTATGATAAACAAGAATAAATAAGATGTGGCAAGACTTTTGCTAAATCATATTTGGAGCAATGAAACCCAACCGAAGGTATCCATTATGAAGAAGCAGTTTTTCACCAAATCCGGATTTATCAGTATCACTTTGCTTGCAGCACTTCAGGCTGCGCCCGCCATTGTTAGCGCTGACGTCAGCTCAAATGTGAGCGCCAGCAGCAACTATCTGTTCCGGGGCGTCACCCAGACAGACGGGGCTGCGGCTGTCCAGGGAGGGTTGGATTATGAGCATGCGTCGGGCTTCTACGCCGGTGGTTGGGGTTCCAATGTCGATTTTGGTGACGGCACCAGCTATGAGCTTGATCTTTATGCCGGATTCTCCGGCTCTGTGGAAGAACTGGGTTATGACGTTGGGTACATTTATTATGCGTATCCTGACGCGCCGGACTCCATCGACTTCGGCGAACTGTACGGCGAGATCAGTTATGGCATTGCGGCCATCGGCCTGGCCTACACGATCAACAGCGACACCAGTGGTGATGGGGTGTTCGTGCAGGGGGATGCCTATTACTACGCCTCTGTTGGGGTGCCTCTGGAGGACAGCTACAGTGCCGGTGTGACGCTTGGCTATTACGACTTCGCTGATGACGGCAAGGCTTCTGTCGGCGAGGCAAGTTATTCACACGTCGCCGCCAACGTTACAAAGGATGCGGGAAACTTCGGTTCTTTCAGTGTTAACGTGGAGTACGCGGACATTGAGTCAACCGACGCGCTTGGCTCTGTCAACTCGGATGATCCGAAGTTCTGGCTGGGTTGGAGCAGGAGTTTCTGATCGGCCAAGTGATCACAAGCAATTCAGATCCAGAATAAAAAGCCGGCCCAAATGACGGGCCGGTTTTTATTTATCATGCAAGAACCCACCATCGTGCGCCTGCCTTGACGCCCGGTGACTCGACATCCTCGCCCTTACCTCTGCCCCCCCCCCTGCCGCCAAAGCTCATTTCTTCTCCGGTGCCTGAATTTCAAACTGTATTAAAGGTTTGTCTGTAAGGTCGTTCCAGATTCCCACGCAAAAATGCTGACTCACTGACCTCAGTCAAACAGCCAGGATGATACTGAATGAACAAACGATTGTTGTTGTGCGCGATGATAGTTCCGGGAGCCTTGGCCGTCTCTCCTATGGTGTCGGCCCAGGCAAAAGAGAGTGTGTCGCTGAAAGAATATCAGCAGGCCAAAGCCAGCCAGGCTGTTTCCCTGAACCAGGCCATGGTGATGGCTTTCGAGAATAGCCCGGTATTGGCTTTGAGGCGGGCCGCGGTCTCGATACAGCAGGGACAGCTTGATCATGCCAGCCGCTGGGCGCCGAGCAATCCAGAGTTTGAGTTGGGGGCCCGTCAGGCCCCGGATCAGGCCGACGAGTCCCTGGAATATGGGGTGAGGGTTACTCAGGAGATCTGGATGGGTAATCGCGGCGACCTTGGGCAGTCGCGTGCCCGGAGTAATCTCACGTCCCGGCAACAGGAGCTTGAATACCTGAAGGTAGCCACCAAGGCGCGGGTGCGGGCCGCCTATTTCCGGATACTGCTGGCTCAGAAAGAGTTGGAAACCGCAACCCGTGCCGTTGAACTTATGCAACGCACCAAAGACCTGGTTGAAATGTCCGTAAAACAGGGTAAACAAACCCGGATTGATCTCAATACCGCAGTCATTGGGCTTGCCAGGGCCCGGAATCAAAAAGCCTCGGCGGAACAAAAGCTCGAGCAATCAAAAATTGACCTTACCGAAGTGCTCGGGGTGTCCCCCTCCGATGCCGTTGGGGTGACCGGCGAGCTTGATGTGACGCTCGAAGACCTGCCTCCGACCAGCCAGCTTGTCGAGATGGCACAGAGTCAGAGAGCGGACCTGAAAGCGGCGGCCGCCAGAATTGCAGCGGATGAATCTGGCCTTGAAGTTGCGAAAAGCCTGACGATTCCAAATCTGAAAGTCTTCGGATTTTATGATCGTGAGGAAGGCTCCAACCTTTTCGGTGCAGGGGTGTCGATGCCTTTGACCGTTTTTCATGATTATTCCGGTGAGCAGAGACAAGCTGCTGCGCGGCTGAAAACCTCCGAGCTTGAGGCAGAGGCCTTGCGCCTGGCTACAGAGCGTCAGGTTGTGTCAGCTGTGGCCCGGTACGAATCCACCGCCGTTCGGCTGCGCCAGATGAACGAGTCGATCCTGGAGCGTTCAGAGGAAACATTACAGTTGATGCAGAAAGCACTTCGGGCGGGCAAGGTCGGTGCCTCGGATGTTCTGGCGGCACAGGACAATCTCCTGTCGGTAAGGCAGGAATACGTTCAGGCGCAGAATGATTATATCGATGCCGTCCGGGCGCTGGAGATAAGCACAGGAGGTGCTCTGTCGATGTCAGCCGGTTCCTGAGGGTATGAAACTCAAAATTGACCGTTCTCTTAGTACCGTTCTCTAAATATTGAGGGTGAATGAATGATTCGCAATCTGAAGATACTGTTAATAGTTGTCGGCGCTCTGAGCTTGCAGCAGGCATACGCTGCCGGAGAAGCCGAGGGTGACCAGCACGAAAATGAAGAAGCCGAGCATGCCGGAGAGGAAAACCAGTCCCGCCAGATCCATCTGACGCCGGAGCAGACAGAGTTACTGTCGATTCAGACTGTGGCGGCTGCCAAGGGGCGCGCTGGCGCAATTGTTACGGCACCTGCCGAGATTCAGTATGTGCCGGACCGCGTGGCCGAGGTTGGTCCGCTGCTGGAGGGAAAACTGACAGGGTTGGCGGTTGATCTGGGGGATCGTGTCAATAAGGGGCAGTTACTGGCAACCCTGAACAGTGTGGAGCTGGCCCGGATTCGCTCCCGGTTAATCTCGCTGGAGGCCCGCAAAGAAGCGGCCGAGTCTGACTACAATCGTGAAAGGGAGTTGCAGGGACAGGGTATTTCCAGTGAAGAAGAGTTCCTGGATGCCAAGGCTGCCTTTCTTGAAACAAAAGCGGAGTACGATTCCGTGCGGGAACAACTGGCGGTTTACGGCAGCGAGTCGTCAGGTGACAGTGGGGGGCTGGCGCAATACGCGCTCCGCTCACCCATTGAGGGGCGTGTCGAGCAGATGCATGTTCGTCTGGGGCAAACGCTGAGTCCGTCGGATACGCCTTTCATCGTGGCGGATGCCTCGGTGTTGTGGGCCATTCTTCAGGTGTCCGAATCCGATATTGACCAGATTTCAACGGGAGACGAGGTTCAGATTTCCTCCAGGGATTCAAGTTCTGACCGGTTTCACAGTGGGCAGGTATCCTGGGTGTCGAGCATGCTCGATGAAAAGACCCGCACCATCCCGGTTCGCGTTGTGCTGGAGTCTCCCAGAGGCGACCTTCGCCCGAATACCTATGCCACGGCCAGAATCATGACGGAATCGGAGGCCTCACTGCCGCTGGTTCCGGATGATGCGGTTCAAACCATTGGCGATGACTCCGTTGTGTTTGTTCCGGGCGATGAGAAAGGGGCTTACAAGGCGGTTCCCGTCACGCTTGGCAAGGAGGCAAACGACTGGATCGAGATCAAGTCCGGCATTAGCGCAAACACGGAAGTGGTTTCAGTAGGCGCTTTTGATCTGATGTCGGCCATTACCGCCAGTGGCCGCAGCGCCGCTCACGGACACTAAACCCCGGGGGGAGCATGATCAACGCAATTGTGAATTATGCGCTGAACAATCGTCTGATGACGCTTGTTTTTGCTATCGCCGTGATCGTTGCCGGCGTATTTTCATTTCAAAAACTGCCGGTGGATGCGTTTCCGGACGCGACGCCGACCATGGTTCAGGTGTTTACCACCAGTCCTGGTCTGTCGCCGGTTGATATCGAAACGCTGATTTCCTATCCCGTTGAGATCAGCATGTATGGAATTCCCAAGCTGGAAAAAGTGCAGAGCACGTCGATTTTCGGGTTGTCGCGGGTGACCATCTATTTCGAAGATGGCACCGATATCTACTTCGCCAGGCGGCTGGTAAACGAACGGCTTTCCGAGGCCAAGCGCCAGATTCCCGAAGGGATGGGGCAGCCGGAACTCGGGCCCATAGCGAGCGGTCTTGGGCGCATCCTGATGTATTCCCTGGAAGCTGAGGATAAGGATCAATACAGCCTGCAGGAAATCCGCACGATCCAGGACTGGATTGTCAAGCCCCAGCTCAGAACCGTTCCGGGTGTAACCGGTGTGCTGTCCATCGGCGGCGAGGTAAAACAGTATCAGGTCAATATCGATGCGCAGAAGCTTCAGGCAAGGAACCTGACAGTGTCTGACGTTCGCGGCGCCCTCACCCAGAATAATCGGAACGTCGGCGCCTCTTTCATTACGCGAGGCGGTGAAGAGTATATAGTTCGCGGCTACGGTTGGGTTAATTCAGGTACCGAGGGCATCGAGGACATCCAGAACATCATTGTGTCCAAGAGTGAGGGAGAGTCTCCTATTTATGTCAGGGATGTGGCAGAGGTTAGCCTTGGACCGGCAATTCGCCGCGGCGCGGAGGTGTCCTCGGGCGAGGAGTCCGTGGGCGGCTACGTGATGAAGCTGATCGGAACCAACACCAGTCAGGTACTCGAGGACGTCAACGCAAAAATCGATGATCTGAACAAGTCACTTCCCGAAGGGCTGAAAATAGAGGCTTATTACTCCCAGGCGGAGTTGGTGGGCAAGGCCATAGGCACTGTCGAGAAAGCATTACTTGAGGGCTCGGTTCTGGTGCTGGTGTTCCTCTATCTGTTCCTCGGAAATATACGTTCCACACTGATCGTGGTGGCGACCTTGCCGTTGTCTGTGCTTTTCGCATTCATTGCGATGCGGATTTCGGGCCTGTCCGCCAATCTGATGAGTCTGGGGGGGCTGGCTATCGGCATCGGTATGATGGTGGACGGCGCCGTTGTGATGATAGAGAACATCTTCCGACATCTGGAAGAACGATCAGAGGAAAAGGTCAGTGTTCTGAGGCTTGTAGGTGAATCTGCCCGGGAAGTGGCTCGTCCGATTGTGTTTGCCATTGGCATCATTATTATCGTTTTTCTGCCGCTGTTTACGCTGCAGGGCGTTGAGGGCAAGCTGTTTTCGCCCATGGCCTACACCATCAGTTTTGCGTTGATCGGTGCGCTGTTACTCGCGTTGACGTTGGTGCCGGTTCTGGCCTCGCTGTCATTCAAGATGGGTGGACAACACAAAGAGCCGAAGCTGGTTCTGTTCCTGAACCGGCTATACAAGCCGGTGGTGAATACTGTCGTCAAAGCCCCTAAAATTGTAATGGGCGTGGCCGTCATTGCCTTTGCCGGCAGTCTCCTGCTGTTTCCCTATCTCGGGAGCGAGTTCGTGCCCACGCTCAGGGAAGGCACGTTCCAGATTCGCTCGACACTGCCTCCTGGAGCCAGTCTTGAATCCGCCATCAAGTATGGCAAACGGATTCAGTCCGTTGTCGATGAATTTCCAGAGGTCACCGGCACCTATGCCAGGATCGGTCGTGCCGAGGTGGGCGGTGATCCTGAACCCGTGAACGTTGTCGCGACGCTCGTCAATCTGAAGCCTCTGGATCAGTGGCGAGAAGATGTGAGCTATGAGGACCTTCAGAGCCGGATTGCGGAGTCTTTGGATGAGCGGGTTCCCGGGCTTGCCAACAATCTGTCACAACCGATTCAGCTCAGAACCGACGAACTCCTCTCAGGCGTTCAGGCGCAACTGGTTGCCAGCATTTTCGGCGACGACCTCGACGAGTTGGGCCGGATCGGCAAGGAAGTGGCGGCCCTGGCGAATGATGTGCCGGGGGCAACGGATGTGCGCGCTCAGCAGAGCGCAGGTAAAAAACAGATCGTTATTCGCCCCGACCGTGAAGTGCTGGCGCAGTTTGGCATCAGCATTGATAACCTGATGAGTACGGTCGAAACCGGGATTGGCGGTAAAGGCGCGGGGCTGGTCTTCGACGGTGTCCGGCGATTTGAGATCTTCGCCCGGCTGCAAGAGTCCTATCGCGGGTCCATCGATGAAATCAGAAAGCTTCCCCTCCGGGGTAATAGTGGCGAGCTCATCCCGCTTTCACGGGTGGCCGATGTTGAAATGTACGCTGGCCCCAAGAAAATTTCGCGCTCCAATGCCAGTCGGCGACAGTACGTGCAGATGAACGTGCGTGGTCGCGATATGGGCGGTGTTGTTCAGGACTTGCGCAAGCGGATCGAGGAGCAAGTGGACATGCCGCCGGGGTATTTCGTGGAGTTCGGCGGTCAGTTTGAGAACCAGGAAAGGGCCATGGCTCGGCTTGCGATCGTTGTGCCCATTACCCTGGCGCTTATTTTCCTGCTTCTTTTCTCGGCATTCAGTAGTCTGCGCTATGCGGTGCTGATCTTCATGAATGTGCCCTTTGCGATTACCGGTGGCATTGTCGCGCTGTTTGTGACGGGGCTTTACCTCTCTGTGCCCGCTGCCGTGGGATTCATCGCGGTGTTTGGTGTGGCCGTACTTAACGGCGTGGTGATGGTGAGTTACATCAACCAGTTGCGGGACGAAGGCTACGAAGTCATTGAAGCAGTCAAGCTGGGTGCTCAACGCCGTTTGCGGCCGGTTCTGATGACCGCCTCTGTGGCTATTCTGGGGCTGATTCCCCTGCTGCTGGCCGATGGCATTGGCTCTAATGTCCAACGGCCACTGGCAACGGTTGTGGTTGGCGGTCTGATCACTTCAACGCTGCTGACGCTGGTGGTGTTGCCCAGTGTGTACCAGTGGTTTGCATCTGAACGTCGTGACGTTTCAGTCTGATAGTCAGGAGACGGTTTATGTATGAAATAAAAGCGTATGTCAGAGAAGTGATGGCAGAGCATGTGGTTGATGCTCTGGCCAAAGTTAAGGGGGTGGCAAGTATTGCTGTCGTGTCTCTCAGCGAATTTGGTCATCTGGTCGGCGATGAGTCGCCTCTGGAGAAAGTGAAGATGGTCAAGCTGGAAATAGACGTAGCGACCGATGATGTCGCTGGTGAAGTTGTGGAACTCATTGTCAGAACGGGCAGAACCCAGGAAGGGCACCCGGGTGACGGCAAGGTGCTTGTATCCCGCCTGGTTCGGGCTGTTCGTATCGACGATGGTGCGACCGACGAGAGCGCACTTCAACCGGCATCAAACCAGCGCTTTTCCTAGATTGGATGGCGGCATCGTGGCCATGAGTCGCGATGCCGCTTCTCCCCGCCCTTATTGAGGAGCACTTTCAAGTTCCCTGAGCTAATGCCTTCCAAATTCAAGTTCATTTCAACCTTTTCACTTACTATCTCCACCTCTACCTACCTTGTCATGGGCGTCTCGCCCCCATGAATTGTGGCTAACAACCCCTTCCGGAGAAAGTCGATGAAGGCAAGCAAGCACTCGCCCAGGGCGTTGCTGTGTTCAGTACTATTGTCTATTCCTCTGTTCGGTCAAGCGGAGACTGTGAATTGGACAAACTGGCTCACTGGCCAGATAAGCAAGCATCCGGATGTCATGGCGGCGACAGAGCAGGCGGCAGCCCGGGATGCGGATGCTTGGTTCGCCCCCTATACTCTAGACGCTCGATAGCTGCCTGAAATACTGTTTTTCAAAGTCTACCGGAGACAATCCGCCATTACTGCCATGTCTGCGGACCGGGTTATAAAACATCTCGATGTAATCGAAGATATCTTGTCGAGCCAGTTCACGGCTCTTGTAGATCTTTCTCTTGATCCGCTCTTTCTTGAGTAACGAGAAGAAGCTCTCGGCGACAGCATTGTCATGACAGTTGCCCCGACGACTCATGCTGGGTTCGAGACGGTGTTCGGCCAGAAAGTCCCGCCACTCTCGGCTGGTGTATTGAGAACCCTGGTCAGAATGAACCAAAACGCGCTCCTTGGGCCGTCGTCTCCAGGCCGCCATCAAGAGCGCATCCATCACAAGGTCTGTCGACATTCTCGGTTTCATGGACCAGCCAACGACTTGCCGCGAGAACAGATCCAAAACTGCTGCCAAATACAGAAATCCTTCATGCGTGCGGATATAGGTAATATCAGTCACCCAGCGCTCGTTCGGCTTCTCCACATCAAACTCGCGATTGAGATGATTGGGTGCAACATGGGCCGGCTCTCCTCCGTAGTAGCCTCTATGGCGCTTGTAACCCCGCTGTGCACGGATTCCTTCGGTCCTCATTAACCGGTAGACCCGGTTCTTGCTACAGCTCTCGCCGAGATCTCTGAGATCCAGAGTGATATTGCGATAACCATACACGCCGCCACTTAAGAGCCAGGACTGTTTGATGAGGCCCAGTAGTCTTCGGTTGGCTTTGGTACGGCTGCTTTCCGGTGAATTTCGCCAGGCATAGAATCCGCTGAAATGGACCTTCAGCACCCGGCACATCACACGCACCTGAAACTCATTCTGGTGAGCCCTGATGAAGCGATACTTTACTCGGACTCTTTGGCAAAGAACGCTGCGGCCTTTTTTAGGATGTCGCGCTCCTCGGTGACCCGGCGCAACTCCGAACGGAGCTTTCGAAGCTCATCCTGCTGATTGGTGATCTGCTGGTGCTGGCTCTCTGGATCGCCATACAGCTTGATCCACTTATACAAACTACCCGAGGTAATTCCTAACCGGCGACAGACGTCGGTGACCTTATAGCCCCGCTCCGTCACCTGCTTGACCGCTTCAATTTTGAATTCTTCCGAATAGCGTTTACCGCTCATCATCAACACCTGACTATTTTGCGTTAGTGTAACGCTATCAGGCGTCTACTGTATTGGGGGCGAACCAGTTCCAGCCAATGGCAATCAGCATCATGCTGGCTATCGTGTCGGCGGTGATCGTCGCTCTGGTGGTTGTACCCGCGCTGGCGTCATACATGTTCTGTAAGGGTATCCGGGAGCGGGAAAGCTTCATTCTAAAACCCCTGGAAAAGCTCTATCGCATGGGGCTTGCCTGGTCACTGAAGCATAGCCGCGTGGTTGTTGGCGCGGCGGCGGTTCTTGTTGTACTGGCGGCGCTGATTGTTCCACGACTGGGCACGGAGTTCGTGCCTGAACTGGAAGAGGGCACGATTAACCTCCGGGTGACCCTGGCCCCTTCATCAAGCCTCGATACGGCGCTTGAAGTGGCGCCGAAACTGGAGGCCATGCTGATGGAGTTTCCAGAGGTGACCTACGCGCTGTCCCGGGCGGGCCGACCGGAAATAGGCGGCGATCCGGAGCCCGTCAACAACATCGAAATCTACATTGGCCTCAAGCCACCAGCCGAGTGGACCAGCGCCAGTAATCGCTATGCATTGCAGGCCCTGTTTGAGGCGAAGCTCGAACAGCACCCGGGGCTACTGTTTAACTTTTCTCAGCCTATTGCAACTCGGGTTGACGAATTGTTGTCTGGTGTCCGCGCGCAGTTGGCCATCAAACTCTTTGGCCCGGATCTCAAGGTGCTGGCCGAGAAAGGCCAACAGATCGAAGCGGCGGTCCGAACTGTTCAGGGGACCCGGGACGTGGCCATGGAGCAGATTGCCGGTGAAGCGCAGTTGGTGGTTCAGCCAGACCGTCAGGCACTTTCCCGGTACGGACTCGCCGTGTCTGATGTGATGAGTGTCGTCCGGGACGGACTGGGTGGTGCCGCCGCGGGCCAGATCATCAACGGAAATGAGCGGTACGATATCTATGTGCGCCTGGCCAAACGTTTCCGGGAAGACCGGGATGCCATTGCTGATCTCAGGTTGCAGGCGCCTTCCGGAGCCTGGGTGAGACTCGGTGATGTGGCCGATGTGTCTATTGAGTCCGGCCCGCCCCAGGTGCGCCGCGACGACGTTCAGCGCCGTGTGGTCATTCAGTCCAATGTGCAGGGTCGTGACATGGGCAGTGTGGTTGCCGATATTCAGGATACCATCGCGTCAGAAGTGAACCTTCCCCCCGGCTATTCGGTGGATATTGGTGGTCAGTTCGAAAACCAGCAGCGAGCTCAGAAACGATTGACCATTGTGGTACCTGTATCTCTGGGGCTGATTGCGCTGTTGCTCTACTTCGCTTTCAGTTCGGTTGGTCAAGCGCTGTTGATTCTGGTCAACGTGCCGCTTGCCGTAATTGGTGGTGTCTTTTCGCTCTGGGTCTCCGGCCAGTATCTTTCAGTGCCCAGTTCCGTTGGATTTATCACACTGTTTGGTGTGGCGGTGCTTAACGGGGTCGTTATGGTCGAAAGCATCAATCAGCGAATACAGGATGGGTTGAACGTGGATACCGCGGTGTTTGAAGGTGCCGTCTCCCGTTTACGTCCTGTCTTGATGACAGCAATAACCTCGGCGCTCGGCTTGATACCGATGCTGTTGTCGACGGGCGTGGGAGCGGAAATCCAGAAGCCACTGGCCAGCGTGATTGTTGGTGGTCTCGTGACTGCAACTTTCCTGACACTCTTTGTTTTGCCGGTTCTGTTCGGTCGCTTTTCAAGAGCCAAGGTGAGTGATATCCAACGGTAAAAAATGGGAGAAGCCGCGCTGCGTCATCGACGGTTGCCTTTCTGGAGGTTTTCTAATCCGGAAGTGGCAGTAGAATGACAATGCTGGCTCCTCCGTTTTTTGAGGTACCCATGTTCATCTGTCCGAGATTGTCTTCGACAATCTCGGACACGATGGACAATCCGAGCCCAAAACCGGCGACCGTTTCGTCCAGCCTGGTGCCCCTGTTCATGACAGTGGCTGCCGCCTCGGGAGAAATTCCGGGGCCATCATCCGTTACTTCTATGGAGAGCTCTGATGACGTGCGGGCGATTGTAACGTTGACGGTTGTCTGGCACCACTTCCCACCATTTTCGAGTAAATTGCCAAGCAGTTCTGAAAGATCCTGCCGTTCCATTGGCCAGTTGAAGTTTTCAGGCAAGGTGGTGTGGATGCGAAAAACCTTATCGGGAAATATTCTTTCCATAACGGTGATGACACTTGCCGTGATTTCAACCGGCATGCACGTCCGTCCCATCTGTCTGCCTGATATGTCCGCTTTGCTCATCCGGTAGTTCAGGGATTTGTTAAGTTCCCGCAAGTTAGAGGCCATAAACACAACGTCCTCCCGGGACGGCGGCAAGGTATCGATATCCGACAGAATGGCAAGATTGGCGGAAATAGAGGTTTTCACCAGGTGAGAGAGATCGGAATTCAGGCGGCGGTGGCGGTCCAGCCGCCGGTTTGACAGCTCGAGCAAATCATTGAGCTGCCGGATCAGCGGACGAAACTCTTCCGGCACGTGGGGGTTCAGACGACTCTGTTTCCCGGATTGGAGCCGTCTCAGATCCTCTTTTATCCTACTGATGGGCTTTAGCGTCAGATGGGTGGTTGTTCCAATCAGTGCCAGCAGTATCACCAGAAGAACGGCCGAGGCACCGAGCAATGTCAGGTGGGCCTTCAGCGGTCGTTCAGAGAGTGCCCCTTCTGTTTCAAGAACGGTGATTGAGGCCAGCTTTTCGGTAGCGGTGAAAGTACGTCTGAGCCCGAAAAGCGTGTTCGCGCCCTGCGCTATGTGAATAAAACCCTCGGGCTTCTCCACAGCGCCCTGCATTTGGCTCAGGTCAAAGTTATTGCTCGTCAGGACGCTCCCGCTTGCCGTTTCGATAACGATGGCATGCCCCAGTAGCATTTCAAACTGATGGATCATGTTCCTGATGTCGTCAGTTGTCGGGGACTCGGCGTCAATGATTGCCTGAAAGTTTTCCAGCTCTTTGCTCAGGTGTTGCTTCCTGGACTCGTCCGATAGTTGTTTTATCACGTAGGCATGTGAAAAGAATATCAGGGTGAAATATACGAGGCTGAAAACAGCCCCATACTGAATGGCTGTTCTTCGGATACTTTTCGGAGCAGACATATTTTAACCTGGTTGGTTAAATCGGGCGTTCAGCGGGCAGCATCTTTTTCAAAGTAGTAGCCCTGGCCACGCAATGTTTTTATTTTATTGCCCCCTATTATTTTTCTAAGCCGGGTTATGTAAACCTGGACAACATTTCTGGTGGGGCATCTTTCTATGTTGTAGAGGGTTTCAACCAGTTCGTCCTGGGAAAACACCCGGTCCGGTGAACGGAGGAAACACTGTAAAAGGCGGAATTCCGTAGCTGTCAGTCTGAATTCTTTCTGGTCGGGCGTGGTAAGCGTTCGGTAGCTGGCGTTGAGACTGAATCCGTCGACACTGATCTGGTCTGTCGTTCTGCCGTCCTTTCTGCGGATAATTGCACTGAGCCGGGCTTTCAGCTCATCAAACTCAAACGGTTTGGGGAGGTAATCGTCTGCTCCCGCATTCAACCCCTCCACTCTTTCGGTCCAGTTGGAACGTGCGGTCAGAATAAGGATGGCCTCTTTTTTCCCGTTTTTCCTCCATCTTTGCATTAACGAAAGTCCATTCTCATCGGGCAGTCCGATATCGAGAATAACGGCCTGGTAGGAACTCGTTTCAATCAACGAATCGGCTTCTTTGCCGGTTTTGGCGATATCGACTGTGTAGTGCGCCTGCGCAAGCCAGTCCGATATTCTTTTGGCAAGTACCGCATTGTCCTCAACAATCAGAATTTTCATTTGTAAGCGCCGTTTTTCGTGGTGGGAAAGTTTCGCCAGTCTGCCATGGATTGTACCAGTAACGGCAACTCCCCAGAAAAACAGCAACCCGTTAAAAATGGGGGGTTACCGGTCGACTTTTCAGTTTGATTTCAGTTGCACCGGGTAGCATCAATAATCGAGTCACGAACGCAAGAAGCTGTATATACATGGTTTTAGGAGCAACCTATGAGCGATAGACATTTCTATGCAGGTATGTCCAGGCGGCGCCTTATCCAAGGAGCTGCCACGATGGGACTTCTTGCCGGTTTCGACAGCTTGTTGCCGGCCTATGCTAGAGGACAACTGGACAACACGAACGCATTTCACACCGTGCGTAATGGCGCTGACATCTACGACCTGACCGTCGCGAGAACACCTCTCAAGATAGGGGGCACAGTCTCGGAACAGCCCATCACCATCAACGGCACTCTGCCAGCGCCTCTGGTGCGCCTCAAACAGGGGCGCGAGGCAATCTTGCGTGTCACCAATACGCTACCGGAGGCAACATCCATTCACTGGCACGGTCTGATTCTGCCGTACCAGATGGATGGCGTTCCTGGCGTCAGCTTTCCCGGCATCATGCCCGGCGAAACGTTTGAGTACCGTTTTCCGGTCGAACAGCACGGCACCTACTGGTACCACAGCCACTCTGGCCTTCAGGAACAGCTGGGCCATTATGGGCCGATTATCATTGATCCTGCCGAGCCGGAATCGGTGGCCTACGATCGCGAATACGTTGTGGTTCTATCTGACTGGACCTTTGATTCTCCCGACGACGTATTCCGGAATCTGAAAGTGGCGGAGGGCTACTACAACTACAACCAGCGCACCGTTGGCGACTTCTTCAAGGACGTCGAAACCATGGGCTGGGATGCCGCGTGGAGCAAAGCCGGCATGTGGGGCAGAATGCGAATGAGTCCCCGGGATATCCTGGATGTAACCGGTTCTGAATATACCTACCTGATGAACGGGTCGCCTTCCGCCAGCAACTGGACCGGGCTGTTCCGTCCCGGCGAGAAAATTCGCCTGAGATTCATCAACGCCTCGGCGATGACCTTCTTTGATGTCCGTATCCCGGGACTCCCGATGACGGTTATTTCCGCTGACGGCCAACCAGTGCAACCCGTTGAAACGGATGAATTCCGCATTGGCGTGGCGGAAACCTACGACGTGATTGTACAGCCAACCGACACGGCTCACACCGTGTTTGCCCAGTCACAGGATCGGTCGGGGTATGTGCGCGGAACGTTAGCCACCCGCAAGGGAATGGAGGCGCCAGTACCGCCCATGTATCCGCGAACCGAGCGCGGTATGGCCGCCATGGGCATGGGCGCGATGAGCATGGGCGCCATGGGCAAGGACGGCGATATGAACATGGACAGCGGCATGGACATGGGTGGCAAGATGGAAATGATGTCAGGCAGCAACGACAAAGCCCATGGCCAAATGATGATGAATGGCGCCGACTCGGGAATGAACAAGATGAGCTCGGACAAAGCAACGATGAATGAGGTCCCGACGGCGGGTCGGCCGATATCCCATGGCCCTGATAATCACGGTCCCGGGGCGGCCATGGTGGCTTCCAGCCCGCAATCGCGTCTGGATGACCCTGGTGTAGGCTTTGAAACAGCCAACCATCGGGTGCTGACTTATTCCCAGTTGCAGAGCATTGAGGGCTGGCCCGACAAGCGCCCGGCCGAACGCGAGGTGGAACTGCACCTTACCGGCAATATGGAACGTTACATGTGGTCGTTCGACGGCAAAAAGTTCTCTGAAGTCGATGGCCCGGTCAAGTTCTACCATGGCGAGCGCCTGCGATTGATCCTGGTCAACGACTCGATGATGGATCACCCCATTCACCTGCATGGCATGTGGATGGAACTGGAAACCGGTGCAGGTGAATATCGTCCACGCAAACACACGATTTCCGTCAAACCCGGCGAGCGTGTATCCGCGCTGATCACAGCGGATGCACCGGGTGACTGGGCTTTCCATTGCCACCTTCTGTACCACATGGACGCAGGCATGTTTCGTGTCGTGTCGGTCGTTTAACGGGATAGGGGATGAACATTATGATGAATCGCATCAAGTGGGTTGTGGGTGCCTCAGCCTTAACGCTTGCCTCGGGAGCCGGCGCCGCCGGTACTGGCGTTCAGGCCGAACCGGACTGGACGCTGCCGATACACGACAACCAGGTGTTTGGCCAGGTTCTGTTTGACCGGATGGAATACCAGCGTGACGGCGACAACGAATTGGCCCTGTGGGACGCCCAGGCCTGGATTGGTAAAGATCGCAATCGGCTCTGGGTCGAAACGGAAGGTGAGACTGATCTATCCAGCGACAGCGGCGACATCGAAAATTTTGATGTGCAGTACAGCTATCGCTTCGATCGCTTCTGGGATATACAGACAGGATTGGGTGCCCAGACAACGTTTGGCCCCAGCCCTAATAAGGAGCGCTATTCGGCCATTGTTGGATTGCAGGGACTTGCCCCCTACTGGTTTGAGGTAGACACAAATCTCCGAGTCACCGACGACGGTGACGTGTCATACGATCTTGAAGCCGAGTACGACTGGCTGCTGACCCAAAGGCTCATTTTGCAGGGCCGCGGCGAAACGCTCGTTGCCTTCAGCGATGTTGAGGAGTGGGGCGTCGGTAGTGGCATCAATAATGTGGGCCTGGGGCTCCGTCTGAGATACCACTTTTCGAGGGAGTTTGCGCCCTACGTGGGTGTTTCTTACACCCGCTTTCTGGGCAACACAGAGGACCTTCGTGAGCGCGAGGGGGAAGACGTCGAGTCCTCCAGCTTCGTGGCGGGCGTCCGGTGGTGGTTTTAGTACGATAATGCCCAGTAGAAAAGGCTGGCCCCTTTGCGTGGGTCAGCTAGTGTCCTCATTTGGAGGATTTCGTCAAAATCATTGCCGACCTTCCGCATGTTCGGCTCAATGACAAACGGCCGGACTAAGGCCCGGCCGTTGTATCAGATCATGAAATTACACGTTGATCAGTAACTGATATTGACCATAGCTACGACCTTATAGGTATCCTCCGGGTCATCTCCGTAGAAGTCTCCCATGAAACCGTAAGAACCGCGGAGGCTGATGTCATACACGCCGGCAAACTTTTTACCAAGCTGAGCAGCGACTTCAGTACCAAGGGTTGAGCCGTTGGCCTGAGCAGCGCTGTCGGGCGCGTCGTCGGCAGCGCGGAAGTATCCTGTGCCGTACTTCAGGTAGTAGTCGTTGGAAAGTTCCTGATCACCCGAGACCATCAGCCCCATCAGACCGTATCCCTGGTAAGCTGCATCGTAAACTGACTTAGCCCCCTGAGAACCATTGTTGTAGTAGATATCGGTTCCGAAGATCTGCAGATTATCGGCATATAGCTCGTAACCTGTCTCGTTTGCCGCGAAGCGATCTGCACCATTACTGCTGTCGTCAGCCGGAATGTAGATGCCGTGAATCTTGAGGTTCGCGTTACCCCAATGCCTCTGGGCATACAGGTTCAACATGTACGTGTCGCCATCTGTTGCGTCAGAGTCGAGCCCGGACGACTTTTTGTAAAGTACCGAGCCGCTATAGGCCATTTGGCCATAGGTAAAATCGGCGTAGGCACCGAAATAGTTGTCATCCGTTCGAGCCGCCGTACCATTCAGAGCATCCTGACTGCTGTTGCTGATCTGGGCTCCGGTAAGGCCGTAGTGGAATGCCTCGCTGGGGTGAAGCTCGGCATTCAACATGTAGAAATCCACGTCGTCCGCGGAATCTCTATCGTTTTCTTCCCACTTGAACCAGCCACCTGTCAGCGTGGCCATGCCAACATTGCCCGCGAATGAGATGCCATTCATGTCGTCGTCGGTAACAAAGCTCTCGTACTTGCCGAAGCCATACCCCTGGATGCCCGCTCGCACCTTCCAGTCGCTGTTCGGCACCTTCAGTTCAGCGTAGGCATTTTTGGTCTCAACGCCAACGCCGTCGGCGCTGAGTTTGCCGCAATCGTCACCCTGGCAGCTTCCCGTCTCACCCCACGGAGAATCGAACTCACCGTACCAGACTACAGTCACGTTATCGTTGAGGTCGCCGCTGATCTTTGCGCGCAGGCGCTGATCTACAAAGGCGCTGCTGTTATCGTTGGTCTCGTCCAGGCTCTGCGACGTGGCCTGAAGGCGGTAATAACCGCCCACTGTGAAGGGCGAATCGCCGCTCTTCATCTTCTCCATTTCCGCCGTCAGTTGATTTATTTCGGCCCTCAAGTCGCCTACGTCCGGTGACGCACTGCCGACCGGCTCTGCGGCCAATGCCGGTGTTGCTACTAAAGCTATCGCCAGCGGAGCGCTTATTGATTTGAAGATTTTGCTCACCTGAAACTCCTTATTTTTAATTTTCGTATCGACAACAATTTATTGCCTCAGTAAGGATATGCCAGTTAAACGGCACTTAATGTTGACGCACAAAGCTTGTAGTGGTCAACTGAAACGAACCTGAATTTTCAGCTAAATTTCATTTTCCCGATTTTCGTACTGACATCCCCACCCGTCAGACTGTCAGACCTGACGACGCATCAAAGAGGCTATTTCGCCCCCAGCGCCCATTCTTGGAGAGGTGCTATGATTGCTCACTATTGAAAGGCATACTGGGCGCCAAGCATGCAATCCGACCATTTGGCGCATGAAATCGAGATGGCCGCAATGAACCGACGAGTTATCTCCTTGCTGCTGCCGTTGTTTTTGGGTGGACCGGTTCTGGCCACTTCCGAATTATCGGGTGGTCAGGAGGGCGCTGCGATGAAGGGTTGCGATTTCAACTTCGGCTGCCTGAAGTTATTAGATTGGCTGGATAGATTATGCATTGTTCACGTCGACCATCACGTAGAGGCTGGTTCCTGTTTTTTTTAATCTGGTCTGTCAGCTTTTTGCTGCATTTTTTTTGGGAAATGATCCAGGTGCCTTTCTTTACAGGGATGATGGAGGCGTCCCATGGTGCGGTCGTCTGGCTGTGCACGCGGGCGGCAATCGGCGATGCCAATATTGCACTATTTGCCTATGGCGTCGCCGCAGCGGCAACTAAAGATGGCTTTTGGATACAGGGGCGGTGGCGCCGCCATGCTTTAGGAGCGTATTTTGCTACCGGTCTGCTTATAACCATAGTCTTTGAAGCCTGGGCCACAGGCGCAGGCCAGCGCTGGAGCTACAATGATTCTATGCCCCTGTTTCCCTTCCTTGGCACAGGTATCGCCCCTCTAGCGCAGTGGATTATCGTTCCAACAGTCTCGCTCTTTGGTTTGCGTTGGCTCTACAGAGGCTGGCTTGATCTCAGACGTCAGGGCCGCGATCACCCCCAGCAATGAATGCCGGAGCCCCGGGCATCATATAAACCGCCCTACAGACAACTGCACATCCACACCAATCACGAGTGTGGCGGTCAGCGACACTACACTATTGATGATTGCCACCATTGCCAGACGTAGACAAGTACGATCACAATAATACGATGTTCCACTGTGACTGATCGACTCATCCATCACTCAACTCCGAAGTCCTTGCGAACGGTTGGCATTACGTATGCCACTCCCGGCCATGCCGGCACCAGACACAGCCGCAGTCGACGTGATTGCAGCTTATATCCCGTCGCTGGCTCCGCAAATGCAAACCCGCCAACGGCGCCAGCAGACGCCTGGCAAGTGTGGGCCGGTAGAGACGGCGCAAAAACTCGCGCGCATCCAGATGGTTTTCCTGGCGGCGCATGCACCAACGATAACCGCGGTTACCCAGCAGCCCATAAAACGCGCGGTTCACCAACGCCGCCGCCATCGGACGCTCCAGGGATTCTCGCCAAAGCCGGTTGTAGTCGTCACCATGCAGCAGACTGCCTGCGGCCAGCACGCCGGAGGTGATGGCCGCGCGCATCCCGAAGCCCCACAGCGTATCCTGGAAACCGGCCTGCTCACCCGCTACCGGGTGCACCCCGGACAATGCGGTTACAGGGATGCGGAAGTTCCCAACACCGCCGTGCGGCTGAGGATTCATCATCTCCATGCCGGCCAGCCTCTGAAACGCACTGACAGTTCGCTCCACATACTTTGCTTCATCCCTGAAACCAGTAAACATGCAACTCTTTACCGTTCCCTTGCCTCCCATTACCAAAAGGTAGGCATACCCTTTAGGGGCAAGGTTGTTATCACAAATTGCCCAGAAACCGTCCGGCATGGATGTATCGAAATGATAGCCGACCGCAATGGCATCGGCGGCCTTTGGGCCAGTCGCCAGGATGGCCGGGCCCCGGGCATGCCGCAGCCGGCTTTTGAAATGCACCTGCACGCCCAGTTCCCTGGCCTGTCTCAGCAACGCCGTGTCCAATGTGTCTGGCCCGGAGCCACGCTCCACCAGGTAGAACAGCGGCTCAATGCTCTCAATGGCGTACGGGGAATCCCAGGCATCAAAGGCGGTACCCCGGCGGCAGGGAACTCGCTTGAAGTCGGTGGTGATTCCGAGTTCCTGCAACACCGCCAGGGCATCCTGCTGCGTGCTCCAGTTCTCCAACCCCTGCAGGTCCCGTTTGAAGCGGTGCCCCACCTCGGCCCGGGCCTCATGCACGATGACTGACCGCCCCGCCCGCGCCAGTGTGATGGCGGCCGCCAGCCCGGCCGGCCCGGCGCCGGCAATCTCGACCGCGCCATTTCTGTTGTCTGACATCATGGCTCCGATACCAGTCCCAGCCTCGTTGACGCCCATCATGTCCGCACTCGCCTTCCCCTCACCTTGTCACAAAGACATAAAACACAGCGATACCCGATCACTGGGCCTCCTTGAAGTCACGGATGTGCAGCAGGTCTTCCACCGGCAGCACGGCTATGATTCCGTCGCTGGCAAGCCCCTTGTGCACCGTCCGGGCAATGAGGTCAACGATCTCGTCTGCCTGCTCGGCTTCCGTGAATATCTCCACGCGAACGGAATCGGCCATGGTGTCCTTGGCATAGTAGTTTTTATATCGGCCACGGCCATGGGTTTTAGACACCGTCATACCGGAAAAACCAGCCGCGATCAGCGCATCCTCTACTTTCTTCAAGTCCAGACTGGAGAAGATCGCAGTCACTTTGCAAAACTTCGTATTCATTTCGCCTCCTCGTCAGTGAGCTGAAGAAGGATCGCTCCGGTTCTTCGGCTTGAAATTGACAGTTAATCACCCACAACTGAACTGACACTGAAAATAGGGAACAATCTGAAAAAAGCCGGGGCTATATTGATTTAAGTCAAAGAAGCTTGGCCGCCGGTGAAAAAATGATGGCACATTCCCCAGGCCCCTCTGACCCTCTGCTTACGGCTGTCAGGCCGCCCAGGCGAGACCCGCCACCCAGTCAATAAACGGCACCGGGTAAATACCCAGCAGCAGTATTGAGACGGCAACAATCAGAAGGGCGAGCTTCTCTACCCGACCCCGGCCGGCATCCGCCACCGCCTGCTGCATACCCGGTTCGCGCAGATACAGGGTGATGATCACCCTCAGGTAGTAGAACAGCCCGATAACGCTGCCGATAACGATCCCTCCAACAAGCCACCACCGGCTGCCTTCCACACCCAGGGCGATGATATAGAATTTACCGAAGAATCCGGCGGTCAGCGGAATGCCGGCCAGGGACAACATGCTCAGAGTCAATAATGCTGCCAGCCAGGGGCTGTGCCAGAACAGTCCCCTGTAATGGTGCAACCCGGAGGCATCCTCGCCACTGCCAGTGCCGGAGACATGCATAATCACGCCAAACGCCCCCATGGTGGCCACAATATAGGTGAACAGGTAAACCCCGGTGGTTTCCAACGCCAGGGGGCCACCTACTATAACGGCCACCAGCAGGTAGCCCATATGGGCGATGGAAGAGTAGCCCAGCAGGCGCTTCAGGTCAGGCTGGAACAGGGCCAGCAGGTTGCCACCGAACATGCTGAGAAGAGCCAGCAGGCTGATCAGGCCAAGGAGCCATCCACTGCCGAAGACCGGGGCCACCAGTACCAGCCGCAGCAATACCAGAAACACCGCCAGTTTGCTCACCGTGGCCAGCACAGTGGTCGCCGGCGCCAGACCTCCCTGGTATACGTCCGGTGTCCACTGGTGAAACGGTATGATGGACAACTTGAACCCCAGCCCCACCAGTAACAGTGCGGCGCCGCCCAGAATCCAGGGGTCCGGACTGCCAGCAACCCCCGCGGCGAGTGCCGTCAGCTCAAGGTGGCCGGTGCGGGCATAGATCAACGCCATGCCAAACAGCAGAAAGGCGGTGGCGGCGGCGGACAATATGAGGTATTTGATCCCCGCCTCCAGGGACCGTTCTGTCCGGAAACTGTACGCCACCATGCCGTACAAAGGCATCGACAGCAATTCAAGGCTGATGAACAGGGTGGCCAGGTGGTTGCTGGCCACAAGGCCCAGGGCACCTGTTACCGCGCAAAGCAACAACAGGTAAAACTCTTCCCGCGGCCCCCTGTAGCCGGCCAGGTAACCATGGCTCATGGCGGCGATAAACAGGCCGCTCACCAACACCAGCGCGCTGCCCATGAGGGCAAGGCCGTCAAAGATCATCAGCGGCGGCGAAGAGGGCGCGGCCGAGGCCAGCGGCAGGCTCGCCAGGGCCAGGGCCAGACCGCTGACAGTGACCGCCGCGGTACCACCGTGGTGGCGTCGCCAGGCGACGCCCAGCATTACCAGTACGGCTGTCGAGGCGACAATAAGCAGGGGCAGCAGCCCCACAAGATCGATCAGGGTCAGCATCAGTTCATCCCTCCTGCCCGGACCGGGCCCGCCATGAACAGGTCCGCCACCGGCCGGACCATTGACGCCGTGGTATCAAGCAGGGGTTGCGGATTCAGGCCCACTGCCAGGGTGAGTCCGATCAAGGCCAACATCATGCCGTACTCCCGCACATCCGGACCCGCGAGCAGGCCCGGTTGTTGTTCGCGACCGAAATGCACCCGCTGCATCATCAGCAGTGAATAGATCGCGCCAAGCACCAGCCCGGCGCTGGCGATGACCACCACCACCGGAGCGCTGCGGAAGGTACCGAACAGTACCATGAACTCGCCAAGGAAATTGGCCGTGGCGGGCATCCCCAGAGAGGCCGCCAGGAAAAACAAGGTCACGCCGGGCAACACCGGTATTCGGCCCCAGAGCCCGCCCATGCGACGCATATCCCGGGTATGAATGCGTTCAAAGAGCTGGCCACTGAGAATGAACAGAGCGGCACTGGAGAACGCATGGGCCACCATGAGTACGATTGCGCCCTGGATCGCCAGTTCGGATCCGGAATAAACGGCAATCAGCACGAACCCCATATGGGATATGCTGGCATAGGCAATCAGCCGCTTGATATCCTGCTGGCCGCAGGCCAGGACCGCGCCGTAAATAATACCCACGACCCCCAGCGCCATGGCCACCGGCGCAAAGGCCTGGGACTGTTCCGGAAACAACGGAATCGCAAAGCGCAGCATGCCGTAGGCGGCGGTTTTCAGCAGAATGCCCGCAAGGTCCACGCTGCCGGCAGTGGGCGCCTGGGCGTGCGCATCCGGCAGCCAGCCATGAAAAGGCACGACAGGCAGCTTCACCGCAAAGGCAATAAAAAACCCGAGCATAATCCAGAAGGACAGATTGTCGGGCACGTCGGCGTTCAACAGTGCGTCATAGCTGAAGGTTATCTCGCCGGAGCTGGTGTAATGCACGAACACCAGCGCAAGGATCGCCACCAGCATCAGCAGGCCGCTGGCCTGGGTGTAGATGAAGAAGCGGGTGGCGGCACGAATCCGGGTTTGCCCCGGGGAGCCGCTGTGCCCCCAGAGGGCAATCAGAAAATACATGGGTACCAGCATCACTTCCCAGAACAGGAAGAACAGGAGCAGGTCCAGCGCCAGAAACACACCCACCACGCCGCCCAGAACAAACAGCAGATTCAGATGAAAAAAGCCCACCCGCTCGACAATCTCTTTCCATGAGCAAAGTACCGCCAAGGCACCCAGAAAGCCGGTCAGCGCAATCAGGATCAGCGACAAGCCGTCCAGAGCCAGATGAATCTCGATGCCAAAACGAGGAATCCAGGGGACTCGCCACTCCAGCAGCCACGGTCTCTCGCCGGCGCCATAGGCGCTGAAATCACCGCCTGCCCAAAGCACGACGCTGACCGCCAGCACGAACAGCATGGTGGCCAGGGCAATCCAGCGCGGCGCCTGTTCGCCCCAACGCTCCGAGTGCCAGCACAGCATGCCACCGAGGAAGGGAATCAGAATCAGCCAGAACAGAATCATGCGCCACCTCCCTGAGTCATTACCAGGCCAACCAGTATCACCGTGGCACCGAATACCATCACTTTGGCGTAAGTCCGCAGCTGGCCGTCCTGGGACCGCACCAGGCCCGCATTGCACAGGCGGGCAATCACGGCCGGCAGGTTCATCCCCAGGTTAATAAAGTCGAAACGCAGCACGCGTACCAGGGCCTGCCAGGGCCGGACCAGTGTCCGGTCGAACAGGGCATCGAAGCCCCAGGCCCGGTTGAACAGGATCCAGAGCCGCGCCCCCAGGCCCCGACCGACCTTTGCGTCCAGCCACCGGCGCCGCGCCAGGAACAGCCAGCCAGCCAGAGCCAGGCCAGCAAGCACCGCTCCGGTCGCCAGGAACTGAAACAGGGTGTGGCCGGCGTTCGTGGCATCATCGGGGGGCGGCGGGAACACCACCTCAAGCCCCGGGTACAGCCAGGCACCAACGAAGGTGGAAAGCACGGCCAGGATTGCCAAAGGCAGGTGATGCCTGAGGGGACTGGTGCCCGGCCGGGGATGGCGTGCATGATCACTGCGGGGCTGGCCATGAAAAATGCCCAGGATCAGCCGCACCGTGTACAGGCCGGTTAGCACGGCTCCGGTCAGACCCGCCGCGAACAGTCCGTAGTGGCCCGAGGCCATGGCCTGCCAGAGAATCTCGTCCTTGCTGAAGAAGCCCGCGGTTACCAGCGGCAATGCCACCAGCGACGCGCCCCCCGCCAGGAAACCGGCATAGGCGACCGGCAGTTTGCGCCAGAGCCCACCCAGCCGGCTCAGATCCTGTTCATGGTGGCAACTGATGATAACGGCCCCGGCTGAAAGGAACAGCAATGCCTTGAAGAAGGCGTGGGTCATCAGGTGAAAAATGGCCGCGTCAAACGCCCCGACCCCCAGCGCCAGGAACATGTAGCCGATCTGGCTCATGGTGGAATAGGCCAGCACCCGCTTGATGTCGGTCTGGGCCAGGGCCGCGAAGGCCGCCAGCAACAGCGACAGGGCTCCGATGATGCCCACCAGCCACATCACATCCGGTGCCAGCAGGAACAGCCCGTTCAGGCGTGCAATCAGATAAACGCCGGCGGTCACCATGGTGGCCGCGTGGATCAGGGCCGACACCGGAGTGGGGCCTGCCATGGCATCCGGCAGCCAGGTGTGCAGCGGCACCTGTGCAGACTTGCCCAGGGCACCGCCAAGGACCAGCAATGCCGCAAGATTGGCAGTGACACTCCCCTCGGCCCAGACCCGTGGTGCCTGCTCCAGCACCAATCCGATATCGAGGGTGCCGAGTTCCACGAAGATCAGGAACAGCCCCAGGGCAAGGAATACGTCACCTGTGCGGGTCACGATAAACGCCTTGAACGCCGCCCGCCCATTAGCTTCGTTCTGATAGTAGTAGCCGATAAGGCCGTAGCTGCAAAGGCCAACGCCTTCCCAACCGAGAAACAGCAACAGCAGGTTATCGGCCAGCACCAGCACCAGCATGCTGAACACAAACAGGTTCATCCAGGCATAGAAGCGGGTTATACCGGCCTCGCCCACCATGTACCAGACAGCGAACAGGTGAATCAGGAAACCCACGCCGGTGATGATCGACATCATGACCAGCGAGAGACGATCAACCACCACGCCCATGGTCGGCTGGAACTCGCCCACGGAAACCCAGGTCCAGAGCGTGAAGCCCTGGCTGTCGCCGGAGAAGGTCAGCAGCGCCCAGGCGGTGGCCAGCGCGGCCAGCCCCACGCTGCCCACGCCAATGGCCGCGCTGGCCCGCGGTCCCAGCCGCCCGCCGGAAAAGCCGAGAACAATGGCACCGGCCAGAGGTAACAGAAATGACAGTAAAGTCGCAGCCATCATCATCCACGCATCCTGCTGACTTCGTGCAGCTCAAGTGAACGGAAACGCTGGTAAAGCTGTATCATCAGCGCCAGGCCGACGCTGGCCTCGGCTGCCGCCAGGGTGATGACCAGCAGGAACATGGCCTGCCCGTCCGGCTGGTTCCAGGCGGTGCTGCCCACCACAAAGGCCAGCGCGGCGGCATTGAGCATGACTTCCAGGCTCATGAGAACGAACACCATACTGCGCCTCAGCATCAACCCGGCCAACCCCAGGCTGAAAAGAATAACGGCCAGGATCAGGCCATGCTCCATCGGGATACCAGTCATCGGGTGCCTCCACGGTTGCGATTGCCCCGGGGTTTGTTGCGCCGGCCCACGTGGGACGCCGTCACCAGCGCCGCCAGCAGCAGAATGGCGGCCAGTTCCACCACTATCAGCCATGGGCCGAACAGGGTGAGGCCGATGTCCCGGGCGGTTATCAGCTCACCGTCAATGGTCATGCCTGCCTGCCCGTCGCCGATCAGCGCCACCAGCGCCACCAGCAACACCAGAGCCAGCAGCGACGGCCCGAGCCAGTAGCCCGGACGTTGCCACAGGGGATCCCGCTTGGCCTCCGGACGCAGGTTGAGCATCATCACCACGAACACGAACAGCACCATTATGGCGCCGGCATAGACGATAATCTCGAGAGCACCGGCAAAGGGCGCGCCCAGGGCGAAGAACACCAGGGCGACGGCAATCAGCGAAACAATCAGGTACACCACCGCATGCACCGGACTGGAGCCGCTGATAAGACCGACCGTGGCCAGCACCGCCACCAGGCCGCTAAGGTAGAATCCCAGTTCCATCAGTAGTTCCTTTTTTGGTCAGGGTAAAAGCGTACGGACATCCTCCGGGACCTCCTCGTTCTGTGCCTCACCTTTATCCTTGCCGGCGATAGCCATGCCGGCAACCTTGTAAAAGTGGTAGTCGTGGTCCTTGCCGGGGCCGTTGATCAGCAGATCTTCCTTCTCGTACACCAACTGCTGACGCTGGTACTCGCCCATCTCGAAATCCGGTGTCAACTGGATGGCGGAGGTGGGGCAGGCCTCTTCACACATGCCGCAGAAAATGCAACGGGAAAAGTTGATGCGGAAGAACTCCGGATACCAGCGGCCGTCGTCTTTTTCACCTTTCTGCAGGGAAATACAATCCACCGGGCAGGCCACCGCGCAAAGGTTGCACGCCACGCATCGTTCTTCGCCGTCCGGATCCCGGGTGAGTATGATGCGGCCCCGGTACCGGGGAGGCAGATAAACCTCCTCTTCCGGATAGTTCACGGTTTCCCGCTTGCGGAAGCCGTGCATGAATACCATCCACATGGTACGCAGCAGCGACCAACTGGCCGGTATCAGCCATAACACCGACAACACCTTGTTTTTTCGCATCTTTCCTCCCTATGAACCGGTCAGTAGCAGCACCGCCCCGGTAGCCAGCAGGTTGACCAGGGTCAGCGGCAGACACACCCGCCAGCCAAAGCTCATCACCCGGTCATACCTGGGCCGTGGCAGCGATGCCCGGAGCAGGATAAACAGCATCAGGAAGAAGCTGGTCTTGAGGGCAAACCACACAATGGGTGGCAGCCAGGGGCCCTGCCAGCCGCCGAAAAACAATGTCACGATCAGCGCGGAAACCAGCACCATGCCCACGTATTCGCCAATGAAAAACATGCCGAACTTCATACCGGAGTACTCGACATGGTAACCATCCGCCAGTTCCTGTTCCGCCTCCGGCTGGTCGAAAGGGTGGCGGTGTGTCACCGCGATGCCGGCGATCAGAAATGTGACGAAACCCAGGAACTGGGGAATCACGAACCACAGGCCTTCCTGGGCCGCGACGATGTCGCGCAGGTTGAAGGAGCCGGCCATGGCCACCACACCCATGAGCGACAGCCCCATGAACACTTCGTAGGACAGGGTCTGGGCCGAGGCTCGCAACGCGCCGAGCAAGGCATACTTATTGCCACTGGCCCAGCCACCGATTAACACCGCGTAGACGTTGATGCCGGCCAGCGCGAGGAAGAACAGCAGCCCGATGTGCATGTCCGCCACCCCCCACCCCGGTGTTATGGGGATAATAACGAAAGACAGCAGCAGGGAAGCGAAGGCAAGGTTGGGTGCCAGCATAAACAGGGCGCGGCTGGCAAAGGGCGGAGTCCAGTCTTCCTTGAAAAAGATCTTCAGCATATCGGCAATCAGTTGAAGAGTGCCGAATGGCCCTACCCGGTTGGGACCATAACGATCCTGCCAGAGGCCCAGCAGCCGACGTTCGACCACGGTCAGTGCCGCTCCCACCACGACCACGGCAAGCAGGATCACCAGCGCCTGGAACATGGCCCAGAGAGTGGCTGCCAGTTGTGGAGTCCACCAGCTCATGACTCACCTCCCGTGGGTTTTCCTAAAGTGAGTGTCGCGCCCTGCCCCAGGCCGGGCAACAATCCCGCGGGCAGGCCAGCCCAGCCGGGGGGCCAGTCTTCCTGCTCCGATACCGTAATGTCCGGACCGCCAAACAGCATCAGGCTGTCGCCCTCACGCACACCAAGCAGCGTCAGACTGTCGCCGTCGCGCACGCCCAGCGCCTCGGCATCCGGGCGGGCCAGGATAACCACCGGCGCGGTCATCCGCTGCCGGACAGGTTCAGCCCGGGCAGACGTTTCCTCGCCCCCGAACACCCGTGGCAACACCAGCGCCCGCAGCCCGCTGCTGTCAGTGGCGCCGTCATCAAAGACCGGGTCGGGGTATTCGCGATGGCCGGGCTGAGGCCGAATCAATCTTATGCCCGGGTCCCCTCCGCGCAGGTGACCGCCCACTTCATCGGTGAACTTGTTCCACGCCTGCGGGGAATTCCAGCCCGGCGCCCAGGCGAAAGGTATCTGCTGCCGGGGCCGGTCAAATCCGCTGTAGCCTTCCATGGAGTAAGCGAAGGGTGTATCGGTATCCTGTGGCGGGCGGGGTTCATTTACATCGAGGTTGGCGCGCATGGCGGTGCGGCCGCTGTAACGCTGGGGCTCACGGGCCAGCCGCAGGCCCTCTATGCGATAATCGGGCCCGGGCGCGGCATCCACAATCCCGGCCAGGCCTGGATGGGCCCCGGCGCAGGCCCGGGTGGCCAGATCCAGGCTGATATCCCCGGGGGCTTCGCCCCGCAGCCCGGCGGCCAGGGTGTGTAACCAGCGCCAGCTCTCGTGAATTCGGGTCTCGGGGCGCAGGTAGGCCGGTTCGAACACCCGGAAGAAGCGCTGGGCCCGCCCTTCCAGATTTACCAGGGTTCCGCTCCCTTCCGCGAAACTGGCAGCAGGCAGGATGAAGTCCGCCCCCTCGGCGGTTCTCGTCCGCTGGTGGTCCAGCACCACGCGGGTGTTGGCACGGGCCAGGGCCTGCTCCACCTGGTCGGCGGGCAGGCGTTGATACAGGTCGTTCTCCAGCACCACCACCGCATCGGCCCGGCCCTCACTCAACTCATCCAGCGCCCAGTCCAGTGTCTGCCCCCCCATGAGCGACAGCCCGGTGCTGTTGGCCTCCCGCCGGATCAACACCAGCCCACCCTGCGCTGCCCGCCTGGACAGGGCCCGGGCAACCGCACCGGCGGCTTCCAGGATGGCCTCGCTGGCGAGGGAGCCGCCGCTGACAACCAGCGGCCGCGCCGCTTTTAACAGGCTGACGGCGATTTCTCCGGCCCGCTCCTGGCTGGCCGGGTCGAGGCCGTCCACCGGGGGCGCCGCCGGGTCGATGGCATGAGCCACCGCGAAACCGAGCCGGGCGATATCATCCGGCGCCAGGGCATGGCGGGCGACAGCGACACTGTCCAGCTCGGTGGGCGCTGGCCAGACAATGTGCAGCGGGTGGTACCGGTCCTGCCCCAGGGTCTTGACGGCCTCGGCATTCCAGGCCGGCACGCCGATCTTTTCAGCCAGTTCTTCCCGCCGTGACAGCACAGCCTGACGCAGATTCAGCCCCAGGCGCGCGGCGCTCTGGACCGGGTCCTCGCCCAGCACCAGAATGGCATCGTGGCGTTCTATTTCCCGGGGTGTCGGGGTGGGCAGTCCCGACGTTTCCTGCAGCCGGTTCATTATGGCCAGGCACGCCTGCTCCCGGGACTCTATCCCGGTGGAAAAGTTTTCCGGCCCCACCATGGCCAATAGCTGGTGATTGCTTTCCAGACTGGCCCGGGGCGATCCGATGCCGATGATGCGCCGGGCCTGACGCAGGGCGCCGGTGATACGCTCCAGGGCCGGATCTACCCCCAGCGTCACGGCCTCCTGCCCCGGCCGTTCGGTCCATTCCGGAACCCGTGGCCGGTCGGCGCGGTTGACGTATCCGTAACCAAACCGGCCGCGGTCACAGAGGAAGTGGCTGTTAACCTCACCGTGGTAGCGGTTTTCGATGCGGCGAATCTCGCCGTAGCGTTCCCCGGGGCTGATGTTGCAACCGACCGCGCACTGGTGGCAGATGCCGGGGGCATACTGCAGGTCCCACTTTCGGGTGTAGTGATCGGAATGACTCTGGTCGGTGAACACCCCAGTGGGGCAGACTTCGGTGAGGTTGCCGGAGAACGGGCTTTCCAGTGTGCCTTCGGCGTATCGTCCGAAGTAGATGTTGTCCCGGGCACCAAAGGCGCCCAGATCGGTGCCACCGGCGTAGTCATTGTAAAAGCGCACGCACCGGTAGCAGGTAATGCAGCGGTTCATTTCGTGGGCGATGAACGGCCCCAGGTACTGGTTGCGGCGAGTGCGCTTGTTGAACCGGTAGCGGCGGCGGTCATGGCCGGTCATTACCGTCATGTCCTGCAGGTGGCAATGGCCGCCCTCCTCGCACACCGGGCAGTCGTGGGGGTGATTGATCATCAGCCACTCCACCACACTGGCCCGGAAAGCCCGGGCTTCCTCGTCATCGATATCGATTCGGGTCTGGTCCGCCGCCGGGGTCATACAGGACATGACCAGAACGCCCTTGTTGTCGTCCTTGTCCTTGTACTGGCGCACCGCGCACTGGCGACAGGCGCCGACACTTCCCATGGCCGGATGCCAGCAGAAATAGGGAATATCCAGGCCCAGTGACAGACAGGCCTGGAGCAGGTTGTGCGCCCCGTTGACCTCGTAGGTTTTTCCGTCCACGTGAATCGTCGCCATGCTTGCTTCTGCCTTCACCTAGAAAGTACGATCACTGTTTGTTGAAAGTGACTGTTGAAACTAACGGTTGTTTGCCGGCGCGTCCGCTGCGACCCGGTCCGGAACGCCCCGGGTGTCGCCGCTTACCTTGCCAATGCCCTGCTCAAACTCCTGCCGGAAGTGCCGCAGCGCTGTCTCCAGCGGCATGGCGGCGCCAGGGGCAAGGGCGCAGAATGTCAGCCCCGGGCCACAGTCCGCCGCCAGCTTGTCGAGCAATTCGATGTCGCCGGCCTGCCCCTGTCCCTTTTCCAGGTCCCGGAGCAGTTTTACCACCCAGGGCAGACCATCACGGCACGGAGTGCACCAGCCGCAGGATTCCCGGGCGAAGAACTCCTCCAGGTTGCGCATCAGCGATACCATGCCCCGGTCCTCGGGGACCGCCATCATCAGGCCGGTGCCCAGCCGGCTGCCGACATTGGCGATAGAGTCAAAGTCCAGGGGCAGCTCCAGATGCTCCGGCAACAGGAAGCCGGTGCTGGTGCCGCCGGGCAACCATGTCTTGAGCCGGAGGCCTTGCCGCAGCCCCCCGGCCCGGTCGAGCAGCTCGGCCCCGGTGACGCCCATGGGCAGCTCCCAGAGGCCCGGCTCCGCAACCGGCCCCGACACGCCATAAAGCTTGGTGCCGCCGTCACCGGTACGGTTGCCGGACAGGTTCTGATACCAGTCAGCGCCATGGAGAATCACGGCGGGTATGTTGCACAGGGTCTCGACGTTGTTAACTACCGTGGGCCTGCCCCAGGCTCCGGACTGGCCGGGGAACGGCGGCTTGGCCCGGGGATTGGCGCGCTTCCCCTCCAGTGCATTGATCAGAGCCGTTTCCTCGCCGCAGATGTAGCGCCCCGCCCCGGTATGCACCGCGATGTCGAAATCGAACCCGCTGCCATCAATATCCGGCCCCAGCCAGCCGGCTTCGCGGGCCTCATCAATGGCCCGGTTCAGCACCCGGGCCGCCTCCACGTATTCACCCCGCAGAAAAATGTAGCCTTGCCGGGCGTTGTTGGCCCGGGCTCCGAGGATCATCCCCTCAATCAGCAGGTGGGGTTGCTGCTCCATCAGCAACCGGTCCTTGAAGGTGCCCGGTTCCATTTCATCCGCGTTGCAGATCAGGTAGCCCCGGGGCATGTCACCCCCCTGCAGCGTCAGGCTCCACTTGACGCCAGCGGAAAAACCGGCGCCGCCCCGGCCACGCACATTGGCGTCTTTCACCACGGTGATGATGCCCTGGTGGTCGCTCTCGGCCAATGCCCGGCGGACCGACTGATAACCATCCTTATCCAGATATTCGCCGAGCCAGACCACCTCGCCGTCGTCCCTCAGCCTCCAGGTCAGCGGATGGGTTTCGGGTTGACGCTCGGTACCGGATTGCCGTATCCGGCTGTGATAACGCAGCGGGTTGCCTTGACCTGAGGTGGATCCGCTCATTCGTAGCCCTCCAGCAGGTCGGACAGATCCTCCGGTGTGACCGGCCCGAAGGTTTCGCCGTCAATCATCAGCGCCGGGGCACCGTCACAGGCGCCGAGACAACACACGGGTAACAGGGTGAAGCGGCCATCGGCGGTGGTGGCGCCGTAGTCCACTCCCAGCTTCTCCACCAAGGCCTGTTTCAGCGTTTCATACCCGGTCAGGAAGCAGGAGCTGCTGTCGCAGACCAGGATCACATGGCGCCCTACCGGCTGACGGAAAATCAGGCTGTAAAAGGTAGCCACGCCGTCCACCGCGGCGAATCCCAGGCCCAGCAACCGCCCAACGGCTATGATGGCACCGTCGGGAACCCAGCCATGGCGGCGCTGGACGATTTTCAACGCCTCGATACAAGCGGCCTGGGGCTGCTCGTAGTGTTCCTTTTCCCGGAGAATCGCGGCTTCGTCGTCCGGGTGCAGTTCAAAACGGTCACTGCCGATCAGTTCGGTTGTGTGCGGGGTTGTTGCCATCATCAGCGATCCACGTCTGCCATTACGAAATCGATACTGCCCAGGTGGGCGATCATGTCCGGCACGAAGCCTCCGCGCATCAAGGACGGTATCTGCTGCAGGTGCGGAAAGCTCGGAGTCCGGATGCGGGTTCGGTAGCTCATGTTATTGCCGTCGCTGGTCAGGTAATAACTGTTTATGCCTTTGGTGGCCTCCACCATTTGCAGGGATTCGCCGGGTTTCAGAACCGGACCCCAGGACACCTGCAGAAAGTGCGTGATCAGCGTTTCGATGTGCTGCAACATCCGCTCCCTGGGTGGCGGGGTGGTCAACGGGTGGTCCGCCTTGTAGTCGCCCGCGGGCATGTGATCGACGCATTGCTGGATAATGCGCAGGCTCTGCCGCATTTCCTCAATACGCAGCTGACCCCGGTCAAAAACGTCTCCGTGCTGCCCCAGAGGCACCTCGAAGTCGAAGTTCTCATAGCCGGAATAGGGCCGCTGTTTGCGCAGATCGAAGTTGCAGCCAGTGGCCCGCAGGTTGGGACCGGTCACGCCCCATTCCAGGGCCTCGGTGGTGGTGAAGGCAGCCACATGCCGGGTCCGCTCCCGCACCAGGACGTTTTTCATCATGGCCAGCTCGTATTCCCGCAGCCGCGGCGGCATCCAGTCAAGGAACTCCTGCACCAGTTGTTGCCAGCCCACGGGCAGGTCCTGGGCAAGGCCGCCGATCCGGTACCAGGCCGGATGCATGCGAAAACCGGTGATGCCCTCAATCACCTTGTAGGCCCGCTGGCGGTCAGTGAAGCTGTAGAACACCGGCGACATGGCGCCCAGATCCTGCAGGTAGGTCCCCAGGAACAGCAAATGGCTGCTAATACGGAACATCTCCGCCATCATCACCCGGACCGTCTTGACCCGGTCGGGCACCTCGATACCCGCCAGTTTCTCAACCGCAAGGACATAGGGAAGGTTGTTCATTACGCCGCCGGTGTAGTCGATGCGGTCGGTATAGGGAATGAAGCTGTGCCAGGTCTGGCGCTCGGCCATTTTTTCCGCGCCCCGGTGGTGATAGCCAATATCCGGCACGCAGTCGATGATCTCCTCGCCGTCCAGTTGAAGCACGATCCGGAAGGCACCGTGGGCAGAGGGATGATTGGGGCCCAGATTGAGGAACATGAACTCGCTGCCATCCCGCTCACGCTGCATGCCCCAGGCTTCCGGTTCGAATTTCAGCGCCTCCTGCTCCGTCTGCTGCCCCTCAACTGTCAGGGTGTAGGGGTCGAATTCCGTGGCCCGCGCGGGATAGTCCTTGCGTAACGGGTGGCCATGCCAGGTGGGCGGCATGAGCAGCCGTTGCAGATGGGGATGGCCGGTTGCGGTAATGCCGAACAGATCCCAGATTTCCCGCTCATACCAGTTGGCATTGGCAAACACCCGGGTCACGCTTGGCAGGTTCGGGTCGCCACCGGTCAGCGCCACCTTGATGATCAGGTCTTCATTACGATCCACCGACAGCAGATGATAGAAGACCGTGAAATCCGCGGCTGGTAGCCCGTCACGGTGGGCACGGAGCCGCTCGTCCACGGCAGAGAGATCGTAAAGCATGGAAAAAGACGCCGGCGGCGCCTTCAGGTGGCGCAGTATCTCCACTATCCGCTCACGTCGCACCCACAGCACCGGAAGCCCGGTCAGGGTAGGCTGAACGTGCTCGATGTGTTCCCGGAATCCGTCCAGAAGCCCGAGGGCCCGGTCAATGCCGGACTGGGCCGGTGCATGCCTGTCGAGAGCGTCTGTGCTCATGATGCTGACTCATCTCCTGTCAAGGTTGGGCAAATCGGGAGGCGGCGCTCAGAGTTTGTCCGGAGTCCTCAGTTCGGTGGCCTCGATTCGCTGGCTCCGTTTCTGCTCCCGCTGGGACCCCATCTCGGCCTTGTAAACCCCTTGATCCCCCACGACCCAGGACAGCGGCCGGCGCTCCTCCTGAATCGAGTCCTGCAACAACTGAAGTGCCTGCAGGAAGGCCTCGGGCCGCGGCGGACAGCCCGCTACATAGACATCCACGGGCAAGAACTTGTCAACCCCCTGAACCACCGAATAGATGTCGTACATACCGCCAGAGTTGGCGCAGGAGCCCATGGAAATGACCCACTTGGGTTCCAGCATCTGATCGTAGAGCTGCTGAATAACCGGAGCCATTTTGATGAAACAGGTACCCGCTATCACCATAAAGTCGGCCTGCCTCGGCGAGGCGCGGATCACCTCCGACCCGAAGCGCGCAATGTCATGGGGCGAGGTAAATGCGGTAGTCATTTCCACGTAGCAGCAGGACAGACCGAAGTTATAGGGCCACAAGGAGTTCTTGCGCCCCCAGTTCACCGCCGAGTTGAGGACGTCACTCAGCTTGCCGGTGAATACGTTGCGTTCAAGCTGGCTTTTGACGTATTCCTCCGATGACTGCCGGCGCCCCATCGGGTAACGGTCACTGGATTCCTGCTCTTCCTCGGCCCGTGTCAGTCTGTAAGGCATGGCTGGTCTCCATATAAAGGTTTGCTGACAGTGATCAAGGTCCGGACGACAATCATCGGGAACTGAATACACCCTGGAACCGAACGATTAGCCCTCCCCGTGTCCCTGAGAACCCTCGGGGGCCCACTCCAACGCCCCGGAGCGACTGTCGTAGAGCAGGCCGGCAAGCAGTATCAGGATAAAAACCGCCGCGCCCCAGAACCCGCTCCAGCCCGTTTCCGGAATCACAACCGCCCAGGCAAACAGAAACACCGCCTCAATATCGAAGATCACAAAGAGCATCGCGACCAGATAAAACTTGACGGAAAACCGCTGGCGGGCGTCACCGACACCGACAATACCGGACTCAAACGGGATGGTTTTGCTGACGCCATGGCTGCGCCCGCCAAGCAGGCTGGAAACGCCTGCCATGAAGGCACATAAGCCGAGGGCAGCGATCACAAAAAAACCGGTTGCCCAGTAGTTGACCAGCAACTCATTGACCGTGTCCGACATACCCCCTCCTGTTCTGAATCATCATCCTATCCGCCCAGCCTGAAACGGAACTGAATCAGCAGAGCAATCGTTCTCAATTTTTGATCCCGATCAAATTCACAAGACTGTTTCCAGCCGGCCTCAGTCAGCAGAGCGCACTACTCACTGCCATAAATCAAGACCTGCAGGAAACAGCAACTCCGCGGGCATAATCGAGTAGAGCAAGGTATCTGAAGGCTTCATACTGGCGCTGCTTTGAAAGCAGGTACCGCACAGACTGTGTTGTCTACTAATATGGCTTCATCGCACCGATTGAGGCCTTCGTGCAGTAACCATTGCCAGCACGATTGCCAACATCGCCAGGGGAGGAATTAGGACGACGACCACGCTACCAGTCCCAAGAGAAAGAACTGGGCCGCCAGACCGAGGATCAGCGTGGCAGCAAAGGTTGTCACTACCACCGTGCCAAGAGCTTTGCCCACCGGCGCGAATTCCGTCGCCGCCTGCTGGTACATGGGCACGACAATGCGCAGATATACCGCCAGTGAAAGTACACTGTTGGCAATTGCAACCACCGCCAGCCAGGTGAATTGGACATCAATAACGGCGGCGAAGAGCAGGAACTTCCCAACGAAGCCGGCAAGTGGCGGAATCCCGACCAGCGATAGCAGAAAGACCACCATTGCGATGCCAATAAGCGGTTGGGCGCGCCCCAATCCGTCAAAATCGTTCAGAGTCCGTCCGATATTGGCGGCAACGGCGAAAGCGCCCAGATTCATGGCCGCATAGGCGGCAGCAAACAGTATAATGGATGGCAGAGCAAGTTCACTGGCGCCGACTGCCAGGATACCCAGAAGGAAATAGCCGGATTGGGCAATCGACGAATAGGCCAGCAGCCGAACGACGTTATCCTGCACCAGCGCGGCCAGATAACCATAGGTCATGGTCAGAACAGCCAGCCCGGCGATGATGGCGGTCCAACCACTTTCCGGGGGTAGATCGCGAACCACCTGAGCGAGTGCGAACAGAGCACCGATCTTGGGCACCACTGACAGGTAGGCCGCTATTGACAGTGGCCCACCCTCATAGGCATCTGGCGCCCAGAAATGGAATGGAACCAGCGAGGCTTTGTAACCCAGACCGACAACCACCGCCACGAACCCAAGAAGAACCGCCATTGGCATGGTATCCATACCAGGAAGATCCGCGAGTAACGTGGATCCCGCAGCGCCGAACCAGTAACTCAGGCCGAAAATCATGATCGCACCTGTGACCGAGGCGAACACGAAAAACTTCATGGCGGCCTCTGTGGCAGGGTCGGTATCCGGGTAGGCAACCAAGGCAAAGGTGGCCAGGCCAGTCAATAATGTACCCAGTACAAGGAACATCGTATCACCCGCGCCTGCCAGAACGAGCGCGCCGATGGTGGCAAAGCAAAGCAGGCTGTAAACCGTGCCCTCTCGCACGGTGCCTCTCACATCCACTCTCGCCAAAAATATGGCGAGGATGGTGGCCGGCAGCAGAATGAGTTTGGCCCACACACTGAGGTCGTCAACCCGGAAACTGCCACCAAACACCGTTGTGTCCTCACCAATCAGACTGACGGTCAGACCCGTGGCAACGATCAGACCGCTAACTGCGACCAGCAGCGCAATTTGCGGCCTACGCAGCATTTCCGCGATCAGCGCACCGACAGCCGTCAACAGTACGGCAATTTCAGGAATCAACAGTGCAAGATCACGAGCCATCACAGTACCAGCGCCGATGTAGTGCGGTGGATGATACCCAGCACCCAGGAGGGTGCCACGCCAGTGCCGACAGTGAGCACCAGCAATGGCCCCACAGCAAGCCACTCACGAGCGCTCAAATCAGGCATGGACTGCCAGCGCTGCCGGGGCTCGCCCAGAAAGGTTTCCCGCAGTGCTTTGAGAAACGTACCGGCAATAATGGCAATACCCAAAATCACAACCACCGCGGCAGGCGAAGCGCTTAAAGTGGCAAGAAATATCTGAAACTCGGCCGGAAAGTGCGCCAGCCCGGGCAAGCCCAGCGATGCAAAGGCCGCCAACACAAAGGTCCAGCCGAGCATTGGGACCGTCTTGAGCAACCCACCCAATTCGCCCATTTCACGGGTGTGGGCACGGTCCTGGATCATGCCCACCAGCAAGAACAAGGCACCGGTAACCAGCCCATGGCTGAACATCTGCAATACCGCACCATCCAAAGCAACAGTTCGCACCGAGGGATCCAGAGTTATTGCCGCCACGGCCACACCGACAATGACATACCCCATGTGGTTAACCGACGTATAGGCGACCAAGCGTTTCAGATCACTCTGGGCCAGAGCGGCAAAAGCCCCGTAGAGCGCGCTGACAACACCGAGAACAAGAACAACAACGCCCGCTTCACGGAACGCATCGGGGGTCATTTGCAGGGCAAATCGAACCAGCCCGTAAGTGCCGAATTTCAGCATGACGCCGGCGAGGATGACGCTGCCGACTGTCGGCGCCTGCACGTGTGCGGCAGGCAACCAGGTATGCAGTGGCACCGCGGGGATCTTTACCGCAAAGGTGATCAGCATAGCGATCAATGCCCACATGGCCGCCGCGCCCTCCAGGGGGGGATTCTCAATCCAGGCTCGCATGTCGAAGGTCGGTTCGGGGCTGCCCAGATAAAGCCCGAGGATAGCAAGCAGAAGCGGCAGACTTCCCAGCAAGGTGTATATAAAAAACATCAACGCTGCCCGTTGCCTGTCTTCGTGGCCCCACCCGGCGATCATGAAATACATGGAGACAAGGGAAACCTCGAAGAAGACGTAGAACAGGATACCGTCGAGGGCTGTAAAGGTACCGATAGACGCAGTTTCCAGAAGAAGTACCAGAGCAATATAGGCGCGCGGACGTTCACGAAGCGACGACGCATAGATCACAGCAACCAGGAAAAGAACGGCGCTCAACAGCACCAAAGGCAGACTGATCCCATCAACTCCCACCCGGTAGGCGGCACCGATGGCCGGTATCCATTGCAGCTCTTCGACCTGGGAAAAGCCTGCACCGCTCGCACCCTGAAACCACATGGACAGAGCACCGATCAGTGTAAGGGCGGCGGTAATAATCGCTATGACGTGTACCGTACGCGTTGCGGGCTTCGGAAGACACAGAATCAGCACCGCGCCGACCAGCGGCAAAAACAGGGTGAGCGAGACAAGTGGTAACATGAATATGGGTTTCCTCTAAAAGCTCGTCGATGAAGCAAAAAGCAGAACAGCCAATGTGACGGCGATTGCGACCGCACTGATCGCCAGGCTGTGGTGGATGAGGCCGCTTTGGAGGTTTCGGGCTCGTGCACCCAGTGCACGCACAGCCGCCACCAGGGCGAAAATCAGGCCGTCGATACGGCGTTCATCTCCAAACCGCACGTAGGTCGCGACCCTCAGGCTCACTCTGCCCACGCAAAGCACAGCTTCATACAGACGCCCTTCCAAACGCTCACATCCTCGGGCTACAGCCATTGCTGGCCTACCGACCCAGACCGTAAGCCCACCGCCAACGGAAAGTCCGCGTCGCGCCCACGGATAGACCGGACCTAGCAGGCGGGGAGCCGGCACGAGCCAGCCCAGGCCGAGGCCACACGCGGCAGCAAGAAGCCCGAGGAGCACGGCCAATGTGCCTGCGGTGACGGCGGGCAGATCAAGAACGGCCTCGATGGGGCCGAAGGCCAGGCCGAGAATCGTGGCAGGGACCGCCAACCCCCAAATGCCCACGCGCATCCAGGCACTACCGGCAACCGGTCGGGTTTCGCCGGAGCCTCGCCACAGCAGGCACAAGGCCCGGGCCATATAGCCGCCGGTCAGCAGGGTACCGGCCAGCGCCAGGGGGCCGAGCCAGGCGGCACCCTGCGCAGACAGGGCGGCGGCGATTACCGCATCCTTGGAGAAGAACCCACTCAGTGGCGGGATACCGGCCAGTGCCAGCGCTGCCAGCGCAAAGCCGGCAAAAGTCCAGGGTCTGTCACGACCAACCCCCTCCAACTGATCGAACCCGGTACCCCCGCGAGCATGCTGGAAGTCGCCGGCGGCAAGAAACAGGGTGCTCTTGATGGCTGCATGGGCGAGCAAATGCATGAGAGCCGCCAGCGGAACGCCGGCTCCAACCGCAACCAGCATCAAGCCATATTGACTGGCAGTGGAAGCCGCGAGCAGGCGTTTGAGATCACGCTCGGCAAGTGCAATAACCCCGGCTGCCACCGTGGTAACGCCGCCGACAAGTCCGACGACGAGCAACACCTCGGGTGTCAGCAGCGGGGCCGAACGGATCAGCAGGATGGCACCCGCCGCCACCAGCGTGGCCGAGTGCAGCAGCGCCGAGACCGGTGTCGGCCCCGCCATGGCACGCATAAGCCAGTCCTGCAAGGGGACCTGGGCCGACTTACCCATGGCGGCCAGTAGCAACAAAAGCCCCGCGGCGGTCGAGGCACTGCCGCCGGCCTCCAGGGAGGCGGCAATCTCGCCGGTACCGGCCGACCCAATCAGCATAAATACCGCCACGTACAAACCCAGATCGGCGCTACGAGTGTAGAGGAAAGCGCGACCGGCGGCATCCGCGGCCTCGGGTCGCTGGAACCAGAAGCCAATCAGCAGGTAACTGCACAAACCGATCAATTCCCAGGCCGCCAGCAACAGAACCCAGTCGCCGGACAGCACCAGCGCCTGCATGGCAGCCAGGAACAGGGACATTACGGCGTAGAAGCGGCACAGGCCGGACTCCCGCTTCATATAACCAACTGCATAAATCAGCACGAACGTGCCTACGGTGGCCACCGCCACCGTCAACAGCGCTTCCAGAGGTCCGGCAACCATTCGAAGCGGCATGTCTGGCAGCCCCGGCAGAAGCAGGGTTTCGGCCTGCCCGCCGGCGACCCGGGTCAGTAACCATAGGCTGCCGCCCAGACTCAACGTCGCCCCGCCGAGAACCAGCGCCGTGGAGCCCCGGCGCAGGACCAGCAACGCCATGGCCGCGATCAGCGGTGGCATTATCGGTAGAAGCACTGCACTCATCCTTTCAGGTCCCCGGCTTCTTCCATTTCAACCGAGCCCTTGGCCCGGAAACGCGCAATCGCGACACCGAAGCCAACCGCCATTTCGACCGCCATGACGGTCATCACCACCAGCACGAACATCTGGCCGGAGTAGCTTTCGGGGTGCAGAAAACGCCAGAAGGCGACCAGGTTCACCAACGCGCCCGCAAGAATCAGCTCCACCCCCATCATGATCATAACCAGATTGGTCTGGGACAACGCGCCATAAACACCAATACCGAACAGGATTGCACCGGTTACAAGCGCCACGATCAGGACGAGAGTCATTCCGTATCCTCCTTGTCAGCACTATTGGCCGTCGTTTGCACCGGTATCGCCACCGCCGTGGCCGCGATCATTGCGGTCAGGATAGTAACGCCGGCGGTTTCGAAGATCAGCATAGAACGTCCCAGCAACTCGATGCCCAGCGCCCGTGTCTGCATCGCCGCATCCGGCGCCTCGGCGGTCACCGGCCCCCAGTCGGCCAGCAGCGCGACCGCAATCGCCGCGCCGGCGGCAACCACACCGGCGCCAATCGAAAAGCGCTTCTGGTGAGTCATGTCCATGCCGCCGAGCCCGCCCGGGTCCATCATGAACATCACCATGAAGATCGCCATGATGCTCATCTCCGTGGCCATCATCATGATCTGCAGCACGCCCAGGAATTCGGTCTGCATCGCCAGGAACATGCAGCCGACGGCAGTCTGAGAAAACAACAGCGCCAGCGCGGAACGCACCATGGACGATGTGCGAAACACCACCACGCCGAAGCCGATGGCGGCCAGCCCGAAAACGGCAACAAAAAAAGCCTGAGCGTACATTATGGAACCACCAGAACCAGTAAACCGACAACAATGATATTGAGCAGTGCCAGGGGAATCCCCAGGGTCCAGCACCACCGCATCAGATCCGCCTCGCGAATGCGCGGCAGATAGCGACCGGCCAGGAGCATCGACACGGCCACGGCCAGGGTCTTGATCAGGCTCCAGGCCCAGGGAGGCAGCAGCGGCCCATGCCAGCCGCCAAGGTAGAACACCGTGGTCGCGGAAGCCAGCGTGATCACCAGCGTCAGCCTGGCCAGGCGCAACACCCCCAGGCGCACGCCGGTGTATTCCGCGTCCACACCCCCGCCCAGTTCCCCGGGTGCGGTTGGCAGATCAAAAGGCGCACGAAACGCCAGCGCCATGGCGGCAATGAAAAACAGCACGAAACCAAGCGGCTGATAGACAATGTTCCACAAGCCGTCTTGGGAGCCAACGATCACCGTGGTCACCAGGGATTCGGCGCGCATCGCCACCGCAGTGATGGGCATGACAATGAGCATGGCGTAGGCGATGAGCTGGCCAAGGAATCGCCAGCCGCCGATCATGGCGTAGGCGCCATTCGGGCCCCAGCCGGCCATGATCAGCGCCACCAGCACATAGGCAAGCGCCGCGTTGATGAACAGCGCACCGGTAGCCAGATCCGCGATCACCAGGGTCGGCGCCAGAGGCAGAACCGCCGCGCCAAGCACCGCGACGATCAGCAGTAGCACCGGCGCCGTCTCGAAAAAGACCCGGTCCGGCGTGCGCGGTACAATGGATTCACGACCGAGGTGCGCCAGGCCGCTGAGTAGGGGCGCGGCCGGACGCAGGCGGCCCGTTGTCGTCCAGCCCTCGACCACGGCGAGCAGCCAGACGCTACCAAGCAACGCAACCAACACGATGACGAAGTTCACGAGATCACCTCCCAGGGCGAAAGGTCAAGTGATCCGACCGCCACCAGTGCGTCGCCCAGTTCCCGGCCCTCGACAAGCTTTGCGACCAGGCCGATATGGTGACTGCAGGCGGTGTCCAACCTGTAGGATTTCACCTGGCCGTGTTCCAGAATCAGGCTCAGTTGAGCCTCGCCGCGCGGGGTTTCCACGGTGGCCTCACCGGTGCCTGATCCACGCCCGATGTTTCGCAAAACAGGTAGCCCCGGCTCCCCGGTTGCCTTGATGTAGTCGAGGCTCGTGATGATTTCGTCCAGGCGCTGCCACAGGCGCGCCCAGGCATCTCCGGCGTCGTCAGCAGCGCGCGCCACGGGGCCACTCAGGCCCCCAGTGCCCGATGGCAGTATGCCGATCCCCTTCAATCGCGATTTGAGCAAAGGCGTTCGCCCAAGACGAGCCGCCAATGCATGCAGAGCGGGCGTCAGTTCCAAAAGCCGTTTTCCACTGGCGCGGCGGATCTCCAGTTGCAGGGTTGCGGCACGATCCGTCAACCAGGCGAAGCCGAGCTGGCGCCCCGTTTGCGCCAGCCAACCCAGGTGACTGGCGATGCGCTCACATTCAAGCGCCACAGCCCGGGCCTGATCGGTTGCCGAATCGTTCTCCAGACCAGCCGCCCGCTCGATTGCCAGGCAGGCCAGCAGTCGGTAGCTCACGCTGGCCAGTGGCATGGCCGACGCCAGGCGCTCGATAAAGGTCTCGGCGCCGATCTCCTTGCCTTCTTCACTCTCATTGATCATGCCCACCAAGGATGTGGCCTGTCCTTCTGTTACGCCGTCACCGTCAAGAGTCAGCGTCAACTTGAGCCCACCAGGCAGACCGGGGAAAACCGGACCGAACGGCACCTCCATCCAGTCCATCGCCAACCCGTCGGCGCTACGAGGCAGGTCCTTGGTCACTTCAATCATGGACATGAATCCCGAGGCGCCGTGGTCATGCCCACCATGATCATGCCCACCATGATCATGACCACCATGATCATGACCACTATGATCATGACCACTATGACCGTGACCTACATGATCATGGCCGCCATGTTCGTGGCTATCATGACCGTGCCCACTGTGATGGTGGCCACTGTGATCATGCCCAGAACCTTTCTCCTCCGCGTCGCCGTCGGACTCACCGTGCTGGTGCTTGTGTCCGTGATCATGATGGTTTTCGTGCGAGTGCTGATGACCCTCGTGCTGCTCATGATCGTGCTCATGCGAATCATGATGGTCATGGCAGTGACCATGATGGTGTTCGTGTTCATGGTGTTCGTGCTGCTGCGCATGATCATGATGCTGGTGTTCGTGCTCATGGTGCCGGTGCTCGCGATGATCGTGCCCATGGTCATGCTCGGGGGCCGGCTCCCCTGCCTCCCGGGCGACCAAGTCCATGCCACACTTGGGGCAACTACCCGGCTCGTTCTGGACAACTTCCGGGTGCATGGGGCAGACATACTCTATCCTGGCGTGCAGAACAGGGGCGTCGAAATCCTCGGGGGAGTCTGAGAATGCGCCCTTGGCCAGCGCGCGCTTCAACCAGTCAACCGCGTCGATCAGGCCGGCTTGCGAAACACCCGCGGAAAAATCAGGGTCCGGTAGCGTTGACGGCGTCTGTCCGCCCAAATTGACAATGGCTCGCGGCCTCGGCATCTGCGCATAGAGCACCGCCACGGCCTCGTTCATTTTCTCTGAAAGCTCGCCGATAATCAGGAGCACGCTCGCATCGCGAGGTGTCGCGGTGTTGCGCATACCTGCCGCTGTCACATCCAGGCCATGGGACAGTGCCACTTCAGGCCCCGGGACGATCAGGCATCTCAGGTTGCCCGCGAGGGCCCGCGAAACCCACTTCTGAAGTACCGTGAACCGCTCCTGCCGCTGGCGCGCGCCCGTAATGGTCATTGTCGGGTCAGAAGTCATTGCCGCCTCAATGCCCCCTGACTCCAGCCGTAGAGCAAACCAAGAAAGAGAATGGCAAGGAACACCCCCATGTCATACAAAGCAACCAGCCCTACTTCTCTGTATACAACTGCCCAGGGGTACATAAATGCCATTTCCATGTCGAAGGCCAGAAAGAGCAGCGCGTAGCCGTAGTACCGTGCGTGATAGCGGCCCCAGACCGGGTCCCGTGACAACACTCCGGAACTCGCTGGCACGTCCTTGCCCGGCTCCCGACGCGTCGGGCCCATGGCACGGGCAATCCCAAACAGGGCCAAAACCGTAGCTGCGATGCCAAGCACCAAGGCAAGCAGCAGACCGTACTGCTCCAAAATACTCATCATCCAATCCTCAAGTCGCGCAACGGAGTCTGCACTCCGATAGCGTTCTCCAGAGACAAGATCAATATGCCCTTAACTCGCTTCTTGGTTCCGCATGGGCGAACCGTACTTCCCGAGCAAACAGAGGCTAAAAACTCACCCTCAGATATCCTTACTCCAGTCCATGATGCTTCCCTTCATATACCTTGACGTTCCTTATCTTGCCTCCCTCATTGAGCAATTCGAAATCATTTCCAGACAAAGGCTTTATCTTGTTACAGGAATAGTCGCGACCATAGACAGATGTGCAAAATTTACCGTCTTTGACCTCCCATCTTCCGATATAGTGGGTAAGGTTTCCCTGTTGTTCGCGATATTTGGTCATTCCATAGATCGAACCATCAGGATCATAGTACTCATGAAAAGTTCGAGTGCGGAAAGTGTCCTGAGCATCTCGGAATTCCATTTGCACCGTGTTTCCGACGACAACATCTGCGACATCTTCGCCAGAAAGAACTTCTTCAGCGTGCAAAAATGGCGCTTGCAAAAAAGTCAAAAATACGAACAGTTTAAAATTTATTGCTTTCATCTGGTTATCTCCCAGTTTCTTTCAATTATTGTGATCACACGAACAACAGCCTTAAGTCGTATCGTAGGATTGTGAAGAAAGCTCAATGTATCAATTGCATTACAACAGTCCACTTATTTTCCACTCCGCTCAACTGGCCAGTCACTAAAAGCGATGAAGTAGAGCAAAACCAGATTGACGATGGGGATAAGTATCAAGACCCCCATCCACCCCGGATATCCCGTGCGCTGGCAGATACGCCAGGCCGGTATCACTACCACAATGCCAATCACCAGCATCCAGAGCCAGTGACCTGCCCACATTGTGTTGCCAAACATATCACCTTCCATCACGGTGCTGTCCTCCCGGTTGACTACTGATTAGTGGTGATCATGGGCATGAGATTCATCATGTCCCGAATGTCCGGTTTCCTGGAACCTTTTCAGAAAAATCTGCTCCGCAGCGGCAATAACAACCATCGTGACAACCGCAACGCCAATCACAAACGGGTCAGAGTTCAGTTTGACCCAGACAAAACCTCCAAGTACGAGCAAATCCAGGAGGATAGCAACCGCTGGCACCCACGCCTTTGCCTTCACATCGCCGCGTAAATAACGAAGGACTCCCCAGTGAATGGCAATATCCATTACCAAATAGAACACGATACCTAGTGCTGCAATCCGGGAGAGATCAAAGAAAGCCGTCAGAACCAGTCCCAGAACCACGGTGTAAACCAGCGTGTGCTTTTGGATACTGCCCGGCATACCGAAATGACGATGGGGAACCAGCCTCATTTCGGTTAACATCGCAAGCATCCGTGAGACCGCAAAAATACTGGCCAGAATGCCGCCGGCGGTGGCCATCATGGCAATGGCAACCGTGAACCAGACCGCGTACTCTCCCAGAGCTGGGCGCGCTGCGGCAGCAAGCGAATAGTCCTGCGTTTCGATGATTTCAGCCAGCGACAGGTTACTGGCCACAGCAAAACCAACCAGGGTGTAAATTACCACGCAGGCCGCGATGGAAATAATGATGGCTCGCCCTACATTCCGCTTGGGATCTATCACTTCGGAACCGCTGTTAGTGATCGTAGTGAAGCCCTTGAAGGCGAGTATTCCAAGTGCCGTTGCACCCAGGAAATTACCCGTTGCTCCGGCTTCGCCCGTGCTTGAAAAGTCGACCAACAGACTGTCGGCAACCCATACACCCACGACCCCGAAAATCAGTATGCCTCCGATCTTCAGGATGCCTATGAAGGAGGCCACCCCCTGAATCATTCGGTTACCGAGCAGGTTGATCAGAAACGCTGCCAGGATCAGGGACACGCCGAGAATGGGCACCATGCGACCGCTTTCATCGCCACCGAACAGCTGCATGGTGTAGGAACCAAAGGTGCGCGCAAGAAAGCTCTGGGCGATCACCATCGAGAAATACATCAGCAGGGCGTTAAACGCCGTCGGCAGCCGGTTTCCATAAGCCTTGTGAAGGTACATGCCAATCCCACCAGCTGACGGGTAGGCATCGGAAATTTTAATGTAGGAATAGGCACTGAAGCTGACGATTACCGCCGCAGCCAGAAACGCCAGCGGAAAAAGCACGCCGGTCATCTGTGCCATCTGCCCGGTCAACGCAAAGATACCGGCGCCAATCATGACGCCGGTACCCAACATAACCGTTCCTGCAAGTGTGAGACTGCCTTCCTTGTAGCGAGTAGTTCTGTCCTGCTCCCTGCTCATCTAACCTCCAGCTATTTTCGTTTCATGGGCGGGATCTTTGAACAGCAAAACGGATCATGCTTGGCATTGGCACGAACGTTGTCATCTGTAAATCGATACCACGCCAGTTTCCGTTTAGTCCACCACCCCCCCTTCAACCGACCGCCATGTGCTTCAATCGCCTCCAGCAACTCATCGGTGGACCAATGGGTTCCATCGAAGGTGACTTGCAGCTGGTTATTTGCCTTGCGTTCGGCAAAATCTACACAGGGATGATGGTTGAGTTCGTGAATAAAATCAGACCATTCGCCCTCTTCAATACCTTCAACGGCAAGTTTTCGGCGCAGCAGAAACTGCTCTTGGTTCGATGCTTTGTGTGCTTTAGTCATGGGAGAAACCTCTTAGCCTTATCATCTCCCCTCTATGACAACATGCGGACCTGAACTGCGACTGAAAATCAGTGAGGGCTTTCGATGAAATTGATGTACATCAAAAATAGAGCCAGGACAAAACCTGGCTCGTTATCCCAATCAGAACGCGATGCGGGCACCGATGACGGCAAACCAGTCTTCTGTACCCCCGCCTTCGGCTTTAGCGAAATCTGCGGTATCACCGTACTTGCGCTCATGCACCACGCCCACGTATGGCGAGAACGCGCGATCGATCAGGTCGTATCTCAACCGAAGGCCGGTTTCGGTGGAAACCAAGCCTTTGCCGACGCCAATTTCCTCGTCCTCGCTGAATGCTACCGTCGCATCCAGCGTTGCGGCCAAGATCCAGTGGTTCGTGAACAGCAATTCGTACTCTCCGTCGAGTTGGGCTGACGTATCGCCATCCTTGCTCACATATAGGCTGGCATCGATCTCAAACCACTGGGGTGCGAGCCCGGCGACGCCGAGAACAGCGTAGGTGCGATCCGGACCCTCGGGGGTATCGAATCGAACACCGGCCTTGGCGTCAAAGAACCTGGAAATCGGGACCTGAGCCACCAACTGGTTTTCCAGCGTCTCGTAGGCCTGATCCTCAATAGCGTACTCACCTTTTCCAAGCCACCGGACTTTAAGATCGTCCGTGCCGTAGAAGGCATCCGCATCCCAGACGCCCAGTTCCTCATCATCATCGCTGTATCGGTACTCAAACTCCTCAAATTGAACACCCCAGGCTGTGAGCGGTTGTTTACGAGCGGTGGTATCGGAAATCATTTCCTGAGCTATCACCGTCGTTGAGAAACCAATAGAGGCAAGGAAACTGACTGCGGCAAGTGATCGAATACAGCTCATGCCTCACCTCCATCTTCAGCAACGACGCCTGTCTTGGCCTGCGTGGACTCAGGGCCACCCTCAACAATCACCTTGCGGAACATCCCGGCAGCCGCATGGTAAGAAAGATGGCAATGGAACGCCCATTGGCCTGGCTCGTCAACCTCGGTTTCCATGTACACCGTAGTGCCCGGGTTCACGTTAACGGTGTGTTTGATCGGGTTCCACTGACCTGCGCCAACATCAAGGATGGACCACATACCGTGCAGGTGCATGGGGTGAGTCATCATGGTTTCGTTCACAAACTTGAAACGGACCCGTTCACCATATTTGAGACGAATGGGATCCGCGTCTTCGTATTTAACACCGTTGATACTCCACGTGTAGCGCTCCATATTGCCGGTCAAACGAAGCTCGATCTCCCGAGTCGGTTCGCGGTCTTCGTACAACGGGTCCTGAGCCTTCAGATCAGCATAGGACAGGAACTTGCCACCATTGGCCGCCGTCGGCACAAGGCCACTGCCCTTGGCATAGAAGGGATCGCTGGGACCGCCTTTTCCCATCGCCATGGAACCATGGTCCATGCCGGACATGTCAGAGTGATCCATTCCTTCCATGTTGGAGTGATCCATTCCTTTCATATTTGAATGGTCCATGCTGCCCATGTTTGAGTGGTCCATTCCGGACACACCTTCTGAGCTGCCCATATCCATGTTTCCATGATCCATGCCTGCCATGCTGCCATGGTCCATACCGGGCATACCGCCCATATCCGCCATGGTCAGTCGGGCAGCTTCACGCAGTCGCGGCACGGCCGCTTCCATACCCTCTTCGGGGGCCAGTGTTGCCCTCGCATAACCGGAACGCCCCATGGATTCGGCGAAAATGGTGTAAGCCTGCTCATCTTTGGGGCGCACAATCACATCGTAGGTTTCCGCCACACCAATACGGAATTCGTCCACGTTAACCGGCTGAACGTTGTTGCCGTCCGCCTGCACGACCGTCATATCCAGGCCAGGGATCCGGACGTCAAAATAGGTCATCGCCGAGGAGTTGATGAAGCGCAGCCGGATGCGTTCGCCGGGCTCAAAGAGCCCGGTCCAGTTTTGGTCCGGTCCTTTACCGTTGATCAGGCCCGTAAAGCCCTGCAGATCCTCAACGTCCGCTTTCATCATGCGCATATCGCCCCATGCCATCCGATCTCGGACAGTATTCATCAGGCCGTTTTCGGACACGTCCGAGAAAAACTCGCCCACGGTTTGCTGCTCACGGTTGTAATAGTCCGGCATCATTTTCAGGTTGCGCATGATGCGGTCACCGGAATGTGGGTGTTTATCGGTCAGCTGCACTACGTATTCACGATCGTAGCGGAACGGTTCACGGCCTTCGGGCTCAATGACAATGGCGCCATAGGCTCCGTCTGGTTCCTGAAAACCAGAGTGGCTGTGGAACCAGTAAGTGCCTGCCTGCTGGATAGGAAATTCATAGGTGAATGTTTCACCCGGCTTGATACCTGGAAAACTGATACCTGGCACACCATCCTGGTCGAAGGGAAGGATCAGTCCGTGCCAGTGGATCGAGGTCATCTCGTCCAGGTTGTTGGTTACGTTGATCCTGACATTTTCACCTTCCTTGAAGCGCATCACCGGTCCCGGAGATGCACCATTGTAGCCGATACCTTCTTTCACGAAATCGCCGGTATCAATTTTAACCCGGTCAACCGTCAGGCCGTATTCACCGGCCATGACCATGGCCGGCATCAGCAGGGTCAAAAGCCCTGTCAAAAGGCGTATCTTCATCTGTTTTATTCCCAACTGCACTTCATTGGAGCTAGGCTGGAAAGCCTTCACCAGCCCTTGCAATCGTGCGGCGCTCAGCACACTGTATTATTCGAAATTTACGTCACCGTACATTCCTGACTGGTAATGGCCCGGCACGTTACAGGCAAATTCGATATTGCCTTTATCAGAGAACTTCCAGACAACTTCCTTGCTCTGCCCGGGTTCCAGTAAGACGCTGTTGGGATCGTCGTGTTTCATGGAATGACCATTGCCCATATCCATGTTCATCATGTCGTGGTTCAGCTTGCCGCCCTGAATCACGCCATGCTCAACCATCATCATCATTTCTTTTTGATGGCTCTCGTGCATGGCGGGGGTGCCAATGTTGAACTCATGGACAAGACTGCCCTTATTCTCCACCACAAATCTCACGGTTTCACCAGGCTTCACAGTTATTTCTTCCGGCTCATAGTAGTTGTCGTACATTTCGACGGTAATAGTGCGGGAGGCTTCTGATGCCTTGCCCGGTTCGCCACTGCTGGCACCGTGGCCACCGCCATGGGCCCCGGCTGCAAAAGCTCCCGCTGACATTGAAAGTGCCAAACCCGCTACCAACAACTTTGATACATTCATACCATCTTCTCCTGTGAAATCGTTCAGCAACAATTAATTGTATTTTCAGGGCACTTGATCAATGTCCAGAATCGTTACATAAGATCGCTTACCAACCTGAATTCTTACTGAAAATTCGAAAAAAAAATTTATTCAGGCTGAGTTCAGGATAATTGGAGAAACTACTGCGAAATTACAGTCGCAGCTAAAAAGGAAAAGCAATGCGTTTACTACTGGTTGAAGACGATCAATTACTCTCACGTAGCCTTCTGCAACAACTTGAGAAGTCGGGGTTTAGTGTGGACGCGGCTTATACAGCAAAGGAAGCAATGGCTCTGGGTGAACAGGAGGAATACCGGGTTAGCATATTGGATCTAGGACTACCCGACGGCAACGGTTTGGATATCTTGCGAAAGTGGCGTGCCAAACACATTGGTTTTCCAGTATTAATCCTGACAGCACGCGATGACTGGCACGATAAAGTGGCTGGATTGAAGACCGGGGCAGACGACTACCTTGCGAAACCCTTTCAGACCGAAGAGCTAATAGCGAGGCTGAATGCTATTGTTCGTAGGAGCGAAGGGAGAACACATTCATTGGTTAAGGCAGGCCGCTTTGTTCTGGATGAGAATCGTCAGTACTTATCGGTGGACGATGGGACTGAACATCCACTAACCGGCACAGAGTTTCGTCTTCTGCGCTGTCTGATGAGTAAGCCGGGCCAGGTCTTTTCGAAAGACCAATTGCTGGAGCAGCTATACAGCCTCGAAGATAGCCCAAGCGCGAACGTTATCGAGGCATATATTCGGAGGCTGCGAAAACTGGTGGGAAATTCCACGATCTCAACCCGACGTGGCCAAGGCTATATGTTCAATGACAAAGTTTAAGAAACCTGCTTCTGTAAAAGGCACCCTGCTTGCACTACTGCTGCCCGCAGGTGTTGCCTTGATGGCAATTGCCTGGTTTACACATGGGGTTTTGCTCGAGAGGATGTCCCGTGAATTTGTCACCGAAAGGCTGAAAGAGGAGGTTTCGTTTTTAGAGCATCAGATTCGGGACAGTGACGGAGCCTTCGACGAGCTCAAGACGGGCGATTACTTTCAGCGCGTATTTCACCATGCTTTTGTTCAACACTCCGATTCCAGGACCATCATTTCGCCGGAATCGTGGAGGCCGCTGCTGTCGCCGCTCATCGAATCGGAAAAAGAGGGCACGATTCGGGTCGAGAATTCTGAAATAGCAGAGGCTCCAACCGACATATTGGCGTATCGGAGCTCCTTTGTCGCAAACGAAAAACCGTTTGTGGTTATCGTTGCAGAAGATCTGGGCGCATTGAAGAATAGCCAGGCAGAGCTACATGCATGGACGGCAATCGCATCTCTTTTACTTATCTCGTTATTGGTTTGTGCAATCTGGTTCGGCATCAATCTGTCCATGCGTTCTGTCACAGGACTCAAGGCGTCACTGAAAAGACTTCAGGATGGTAGCGTCTCGCGTATAGATATGACTGTCCCCGAGGAGTTCCACCCTCTCGTCGAGCAGTTGAATCAACTGCTTGACTCACTTGATCAACGATTGGAGCGTTCGAGGAATGCTTTGGCAAACCTATCCCATAGCGTTAAAACTCCGATTGCGTCTGTCCAGCAAATTCTCGGCGACACTTCTGCGCCGCTAGATAACGAGTTAAGGCAGCAAATAGCGGCGCGTCTCGGGGATATTGACAAACAACTTGAAGCTGAAATGCGCCGCAGCCGGTTTGCTGGACCGCAGGTAGGGAAAAGCTCCTATCCAGTAGAAAAAGCACGAGACCTTCTGTGGATGATGGGAAGACTATACCCGGCAAAATCCTTCGAGTTATCAAGTTCTCTCCCAGAGTATAGCCGTTGGCCAATTGAAGAATACGACCTATCTGAAATACTGGGGATCGTGCTGGACAATGCGGGGAAATGGTCACATAGAGAGGTGGAGCTAATATTGGAACAATGCGGCCCCTCAAAACGAATTGTCGTGACAGACGATGGTCCCGGCGTTGAGGAAGCTGAATTGAGCAAGCTTGGTCAACGAGGATTAAGGCTGGACGAACAGACTCCGGGCCACGGGCTCGGCCTTGCAATCGTTCAAGACATTGTTAGCCGGTATGGTGGGAAGATCGTCTTTTCAAATCGCCCACGGGGTGGATTAAAGGTCACGATTGAATTTTGAATTCACGAAAGTTAACGAGTGGGTTATCGCGCCTGAAAAACTCTGACAACTCTACCCTTAGCAAGAACCAACGCAGTCAAACAAGTACGATTTGCCACACAACCGCACTGGCCTGACGGTGGCAACCATTCAGCGGGACCACATGCTCGATGTCGATCTCACTGCTGTTCTGGATGACTTTGCCTGTGAACGGACTGATTCAGCGGCCCGAAACCACTCTGCAACGACGTTCATCTGCAAGCCGGACCTTGGTCGTGGATTGTGCAATCAATGCCTCAGTACGGCTGTCTTGACAATCTCCATCGGCGTCTTCCCAACCTTGCCCGAACGCAGACCGTTCGTAGCTTTGTAACTTGCCTTTCTGCTCTTGGACCTGTTGAACCGAGGCCAAAGAGACACCATCCGGAAGTTTACCGCCTGAATCCAGGCAGGCATCAACAGAGTCGTAGGGTTGATATTTCTTGGTTCGCTCATACCAACTTCCTTGCGGTGGATGGCAAAGGCCGCTGCTCGACTTTTTATAGTGGAAGCATGAGCCGGAGCACTGATAAGACCTGCTACCACAAAAACGAAGAGGGGAAGGATTCTTAAAGCGCAAACCATGATGTGTAAAGGCTCTCTCAAGTGTAAACTTACGGAAGGCTGCACACGTATGGTCCCTCGCAGCCTTACACTCCATGGACGATGCTTCACTCCTAGGAAGCGACAACGATTGACCGAAGGTCGGTGTTTCCAGTTTGCAGCCCAAAGAGGCTGAGAAGTTTATTGACCATTTTCGATTGCAGCAAGCTGACGTAGGCCTCAGAGTAGAGCAGGCGACGCCTGCTTGGCTGCGTACTATCTTTAACGTGATTTGGACGGGAAAGATCGACTATCCATGGCTATTAGCTTTTATGAAAAAGGGGAGCTGACCTCTGGCTTCCACGGTTGGCGAGTTGTTGCCACCATCCGAGGCAAACGCTATCAGAAGTATTTCTCTCTTAAGAGGCCGAACAACAGAATTACTCAAGAACTCTGGTACCAGTATCAAGAGACCAGGGCCAAGTACTATGAGGCCCGTTACATGGCCCGCTCCGCAGCACTTCAATATCTGGATTTCATTGGAAAAGACCATCCCTCAACCCTCCCCTGTCGCGGTGTTGGCTTCCAGGGCATCACGCTTGGCATCGGAAGCGGGAAAAGTACTGCACAGGAAACCTGCTATTTCTCCGTAAACAAACGAGGAGCTGCTAACAAATTCTACATAGATGAGCGGGCATCTCTATCTCAGGCCTGGGAGCATGCCGTAAAACATTGGGGAGAAGTGTTCAATATCCGACCCAAAGACATAGCTAAAAAGCTCGAACAGGTTCCCAGTCCTGATCAGTTCAAATCGCTTCGAAAACAACTGAACAATCACGAGGGCTGCGACTATCAAGCCAGCGTCCTCCATCATGTTTACGCCGAACAACGTAGCCAGCTGGAAAAACATAAGGCTAAGGCAACCACCAGAGGAACGCTCAACGAGGATGATCTTCTGGCAATGTACGCGAACCTAGAGCGCCAGGTGTCAGAGTTTCGGAATTAGATCTATTCAGTGTCTTGGCCGAAGGACCGGCCCAGCGCGTCCGGTTTAGACGAAAAAACCCTGACCATTGGCTGTCGTCCTTCCACGACGCCAACAATTCTGTCATGTCCGATGAAAGCCCCTACCATGTAGACACCGGGGCCAAGCCGTTTGTAGGGCTCAAGAATCATCGTTCGCCAAGCTTCGATATCCAGTCGGAAATTGACACAACAAATTATCCTGTGGTCGCAAAACGGACGTTCAGGCGGACAGACCAAAACTTTTTCTGGGAGAAATTCAATCTCTTTTAGGAATGTCCGCAGTAACGGGTAGAACCCCGACGTCAAACGAAGGAGGAATCTGAAATGGAACACGCACCCGCAACCAATGCACGGTTGCGTATCACCCCGCTGGGCAACAGCCTGTCGCTGCTACTAGTAATCAGCTACCTGCTCTGCGTGGGCTTTGGCCTGCTCGCTCCGGAACATCTGCGTATGTACAAAGCATGGGCGCCGCTGTTGCCCGGTTTCGAATGGCTCACGTGGACTGGCTTTGTGATTGGCTTGGTTGAGGCCTATCTCTATGGCTGGTACCTCGCCGTCCTGTTCGTTCCATTGTACCGTTGGTTCTCCAGAAACGAATAATGACACGGTGACGCCTGCACCCTCGGTGAAACCCTTGCCGAGATGCGACGTTTCGTTGCTTGAGCTGGCTCTGGGATCGGCAAGTCCTGACCACTTGCGAAAGGCAGAGCGGTTCAGTAATTGAAGGTAACATTAGTCCGCAAGATCGCTTTACCGTGCGGGCTGATGAAACCCGTTTGCCTAGTGTTGCCGCACCCTGATTCAGGGCCTGGCTACATTGACAATCCCCACCTTCATTTCCAATTTAGATATATCCATTTTGAAATCCGGAATTCAGTCTGGTTTCAGGTCTTTATGATTCAATCAGTTGTTAGACTTTGCTGAAGGAATTTTCCTTTTTGGCTGGTTGACTATGGGGCAGTTATTGACTCTGCCAACAAGCGTTTAAGCTTGGCCTTCAGGTACCGGTTGTCGGCTTGAAGGTCATTCTCTATGGCGCGGAAATTCTTGTGTATTGTCGCTAAAGAGCATTAGCCCAAGGGAGGATAATAAAGAATGATTGTACGTGACATTAAAGACTTGTTCGGTACCGAACGGGAAGTAAAGGGGCCGGGCTGGACCAGCCGCCGCATGCTTCTTAAGAAGGACGGGATGGGATTCTCATTTCACGAGACTATTATCCCGGCGGGCGCCGAACTACACATGTGGTACAAATACCATCTGGAAGCCGTCTACTGCATTGCGGGCAACGGCAGCATTGAAGACCTGGCCACGGGTGAGATCCACCAAATCTACGACGGTGTCATCTACGCTCTCAACGAGCACGACCGCCACATCCTGCGGGGTGGCACCGAGGATATGCGCCTGGTCTGCACCTTTAATCCGCCAGTCACCGGCCGCGAAGTACACGACAAGGACGGCGCTTACCTTCCGGACGAGAGCTAGCGCAAGAAACATTTACATGGCCGCCCCCGGGGTTGGCCATGGCCGTCCAGATCTTAGGACTCTAGATCCTGGCGGCATCGCGACAGTTTCTGGAGATCTGAGTGCTTACAGTGTCCGAGATTTGCGGAGATCCATGTGGTATCTATACTCAGAAATTGATCATAGGCTAGGAGTGTCTAGTTGACCAGGGTAAGTCCACCGCCAAGCATTATCTGACAATGTTACTAGGGGAAGCGTTGGGTGAGCTTGAGCATTACATTAGCTGAGCTACAGTAAAGAGACGGCCATCCCCTTTTATCGGTCGTCGAGAAGAATGCCCAGCCTTTAATTCAACCGACACATCGTGTCGGTTTTTTATTCGGTGAAAGAATAGTCATCTGTTGCAAAAGTGAAATATTTCTGTGGGACTCTGGAAGTGAGAACGGACTAAGCCGCTGTTCTTGACAAAGCGTTGCTCATCTGATTGCCGGGCCTCACACGCCCGGCTTTTTTGTGGACTTCAGAAAGTTGGGTGCAGGTCACGAGCTCTGGCACGGAATTAACTGGCGCCTGAAATTTGCTCCTTCAAACACAATGGGTGGAAGGTGCGTATTCGAGGGTCGGCAGACAAACGTGAAAAATCCGCCAAAACCGGCCTATCCTATTGTTTCTTGGTGGAAATCCCTAACTCAAACAATGGCCGAATGGCCGGTCGCTTCAGATCCAGGGTGTAGTCGCCAAACCGGTTGATGTGGCTGTTCCGATACGGCGAGAGCGCCTTGAGGACGTCTTCCTGGATCGGTATACCTTCTGCGTTCATCTCTCGCAGTACCCGAGTCAGCGCTTCGACGTTATGCAAAATCAGCATGTTGGCCACCAACTGGTTGTATTTGACCACCTTCTGTTGCTCGTGACGAAGCGATGCCGTAATGGTCCCCTGGTAATCCCCCCATTATTAGGGGCAATCAAAAGTAGAGCTCAAATCTAGGCCGCCAAGCCCAGTTTTTGTTGAGGGGTAATCCCTCCCAATGCCATGTTCGGACGCTCGTTGTTGTAATGCCAGAGCCAACGAGTGGCGTAGTCTTGAACTTCCTCAATGCTGTCAAAAAGGTATTGAGCCAGCCAGTCATAGCGTACCGTCCGGTTATACCGTTCGATATAGGCATTCTGTTGCGGTTTCCCCGGTTGGATGTAAGCCAGATCAATGCCACGACTCTCCGCCCAGGCGGACAGTTTACCGCTGATATATTCCGGACCATTGTCACAACGGATGGAACACGGTTCCCCTCGCCACTCCACAATCTGATCCAGGGTCCGAATAACACGCTCTGCCGGCAATGAGAAGTCGACCTCGATACCCAGCCCTTCACGATTGAAATCATCAATCACGTTGAGCAAACGGTAGCTGCGTCCATCGCTCAGTTGGTCGTGCATGAAATCCATGGACCAGCAGTCGTTGATCGTCTCGGGAACCGCTAGCGGTTCCGGCTTCTCGCGGACCAGACGCTTCTTGGGCTTGATGCGAAGGTTCAGTTCCAGCTCGCGGTAAATCCGATACACCCGCTTGTGGTTCCAGGTATAACCCTTTACGTTCCGCAGATACAGGTAGCACAACCCAAAGCCCCAGTTTCGACGGTTCTCGGCCAACCGCTCCAGCCAATCCGCAATCTCAGCATTCTCATCGCTGAGCTTGGCTTGATAGCGATAGCAGGTCTCACTGATGCCAAAGGTGATGCAGGCCAGTCGAATGCTACAGCGCCCATCAGCCACGACTTTTTGCGCCATCTCCTTGCGGCGAGACGGCTTTACAACTTTCCCTCAAGGGCTTCCTGTCGCAGTTCCGCCTTGAGCCGCTCTTCGGCATACATCTTCTTCAGGCGGCGGTTTTCGTCCTCCAGCTCCTTGAGGCGCTTCATCATGGAGGCATCCATGCCGCCGAACTTGGCGCGCCATTTGTAGAAGGTGGCGCTGCTCATGCCATGCTCCCGGCACAGCTCCGGAACGGAAACGCCGTTCTCGGCTTGCTTGAGGATCGACAGGATTTGGCTATCGGAAAAACGTGATTTTTTCATGCAGAATCTCCCTGCGTGTAGCTTACGGAAAATTCTACTTTTGAGCACCGCTATTTTTCGGGGGGATTACCCCCTCACCGCCGAAGAAGCACCATTTGGCGAAGCCGTTGAACTGTTCATTCTTGTTGGTGGCGGCATGGATGGTTTGGCGCAGTTCCAGGTCATCGATGTAATGCAGCAGGAACGCGGTCCGGACC
>JASTVH010000010.1:0-177315 GCA_042862465.1 Marinobacteraceae bacterium S3BR75-40.1 | reverse complement strand
GTGGTCGTCACACTCCGTTCTTCAAGGGCTACCGTCCGCAGTTCTACTTCCGTACCACCGACGTAACGGGTGCGGTTGAGCTGCCGGAAGGTGTCGAAATGGTAATGCCGGGCGATAACGTGAAGCTGGAAGCCACTCTGATCGCGCCGATCGCGATGGAAGATGGCCTGCGTTTCGCGATCCGCGAAGGCGGTCGTACCGTTGGTGCCGGCGTTGTCACCAAGATCATCGAGTGATCCTGGTCGCCTAGCGCACTGAAAAGGGGCTGCGATGCAGCCCCTTTTTCATTGGAAATCGGCCTGGTCGAGCATCTTCAAGGACTTGCTTGACTTGGTTGAGCATTCTGCATACAATGCGGCTCCTTTTTTCAAGGGTCGGCTTGTCATCTGGCAGCTAATGCTACGAGTGGAGTTTGGTGCAACATGCAAAGCCAAAAAATCAGAATTCGGCTGAAGGCGTTTGACTACCGCCTGATCGATCAGTCCACGCAAGAGATCGTCGATACGGCGAAGCGGACTGGCGCGCAGGTGCGTGGCCCGATTCCTTTGCCGACTCGCAAAGAGCGTTATACCGTCCTGATCTCTCCGCACGTCAACAAAGACGCGCGTGATCAATACGAGATCCGGACGCACAAGAGACTTCTGGACATCATTGAGCCTACCGAGAAAACAGTAGACGCTCTGATGAAGCTTGATCTGGCTGCGGGTGTAGACGTACAGATCAGCTTGGGTTAACGCAATAGCGTAAACCCGCCAGGTGTAACTGTTGAAGGCCATAGAGGGTTAAAGCCCCGTACACTGAGAGGTGAAACATGGCAATTGGTGTTGTCGGTCGTAAGGCCGGTATGACTCGTGTCTTTACTGACGAGGGTCAAGTCATTCCTGTTACGGTAATCGAGGTTGAAGCCAACCGGATTACCCAGATCAAGAGCCCCGAGCAGGACGGCTATCGTGCCTATCAGGTCACTGTAGGTAGTCGTCGTGCCTCCCGCGTAACCAAGCCCCTGGCTGGTCATTTTGCCAAGGCGGGTACCGAGGCCGGTCGTGGTCTTTGGGAATTCCGTCTGTCTGATGGTGAAGGTGATGGTCTGGCTGTTGGTGGCGAAGTCGGTGTTTCCGTCTTTGAAGCCGGCCAGATGGTTGATGTAACCGGTCAGTCCAAAGGTAAGGGCTTTGCGGGTACCGTTAAGCGCTGGAATTTTTCCACTCAAGACGCGACTCACGGTAACTCACTGTCCCATCGTGCGCCCGGTTCAATTGGTCAGAACCAGACCCCGGGTAAGGTCTTCAAAGGCAAGAAGATGGCCGGTCAGATGGGTAATGAGCGCGTAACGACTCAGAATCTCGAGATCGTTCGTGTCGATGCAGAGCGCAACCTGCTGTTGGTGAAGGGTGCTGTTCCTGGTGCGAACGGCGGAAACCTGGTAATCCGGCCTGCAGTGAAAGCCTAAGGGGTGTCGCGATGGAACTGACTATTACAGGTAGCGGCAAGGGTATTACCGTATCCGATGCTGCATTTGCGAAAGAATTTAATGAGGCCCTGGTTCACCAGGTCGTCACGGCTTACCTCGCTGGCGCTCGCCAGGGTACCCGGGCTCAGAAGAATCGCTCTGACGTGCGTGGTGGCGGCAAGAAGCCGTGGCGCCAGAAGGGCACTGGTCGCGCTCGAGCGGGTACGATTCGTAGCCCAATCTGGCGTACCGGTGGTGTAACCTTCGCTGCGCGTCCGCAGGACCACAGCCAAAAGGTGAATCGGAAGATGTACCGCGCTGCGCTGCGGTCCATTCTGTCCGAGCTGGTTCGTCAGGAGCGTCTGGTCGTGGTTGACGACGTGAAGGCAGAGACCCCCAAGACCAAGGCTTTCAATGCGAAGCTCAAGGATCTGGGTGTCGACAATGCCCTGATCGTTTCCGATGAGGTCGATCAGAACTTGTATCTGGCTGCTCGCAACATTCCCTACGTGGATGTACGCGATGTGGCTGGTGTGGATCCGGTCAGTCTGGTAGGCCATGACAAGGTTGTTGTCACGGTGCCGGCACTGAAAAAGCTTGAGGAGATGCTGGGATGAATCAAGAGCGTATTTACAAGGTCTTGCTGGGTCCGCACATCTCGGAGAAAGCCTCTATTGCGGGCGAAAGTGATCAGGTTGTTTTCAAGGTGGCGCCCGATGCGACCAAGCCTGAGATCCGCAAGGCTGTCGAGCAGCTGTTTGACGTGAAGGTCAACGGCGTCCAAGTCCTGAACCGCAAGGGCAAGACCAAGCGCACTATGCGTGGTCTTGGTAAGCGGAGCGGCGTTCGCCTGGCGTATGTGCGCCTGGCTGAAGGTCAGGACATCGACTTTCTGGATGTTGAATAAGGTAAGGGGATCGTAAGATGCCGATCAAGAACATCAAGCCAACGTCTCCCGGACGCCGCCACGCGATCAATATCAGCCAGCCTGATTTGTACAAGGGGCGTCCTTTTGCGCCGTTGGTAGAGAAAAAGAGCAAGTCCGGTGGTCGTAACCACTTTGGCCGCATTACCACCCGTCACATCGGTGGTGGTCACAAGCAGCACTACCGGGCGATTGATTTCAAACGGAACAAGGATGGTATTCCGGCTGTCGTAGAACGCCTGGAATATGATCCCAACCGGTCTGCACATATCGCACTGCTGAAGTATTCCGATGGCGAGCGTCGCTACATCCTCGCTCCCAAAGGGCTCAAGGCTGGCGATCCCGTGCGTTCCGGTATCGACGCACCGATCAAGGTCGGCAGCACATTGCCTCTGCGCAACATGCCTGTCGGTTCCGTGATCCACTGTGTCGAGCTCAAGCCTGGAAAAGGCGGACAACTGGCGCGTAGTGCCGGTGCAGCAGCTCAGCTGGTTGCACGTGAAGGCGCTTACGCCACTATTCGCCTGCGCTCCGGCGAAATGCGCAAGGTGCTTGCAGAATGTCGTGCCACGTTGGGTGAAGTTTCCAACAGTGAGCACAGTCTGAAGCAGCTTGGCAAAGCGGGTGCATCACGTTGGCGCGGCAAACGGCCAACAGTACGTGGTGTTGCTATGAACCCAGTTGACCACCCGCATGGTGGTGGTGAAGGGCGTACCTCTGGCGGGCGTCACCCGGTTACTCCGTGGGGTGTTCCGACCAAAGGGCATAAAACTCGTAAGAACAAGCGTACTGAAAAGATGATAGTACGTCGTCGTTCGGCCAAGTAATTGACTGAAAGAGGATTACGCTGTGCCACGTTCTTTGAAGAAAGGTCCTTTTATAGACCTGCATCTGTTAAAGAAGGTTGAGGCAGCTCTGGAATCGAATAGCCGTAAGCCGATCAAGACCTGGTCGCGCCGTTCGACAGTATTTCCAGAGATGGTAGGCCTGACCATTGCCGTCCATAACGGTCGTCAGCACGTTCCCGTGATGATTACCGAAGAAATGGTCGGGCATAAACTTGGGGAGTTCGCAGCGACCCGCACATACCGTGGACACGCTGCCGACAAGAAAGCGAAACGCTGATTCTGAGGAATAAGATGATGGAAGTAGCCGCCAAATTAAAGGGTGCTCGCCTCTCGGCTCAGAAAGCGCGTCTTGTGGCAGATATGGTACGCGGCAAGGCGGTTGAGGACGCCCTGAATACGTTGACTTTCAGCCCGAAGAAGGCTTCGCAGATCATTCGTAAGGTGATCGAGTCTGCGATTGCCAATGCTGAGCACAACGAAGGCCTGGACGTGGATGAGCTGCGTGTGTCTACGATCATGGTCGACGAAGGCCCCACGATGAAGCGGATTCGTCCGCGTGCGAAGGGTCGAGCCGATCGGATCTTGAAGCGCACATGCCACATCACCGTCAAGGTCGCTGAAAAGTAGGAGATGCTCAGATGGGTCATAAAGTACATCCAACGGGTATCAGACTTGGGGTGATCAAAGAGCACAACTCTGTCTGGTATGCCGAAAAGCAAGAATATGCCAAGAACCTGCTGAACGACATCGAAGTTCGGAAGTTCTTGAACAAGCGCCTCGAGAAGGCGTCTGTAAGTAAGATCGTGATCGAGCGCCCCGCTCAAAACGCACGCATCACGATTCACACCGCCCGTCCCGGCATTGTTATCGGGAAGAAGGGTGAGGATGTGGATCGTCTGCGCCGCGAAGTGAGCGAGATGATGGGCGTGCCTGTTCACGTCAACATCGAGGAAATCCGCAAGCCGGACCTGGATGCACAGTTGGTTGCGCAAAGCGTTGCCAATCAGCTCGAGCGTCGTGTGATGTTCCGTCGTGCCATGAAGCGCGCGGTTCAGAACGCCATGCGTCAGGGCGCCAAGGGTATCCGTATTCAGGTGGGTGGCCGTTTGGGCGGTGCTGAGATTGCCCGTACCGAATGGTATCGCGAAGGCCGTGTACCTCTGCACACTCTGCGTGCAGACATCGATTACGCGACCTATGAAGCGCACACCACCTACGGTGTCATTGGCGTGAAGGTCTGGATCTTCAAGGGTGAGGTACTCGGCGGCCTGGAACAGGTGCGCGCTGAGAAGGGTGCCTCGCGCAAGAAAGGTCAGAAGTAAAGGGGCGCTCAAATGCTGCAACCAAAACGCACCAAGTTTCGCAAGGTAATGAAGGGCCGCAACCGCGGTCTGGCGCAGCGGGCCAACAAGGTCAGCTTTGGTGAATACGGTCTGAAGGCAACCAGCCGTGGTCGTATTACTGCGCGCCAGATTGAGGCCGGCCGTCGAGCTATCAACCGTCGCATCAAGCGTGGCGGTAAAATCTGGATTCGGATCTTCCCGGACAAGCCGATCACCGGCAAGCCGTTGGAAGTTCGGATGGGTAAAGGTAAGGGTTCTGTCGAGTATTGGGTCGCCGAAATCCAGCCGGGCAAGATGCTCTATGAGATGGAAGGCGTCTCCGAAGATGTAGCGCGTGAAGCGTTTACTCTCGCAGCGGCCAAGTTGCCTGTATCGACCACTTTCGTGACTAGAACGGTGATGTGATGAAAGCGAAAGACATGCGAGAAAAATCGGTCGACGAGCTGAACGCTGAACTGAACACCCTCTTGAAGGAGCAGTTCAACCTGCGGATGCGAAAGGCAACAGGCCAGCTGAACCAAACGCATCTGCTGTCTCAGACCAAGCGTGACATTGCTCGTGTTAAAACGGTATTGAACGAGAAGGCAGGTAACTGACATGACTGAAGCTGCAAAGACTGCCAGAACCCTGAGCGGCAAGGTCGTGAGCAACAAGATGGAGAAATCCATCGTGGTTCTCGTCGAGCGCCAGGTTAAGCACCCGCTGTACGGCAAGTACGTCAAGCGTTCGACCAAGATCCATGCACACGACGAAAGTAACGAGTGCAACATTGGCGACATCGTCACTATTCAGGAGACCAAGCCGATTTCCAAGAAAAAGGCCTGGAACCTGGTGGAAGTCGTCGAAAAGGCGTCGAAGGTGTAACTCGCCCCGGAAGGTGGGTCTTGTCGTAAACGGCACAGTGGTTTTTGTTGGAGAATAACCATGATTCAGACTCAAACAATGCTTGACGTCGCTGACAACAGTGGCGCGCGTCGAGTGCAGTGCATTAAAGTCCTGGGCGGTTCACATCGGCGTTACGCCAAAGTTGGCGACGTTATCAAGGTGACGATCAAGGAAGCGATTCCCCGTGGCCGAGTGAAGAAAGGCCAGGTCGTACGTGCCGTCGTTGTCCGGACCCGTAAAGGCGTTCGTCGCCCGGACGGTTCCATAATTCGTTTTGATGGCAACGCGGCGGTCTTGTTGAACAACCAGGATGCTCCGATCGGTACCCGTATCTTCGGCCCGGTCACCCGTGAACTTCGGAACGAAAAGTTCATGAAGATCATTTCGCTGGCACCTGAGGTACTGTGAGGACAAGAGGCCGGTTATGAAGAAAATTAAACGAGATGACGAAGTCATCGTCATTACGGGTAAAGATAAAGAGAAGCGTGGTAAGGTGCTTCGCATTCTCGATAACGGACGGTTGATCGTTTCCGGTGTCAACATGGTGAAGCGCCACACCCGTCCCAACCCGATGATGGGCACCCCAGGTGGCATCATCGAGAAGGAAGCACCGATTGATGCTTCCAATGTTGCGATTTTTAATCCGAGCACCCAGAAAGCAGATCGCGTTGGTATCAAAATCAACGACGACGGTTCGAAGGTTCGGATTTTCAAATCCAACAACGAACTTGTCGATAACCAGTAAGCGGCGGTGGTGACGATGCCAAGCATGAAAGAGCTTTATCAAAGCGAAGTGGTACCCGCCCTGCAGGAAGAGTTCGGCTACGAGAACATCATGCAGGTGCCGAAGGTAACCAAGATCACCCTGAATATGGGTGTCGGTGAAGCCGTCGGGGACAAGAAGCAGATCGAAAACGCCATGGCGGATCTGGAGCAATTGGCTGGTCAGAAACCGATTATGACCAAGGCTCGCAAATCCGTGGCTGGCTTCAAGATCCGTGAAGGTTTTCCGATTGGCTGTAAGGTCACTTTGCGTGGCCAGCGTATGTGGGATTTCTTCGATCGCCTGGTACAGATTGCGATCCCGCGGGTTCGTGATTTCCGTGGCCTGAATCCCAAGTCGTTCGACGGGCGCGGTAACTACAGCATGGGTGTTCGCGAGCAGATCATCTTCCCGGAAATCGAGTACGACAAGGTCGACAAGGTGCGTGGTCTTGATATCACCATCACCACGACGGCGGGTACCGATGAGGAAGGCCGAGCTCTGCTCAAAGCGTTCCGCTTCCCGTTCAAGTAAAGAGGAAAGAGCGTCATGGCCAAGATTTCCATGAAACAGCGTGAGCTCAAGCGCGAAAAAACTGTCGCGAAATATGCGGCGAAGCGCGCCGAGCTTAAAGCCATTATCAAGAACCCGGAACTCAGCGAAGAAGAGCGCTGGGACGCACAGCAGAAGCTTCAAAAGCTGCCGCGTGACGCCAGCCCTGTTCGCCTGCGTAACCGTTGTCAGATGACCGGTCGTCCGCACGGCGTTCTGCGCAAGTTCCAGCTCTCACGCATCAAGCTGCGTGAAGAAGGGTTGAAGGGTAATGTGCCGGGTCTGACCAAGTCGAGCTGGTAACATCTCGGCGTTGGTAAGCGGTCGCAGCACCGCTGCACAACTAAAAAGTGTAGGAGCCTCATACCGATGAGCATGCAAGACACATTAGCGGATATGTTCACTCGTATCCGTAATGCCCAGATGGCGGAGAAGGTCAACGTGACCATGCCGTCGTCCAAGATGAAAATTTCCGTCGCCCAAGTATTGAAGGACGAGGGTTACATCCAGGATTTCAGCGTTTCGGGTGAGCAGAAGCCTGAACTGACCGTTGAGCTGCGTTATTTCGAAGGCAAGCCGGTCATCGAATCCATTCAGCGCTACAGCCGTCCGGGTCTGCGCCAGTACCGCGGCGCACAGGAACTGCCGAAAGTCGCTGGTGGCCTGGGTGTCTCGATCGTTTCCACGTCCAAGGGCGTGATGACGGACCGTGCCGCGCGTAAAGCCGGCGTTGGTGGCGAAGTAATCTGCACCGTATTTTAGGAGTGAGACATGTCCAGGATTGCTAATAATCCTGTCAAGCTGCCATCCGGTGTTGAGGTTCAGCTCGCAGGACAGGATATTCAAGTCAAGGGGAGCAAAGGCTCTCTGCAGATGCAAATCCACGAACTCGTGGAAGTGAAGCAGGAAGACGGCCAGCTGCTGTTTGCACCGCGCAGTCAGGTCAAGAAGGCGCGTGCGCTGGCAGGCACCTTCCGGGCTCTGGTCAACAACATGGTGGTCGGTGTCAGCACCGGCTTTGAGCGCAAGCTTCAGTTAGTGGGCGTTGGTTACCGTGCGCAGGCTCAGGGTCAGAAACTGAACCTGACACTGGGTTTCTCCCACCCGGTCGAATACGAACTGCCTGAAGGTGTCACGGCCGAAACGCCGTCGCAGACCGAAGTCGTTGTCAAGGGTATCGACAAGCAGAAAGTCGGTCAGGTTGCGGCGGAAATTCGTGCCTACCGTCCGCCAGAGCCTTACAAAGGTAAGGGCGTACGTTACGCGGACGAGTTGGTACGTCGCAAAGAGGCTAAGAAAAAGTAGGGCATGATTATGAGCGCGAAGAAAGAGTCAAGATTGCGTCGCGCACGCAAGGTGCGCATGAAGATCCGCGAGCTGGGCACGAACCGTCTGTGCGTCCATCGCACTCCGCGTCACATGTACGCGCAGATTACTACGGCCGATGGCAGCCAGGTGCTCGTTTCTGCCTCTACGCTGGACAAAGATTTTGGGCAAGGCGCGACTGGCAACGTCGATGCCGCCAAAAAAGTTGGTCAACTGGTGGCTGAACGAGCCAAGAAAGCCGGTATAGAGCAGGTTGCATTCGATCGCTCCGGTTACCGTTATCATGGCCGCGTCAAGGCGCTGGCTGACGGTGCCCGTGAATCTGGCTTGCAATTCTAGGAGGTAGAAGATGAGCGGAAACGATCAGAAGGCGCCGGAGCTCCAGGAGAAACTCGTCCAGGTCAACCGGGTCGCCAAGGTAGTAAAGGGCGGTCGAGTATTCGGCTTTACAGCCCTGACCGTCGTCGGCGACGGCAATGGCCGTGTCGGCTTCGGCCGTGGCAAGGCGCGTGAAGTGCCGGTAGCCATCCAAAAAGCAATGGAAGCGGCACGCAAGAACATGGTCACCGTACCGCTGAAGGGGCACACCCTGCAGTATCCGGTTAAGGCCCGTCACGGTGCGTCTCGTGTCTTCATGCAGCCGGCATCGGAAGGTACCGGTATCATCGCCGGCGGTGCGATGCGTGCTGTTATGGAAGTGGCTGGCGTACAGAACGTATTGGCCAAGAGCTACGGCTCTACCAATCCGATCAACATTGTGCGTGCCACCATCAATGGGCTCAGGGACATGCGTGCTCCTGAGGATGTCGCGGCCAAGCGTGGCCTGAGCGTTGAACAAATTCTGGACTGACGTCATGGCGAAGGAAAAGAAACTCAAAGTAACGCTGGTCCGTAGCCCGATTGGTCGGAAAACGAATCACCAGCAGTGTGTCAAAGGTCTGGGTCTGCGGAAGATGCATTCTTCTGTGGAAGTGCAGGATACCCCCGAGAATCGGGGTATGCTGAACCGGATCGATTACATGGTTCGGGTAGAGGAAGTCTGATATGCGTCTTAATACTCTTGCCCCGGGTGAAGGTTCCAAACACAGCCCGAAGCGGGTTGGTCGCGGTATTGGTAGTGGCCTGGGTAAAACCGGTGGCCGCGGTCACAAGGGTCTGAAGTCTCGTTCCGGCGGCAGCGTCGCACCTGGTTTCGAGGGTGGTCAGCAGCCGTTGCAGCGTCGCCTGCCCAAGTTCGGCTTCACTTCAGCCAAGCAGCGCTGGGTAGCGGAAATCCGTTTGCACGAGCTGGCAAAAGTCGAAGGTGATACCGTCGATCTGGCTGCGCTTAAGAAAGCTGACGTGATCCGTAACGAGATCCGTGAAGTCAAGGTGATCAAATCTGGCGAGCTTACCCGCCCGGTAACCGTTAAGGGGCTGAAAGTCACCAAGGGTGCGCGGGAAGCAATTACTGCCGCAGGTGGAAAAGTCGAGGACTAAATGGCCAAGACAGCATCGCTGCCAACAGGTATGGGGAAAGGACTATCCGAGCTGTGGTCACGGCTCGGGTTTGTCGTCATGGCGCTCCTGATCTATCGGGTCGGCGCTCATATTCCCGTGCCGGGTATTAATCCGGAACGCCTGGCGGCACTGTTCGAGCAGAATCAGGGGACCATTCTCAGCCTGTTCAACATGTTCTCCGGGGGTGCCCTGGAGCGCATGAGTATTCTGGCACTGGGAATCATGCCGTATATTTCGGCATCCATCATCATGCAGTTGATGACGGCGGTCAGTCCGCAGCTGGAACAGCTCAAGAAGGAAGGGGAGGCCGGTCGTCGCAAGATCAGCCAGTATACCCGTTACGGTACCGTACTCCTGGCTTTCATCCAGGGTTCGGGTATCGCAGTGGGGCTTGCCTCACAGGGCGTCACCTTCAATGACAGCTTCAGTTTCTACTTTGTCGCGGTCATTTCCTTTGTATGCGGTGCGGTCTTCATGATGTGGCTGGGCGAACAGATCACCGAGCGGGGAATCGGTAACGGTATCTCCCTGCTGATCTTCGCCGGTATTGTTGCCGGTTTGCCCGGCGCGATCGGTCAGACCCTCGAGCAGGCACGCAGTGGCGAAATGAACCTGTTGTTTGTGCTGGTCATCGGTTTGCTGGGTGTGCTGGTTGTGGGCTTCGTGGTCTTCATGGAGCGTGGTCAACGCCGTTTGACCATCAACTACGCCAAACGGCAGCAAGGTCGTCGCGTTTACGCGCAACAGACCAGCCATTTGCCTTTGAAGGTCAACATGGCCGGTGTGATTCCGCCGATCTTCGCTTCTTCCATTCTGCTTTTCCCAGCGTCGCTGGGTCAGTGGTTTGGCCAAGGTGAAGGTATGCAGTGGTTGAGCGATATTTCTCAGGCGTTGGCTCCGAGTCAACCGCTGTATATTTTGCTCTTTACTGCGGCTGTGATATTTTTCTGCTTCTTTTACACCGCCCTGATGTACAACCCGAAGGAGGTTGCGGACAACCTCAAGAAATCGGGTGCCTTTATCCCGGGTATTCGACCCGGTGACCAAACGGCCAAGTACATCGACGGCGTTCTGACTCGCCTTACCATTTTTGGTGCAATCTACATCGCAGCGGTGGCGTTACTGCCCCAGTTCCTGGTTGTGGCCGGCAACGTGCCCTTCTACCTGGGCGGCACCTCGCTGCTGATCGTTGTAGTGGTTGTGATGGACTTTATGGCGCAGGTTCAGTCTCATCTGATGTCCCATCAGTATGAGTCCCTGATGAAAAAGTCCAATCTCAAGGGCTACGGCCGGGGTGGCATTTAGACACCCCGCTCAACATTTGGAGTGAGCGATGAAAGTACGAGCGTCGGTAAAGAAGATTTGCCGTAACTGTAAAATCATTCGCCGCAATGGCTCAGTTCGGGTCATCTGCAGCGAACCCCGCCACAAACAGCGTCAGGGTTAATATTGACCCGATCTGTGAACGGTGGATTATGTGATAGCGCTTGATCTTTATTTGATCAGGCGCTATTATCTTGCGCCCTTTTTGTGGCGTGAAACCCACACAGCAAAGCTTTGAACGCGGAGTTAGATGGATGGCACGTATAGCCGGTGTCAATATACCCGACAACAAACATGCTGTTATCTCACTGACCTATATCTTTGGGATCGGTAAGACAACAGCTCAGAAGCTTTGCGACGCAACAGGCGTTGAGCCTACTGCCAAGGTCAGAGATCTGACCGACGAGCAAGTGGACTCGCTTCGTGCAGAGATCGGCAAGATCACTGTCGAAGGTGACCTGCGTCGTGAAGTCCAGATGAACATTAAGCGTTTGAAGGATCTGGGGTGCTACCGCGGTCTGCGTCATCGTCACGGCCTTCCGGCTCGTGGCCAGCGCACCAAGACCAACGCACGTACCCGTAAGGGTCCTCGCAAACCGATTCGCAAGTAACAGGTAGGCAAACATGGCAAAGCCAGGTACACGTACCCGTAAAAAGGTGAAAAAGACGGTTGTTGATGGTGTGGCCCATATCCACGCGTCTTTCAACAACACGATCGTGACCATTTCCGATCGGCAGGGCAACGTCCTGTCCTGGGCCACCTCCGGTGGATCCGGCTTCCGTGGGTCACGTAAGAGCACACCTTTTGCTGCGCAGGTAGCAGCTGAAAGAGCCGGTAACGCGGCTGCTGAATACGGCCTTAAAAACCTGGATGTAATGGTTAAGGGTCCTGGGCCCGGACGCGAATCTGCAGTTCGTGCGCTGAATGCGTGCGGCTACAAGATTACTAACATCACTGATGTTACGCCGATTCCCCACAACGGCTGCCGTCCGCCCAAGAAGCGCCGCGTGTAACACAGGAGACAGTGGATTATGGCACGTTATATTGGTCCAAAATGTAAACTGTCTCGTCGTGAAGGGACAGATCTTTTTCTAAAGAGCGGCGTTCGCGCACTGGATACCAAGTGCAACGCAGATACCGCACCCGGTCAGCACGGGGCCCGCAGGACACGTATCTCAGACTACGGTCTGCAGCTCCGCGAAAAGCAGAAAGTTCGTCGTATTTACGGCGTATTGGAAAAGCAGTTCCGCAACTACTACAAGGAAGCCGCTCGCCTCAAGGGTGCGACCGGTGAAAACCTGCTGCAGTTGCTGGAACGCCGCCTCGATAACGTGGTCTACCGTATGGGATTTGGTTCGACCCGTGCGGAAGCCCGCCAGCTGGTCTCTCACAAGTCCATTCTGGTGAATGACCGCCCGGTGAACATTCCGTCTTATCAGGTTCGTCCGGGTGACGTGATCAGTGTTCGGGAAAAGGCCAAGAATCAGCTGCGCATCAAAGGCGCTCTGGAACTGGCCGGCTCTCGCGCCCCCATCGAGTGGGTGGATGTCGACGCGAACAAAATGACAGGCACTTTCAAGGCGACTCCCGAGCGCACTGAACTGCCTGCTGACATCAACGAGAACCTGATTGTCGAGCTTTACTCCAAGTAAAGCCTGAATAGCCACGAGACCAGATAGGGGCGTCTATGCAGCGTTCAGTAAATGAATTCTTGACTCCTCGTAACATCGACGTTCAGGAGATCAGCAAGACCCACGCGAAGGTGACGCTCGAGCCTCTCGAGCGTGGCTTTGGCCACACTCTGGGTAGCGCTCTGCGTCGCATCCTGCTGTCGTCCATGCCGGGGTGTGCCGTCGTCGAAGCACAGATCGAAGGTGTACTGCACGAGTACAGTGCCATCGAAGGTGTACACGAGGATGTGATCGAGATCCTGCTCAACCTCAAAGGGCTGGCTATCAAGCTGGAAGGCCGTGACGAGGTGGAACTCACCCTGACAAAGCAAGGCGAGGGTGCAGTAACGGCGGGAGACATCAAGCTGGATCACGACGTGGAAATCGTGAATCCCGAGCATGTGATTTGTCATCTCGGCCAGAACGGGTCCATTGACATGAAATTGCGGGTTGCCCGCGGTCGCGGCTACGAGCCGGCGGACCAGCGCACCCTCAACGATGATGAGACCCGTGCCATTGGTCGCTTGCAGCTTGATGCGACCTTCAGCCCGGTCCGTCGCGTGGCCTATGCGGTCGAAAACGCGCGGGTCGAACAGCGGACCGATCTGGACAAGCTCGTGATCGATCTGGAAACCAACGGAACCATCGATCCGGAAGAAGCGATTCGCCGTGCTGCCACGATTCTGCAGCAGCAATTGGCCGTCTTCGTGGACTTCGACCAGGAGCATGAGCCCGAGCGTGTGGAGGAAGAGGAAGAGGTTGATCCGATCCTGCTGCGCCCGGTGGACGACCTGGAACTGACTGTGCGTTCCGCGAACTGTCTGAAGGCTGAGAACATTTACTACATCGGCGACCTTATCCAGCGTACTGAAGTGGAGTTGCTCAAGACTCCCAATCTGGGTAAGAAGTCACTCACTGAAATCAAAGACGTCCTGGCATCCCGCGGGCTTTCCCTGGGGATGCGCCTCGAGAACTGGCCGCCGGCCAGCCTACGCGGGGACGATCGGGTCCTGGGTGGTTAACGCCGATTAGGTCGTTTTCAAGTTAAGGAATTAGAGCAATGCGTCATCGTAAAAGTGGTCGTAAATTTAGCCGGACCAGCGCCCATCGTAAGGCCATGTTCCGTAACATGACCTCATCGCTGGTCGAGCACGAGCTGATCAAGACGACCCTGCCCAAGGCGAAGGAACTTCGCCGTGTGGCAGAGCCGCTGATCACGCTCGCTAAAACCGATTCAGTCGCGAACCGTCGACTGGCTTTCGCTCGCCTGCGGGACAAGGACGCGGTCGCCAAGCTCTTCAATGAGCTGGGCCCGCGCTACCAGAACCGTCCGGGTGGTTACCTGCGGATCCTCAAGTGTGGACTCCGTCCGGGTGATGCTGCCCCCATGGCGTTTGTGGAGCTGGTGGATCGTCCGGTCGAAGAGATCGAGGACGACGAAGAGTAAGCGGCTTCATCGAAAGAAAACCGGGCTTCGGCCCGGTTTTTTTATGCCTGGAGAAATAGTGTATGGGGTTGGGGTAGCACCTATCCGCTGCCCAGTGCCGGAAAGAGGGGACTGACGGAGCGCGGAGGCCCGGCGATGTAACTGTTGGCGCAAGAAACGCAGGTGCACTTCAGCACTCCCTGCGCCTATGATCCTAGGCCTCGGTGGGTTGGTCTTCCCTCGTTTCGTGACGGCGCGGTTTGAGCATGGGCTTGAGGTAACGTCCGGTATGGGAGTGAGGCTCTTCAGCGACCGTCTCGGGCGTGCCTTCAGCGATGATCTGTCCGCCCCCGCTGCCGCCCTCCGGACCCAGATCGATAATCCAGTCCGCAGTCTTGATCACGTCCAGGTTATGCTCAATAACCACGATGGTGTTGCCCTGGTCACGCAAACGTACCAGCACGTTCAGCAGTTGCTGGATGTCGTAGAAGTGCAGCCCGGTCGTGGGTTCATCGAGGATGAACAGCGTTTTGCCGGTATCCCGCTTGGACAGCTCCCGCGCCAGTTTGACGCGCTGGGCTTCCCCGCCGGATAGGGTAACTGCGCTCTGTCCGAGTTTAATGTAGGAAAGGCCGACATCGATGAGGGTCTGCAGCTTGCGCGCCAGGAACGGAATGGAGTCGAAGAACTCGCGCGCATCCTCCACGGTCATTTCCAGGACATCGTGAATGTTCTGGCCCTTGTATTTCACCTCCAGGGTTTCGCGGTTATAACGTTTGCCCTTGCAGACATCGCAGGAAACGTACATGTCCGGCAGGAAGTGCATCTCCACCTTAATAACACCATCGCCCTGGCAGGCCTCGCAACGCCCACCCTTGACGTTGAAACTGAAACGCCCCGGTTTGTAGCCCCGTGAACGGGCCTCAGGCGTGCCGGCAAACAGCTCGCGGATTGGGGTGAAAAGCCCGGTATAGGTTGCCGGGTTTGACCGCGGCGTGCGGCCGATTGGGCTCTGGTCGATATCGATGACCTTGTCCAGGTGCTCCATGCCCTGGATTGACTTGTAAGGGCTGTGAGAGAGGGTGGTTGCCTTGTTCAGTGCCCGTGCCGTGACCGGGTAGAGCGTGTGGTTGATCAGTGTCGACTTGCCGGAGCCTGACACCCCGGTGACGCACACCAGTAGCCCGAGGGGCAGGTCCAGCGTCACGCCCTGGAGGTTGTTGCCCGTGGCTCCGGACAGGGTCAGGGTCTTGCCGCTGGGCTGAATACGTTTCTCCGGCACAGCGATGGTGCGTGTTCCGGAGAGGTATTGCCCGGTCAGGGAATGGGCATTGGTCATGATCTGCGCCGGCGTGCCGGCCGCCACGATTTCGCCGCCATGTACCCCTGCGCCAGGGCCGATGTCCACCACGTGGTCGGCGGAGCGAATGGCGTCTTCATCGTGTTCTACCACGATCACCGTATTGCCTAGGTCCCGCAGGTGGTTAAGGGTTCCGAGAAGACGGTCGTTGTCGCGCTGATGGAGGCCGATGGAGGGCTCATCGAGGATGTACATGACGCCGACCAACCCGGCGCCGATCTGGCTGGCCAGCCGAATGCGCTGGGCCTCGCCGCCGGAAAGGGTTTCGGCGCTGCGTTCCAGGTTGAGGTAATCCAGCCCCACATTGACCAGGAAGGACAACCGTTGCCGGATCTCCTTGAGGATCTTCTCCGCAATCTCACCGCGCTGACCCGGCAACTCCAGTTTTTCAAAATAGTCGTGAGCCTCGCCAATCGGCAGACGCACCATGTGAGGCAGGTTACGTTCCTCAATGAAAACATGGCGGGCGCTACGACGGAGTCGCGAGCCTTCACAGTCTGGGCAGGGCTGGGTGCTGACACATTTTGCCAGCTCATCCCGCATGCTCTGTGACTCGGTTTCCCGGTAGCGGCGTTGCAGGTTGGGGATGACCCCCTCAAAGGGATGGGAGCGCTGTACGATGTGGCCGCGCGAGCTCACGTACTGGAAGGTGATTGCTTCCTTGCCGGAGCCAAACAGCACAATGCGGCGAAAATCATCGGGCAGCGCCTCGAAGGGGGTGTCCATGTCCACGCCGTAATGGGCCGCAACGCTCTTGAGCAGTTGGAAGTAATAGACCGTGCGCCGGTCCCATCCTTTGATCGCGCCTTCGGCCAGGGTCAGCTCGGGGTGCTGAACCAGTTTTTCCGCATCAAAGAATTGATTGACGCCCAAGCCGTCGCAACTGGGGCAGGCACCGGCCGGGTTGTTGAAGGAGAACAGGCGCGGTTCCAGTTCGCTCAGGGAGTAGCCGCAGTGCGGGCAGGCGTAGCGTGCCGAGAAGATCAGTTCGGGCTGGCCGTCGCTTTCCATGGGGGCCACGAGCGCGACACCCTCGGCCAGACCCAGGGCGGTTTCGAAGGATTCCGCCAGGCGTTGTTCGATGCCCGGTTTGACCTTGAAACGATCCACCACCACTTCGAGGGTGTGCTTTTTGTTCTTCTCGAGGGTCGGGACGTCGTCAATGTCATAGACCGTGCCGTCCACGCGAATCCGAATGAACCCTTGCTGCTGGATGCTGTCGAAAAGCGCAAGGTGCTCGCCCTTGCGGTCCCGGATCATGGGAGCCAGGATCATCATCTTGCTGCCTTCGGGCAGTGCCAGCACCTGATCCACCATCTGGCTGACGGTTTGGGCTTCCAGGGGCTGGCCATGGTCGGGACAGCGTGGCTCACCGGCGCGGGCGAACAGCAATCGCAGGTAATCATAGATCTCGGTGATGGTGCCGACCGTCGAGCGCGGGTTATGCGAGGTGGACTTCTGTTCAATCGAGATGGCGGGTGACAGGCCCTCGATGTGGTCCACGTCGGGCTTTTCCATCATGGACAGGAACTGCCGGGCGTAGGTGGACAGGGATTCCACATAGCGTCGCTGGCCTTCGGCGTACAGCGTATCGAATGCCAGGGACGACTTGCCGGAACCGGACAGCCCGGTAATCACGATCAGCTTGTCCCGGGGCAGGTCCAGGTCGATGCTTTTGAGGTTATGGGTGCGGGCACCCTTGATCTCAATCTTGTCCATGCCACTCCTCGGCGGTGCAAAACCGCCATTATATCCAGGGAGGGCGCCGGTCAAACAGCCATTGTTGAACGGGCCCGGGGTGAAATGAGAATGCGACGCAAGCTAACGGTCTCTGGTAGAATCAAGCGCCGTGAGTCGCCGACGCCTTCCGGACCTCCCAGGTTAACCTGTCAGACCCGCAGGCAATAGGGCGACAGCCTTTTCATTGGTCTACGACGAGCGAGGCAGATTGTATTTGATGGTTTCAACAGAAGTTCGTTCCGTAGGTGCTATTGCCCTGGTGTATGCCTTGCGCATGCTGGGGCTGTTCATGGTGCTCCCGGTATTCGTGTTGCTGGGGCAGGATCTGGAGGGCGCCACGCCGATGCTGCTGGGCATGGCGATTGGCGGGTATGGCCTGAGCCAGGCCCTGCTACAGATTCCTTTCGGGCTCATGTCCGACCGATTCGGCCGCAAACCCCTGATCATTATCGGGTTGGTGTTGTTTGCCCTGGGCAGTCTGCTGGCGGCGATGTCGACGAGTATCTATGGCGTGATTGCCGGGCGTGTCCTGCAGGGCGCCGGGGCCATTGCCAGTGTCCTGATGGCGCTGGTGAGTGACCTGACCCGGGAAGAGAACCGCACCAAGGCCATGGCCACGATTGGCATGGCGATCGGCATCTCTTTCTCCATTTCCCTCGTGCTCGGGCCCATCCTCGGCAACATCTTCGGGTTGTCCGGCCTGTTCTGGGCGACCATGATTCTCGCCCTGTTCGGGATGGCGGTGGTGCTGTTCTGGGTGCCCACACCGGCCCGTTACGAAACCCACCGGGACGCCCAGCCGGTGGCCTCGCAGGTCATGGATGTGCTTCGCATGCCGCGCCTGCTGAGACTGGACTTCGGCATCTTCTCGCTGCACCTGGTCCTGACCTCGGCCTTCCTGGCGGTGCCGCTGATGCTGGAACAGGAGGTCGGGCTGGATCGTTCGCAGCACTGGTGGGTGTACCTGTCCGTGATGGTGGTGTCGTTCTTTGCCATGGTGCCTTTCATCATCGTGGGGGAAAAATACCGCCGCATGAAGGGGATATTCTTCGGTGCGGTGGCGGTGCTGACCCTGGCCAGCGGCTTGCTGTTCACCCAGCCGGGATCCTTGTGGGCCATCTGGGGCATGCTTTTCCTCTTTTTCATGGCCTTTAACCTGCTGGAGGCGACGCTGCCGTCTCTGATGAGCAAGGAATCTCCCGCCGGCAGCAAGGGGACGGCCATGGGTGTTTACTCAACCAGTCAGTTCACCGGCGCCTTTGTTGGCGGCTCGGTCGGTGGCACAATGCTGGATCACTGGGGCATCAGTGGCGTGCTGTTGCTTATGCTCGTCGTGCTGGCCGTCTGGCTGGTGGTGGCGGGAACCATGCCTGAGCCCAGTTATTCGACCAGTTTCGTGGTAAAATTGCAGGCTTTCGAGCATGCTGACCTGGGAAGCATCCAGGCCAGCCTGGCCGAGATCGCGGGGGTCGAGGACGTTATCGTGCTGCCTGACGAACAGGAAGCCTATCTGAAGGTGGATCGTCAGGAGCTGGACGAGGCTGCCCTGAAGAGCAGTCCCCACGTCGTGGCCTGGCCAACCGCATGAATTCAATGCCGGCACTTAGGGAGGAGGGCCGGCACTACGTATTGAGTGGAGTTTTACTATGGCAAGAGGCATTAACAAGGTCATCCTGATCGGTAACCTGGGGCAGGACCCGGAGTTGCGCTACACCCCGAACGGCACCGCCGTGACCAACCTGAACCTGGCGACCGACGAGAGCTACAAGGATCGCCAGACCGGTCAGCTGGTTCCGCGCACCGAATGGCACCGCGTGGTGATGTTCGGCAAGGTGGCCGAGGTGGCGGGGCAGTACCTGCGCAAGGGCTCCAAGGTCTATGTGGAAGGCCGCCTGCAAACCCGCAAGTGGCAGGGCCAGGACGGTCAGGACCGCTACACCACGGAAATCGTGGTGGATATCAACGGTCAGATGCAGATGCTGGACAGCCGCGGCGGCGAAGGCGCTCCCCAGGGTGGTTACCAGGGTGGCGGGCAACAGCAGCAACGCCCGGCACCGGCTCAGAATCAGCAGGACCAGTACGGTTCGGGCGGTTATGCGCCCCAGCAGAATCAGCAGTCCGGTGGCGGCATGCCGGAACCGGTCGATGATTTTGATGACGATATTCCGTTCTGACCGGTCTTCGTCCCATCATAAAAAGGCAGCTCGCAGGCTGCCTTTTTACGTTTTTGCCCGTGTGTGACCGATAACGATAATCCTGTTCATCCGCAGTCCTCTTCGCCCATCTTTTGATCCAAGACAAAACCCGTTGTTTTCTTTCCTCCTAGGCTTGAAAAATAGTCATTCCTGATACATTATATTGTTAAGTATAATGTATATTAACGGAGGGGAGCATGTCTCCACGCCCTTTCTGGCCACCCTTCTGGGCAGGTATTGCCCTGGGTCTGGCCCTGTTCCTGACCTTTGTTCTGACCGGCCACGGTCTCGGCGCCAGCGGTTTCTTTACGCCACTGACCGCTGATGTGGGCCAGTGGCTCGCCCCCGAAATGACAGCGGCCAACCGCTATCTCGGGGACTATGTCCGCAGCGGAGAGCCGCTGCAGACCTGGATCACCTGGGAAGTCGTGGGTGCCTTTATCGGCGCACTCGTCGGTGCGCTCTCCAGTCGGCGGTTTCGCCCGCAGGTTGAAAGAGGAGCGGGCACCGGTCGTGGTTCACGCTTGCTTATGGCATTGATCGGGGGGCTGCTGACCGGTATGGGCGCGCGCCTGGCGCGCGGCTGCACCAGTGGCCTGGGGCTGTCCGGCGGGGCGGCCCTGGCCGTCGGCGGGTTCGTGTTCCTGATCTGCTTCTTCGCCGCCGGCTTTCTGTTCAGCTACTTCACACGGAGGCAATGGCAATGATGTGGCCCCTTTATGATTCCGGTGTCGCATCCGGGTTATTGGCCGGTTTCCTGTTTGGCTTTGTCCTGGAAAATGCCGGTTTTGGCAGTCCCAGAAAACTGACCGGGCAGTTCCGTCTGGTGGACTGGTCGGTGTTCAAGGTGATGTTCACGGCCGTGATCGTGGCTGCGGCGCTCCTCTGGCTGGCGCAGCAGCTGGGCTGGATGGCCGCAGGCAGTTACTACGTGCCGACGCCGTTCTATGCCGCGATGGCTGTGGGCGGCCTGCTGATCGGTGCCGGGTTCGCCATCGGCGGTTACTGTCCGGGTACATCGGTGGCCGGATTGGCCGGCGGGCGCGGTGATGCCCTGATATTCATGCTGGGCATGGTCCTGGGCACGGCGCTTTTCGCGGCCTGGTTCGGACCGCTGGAGTCCCTGTATTGGGCAACGCCGGGACCGCAAGCGCAGGCGCTAACGGATCTTACCGGCATACCGGAATGGCTGATCCTGGTGGCGCTGGCCTTGGTCGCCTGGGGCGGGTTCCGTCTGGGATCAAAGCTTGAAGCCCGCTTGGGCGGGCCTTATCAGGCCGAGGCCTGCATGGCGACACAACAAGAGAAGGATTGAGAGGGAAATGACAATGGCAAACCAACGCTTCAAACGGGCCGCCCTGCCGGTGGCCATCACCCTGGCCATGGGGCTGGGCCTGGCCGCCTGTTCGGATTCGCAGCAGGCCACCAGCACCAGTCAGTCACAGACGGCGGCGGCCAACCCATGCGCCGCGGCCAAGCCTCAGTCGGGCAACCCGTCGGCCATGAGCAACCCGTGCGCGGCCGCGAACCCCTGTGCCGCCGGGCAGGCCTCGGCCAATCCCTGTGCGGCATCCGGCAGTGCCATGGCAAGTGGTGACAGCAAGGCATCCGCGCCCAATGCGCCGGCCCAGGCCCGCGGTGACCGGCATCTGCCGTTCGCCATTGAGAAGAATTGGACGACCGCCCCTTACGGTGATGCCATGCCGGCGATCGTGGATAACTACAACCGACCGGCTCCCTATATCGCCTCCGGTGGTTTGATCAAGGAAGGTGCGCTGCCGCAGCTGAAGGAACTCGGCTTCAAGACCGTTGTCACCCTGATGACAGAGGAAGAAGGGGCCGGCGAGGAAGAGAAGGCCGCCCATGGTGCGGGCATCAACTACTACAAGCTGGGGGTGTCTACCAAGGCGCCGACCTGGGAGCAGGTGGAGGCCTTCACACGCATCGCCTCTTCACCGGAAAACTACCCGATCCTGGTACACTGCCACAGCGCCAATCGGGTAGGCGCCATGTGGGCGCTGTATCGGTTCCACCTCGGCGTACCCGCGGAACTGGCGCTGGAAGAAGGGCGGGCCGCCGGGCTCAAGACCAGCCGGGAAGGCGCGGTGAAGGAAATGATGGGACTTTAAAGCGACGGGTGTATGGCGTCTCTCGACATTCCGGCAGTGACAGACCTGAGCGGTGCCGAGCTGGATTCACTGGTGTCGGCCGCCGCCCGGGTCCAGGAATGCTATCGGGTCCTGGACAAGGCGGGTTTGAATATTGTGGGCGAGGTCCTGCGAGGGCAGGGCACGTTCTACGAGATGGAGCACTACCCGCAAGGGGATGTGTTCGACCGCCAAACCCACAGCCAGTATTACTACCATGCTCACCGCAAGGATGTCGCCGAGCATGGCCATTTCCATACCTTTCTGCGGGCCGGCGCGCTGCCGGCTGGCCTGGCACCGGTGGCATCGCTCCGCCACGAGACGCCCTGGCCAGAAGGCGAGCAGGCCATCGCCCATCTGATTGCGGTCTCCATGGATGCCTGGGGGGTTCCTGTCGGCCTGTTTGCCACCAACCGCTGGGTGACCGACGAAACCTGGTACCGGGCTGCCGACCTGATCCCCCTGCTGCCGCGTTTCCAGATCGACCACGCCTGGCCCAGCTGGCCGGTCAACATCTGGTTGACCGAGCTGGTCAGCTTGTACCGATTCCACATCGCCGCGCTGCTGCGAGAGCGGGATCAAGTGATTGAAGCCCACCGCGGCGACAGCAACGTGCTGGAAAACCGCGACCTGGAAGTACTGAGCAGCCTCCCCATCGATGTCGATGACTGGCAGCGCCAGCTCAAGGAAGAGCAGCGACGCCGAGACCGGAAAAACCGGTACCGATGATCGCGATGGGGATGTTCGGTTTTTTCAGTGCTGCATTCATGGGTACCTCCGGATCGGGCCGGTCATAGAAGGGCTCAATGGGTTTGTTGTCGCCAGAAGGCGGTCAGGGTTTCGGCGGTGCGGGTTGGTACCTCCAGCATGGGCAGATGGCCGACGCCACTGAACACGGTGCTCTGGGCGTGTCCGATCAGGCCGTGCAGGGTATGCACGCAGGAGACGTCCAGAATCCGGTCGCGATCGCCCCAGAGGATGAAGGTGGGGCGCCTGATCCGCGAGAGCACCTCGTGGGGCTGCGTCTCGGAGTTCAGCAGATCGTTGAATAACCGGTGGTTGACCCAGTGGCGTCGCACCATGTCCGGACCGATAAAGGGGGTCAGACAGCGGGACAGCCACTGCCGGCGTCGCTCCGTGGCCAGCAGCAACAGCTCGGATACATCGCCATAGCGGCGCGGGACCAGCAGGTTGCGGCCTTCCAGCAGGGCCTTCTCGAAGTCGCTCCGTTGCCCGCCGCTGACGCCGGCGGCATTCATCAGGGTCAGCGACGTGACCATTTCGGGGTGGCGTGCGGTGAGCAGACCCGCCAGGGCGCCGCCCATGGAGCTGCCGACCAGATGGACCGGGTGCGGACTGGCTGCGACCAGCCAGGCGGCCAGGCGTGTGACCTGGTTGTCGGCGGCGTAACAGCGCTTGGCCCGGAAATCGCTTTCGCCAAACCCGGGCACATCCGGAATCAGCACCCGGTAGTGCTGGGCCAGCTTGGGCGCCAGGAACAGCCAGTTTTCCTTGCTGGCCCCGAAACCGTGGAGGAGCACCACGGTTTCGCCCGTTTCCGGGCCCATTTCCCAGTGCACCAGCTTCTGGCCGCCAATCAGGTTCTGTTCCCGGCGCACACGCGGCAACAGTGCCAGCGCCCATTGACGGAAAGCACCCAGCCCCCGGGGTTGAGGGCGCCAGCGGGCCAAGCGCTGATCGCAGGGGATGTTGCGGCACTTGGCGCGGTAGACCGGCACCACCTCCTCGACGAAGGAGGGGGCGACCATCGCCGCCTGGGCCGGGCTCATGCCGCTGCCTCCGCTTCCTGTTCGAAGCCTTCCACCGCATCAAGGATGCTCTGGGCGACAGCCAGCAGTTCGCGGTTGTCCTGGTCCCAGGGGTGGAAGCCGGGGCGGAAGAATTCCAGCCAGGACGGCACCAGGCGTCGGAAGGCGCCGGGAGAGCCCCACTGGTACTGGAACACCTGCCACCAGCCACGCAGATCCGTCATGCCGCCGGTCTTCTGTATCAGGCGCAGGTAATAGGCGGAATACAGGGTCCAGAAGATGGCATTGGCCAGGATAAAGGTGAAGCTGCGCAGGGCGTAGGCGCGGGGGCCGCGGCCCATGGCCTTGGTGTAGACGTCGAAGGAAACGGCCTTGTGCTCGGTCTCCTCCATGGCATGCCAGCGCCACAGGGCCTGGAAGTGCGGCTCGGCGTCTTCCAGTAGTTTCGGCTCGCGCAACAGGATGTCACCCATGATGGCGGTCAGGTGCTCCAGGGATACCGTCGCCGCCAGCTGGAAGGATTTGGGCAGCCGTTTCACCTGTTCCAGCAGAAACGTCACCTGCGCTTCCATTTCGTCCACCGGCAGTCCCGCTTCCACCAGGGCTTCGTTGTATTCATCGTGCTCTCGTCCGTGGAAGGCCTCCTGGCCGATGAAGGCGGCGACGTCTTCCTTGAGTTGCGGGTCATCCACCACATGGCGGTAGTTGCGCAGGCTCTGGATAAAGAACCGTTCGCCCACCGGAAAGAACAGGGACAGGGTATTGAAAACCTGGGTCACGTGCTTGCCGGCCCCGTTCCAGTCCGTGGCGCGGTTGCGGGGCAGGCGGAACTGGAGGTTGCGGCGGATGAGTTCGACTTTGGTGCTCATGGGAGCCTCCTGTGCAGTGGTGCTGACAGTTATCTATGTGTCATCACCAATAGTGACATTAATCAATGTTACAGTTACTATAGAGAATATTGCTTAGGGGGTGTCAAGCAAAAAAGCCGTTGTGTGAGGTGGCGTCCCCAAATGACAATCAGGAGAAAACGATGCGCGGAGTGGAACCCATGACGCTGTCCCAGGGCGAGCGCCCGGCCGCCGCTCACGGCTGGGGGTTTCCCATCAGTACCGGTTTGCTGGACCAGGCGCGGCAGGCGGCTCGCGAGGCCCGGCACCTGGATACCGCCGGCCTGCCGGAATGGCACAAGCGGGCGTTCGAAGTGGCGTCCCAGCTGATCTTTGCCGGTGTGTCGTCCTACTACGAAGCCTCCCTCGATAGCACCCTGCCGCCGCTGGCGGATGGCGTGGCACCGGGGGATGCGGTTCAGACCATTGGTTTGGGGCTAACGTTCTGGGCGGGCAAGGTCTTGCAGGGACGGAGTGTGCAGGAGCTGCAGGATCTGGCCCGGTACCTTGACCGTAGCCTGGTGGATCCATGCGGCGACCAGCCGGCCCTGATCGTGTTTCCCCTGGATGACGCCACCGTCCAGCAGATCCGGAGTCTGGCCGAGCGGGTCAAGCAGTCCTCCGACCTGGAGGCCTGCCGGGCCATGATTCGCGCCACGGTAATCGAGATTGGGGTGGCCACCGTGGAGGCCTATTATCACGAGGTGGGCGATGAGGTGGATGATCCGGCGCATTACCGCCAGGTGATTCGCTACGGCAAGCTCGAGGCCGAGCGTACCCTGACTGAGATTCTTGACCAGCTCCTGCCCACCTTTCCCCACGATCATCTGGTGCACTTCGCCCATTATGTGGAGGCGATGGTGCGTCACGCCGAGGAGGGTGGCCGTGGCTGAATCGCGAAATGGTGTGCGTGAGGGGGTGGTCGAATGCGACGGACTGCGTCTGGCCTACGAAGTGGAAGGTCCGGAGGGGGCGCCTGCGATGGTGCTGGTGCATGGCTACCCGGATTCACGGCGTATCTGGGATGCCCTGGTACCGCTGCTGGTGCCGCACTACCGGGTCATCCGCTACGATGTCCGCGGTGCCGGCCACTCCGGAGCGCCCCGGCGCATGGCCGATTACCGGATGAGCGCCCTGGAGCATGATCTGGCCTGCATCATCGATACCCTGAGTCCTGACGCCCCGGTCCACCTGGTGGCCCATGACTGGGGCAGCATCCAGTCCTGGGAAGCCGTGACCGGGGACCTGCTTGTGGGGCGGCTGGCGTCCTTCACCTCCATTTCCGGCCCCTGTCTAGATCACGTGGGGTTCTGGTTCCGGGATTGCTGGAAGGCGGGGGAGCATGGCCGCGTCGCCCGGCAGCTGGCCAAATCCTGGTATATCTTCCTGTTTCACCTGCCGCTGGTCGCGCCGGTGATGTGGCGGACCGGGCTGGGGCGTTCCTGGCCTGATGTTGTTGCCTTGTGGGAGCAGGAGCGGCCGCGCCCCGACCCCACTCAGGCCCGTCAGGGACGCTTGGGTATCAACCTGTACCGCGCCAATATGCTGCCTCGTGTCCTGGCGCCCCGGGAGCGCTATGCCCATGTGCCGGTGCACGTGATCCAGCCGGAAGGAGATCAGTTCGTTTCACCGGCCCTGTCGGAAAACCTGGAACGCTGGGTGCCGCGTTTGCGCCGGACGGTGATGCCGGGAAAGCACTGGCAGGTGCTGGCCCATCCTGAGCCCCTGGCGGATCTGATCATGGATTTCATTCGACGGATCGACGCCAATACACTGGACGAACATCATGGTAGCCGGGAAACGCATCCGGTATGATCCTCGCCATGAACCCATCGAAGCAGGCGCTTGCCCTCCTATACAACCGGCTCTTTGCCGGCACGCCAACAGACGACGCCGAATCGGACGACGGTGAGGAGTACACGGTCGATGAATTGGCGCGGGTGGCCGGTACCACCGTGCGCAATGTCCGCGCCTATCAGGACCGCGGGCTGCTGCCGCCGCCGGAGCGTCGGGGCCGGGTTGGGGTCTATTCCGGTCTGCACCTGTCGCGGCTGCGCCTGATCAGCAACCTGCTCAAACGTGGCTACGGCCTGGGTAACATCAAAGAGATGGTATCCGCCTGGGAGAAGGGCGGTGACCTGGGTGATCTATTGGGCCTGGAGCAGGCCATCACCAGCCCCTGGACCAACGAGGCGCCCAGCTACATTACCCGGGAAGAAATGCGGGAATTGTTCGCCGGCACCCTGACGGACGACAATCTCACCCGCGCCATTGAGCTGGATCTGGTGCAGCCGGTGCGCGACGGCTATCGCCTCAAGCAGCCGCGCCTGTTCAATGCCGGCGCGGAACTGGTGCGGCTGGGTATTCCGCTGGATGACCTGTTCGACGTGCTGGTGGGCTTGCGCGCGAATGTGGAGAAAGTGGCCACGGACCTCGTGCAGCTGGCGGCCCGGATGATCGACCGCTATCAGGAAGACATTCCCCCCAAGGAAGACATGCCCAAGCTGGCGGACCTGATCTGGCAGCTGCGCCCATTGGCGATGGTCGCGGTTGAATCGGAAGTTCAGCGCGCCATGGAACAGTCCGCGAACAAGTACCTGATGGAGCGGGTCAGCCGTCTATTCCAGAACAACCGTCATCTTGCCGAAACCGTGGTGGAGCGCCATCCCTCCCGCCGTCGTCAGGACAGTGATGGGAAAAGCGATTGAAGCGTGGTCTTATGCGCTGATTTGTAACTGCGTATTTGCATTCCCACGGCGGCCTGCTAGCATTCGATTCACATATCACACCGGGGCCAGGAGCGGCCGCCGGTAACGTCAGAAAGGGAAGCCGCGCGCTTCCTTTTTTTGCTTGTGGCTGCTGTAAGTCCTTGCTAAACCGCCGCTACCTCGCTGGATTGCTGGTCCTTCTTGACTATACTTCCAGAAAATCGATCCAACTGGCTGCCTAAAGTGAAATTTCCCGCGTTGTTCAATATCTTCGGACGCCAAGGGCGTGCGCAACCGATCGGCCTTGAAGTGCGGCCGGACGGACTGGCGTGGGCGCTGCGGCCAGCCTCCGGACACCTGCAAACCGGGTTTGCCGAATGCATGCCGGCCAAGCGGGCCGGGACGCTGGAAGCCACGGTGGAGGAGTATGGACTCAAGGGCGCGCCGGTGCGTGCCGTATTGTCGAACGACCAGTACCAGGTCTTCCAGATTGACCGGCCGCCGGTGGAAGACAGCGAGCTGGCGGATGCGGTGCGCTGGAAGCTGAAAGACATGATCGATTACAGCGTCGACGAGGCCGCTGTGGATGTATTCCCTTTTCCGGACGACGCGTCCCGCGGTCGGGGGGAGTTGATCAACGCCGTGGTATGCCGCAAGGCCATCGTGCGGGATCTGATCAAGCTGTGTGACAGCGCCGGATTGACCCTCGACCGGGTGGGTATTTCCGAGTTGTCCCTGCGCAACCTGATCGCGCCGACGGATGAGGAAAACCGGGGCACCGCCCTGATGTACCTGCGGGCCCAGCATGGCCAGCTGGTGGTGTGCCGGGGCGATACCCTTTACCTGGCCCGGCGTCTGGAAGTCACCGCCAACCAGTTGTCCGATGCCAGTCAGCAGGATACGGCGATTCAGAACCTGGCCCTGGAGATACAGCGGTCCATGGACTATTACGAAAGCCAGCTCGGGCAGGTGCCGCCGCGCACGGTCTATCTGGTCGGGCATGACGAGAATCTGCCCCTGACGCACCTGATTTCCTCCAACGTCGCCGCCCAGGTGGAAAACTACGACTGGCGTGAGTGGCTGGGTATGGAATCCCTGGAGTCCCGGGCCATTGATGCCCTCGGGGCTATCGTGACATTCCCGGGAGGCACCGCTTGATTCAGGACGTCAATCTTTACACCGAGGATCTCAAGCCGAAAAAGGATCCCCTGACACTGGAGCGCGCGGTGGCGCTGGTGGCTGTTTTGGCGGTTCTGGTGGTACTCGCTGCGCTCTGGAGCCAGTGGAGCCTGTCGCAATTGCAGGCCCGGCAGCAGAAGCTGGCGGCCAATATCGCCACCGCCCAGACTGAGGTGGACAGCCTGTCGGAAAAAGTGGCCCAGCAATCCGAGTCCCAGGCCCTGAAACAGGCCGTGGAGCAGGCCCGCTTGACGCTGGTGCACCGCAACGAGCTGGCCAAAAGAATGGAGAATCTGACGCTGAGTGGCACTGAAGGTTTCTCCCGCTACCTGGAAGGCCTGGCCCGCCAGGTGACACCGGGATTGTGGTTGACCGGGGTGGACATTTCATCGGCAGCGCGTCACCTGGAATTGCGCGGGCTGGCCCGGGACGGCGACCTGGTCCCGCAGTATTTACAGAACCTGGAGCAGGAACCGGCCTTTGCCGGCCAGCGTTTCGGATTCTTCGAACTGGAGCGGTCGGACGAGAGCGCCGGTCTGCAGTTTGTCGTGGCCTCCCAGCGGCCCGGGGAGTCTGAGCGATGAAATTTTCCGAACGATGGAATGACTGGTCCCAGCGCTATGCGAACCTGTCCATGCGTGAGCGTGTGCTGGTCCTGGGAACGGCCGCCATCGCCGTGCTGCTCCTGGGGTGGGGCTTCCTGATCGACCCGGTCCTGAAACGGGCGGACACGCTGGAAGAACAGATCGCCAGCCTGGGCGGTCAGCACTCACAGCTGGAAGAACAGGCCCGAACGTTGCAGATGACGTTGGCCCGTGATCCCAATCGCCCTCTGCGGCAGCGTCAGGAACGACTGGAAGGGGAGCTGGATGCGCTGGATCGCCGTCTGGAGGAACTCTCGGCCCAATTGGTCAGTCCGGAAGGTATGGTCGAGCTGCTCAAACGCATGTTGCAGCAGCACGGCGGGCTGAAGCTGCAAGCAGTGCAGCATTTTCCGCCCCACCGTATCGATCTGGCCAGCGACGATCAGGATAGCGAGGAATCCAGGGCCGAAGGTGAACCGGCCCTGGGCCTGTATGCTCATGAAGTGGAGCTGACCCTGTCCGGTGATTACTTCGCGGTTCTGAAATACCTGCAGGCCCTGGAAGCTATGGACAAGCGCCTGGTCTGGCGCGGATTCAGTTATCAGGTTCAGCAGTGGCCGGAGGCGGAAGTACACATCAGGGTGCAGACGGTCAGCCTGCACAAGGAGTGGCTCGGTGTTTAAATGCATTGCCAGCGTTGTCCTGGGCTTTGGATTGCTGTTGGGGGCCGTGTCGGTCTGGGCGCTTCAGGATCCGACCCGGCCACCGGATTTTTCCGCTCCGGCCCCGAAGCAGGCGGCGCCCAAACCGGAGTACACCCTGGAATCGATTCTGGTGTCACCCAGCCGGCGGATTGTGGTTATCAATGGGGAAGTGCTGGCCGAGGGAGAGCGGCTGGATACCCTGGTCGTACAGCGTATCAAGGAAGATGAAGTCGTGGTTCGGATCGGGAAGCGGTCGCGAACCCTGCATTTGTCGTCACCGCCGGTGGTGCGAACTCCTTGACGCGAACAAAGGTTAGCGCAGCATGAAAGTGGTTTTTTCAGTTTTGATACTGGCGTCGATGGTCCTCACGGGCTGTGCCCAGAATCCGCTGATGAAGAGCGGGCGGGCTACCTCCACCGAGAGCGTGGATGCCATCGACCAGTCCCTGACCCAGGCGCGGCAAACCCGCCCGCCGGAGACCCACACCACCCCGCCGCCCAGCGTGAACGATGCGCTGATGCCGGCCCTGGACAGCCCCAACCGCAGCCTGGCCCGGGGTGACGAGCGTTTTGACGTCTCTGCCCGGGATCTGGAAGCGGCGCGTTTCTTCCGGGGCCTGGTCAAGGGAACCGGTTACAATGTGGTGGTGCACCCGGGCGTGAGCGGCAGGATTTCCCTGGAGCTGGACTCGGTCACGCTGCCGGAAGTCATGGATACCGTGGCGGAGCTGTATGACTTCGATATCGAGCGCCAGGGCAAGATGTACAAGGTCATGCCCGGTGGCCTGCAGACCCGGATCTTCCAGATCGACTATCTCGATTTCGTCCGCAAGGGCGGTTCAGAAACCCAGGTCAGTTCCGGCTCGGTGTCTTCTGGCAACAGCAACAACAGTGGTAATTCCAGCAGCAATAATTCCCAGTCCAACGCCAGTACGCTGATCGGTACCCGGATCACCACGGAAACCGAGTCCGACTTCTGGCGCGATCTCCGGGAAGCGCTCAATCTGATCGTCGGCAGCGGCGAGGGCCACAAGGTCATCACCACACCGGGTGCCGGAGTTGTGGTGGTGCGAGCCGATGCCCAGTCCCTGCGGGCGGTGGAAGACTACCTGCGGCGGACCCAGCTGATCATGAAGCGCCAGGTGATTCTGGAGGCCAAGATCCTGGAGGTGACCCTCGAGGAAGGCTACCAGCAGGGCGTGGACTGGAGCGCCATCGAGGTTAAATCCAGCATGCCGGATGCCGATGGTAACCCGAAGAAATTCCTTGCCGGCCAGGTGGGAGGGCAGACCGTCACCAGCCCGGACCTGGGCGGTATCTTCAGCGCGGCGGTCCGCATCAGCGACTTCAGCGCCCTGATCGACCTGCTGGGCACCCAGGGCAACGTCCAGGTGCTCTCAAGCCCGCGCATCTCGACCGTGAACAACCAGAAGGCGGTGATCAAGGTCGGCAGCGACGAGTTCTTTGTTACCGACATCGACTTCAACGAGAACAACAACACCACGAACACCAACAACGACACCAACACCTCTGTCGAGCTGACGCCGTTCTTCTCCGGCATCTCACTGGACGTCACGCCGCAGATCAGCGAGGAAGGCGTGATCACACTGCATGTGCATCCCTCGGTGAGTGAGGTGCAGGACCAGCAGAAGGTCATCACCATCGGCTCACGCGATGTGACGCTGCCCCTGGCCCTGAGCACGGTGCGCGAGACCGACAGCATCGTCAGCGCCCGCAGCGGCCAGATCGTCGTCATCGGCGGCCTGATCCAGAACAAGAGCGACGAGAACAACGCCCAGGTGCCGTTCTTTGGCGACATTCCACTGCTCGGCGAGATGTTCAAGCAGCGCAATTTCAGCAGCCGCAAGAGCGAGCTGGTGATCCTGCTGCGCCCGATGCTGACCGGCGAAGGCCAGTACCAGGAAGACCTGGCCGATACCCAGAGCCGGGTGCAGGCGCTCAAGGCCTTGCTGGAACAGCAGGATACGCCCAAGCCGGAGGCGGCCGGTTCGGTCGAGCCGCACTAGGAGAGAGATCGTGTACGAAGCCTTTTTCGGTCTTCGCGAAATGCCGTTCTCGCTGACGCCGAATACCCGTTATTTCCTGCGTGCCGACAGCCATCGCGACGCTCTGGAGACGCTGGTGGTGGCGTTGAAGCACCAGGAAGGCTTCATCAAGGTCACCGGCGAAGTGGGCACGGGCAAGACGCTGCTGTGCCGGTTGCTGCTCAACGCGCTGGAAAGCGAGGCAGTGACCGCCTACCTGCCCAATCCGCAGCTGAGTCCTGACAGCCTGTACCTGGCGCTGGCGGACGAGCTGGGCGTCACCATTGAGGACAGCGCCCATACCCATCGCACCCTGGGTGCCCTGCAGGCGCACCTGATCGAGCAGGCCCGGCAGGAGCGCTCGGTAATTCTGATCGTCGACGAGGCCCAGTCGATTCCCGCCGAGACCCTGGAAGCGCTGCGCCTGCTTACCAATCTGGAAACCGAGAGCCGCAAGCTTTTGCAGGTGGTGCTGTTCGGGCAGCCGGAGCTGGATACCCTGCTCAATCAGGACAATTTGCGCCAACTCAAACAGCGCATCACCTTTCACTGCCGGCTCAAGCCGCTGGATCGCAATGCGGTCGCCCACTACCTGCAACACCGCATGAGCCTGGCGGGCCATGATGGCGCCCCGGTTTTCCATCCGCGGGCGGTCAAGCATCTGGCCCGCTCTTCCGGCGGTATTCCCCGTCTGATCAATATCCTGGCCCATAAATCCCTGCTGGCCGCCTATGGTCGCGGTGATCATGAGGTGAAGCCGGTGCACGTCAAACAGGCGGTCAAGGACACCGAAAGCGCCCGCCGTTCGGGCTGGTTCGGCTGGGGGGCGCGGGCATGAGTCTGCTGAACGATGCCCTGCGCGACCTCGAACAGCGCGGCGGCGACGCGTCCCAGCCTCAGGTGCCACCGGGCTTGCGCGGGGGAGGCGCCCGGGGGCGGACCTCGGGCGGGAAAGGCAAATACCTGGTCATCGGTCTGCTGGCCGTGGCGGTGGTCGCCGTGGCCGTTTGGTTGGGTGTTCGCTACTGGAATGCCAGCGATCAGCCGGTCGCCCAGCGTGAGCCGCTGATTATCGAGCCCAAACCGCAACCGAAGCCGGAACCCGTCGCTTCGGCATCGGCGGCCGAGCAGTCGGTAGTGCAGTCACCGGCGCAACAGCCCGAGCCGGTCGCGGAGGTCGAAGCGGTCGCCGAGCCCGCTCAAGTGGAACCTGTCACCACGGCCGCGGAATCCAAGCCCGTCGATCCGAAGCCGCAGCCCATTGCCGCTACCGAGGCTCCGGCAACCAAGAAGGCCGAGACCCACACAACGTCCACATCACCTGCCGCAGCACCGGCCCAAACACAGCCCGTCGCTCAGGCTCACACGCCGGCACAGCCAAAAACTCAAGCGCCCGCTGCCGCCAAAGCAGCTTCTGAATCCAATGAGATTGAACGCGCGCCGGTGTCGCCGGCCGCCCGGGATGCGGCCCTGGCCCGGGAACTGGAACAGCATCTGGCACAGGGACAGGTGGCCGCAGCCGAACAGCAGCTGCAGGCGGCCGGAGCGGACCGGGCGCTGCCCCGGAGCCGCGCGGTCATGGCCCGTTACCTGTTGCAGCGTGGCGCCTATGAGCAGGCCGAGCGCTGGTTGCCGGAACGCTGGGCCCGAGAATATGCCGAGCTGCGCCTGTTGCGCTCGCGCCTTGCGCTGGCCCGGGGACAGACCGATCAGGCAATTCAGTGGCTGGCGATGGAGCTGCCCGAGGCGGCGGAGTATCCCGGTTATCTCGCGACCCTGGCGGCGCTCTATCAGCGCGCCGGAGAGTATGCCGATGCCGGTGCCCTGTGGGCGGCGTTGCTGGAACAGAATGACGAGGTAGCCGACTGGTGGGCCGGTCTGGGCATTGCGCTGGACGCCCAGGGCCGCAACCAGGCCGCCCGCTCGGCCTACACCCAGGCCCTGAACCTGCCGGGGCTGCGCCCGGCGCTCAACCAGTATGCACAGCAGCGGCTGACTGCACTCAGTCAATAACAGGCAGACCCTATGGCCGAAGCACGCAAAAAAATCCGCATTGGTGACCTCTTGGTCCAGAGCGAAGTCATCACCGAAGACCAGCTGATGACCGCGCTCTCCGAGCAGAAGAAGAGCGGGCGCAAGCTGGGCAAGACCCTGGTGGATCTGGGCTACGTCGAAGAGGACAACCTCCTCAACTTTCTCTCCAAGCAGTTGGAGATTCCCTTCGTCCAGTTGCGCCACTACAACTTCAACAACGACCTGGTGAAGAAACTGCCGGAAGCCCAGGCCCGGCGTTTTCGCGCCATCGTCCTGGCCGAGCAGGGCGGGGAACTGCTGGTGGGTATGGCCGACCCCATGGACATCTTTGCCTACGATGAGCTGGTGCGGATCCTCAATCAGCCGGTCAAGCAGGCGGTGGTGCGCGAGAGCGAACTGCTCAGCACCCTGGATATGGTCTACCGGCGCACCGAGGAAATCGCCTCCCTGGCGGAGGAGCTGGAAGACGAACTGGGGGACGATGCCTTTGACCTGGCCGACCTGAGTGCCGAAGGGGACGTCAACGAGGCGCCGGTGGTCAAGCTGCTGCAGACCATTTTCGAGGATGCCATCCAGACCCGCAGTTCCGATGTGCATATCGAACCGGACGAGAGTGTGGTGCGGATTCGCCAGCGTATCGACGGCGTGCTGCAGGAACAGGTGATGAAGGAGAAGCGCATCAACGCGGCGCTGGTCCTGCGCCTGAAACTGATGGCCGGGCTCAATATCTCGGAAAAGCGTCTGCCCCAGGACGGGCGCTTCAACGTGCGGGTCAAGGGCCGCAGTATCGACGTGCGGGTGTCGACCATGCCGGTGCAGTATGGCGAGTCCGTGGTCATGCGTCTGCTGGACCAGTCCCAGGGTATTCTCAACCTGGACGGCACCGGCATGCCGCCGCAGGTGCTGGAGCGGTTCCGCCAGCTGATTCATCGCCCCCACGGCATGATCCTGGTGACCGGCCCCACCGGTAGCGGTAAGACCACCACGCTTTACGGCGCCTTGAGTGAATTAAACCGCCCGGAGGTGAAGATTATCACCGCCGAGGATCCGGTGGAATACCGCCTGCAGCGGGTGACCCAGGTGCAGGTGAATCCCAAGATCGGACTCGACTTCGCCTCGGTGTTGCGGGCCAGCCTGCGTCAGGACCCGGATATCGTCCTGGTGGGGGAGATGCGCGACCGCGAGACCGTGGAAATCGGCCTGCGCGCCGCCATGACCGGTCACCTGGTGATGTCCACCCTTCACACCAACGATGCCGTCAGCACCGCCATGCGGTTGCTGGACATGGGCGCCGAGCCGTTCCTGGTGTCCAGTTCCCTGACCGGCGTGGTCGCCCAGCGACTGATCCGCAAGGTGTGCGACAACTGCAAGGAACCCTATCACCCCACCGAGCACGAACAGGTGTGGATGCGCCAGATGCAGTCGGAAGGGGCTGTGATCAGCGGTGAATTCGTTCACGGCAAGGGCTGTTACCAGTGCGGCAACACCGGTTATCGCGGGCGCATGGGCGTCTACGAGCTGCTGGAACTGGACGAGGACATGCTGGACGCCCTGCGCGATCAGGATTATTCCGCCTTCAACCGGGCGGCCCGCAAGCATCCGCTCTACGAGCCGCTGGCGGTCTGTGCACTGCGCTATGCAGAGCAGGGGCTGACGTCCCTGGACGAGGTGGCGCGGGTCTCGGCCAGCACGGTCAAGGTGGATGAAGGCGACGGCGTACTGGATTTATAACCTATGCAATTCAGCTACCGAGGACGCGACAACAGCGGCGCCCTGCACCAGGGCGCCCTGGAAGCCCCCAACCGCGACGCGGCGGCCGCCGAGTTGCAGCGCCGGGGCATCATTCCGTTGTCGGTGGAAGAGCATGTGGAAAAGGCCGATGTCGGCGCCAAGCTGCAGCAGCTGAGCTTCTTCCGGCCCAAGGTGCAACTGGACGACCTGATCGTCTTTGCCCGTCAGATGAGCGCTCTGAGCAAGGCCGGCATTCCCATTATCCGTACCATGCGAGGCCTGGCCGACACCACGCGCTCGCCGGCCCTGGGTGAGGTGCTGGACGATTTGGCGACGCGCCTGGAGGGCGGTACCACCCTGGCCACCGCCATGCAGGCGCACCGGACGATTTTCTCGGACATGTTCGTGGCCATGATTCACGTCGGCGAGAACACCGGTCAGCTGGATGAGGCCTTCTTCCGCATGGCCCAGATCCTGGAGCTGGAGCGGGACACCAAACGCCGGATCAAGCAGGCGACCCGTTATCCGACCTTTGTCATCGTCGCGCTGCTGGCGGCTTTGCTGATCGTCAATTTCTTCGTCATCCCCAAGTTTGCCAGTGTCTTCAGCAAACTCGGTGCGGATCTGCCGTTTCTGACCCAGGTACTGGTGGCCACCTCCGACTTCCTCATCAATTACTGGCCCTTCCTGCTGGTGGCCGTGGTCGGCGCGATTTACGCCTTCAAGAGCTGGAAGAAGACCGAGGAGGGGAGGCTGGTCTGGGATCGCCACAAACTGCGCTTCCCGATCGTGGGAGGGCTGTTCGAGCTGATCACCCTCAGCCGCTTCTCCCGCAACTTCGCCACCGTGCTGAAGTCGGGCATGCCCGTCACCCATGCCCTAACGGTGGTGGCGGACGCGGTGGACAACGCCTGGATCGCCAAGCACATCCGTGAAATGCGGGTGTCGATCGAGCGGGGCGACAGCCTGCTCAGGGCTTCCCGCCAGAGCAACATGTTCACGCCGCTGGTGCTGCAGATGATCGCGGTGGGGGAGGAGACCGGGAACGTGGATGAGATGCTCAGCCACGTGGCGGACTTTTACGACGAGGAAGTGGATTACGGTCTCAAACGCCTGGCCGAATCCATCGAGCCGATCCTGATCGTGTCCATGGGCATCCTGGTCCTGATCCTCGCGCTGGGCGTGTTCCTGCCGATCTGGGATCTGGGCCGGGCAGCGCTGGGCAAGTAAATGCGTGTGCCCCCGCCGAGCCCGATGCGGGCCCTGTCATCGCGCCGGCTGAGTGTCTGGCTGTCGGTCATGATCATCGGGGTGTTGGTCTGGGTGCTGCTGGGACGGCTTGAACGGGAAGCCGGGCGCTCCGAGGAGCAACTGCTGCGCATGCACCTGAACGAGATCCGCATGCAGCTGGTGCTGGATATCGCCCTGTGGCGGATTCATGGCAAGCGCCAGTCACTACAGGCGCTGTTACAGCGCGATCCCCTCAAGGCCATGGAAGAGCCGCCTCCGGGATACATAGGGGATTGTCCGGCTGCGATTCCGCAAAAACCGGGCCTATGGTGCTTCGATGCCGGCCGCAACGAGCTGGTCTATCGCCCGCACTTCATCACTACCTTCGAAGGGCGGCCGCTCACGGGGGAAGGGGTGTGGCGATGGCGGGTGAGCATGGATGCAAAGGATGACAGCAATCTTTCGCTGGAGCCGGTCATCGGCTCGCAGGACGCATAAACCCAGGCGGGGCCTGGCCGCTCCGCCACATCGATGTAACAAGTTTTAGCAAACGGTTACTCGAAAAAACGCGATTTTGATCCATACTTTGAAGCAATATGCGCGGATTACGCACGTAAGCAACGGGAGTACTACTCAATGACACAACGGCAACAAGGTTTTACCCTGATCGAACTGGTCATGGTAATCGTGATTCTCGGCATTCTGGCGGCTTTTGCGTTGCCGCGGTTTGCGGATCTGGGCGGCGAGGCTCGAGCATCATCAATGCAGGGTGTATACGGTTCTGTGCGTTCAGCCAGTTCCATTGTGCATTCGGCTTGCCTGGCTAATAGCAGCTGTGACCAGAGCAACGCATCATCTTCTGTAACGCTGGAAGGTGTGTCGATAGCGACTGCTTATGGTTATCCAACTCAAGCCAGCATTCTTGATGCTGCACAGATCAGTAGTGATGACTTCGATACCACAACTGCAGGTACCATTGCTGCCAATGGAGCATCGGGAACTTGTGAAGTGACCTATGCGGAAGCGACAGGCACCAATGATGCTCCTGATATCGCAATCGATGCGGATCCAGGTAATTGCTGATTTGAGATAGCGGTGGTCACTGTCTAAATAAAGGGCTGGCCAAACCTTTATCGTGGTTAACGTCATCAAAGCCGAACCCGGTACTCCGCGTTCGGCTTTTTTAGTCCAGGAGCGGTGATGCCTCGCAACTTGGTACAACAGGGATTCACTCTGGTGGAATTGGTGACCGTAATGATCCTGATTGGCATCGTCTCGGCCCTCGGTATCGGCTTGTTTGCCAGCAAAAGCAGTTATACTTCTCTGACCGCGAGAGATTTGTTGCTGTCTACGGCCTTGCTCGCCCAGCAACGCGCCCTATCGAATCCCGATAGCGCCAATGCGGTGACCCTGACCATCTCGCAGTCGTCTGGGCAATGGACTTTCTCGCTGGCTCAGGGAGCGACCTGGAGTACCGCCCGGACGGCGGAAAAAGATTCATCCGCGACCCTGACCATTGGCGGCACGACACTCGCCAATGGCGGGTCTCAAACGCTGACCTATTCAGCGGAGGCAGACCTTGGGAGCAATACCCAGGTCGTGTTTCAGAGCGGAAGCTCCCATCGCCTGTGCATCGCCTCCACCGGCTTTCCCTATACCGGCAGTTGCCAACCCTAGGACGTGCCCATGCGTACCCAGCAAGGCCTTACATTGGTCGAACTTGTCATAACCATCGTGATTATCGGCGCGGCGGTCGCTGGTGTGGTGGGCGCTTTCGCACTTATGGCGGGCCGCAGTGCCGATGTTTTGTGGGAAGCCCGCACCTCTGAACTGGGGCAGCTCTACCTGGATGAGATTCTCACCAAACGCTGGGCTGACGGCGTGCCCAACGGCGGCGCCAAGCCCCCTTCCGATACCTGCGCGGTGACCGGTTTGGAAAGCGGCGAGAATGCCGCCAATGCCGGCGACTACGACGATGTGGATGATTTCGACGATATCAACGGCGTCAACGCCCGATTCCTTTCCGGTAGCATTGGCTCGGAATATAACGGCTACACGATTGACGTGGCCGTGACCTGCGCTGGAAACGAGCTGGGTGGGGGATTCAGTATCGAGGATGCCAAGCGCATTGATGTCACCATTACACCACCCTCGGGCACCGGTGCACCCATGACCTTTACGGCTTACAAGGCGAATTTCTGATGGCAATGCGGCAGCGCGGGTTTACCATGGTCGAGCTGATCATAGTCATCATCGTGATGGCAATTGTCGCGACGATCTCGGTCCGCTTTGTCACGCTGTCTACCCAGGGTGCCATCGACAACAGTGTCCGACAGCGACTGGCACAGGCTGCCGCAGTTATCAACGCCCAGGTTTCGCGGGCCCTGCGCAATGCCCTGCCGGGCAGCGTACGTGAACTGGATGGGGGGCGCTGCATCGAATGGATACCGATCGAAGCGGCCTCAGTGTACCTTTCCGTACCCATTAACACCGCCGCCAATACCTTCGAGGCGGTGGCTTATCGCCCCGGCAGTGATGTAGGCGGCAGGATTGCGGTCTATCCCATCGCGGGCAATCCCTATGATTTGACCAGTCCCGGCGTGGTTTCTCCCAATGCCACCGTGCCGGCAGGCAGTGGCCAGGTAACCGTGAGTCTGGACGCCAACCACCGCTTTGTGACTGATTCGCCCACACGGCGTTTCTTTTTGATCGATTCGCCCCGTACCTTTTGCCAGGGCAGTGGTAGCGCTTTTTTGTACCGTTATCAGGGCTACGGCTTTAACGGCACGGCGGCGGGCACTCTGGCCAACTTGCCGACCACATTCGGCGGAGGTCGCTCGGTCATTGGTGCCCGCCTGGAAGTGGGTAGCGTCAATTTCAGCTATCAGGCACCCACGCTCACGCGCAACGGTGTCGTGGCTTTCCAGTACACACTGGTCGATGAGGCATCCGACGAGACGCTCGCGGTATCCCAGGAGGTGCAGGTTCGCAATGTGCCCTAATCTCTCTCAACAATCAGCTGTATCAGCCCATTTGTCGCCGCCCGATCGGCAGCGAGGGGCGGGCCTTCCCCTGGCTATATTCATTATTACCGTGCTGGCCTTGCTGGTAGCCACGATGAGCCAGGTTCAGGAGACCAGCGGTGAGCTGCGCAGCCTCGTCATTCAGCAGACGCGAGCGTTTTACGCAGCGGAGAGTGGGGCGCAGGCGGCTGTCCACACGCTTATTGGCCCCGGCAGTTCAGGTGCCTGTAGCGGCACGATCTACAGCAATAGCTTTTCATCGTCGTCGCCAGGATTGGCGAGCTGTTCGGCGAGTGTCAGCTGTCGGGCGGATACGGTGGGTAGCCAGACATTTTATACACTGGAAAGCACGGGTGTCTGTGGTGCGGGGCCGGACAGGGCTCAGCGAGTGATAGAAGTACGGGTGCAGTAGTTCATGGGGCATGAGGCGATGACGAATACCGCGATGCGCGCCGTCTCCGGTTCGCAACACCGAAAAATCGGGGCGATGAAGGCGCTGATCACATGGTTTGCCAGAAGCCTCCTGTGCCTGATGCTGGCTTCGATGAGTGCAAACGGGACGGTACTGATTTTCGAGGGGTTTTCCGCCAACGATTACGATCCCATTCCGCAGGGCTATGGCGACAATGTCACCGCGGTAAGCGATGGCAACGGCGATTATGAACAGGGAAACGGTTTTACACCCAATGTGCAAGCCAGCTACCGGACCCTACAAGACTACGGCAACAGTTCGCAGACCTGGCCATCCCTGGCGTATTGGCGAAAGGATTACGGTGATCTGAGAGATATAGCCTTCTCTGGCATTGATGGCGATGTCGCTGAGCTGACACTTCAGGCTGACGCCGGTTACGAGGTCATTCTCAATAGCATCGAAATGGCCGGTTGGTTTCGCGCGGATCTGACCGGCACGCTGCGTATTTACAACGGCGATTACAGCACTTTGCTCTATGAGCTGGATCCCTTGCAGGTCAATGGCGATGGGCCGGGGAATTCCGGAGACCACTCCACCTTTGCCATTAATGTTTCGGCGCCTGAGATCCATGTTCAATGGGGGCGGGATTGGAATATCGGCATCGATAACGTCAATTTCGATCAGCAGGCCGTGGTGACCGGTCCGACCTATTGTGACGGTGTCAGCGCGATATTTTGTGACGATTTTGAACGCGCCAATCTCGGGGCGGATTGGTCGGTTGGCAATGAAGGCGGGACCGCTGGAATCTCCACACAAACCGCGCAAAGTCCCACGCACTCAATGTTCACGAGTGAAGATACCGTTTCGGTCACCTCGAAAGCCTTCGACCTTTCGGGCTACCAATCGGTCGACTTGTCCTACTGGTGGCGTCGTGGGGATGACAGCTTCAGTGAAAACCCCGAGCCCAATGAGGATCTTGAGATTGAGTACCTCGATAGCGGCGGAACCTGGCAAACCATCGAATCGCTTCCCGGCAGCGGCATCAATGGCGAGATTGGAACAACCAATTTTTCGCTGCCGCCGGATGCCTTGCACAGCAACTTTCGGATTCGCTTTCGGCAAACCCGGGGCTCCGGCAACAACTTTGATTACTGGCACATTGATGACGTGGTCCTGACGGGAATCGCTACGGCAAACCAGCCCTTCATGATGGAGTCGGGTACGGTTGAGGCTAACGCTGGGGCAACCACGAGTATCAGCTTCCAGCAAACGTATCCCGCGCCGCCCGCGGTATTTGTGCTGGGCGATAACAATAACCCGGAGCCGTCCGCCGTCAGGGTGTCCCAGGTGACCACAACGGGCTTTACCCTCTTCCCGGCCGAGGCACCGAGCAACTACACCGATCAGCCCGACCCTTCGACTACGGTCCATTATCTGGTGGTGAGTTACGGGCAACACAGTTTTCCGGACGGGACGCAATTGGAAGTCGGAAAAGTCGCCGTATCCGAGCGACAGGGGAGTCGGATCAGTGGAACGGGATGGTCTTCTATCAGTTTCCAGACCGCTTTCAGTGCAGTCCCAGCCGTTGTGAGCACCTTGCAGACAGCTCGCAACGAGACCCAGGCGCCAGCGGACAACGCAAACCCCTGGATTACCGTGGCCCATTCAAATCTGAATGCCAATGGAGTTCGTGTTGCGCTTGAGCGGGCTGAGACACGCAACGGTAGTGTCACCCAGGCAGAGGATGTGGCCTATCTTGCGATCGAGACGGGCGCTATAGGCGCCTTTCCCGACAACGAAGGCAACACGGTTTTGGGCGAGGCGCAGCTGACCGGGAACTCTGTTACCGGTACCGTTAACTGTGATACCTACAGCTTCCTGCAGAGCTATACACAGCCGCCGCTGGTTGTAGGGGCTCAGCTCAGTCGAGATGGCAACAACGGCGGGTGGCTGCGTAGATGCAGTGTGACCTCCAGCGATGTGTCTCTGAAGATCGAGGAGGACTGGGCCAATGACCGCGATTTGAACCACATCACTGAGCAGGTTGGATTCCTGGCCTTCTCGCAACCTTTTGCTCGGGATTTCACTTTGCGTGGTGTCTACGCCCTGGAAGGGCCGAGTTGGGACGGCACGGCGGGTGAGGTAGTCGAACGGCTGGGGTCAGGGCGCAACGGTCAGGCCGTCAATGGCGCGTTGTCGCAGCCGGCCAAGGTCTGCTATGGGGCCACCCTGGGTGGAGGATCGTTCCTCGACATCGGCCACTATGATGCATACAGCTTCAGCGACGCCTTGACGGTAATGGCTTGGATCAAAGCCGATGCGATCCCCACCAGCGGCCTTAAGACCATTGTTTCCAAGGACGAAAACTACGAGTTTCATGTTAACAGCCAAGGGGAGATCTACTGGTGGTGGAATACCGATGGTGGTGCGACCAGGCAGTTTGAAACAACCGGCTACAGTATCTCGCCCGACACCTGGGTGCACGTGGCCATTGTCTACTCCCAAACCGACGCAGAACAACGCATTGTCGTCGATGGGGTCACTCGGGCCAGTCGCGCCTACAGCGGTGAATCGTTACGACAGAATACCGACCCGCTCCAGGTCGGTGCAGACCAGGGATTCAGTGGGCGTGAGTTTGAAGGGCAGATCGACGAAGTCCGTCTCTACAACCGTGCGCTCTCTGATACAGAGATCCAGCGCGAACTGAGTCGGACCCGCCCCTGTGCCGCTGTTCTGGATCACTTTGAAGTGACTGCTCCTGCGACGGCTAGTGTCTGTGCCCCAACACAGGTGACCGTGCGAGCGAAGGACGCCGGCAACAACACGCTCACTGGATATACCGGTACCGTGGACCTGCAAACCAGCGCTGGGCACGGTAACTGGGCACAGGGTAGTGCCAGCGGCACACTCTCGCCACAGCCGGATACGGACGATGATGGCCAGGCGCAATACAGCTTTGTCAGTGGTGATAGTGGCGAAGTGGTGCTGGACCTGGCCAATAGCCGGGCCGATGAACTGACGGTGAGTGTCACCGACAACACGGGTGGCCAGACAGGGAATTCTGCTGCGATTCAGTTCCAGGAGAATGCCATCGTTCTCAGTGTTACGGACTCTTTCGGCGATGACATCATTGCCGGGCGGGATCATGCCCTGCAGGCTGAGGTATTGCGGCGCGATCCCTCCACAGGGGAATGCGGTCCGGTTACAGCCTATGACGGTGACATTGACCTGCGGGCCTGGCTCAGTAGGCAGGCAGACGATCCCGGTGGTGTGGCGCCCTCCGTGGCAGCAGGCGCCGGCACGCTTGGTAGCCCACCGGATAGCCGGCCGCCATCGTCCAACCTGACGGTGAATTTCAATCAAGGGGTTGCAGCTCTGACCTTGGGGCCGTCGGATGTCGGGCACTATGCGTTGAATCTTGAAGATGCCGATTCGGGTCTGATTGTCGATGCGTCGGGCAATCCATTATCCGTGTCCGGTGTCAGTACGGCCCTGGCTGTCCGTCCTTTCGGACTGGCGCTGAGCGTTGCGGGTAACCCGGGGGCGAGCACCTCCGCTGGCCCGGTGTTCCAGGCCGCGGGTCAACCGTTCACCGTCACCGCCCGCGCTGTACAGTACCAGCCCGCGGATGATAGCGACGGTGATGGGCAGCCAGATGGGCATGATGATCAGGTGCTGAGCAATAACGTCGATCTAAGCGACAACGCGGTAACCGCGAGCTTTGATACAGGCATTGACCTCTCTGCCTACCTTGTAGCCGGCCCCAGCTCGCCCCCTCCGGCCGACCCGGGCCTTGTTGGGCTGGCGGGGCTGTCCGGGTTTTCAGGTGGCGAGGCAAGTGGTTCGGCGTCTTACAGCGAAGTGGGGTCCATTGAACTCGCCGCGACCTTTACGGGTAGCTATCTTGGTCGCAGCATCAGCTTGATCGGGCGCAGCGGCGCGGTGGGTCGATTCCATCCTTATCAATTCCTGGTCTCGGTGCCCAGTGTGGGCAGTTTTGCGGACTACTGTAATGGTATGAACTATACCGGGCAGTCATTCGGCTTCGCCGCCGCGCCGCGGGTTCGGTTCACGCCGGTGGCCTATGCCGCAAGCGGCCCGAAGCCAGTCACCCAAAACTATCGAGAAGGATGGCGAAAGCTGACGCTGGCTGGGATCACCCGCAGCGATCCTGCACAGGATCTGAATCAGACCGGAGCCCAAGGGAATCCACTCACGGTAACCTACACTGCGGGTGCTCCGTCACTTTCCGGCAATGATGATGGCACTGTAGATTATCAACCCGGTGCGGACACCGTCAGCTACGATCGCGACGCGAACGCTCGAATTGCGTCCTTCATCGCAGCGCTGGAATTGCAATTGACGGCGGTGAGCGATGGCGAAGCTGCCGTAGACGCCTCGGATCTGCCGGTAAAAATCCAGCCCATCGGCACGGACATCCGATACGGGCGTCTGCGCCTGGAAAACGCCTACGGTCCGGAGACACGGGATATTGAGGTGCCGGCCGAGGTGCAGGTATGGAATGGAACGGCGTTTGAGCGTCACGTGGATGAAAGCTGCTGGAGTTACAACACGGGCAATGTCAATGTCACCGATCAGCCACCTGCGACGAGCGTTAACGCCCAAAGTGGCACGGCCAACAGCGGTATGCTTCAGGATACTGCGCCACTTGTGCTTCAGGCACCGGGGAGTGGTAATACTGGTGAGGTGACGGTGACGTGGCCGGTGAATGCCTACTGGCGGGTCGATACGGACAATGATGGCGCGGAAGACGACGATCCCTTGGCGCGAGTACAGTTCGGCGTCTACCGCGGCCACGACCGCATCATTTACTGGCGGGAAAAAACCAACTAGCTTCGGTTCGTCGGATGTCCGAAGTCCGACGCTTAAGCTAAACCTGTTCCTCTTCTTCCTCCCCCATCCCCAATTCCTTGATCTTGCGGGTCAGGGTATTGCGCCCCCATCCCAGCAGGTTGGCGGCATCGCGCCGTCGGCCGTGAGTGTGTTTGAGGGCGGTTTCGATCATGATGCGCTCGAACTCGGGCACCGCTTCGTCCAGGATGCCGCGACGTCCCCGCTTGAGGGCCTTGTCGGCCCATTCGCGCAGGCCTTCCTGCCAGCTCTGAACGCCTTCGGAGACTTCCTCTTCCTGGGCCACCAGTTCCTGGGGCAGATCCGAGATATGAATCTCCCGGCCGCTCGCCATCACCGTGAGCCAGCGACAGGTGTTTTCCAGCTGGCGGACATTGCCGGGCCAAGGCAGGGTGGTGAGGTATTCTGCGGTTTCCGGACGCAGTACCTTGGGTTCCACATCCAGTTCCCGTGCGGCTGCCTTGAGGAAATGTTCCATCAGACGGGGGATGTCTTCCCGGCGCTCGCTGAGGCGGGGAATGTGGATGCGGATGACATTCAGGCGGTGGAAAAGGTCTTCCCGGAAGCTGCCGTCCTGCACCAGCCTTTCCAGGTTCTGGTGGGTGGCGGCAATGATACGCACATCCACCTTGATCGGCGTTGTTCCGCCCACCCGATAGAACTCGCCGTCTGCCAGCACCCGCAGTAATCGGGTCTGGGTTTCGGCGGGCATGTCGCCGATTTCGTCCAGGAACAGCGTGCCGCCATTGGACTGCTCGAAACGGCCCTGGCGCATGGCCGCGGCACCGGTGAAGGCGCCTTTCTCGTGGCCGAACAGTTCCGATTCGATCAGGTCGCGGGGGATCGCGGCCATGTTCAGGGCAATAAAAGGTTGCGCCGCTCGGGGGCTGTGATTGTGTAGCGCCCGCGCTACCAGCTCCTTACCGGTGCCGCTTTCGCCGTTGATCAGCACCGTGATGTTGGAGTGTGCCAGTCGGCCAATGGCCCGGAAGACTTCCTGCATGGCGGGCGCTTCACCGATGATCTCTGCCGACTGTGCACTTTGGGTGTGAGGCTGGCTGGCGCTCTTGCGTTGTTCGTGGCTGTGCTCGACGGCGCGCTTGACCAATTCCACGGCATCGTCGACGTCGAAAGGCTTGGGCAAGTACTCGAAGGCTCCGCTCTGATAGGAAGAAACCGCGCTATCGAGGTCCGAATGGGCTGTCATGATAATGACCGGCAACCCCGGGTGGTCGTTGCCGATCTGGTTCAATAGCTCGATGCCATCCACGCCCGGCATGCGGATGTCGCTGATGATGGCGTCGGGCTGCTCCCGGTCGAGCGCGTGCAGCACTTCGTCCCCGGTGGCGAAGGTCCGGGGCTGCATGCCCGCCTGGTTCAGCGCACGTTCCAGCACCCAGCGAATACTGCGGTCGTCGTCGATGATCCAGACATTGGAGGATAGGGTCATGCGGTCGGCTCCAGAGGAATGAAAATGATGAAATCGGTCTGGCCGGGTTCGGTCTCACACTCCACCAGCCCCTGATGCTGGCCGATGATGCTCTGTGTGATCGCCAGCCCCAGGCCCGTTCCCTGGGCCCGGCCACTGATCATGGGATAGAAGATGTTCTGCACCAGCTCACTGGGGATGCCCGGGCCGTTGTCGATAATGTCGACCCGCGCGACCAGACGGTGGCGCTTATGCCCGATGGTGAACTGGCGCAATGCCCGGGTGCGGAACTGGATACAGGGCTGCTCCTCCGCAGGCGGGTGCTGCTCCAGGGCTTCCATCGCATTGCGGGCGATGTTGAGGAAGGCCTGGATAAGTTGCTCCTTGTCACCTTCGAACTCGGGCAGACTGGGGTCGTAATCGCGCTGGAACTTGATGGTACCCTTGGACTCGGCTTCCAGCAGGGTGCGTACCCGTTCCAGAATCTCGTGGATGTTGGTCGGCTGTTTCTGAACGGCCTTGTTGGGGCCCAGCATACGATCTACGAGGCTGCGCAGACGATCGGCCTCTTCGATGATCACCTGGGTGTAGTCCTTGAGGGCGGGATCATCCAGTTCCCGGTCGAGCAGTTGCGCCGCGCCGCGGATACCGCCGAGGGGATTCTTGATCTCATGGGCCATTCCCCGCACCAGCACCCGGGTGGTTTCCTGCTGGGCCAGCATCTCTTCCTCTCGGGTGATTCGAAGCAGACGGTCCCGGGGCTGGATTTCCAGTAGCAGGTAGCCCGGGATTGAGGGGAAGGGAGAGACCGAGTAGTCGACGCGCACCCGGGAACCCGTTGGCAGGAGGAACTCTGCCTCGCGTTTGGTAAAGGGGTGGCCACTGCTGGCGGACTCCAGAAGGGTCGCCGAGGCCTCGTCGCTCTCCACAAAAATGTCGGTGATGCACACACCCTGCACCCGACGGTTGCTGGTTTGCAGCAGCATCTCCGCCGCCGGATTGACGTATTGCACGCGGAGATCCTTTCCCAACAGCAGGATGGCTGTGGAAAGGTTCTCCAGGATGCGTTTGAAGTCGGGTGCTGGTTTCATAAGTCCCTCAGTCCCTCGGTTGTTCCCGTATAGGGTTGCAAAAAACGAACCACAAACGGTCGAAAGCGGTCACTGGCTGTATGTCGCAGAACCTGTTCCCGGCTGACGCGGGATGGGACGGTATTCCGTGTTTTAAGGTGGGTTACGAAGATAGTTCAGGCTGCGACCCATCCCGGGTCATCCTGCCATCCATTATAGTGCTTGCGCACCAAAACGGTGCGTCGATTTTCGGGGTGGGGGAAGGGGAAGCCGCGGCAGGCTGCTTCCCGGGTCGCCAGATGGGGTCAGTTCTGGACGGAAGGACGGTGGATGGTGAACTCGATACTTGCACCTTCCTGGACCACAGTGCCTTCGCCATTGGTCACAGCAACCGTCGCCTGGTGAGTGCCGCGGTCCATGTTGCGGATCAGGAAGGATCCGGATGTCTGTGTCGCAATGGTCTGGCCATCGACCTTCAGGCGGAACTGGTGTCCCTCCTTCAAAGCCGGCTGGGCACTAACCTCCACGTTCACATCGCCGCTGCCACTCCAGAAAGCCGTTTTGTTATTCGGCTTTTGAAAGCGAATCTCCTGGTATGGAGGACCCTGTGGTTGCTGCCTTTCCGCTTCCTTGATGGTCTCTTCCGTCAGCGGCTTGCCTTTGGGCAGCGTGATGGTCGGGACCTCCCTGACCTCAATCGGCTCGGCGCCTTCATGGGGCTCGTCTGTAAATACAACATTGCCGTTTTTATCGATGTAACGGTAAACCTGAGCCTGGACGGCAGTGCCGATGAACAACCCCGCGCCGATGACTATCAGAGCGAGCGCCTTGAACTGCGGCATATGAACTCCTTGATTGGCAATTCCAATGATTATTGTAGGGCGCTGTGGGGAATGCAAATGTTAAGCGTCAGACGCCCTTCAGGCGGTCGCGGGCGCCGGTGCCGGTCGTGATCGCAGCAGCAACAGCATGGGGATCGCGGCGAGGGCGATCCATGCCATCAGGCGGAAATCATTGAGATAGGCAATGGTGGCGGCCTGGCCGGTGAGCAGTTCGTTGAGCAACGACAGGCTCGCGGTGTCGTGGGCGGAAAGTTCCGGGGGCAGGTTTTGCATGGCGGGCCGGAACGGGTTCATCGATTCGCCCAGCACCGCATGGTTGATCTGGGTGTTGCGGGCGACCAGGGTCACCATCACGGAGATCCCGATGGAACTGCCGATGTTGCGCATCAGGCTGAACATGGCCGTGGCTTCGGTGCGATAGCGGGTCGCCAGGGTGGCGAAGGTGATGGTGCTCAGGGGTACAAAAATGAAGCCCAGCCCCATGCCCTGAATCAGGCCCGTGCGGGCGATGGTCCAGGTGCTTACATCGGTGGTGAAGGCGGCCATTTCCCAGAGACTGGTGGCGGTCAGGCAGAGCCCGACAAAGATCAGCAGGCGAATGTCGACCCGGTTGACCAGTCGCCCCACCATCATCATCGCGAACATGCTGCCGATACCCCGCGGCGCGAGCACCAGCCCCGTGGTCAGCACCGGGAATCCCATCAAATGCTGCAGGAACGGCGGCAGCAAGGCGAGTGTGGCGAGCAGGATGATACCGACGACAAAGATGAATACCAGACCAATGACCAGGTTGCGATCCCGAAACAGGCCTGGCTCCAGGAACGGATCGCGGGCAGTGAGCATGTGTACCAGAAACATGGCCAGGGCCGTTCCGGCGATGACCATTTCCAGGGTGATCTCGGTAGAGGCGAACCAGTCCAGGCTCTGGCCGCGGTCGAGCATCAGCTGCAGGGAGCCGATGGCCAGGCTGAGGAGGGCGAAGCCGAACAGGTCGAAACGGCGCTGCTGCCGTTCGGTCTCCTCTACGAAGGCAAAAATGCCCGCCAGTGAGAGGAGGCCAAACGGTACGTTGATGAAAAACACCCAGCGCCAGTTGAGCACCTCAGTCAGGTAACCTCCGAGAGTCGGGCCCAGAATCGGACCGATCATGACGCCCACCCCCCACAGGGCCATGGCCGAGCCGTGTTTTTCCCGCGGGTAAGTGTCCAGCAGCACCGCCTGGGACAGCGGCACCAGTCCGGCGCCGAAGATGCCCTGCAGTAGACGGAAGAGAACGATCTGTTCCAGGCTGGCAGCCAGGCCGCACAGGGCGGAAGAAATGGTAAAGCCGGTGACTGCAGCAAGAAAGAGCCGCTTGCGGCCCATGCGCGCCGCCAGAAACCCGGTCATGGGTGTCATGATGGCGGCGGCCACGATGTAGGAGGTCAGCACCCACGAGATCTGCTCGCTGGTTGCGGACATGTTGCCCTGCATGTGGGGCAGCGCGACGTTGGCGATGGTGGTGTCCAGGGCCTGCATGATGGTGGCCAGCATGATGGACACCGTCACCAGGCCGCGCTGCTGGCGGGCGGAGCGGCTGGCGGTCATTGCGGTCCGGTTTCGCTGGCGTGGGCACTGCCGACCAGTCCGCGCAACCAGGAAATCAGGGGCAGGCCGGTCGCGGTGTGGTAGCCGGTATCCACCTCCACGGCGGTGCTCATGCCGGCCCGCAGAATGGAATCCTGTGGCGCCTCATCCAGTCGGATACGCACGGGAATGCGCTGCACGACTTTGACCCAGTTACCGGTAGCATTCTGGGGCGGCAGGATGGCGAATTCCGCGCCGGTGGCGTGGGAAATGCTCTCCACCGTGCCCTGAAAGTGGCGATCGGGGTAGGTGTCCACTTCGATCTGTACCGGTTGGCCGGGCTTGAGCCAGGTCAGTGCGGTTTCCTTGAAATTGGCCTCGATCCAGGGCTGTTCGCTGCCCACCAGGCTCATGGCACTGGTGCCGCCTTTCAGATAGGTGCCGGGATCCGGCGTCTTCTCGGCGACGCCGGTAAAAGGCGCGCGTACCGTGGTGTGAGCCAGGTCCAGCTCTGCGGCATGCAGGCTGGCCTGGGCGGCCTGATAATCCGGATGGTCCTCGACCGCGATATCCGGTTTCCCCCCAAGGCTGGCGGCAATCCGCTGCAGATCCCGGTTGAGGGTCTTGGCCTGTTGCTGGGCCGTGGTGAGCTCGTGCCGGTATTTTTCCAGGGCCGACCGTGAAGTCAGGTTGTCCTTGGCCAGCTTCTGCTGGCGGGCATATTCACGCTTTGAATAGGCAGTATTCTCCTGGGCCAGGGCCAGCTCTTCCTGCTTGGTGGCATAGCTGGCCTGAAGCGTGCGGATGCGGTTGGCCGCCTGATGCAACTGGGCCTCGGCGCGATTGACCGCGATACGGTAGGGGGTCGGGTCGATCCGGAACAGCGGGTCGCCGGCGGATACTTGCTGGTTTTCCGCCACCAGCACCTCGCTGACCGGGCCGCTGACCTGTGGCGCCACATTGATCAGCGGTGTGCGCACGTAGGCGTTTTCGGTACCCACATAGCGCCCCCCGAACAGGGTGACCAGGAGGGCGATAACCGCGACCGTCAGCGGGATGCTGATCAACAGCACACGCCGCAGGCGGCGCTTTCGCCGTGACGGGCGCGGTGCAGGTGTTTGTTCGCTCATCAATGCCCCTCCTCGAGTCGGGTCAGGCTGTGGGACAGGTTGTCGCGGACCTGGCTCAGCGCCGCATGCACCAGCCGACGCTGTTCTTCGTCGAGTCCGGCGAGGGCCTGTTCGCGGACCTCCTGCCCCAGGCATTGCAGTTGGTCCAGCAGGGGGCCGGCTTTGTCGGTCAGGAATAACCTACGGGCGCGCCGGTCCTGCGGATCGGGGCGTCTTTCCACACAACCCTGGGCCTCCAGCCGATCAATATGACGGGCGAGGGAAATCGGCTGCAGTTCCAGCAATTCCGCCAACTCGGCCTGCTTGAGACCTTCGTGCCGCGACAACTGGGCGAGCACGGACCATTGGGCACGGCTCAGGCCGGTGCCCTTGGCGCGTCGATCGAAGTAGCGGCGCTGCAGGCGTGCGCAGTCGGCCAGGATAAAACCGAAGTGGGGCGAGGTTTGGCTCATAAATAGTTAGGATGCTGACTTAAGATAAGCTTGTATATGAGTAGGGTACTAACTATATAGGTGGGAGGGAAGTGGAGGATGGTTAAAATTTGGAGGAGGTGAGGAGCCTCACGCCTCACAGCGCGAAGCGCGACCTCACCCCTAACCCACAAAAAAGCCCCGCACGGGGCGGGGCTCTTTTTGGCTCAGCTGAACTTACACTGAGTAGTACATGTCGAACTCGACCGGATGCGTGGTCATGTTCAGGCGCTCGACTTCCTCGCGCTTGAGGTCGACGTAGCCCTGGATCATGTCCTCGGTGAACACGCCGCCACGGGTCAGGAACTCGTGGTCGCTTTCGAGGCAGTCCAGCGCTTCCTGGAAGGTCTCGGCTACGGTCGGGATGTTCAGGGCCTCTTCCTTCGGCAGGTCGTAGAGGTCCTTGTCCATGGCATCGCCCGGGTGGATCTTGTTCTGGATGCCGTCAAGGCCGGCCATCAGCATGGCCGCGAAGGCCAGGTACGGGTTGGCGGACGGATCCGGGAAGCGTACCTCGATACGACGGCCTTTCGGGCTGTTTACGTACGGGATACGGATGGAAGCGGAACGGTTGCGGGCAGAGTAGGCCAGCATAACCGGTGCTTCGAAGCCCGGTACCAGACGCTTGTAGGAGTTGGTGGACGCGTTGGTGAAGGCGTTGATGGTCTTGGCGTGCTTGATGATACCGCCGATGTAGTACAGGGCGATTTCGCTCAGGCCTGCGTAGCCGTCGCCGGCGAAGGCGTTCTTGCCGTCCTTGCTCAGGGACATGTGAACGTGCATGCCGGAACCGTTGTCACCGACCAGCGGCTTGGGCATGAAGGTCGCGGTCTTGCCGTAAGCGTGGGCAACGTTGTGAACGCAGTACTTCAGAACCTGTACTTCGTCTGCCTTCTTCACCAGCGTGTTGGCGCCAACACCGATCTCACACTGACCGGCGGTGCCCACTTCGTGGTGGTGTACTTCGATTTCCAGGCCCATGGCTTCCATGGCAGCACACATGGCGCCACGGATGTCGTGCAGGGAGTCGACCGGCGGAACCGGGAAGTAGCCGCCCTTGACGCCCGGACGGTGGCCAATGTTGTTGCGCTCGAACTCGTCGCCGGATACCCAGGCGGCCTCTTCGGAGTACAGCTGGTACATGGCGCCGTTCATGTCGACTTTCCACTGGACGGAATCCAGTACGAAGAACTCCGGCTCCGGACCGAACAGGGCGCTGTCGGCGATGCCGGTGGACTTCAGGTACTCTTCAGCGCGACGGGCAACGGAACGCGGATCACGCTCGTAGCCCTGCATGGTGGACGGCTCAACGATGTTACAGGTGATGTTGAGGGTGGTTTCCTCGGTAAACGGATCGATGACCGCTGCTTCATCATCCGGCATCAGGATCATGTCGGATTCGTTGATGCCCTTCCAGCCAGCGATGGAGGAACCGTCGAACATCTTGCCGTCAGAGAAGAAATCTTCGTCCACTTCGGTCGCGGGGATGGTGACGTGCTGCTCCTTGCCGCGGCTGTCGGTGAATCGCATATCGACCCACTTGACTTCGTGTTCTTTAATCAGGTTCAGCGTGTTCTTGGACATTGCTTGCTCCGTTTATTGGATGTTCAGTCGAGCCGGTTTCCCGCACCAGCTTTAGGCCGCACTGAGCCGTTCAGTTGCCATGCCGGCTCTGGAGAAATCTCCGGGTTCACTTTTTGGCAGTCGGGAGAATACCAGAAGCACTCCCGCTCTGCCTTGGGATATTCATGCGCAGATGAGGTGCAAATAGTTTGCCAATATTCTTTTTGGTGCGATATTCCGCAGTTTGCTGCCCAATAGGCGCCACTGAAGCGGTACAGCGAACCAAGCCTGTGCACCAAAAATGTGCATTTACCGCTTTGGTGCACCAGTATGGTGCGAATGGCTTGGCGGTCTTTCGATTCGTTGTTTTCGGTGCTTGTACTGTATACTACAGCCCCTTTTAATTTCCCATCCCGCAGGACCCCTTAATTGTGATCGAAAATCTTCGCAATATCGCCATCATCGCGCACGTTGACCATGGCAAGACAACGCTCGTGGATAAACTGCTGCAGCAGTCAGGCACACTGGACCGCAAGTCTGCCGGCACCGAGCGTATCATGGACTCCAACGACCAGGAGAAAGAGCGCGGCATCACCATCCTGGCCAAAAACACGGCTATCAACTGGCAGGACTACCGCATCAACATCGTGGACACGCCGGGACACGCCGATTTTGGTGGTGAGGTTGAGCGGGTGCTGTCGATGGTGGACTCGGTCCTGCTGTTGGTGGATGCAGTCGATGGCCCGATGCCGCAGACCCGTTTCGTAACCCAGAAGGCCTTCGACAAGGGGCTCAAGCCCATTGTTGTGGTCAACAAGGTAGATCGGCCCGGTGCGCGACCGGACTGGGTGCTTGGCGAGGTGTTCGACCTGTTCGATGCCCTGGGAGCCACGGAAGAGCAGCTGGATTTCCCCGTCATCTACGCGTCCGCCCTTAACGGTGTGGCCGGTGAGGATCCGGATGCGCTGTCTGAAGACATGACGCCGCTCTTCCAGATGATCGTCGATCGTGTTCCGTCACCGGAAGTCGATCTGGACGGCCCCCTGCAGATGCAGGTCAGTTCGCTGGATTACGATCCTTACGTTGGTGTGATCGGTATCGGTCGGATCAAGCGCGGCAAGCTTAAGCCCAGCATGCCAGTAACCATCGTGGGACGCGACGACAGCAAACGCAATGGTCGGGTTCTGGAGGTGCGCGGTTACCTGGGGCTGGACCGGGTCAACGTAGAGGAGGCTTCTGCCGGTGATATCGTCTGTGTCACCGGCATCGATGAGCTGTTCATCTCCGATACCCTGTGTGCCAAGGATGCCCCGGAAGCCATGCCGGCGCTGACCGTCGACGAGCCGACCGTCAGCATGACCTTCCAGGTCAACGACTCGCCATTTGCCGGCAAGGAAGGCAAGTACATCACCAGCCGCAACATCCGCGAGCGACTGGATCGGGAGCTGCTCCACAACGTGGCGCTGCGGGTCGAGCAGGGCGATTCCGCCGAGAAGTTCATTGTTTCCGGCCGTGGCGAGCTGCACCTGTCGGTCCTGATTGAAAACATGCGTCGTGAGGGTTTCGAGCTGGGTGTCTCGCGGCCGGAAGTGGTCTCCCGTGAGCGCGATGGCCTCATGGAAGAACCGTACGAGTTCGTCGTGATCGACATCGAGGAGCAGCATCAGGGCTCGGTGATGGAGGAGATGGGCTATCGCAGGGCGGATCTCAAGAACATGGTGCCGGACGGCCGTGGCCGGGTTCGCATGGACTTCATCATGCCGGCGCGCGGGCTGATTGGCTTCCGTTCCCTGTTCCTGACCCTGACCTCCGGTTCCGGCATCCTCACCCACGTGTTTGATCACTGGGGCGAGGTGAAAGGCGGTGCCATCGAGCATCGCAAGAATGGTGTTCTGGTCTCCATGGTGAACGGCAAGATTCTGGGCTATGCGCTGTTCAACCTGCAGGAGCGTGGACGCCTGATGGTCGAGCCGGGAACCGAGGTCTACGAAGGCATGATCATCGGCATACACAACCGGGACAACGATCTGGTGGTCAACCCGACCAAGGCCAAGCAGCTGACCAACATCCGCGCGGCCGGTACAGACGAGAACATCGTCCTGACACCGCCGATCCGGCTGACCCTGGAGCAGGCGCTGGAGTTTATCGATGACGATGAACTGGTCGAGGTGACGCCCGCAGCCATCCGGGTGCGCAAGAAGCTGCTCAAGGAACACGAACGCCGTCGCGCCGGCAAGAAGTGAGCCGGGTGCCTGAAGATTGCCCTGACAAAAAGTAGGGGTGATCGCGGATTGGCACCCAGTGCGGTATCCGGTCAGGGGTGAGGCGATCAGGGAAGTGGGTATTAGCCTCACCCCTCACCAGTGCGCAGCGCGCGCGATCCTCACGCCTCACCTGCATGCGAAAAGGAACAGGCGGGCACGGGGCTCGCTTTCCGCTCCGTCCCCCGCTGACATGCGAAGGGTTACAATCCTGCCGGCGCCCGGTTCGTGACAGCGCGCAGGGATTTGAGTACTCTTTCCCGGAACGTTTCGAAGGAATGAAGCAGTCCTATGCTCACGCTCTATCCAGAGATCCAACCGAACGAAACCTATCGTCTGAAAGTAGACGACATTCACGAGCTCTACGTCGAAGAATGCGGTAATCCCCATGGCATCCCGGTTGTGGTGGTGCACGGGGGGCCCGGCAGCGGGTGTGAGGACTACCATCGCCGTTTCTTTGATGCCGAACGCTACCGCATCATCCTCTTCGATCAGCGTGGCTGTGGCCGCTCCACGCCCCTGGCCTGTCTGGAAAACAATACCACCGCGCATCTGGTCTCGGATATGGAGCGTATCCGGGAGTTTCTGGGTATCGATCGCTGGTTGCTGTTTGGCGGCAGCTGGGGCTCCACCCTCAGCCTGGTTTATGCCGAGACACACCCGGCGCAGGTCCTGGGACTGGTAATGCGCGGCATTTTCCTTTGCCGGCAGCGCGACTTTGACTGGTTCTACCAGGACGGGGCCAGCCGCGTTTTCCCGGATTACTGGGAAGATTTTGTCGCGCCGATTCCGGAGAGTGAGCGTGACAACCTGATGGCGGCCTACCATAAGCGCCTGACCAGTGAAAACGAACTGGAGCAGATCCAGGCAGCCAAGGCCTGGTCCATCTGGGAAGGTCGCTGCGCGACGTTGCATCCGAGTACCAAGGTGCTGGAACATTTCGGCCATCCGCATACAGCCATATCCCTGGCCCGGATTGAATGCCATTTCTTCCGCAATGATGCCTTCCTTGAATCCAATCAGATTGTGGCCAACGCAGATGCGCTTAATGGTATTCCCGGCGCAATCGTGCACGGCCGCTACGATATGGTCTGTCCTCTGGAAAACGCTCTGGCGCTGCATGATGTCTGGTCGGATGCCGAACTCTTTATCATCCGGGACGCGGGACACTCGGCTAGTGAGCCGGCGATCGTGGACGCCCTGGTACAAGCTTGTCGCAATTTCAGTGAAAAGTTCGGGCCGGAGTTCGGTTTGGAATGAGGGCGTTGATTCAGCGGGTTAGCGAAGCATCGGTTACCGTTGAGGGGGAGGTTGTTGGCCAGATTGGCCGGGGCCTGTTGGTTTTTGTCGCGGTAGTGGAGGGCGACGATGACGCCCACTGTCGCCGGCTGGTTGAGCGAGTCACCCACTACCGGGTTTTTCCGGATGAGAATGGAAAAATGAACCGCAGCCTGGCAGACATTGAGGGGCAGTTGCTGGTGGTCTCTCAGTTCACCCTGGCAGCGGATACCCGCAAGGGGAGGCGACCCTCATTTTCCGGTGCTGCCGAGCCCTCTCTGGGAAAGCGGCTCTATGAGCAATTTGTAGCAGAGTCACTTCAAGTCTTGCCGGGGCGTGTAGAGACCGGTATCTTTGCAGCCGACATGCAAGTGCGTCTCATTAACGATGGCCCGGTGACCTTTTGGCTTGAAGCTTGATGGTCCGGCAGTATGGGATGGTTTTCATGAAACTGTCATAAAGGGCGTGCTGAAATAGACCGCGGATGCGGTACGGCAAGGCATCGACGAAAGTCAAAGAGGCGCTGCACAATTCTTGTGCTAGGGTTGCACAGAAATGAGGCGCCGATTTTTGGGTCTATAAAGTTGTACGGGTCGCCTTGATGCATAACAGTTTGAAAAAAAAGAAAAGAACATTTTCTGGCTCCAAATTTGTTATGAATAATGCGTGTTTTTAGAGCGAAATTCTTTAAGGGCTTGAGGCCTTTGATTTGCAAAATTAAAGGATTTGTATTAAAAAGCATTCATTAAGTGAGGCTTTAAGAAGTCTCCGTAAGTGATTGATAAGGCACTGCTGCTTTGCCCTCTTAAAATTCAACACCGGGAAGGTGTGGACGCGGTCAAACCGGTAGCGCTTGGGGTAACTGGTCGCCTGTCTGGGATAACAACACGGATGAAGACCAGTATTAAGGAGGATTATGGGAGGAAATGGTGCATTTTTGGTGCTAAATCGCACTAAAATTTGCAAATTGTCATTCTTATGACATATTTCCTACACAACATCGGGCGTAAACGCGCCCGGTATACAAGAACAACGGGTTCAATCCCGCGGCTAAACCTGAGTTAACTCAAAGAAGGAAGACGCAATGAAAAAGACTCTGATTGCATCAGCCGTTGCAGCTGCAACGTTCGCGGCGCCGGTCATGGCGCAAATGGGCAATGAAAAGACCGCTGATCTGGCTGAGCGTTTGGACGCCATGCCGAAGATCTAGGGCAACATCCAGATGGTTTATACCTACACCGACGCAGAAAATGCAGTAGCTGCTGGAGCTACTGGTTACAATCAAGGTGGTGCAGGACAACTGGTAGACAACGGTTCTACCATCGGTGTTGAGCACAGCCATGAGCTGATGCCGGGTGTTAAGGCTTTCGGCAAGATTGAACTTCAGGGCATTAACACCACTGACGGTACCAGCGGTCTGGACGCACTGGACGAAGCGTACATGGGTGTTGAAGGTAATTTCGGTAAGGTCTGGGTTGGTAAGGACGATTCCCAGTACGAAGTGCTGATTGGTGACTATTCTAACTGGATCTATGAAGTTGGTGCGCTCAACGTGACATCCAGTTACACCACTGCTGAAGACAATCTGGTTCAGTACGTATCCCCAAGCATGGGTGGTTTGACGCTGCATGCGGTTGTACAGATTGATGGCGAAGCTGATCCGGTCAGCAACGCTAAAAACTATCCGTACCAGTTGGGTGCCAAGTATGAGATGAATAACTTCACTGTGGCCCTGGCTATGGATTCCAACGACGGTGACACCCTCGCGTCTGGCGGCACTGGTAGCTATGAAAACAGCTACGGTGTTAGCTTTGCGTATACGCTGAACAATCTTGTTCTGGATGCCTACTACGACACTCGTAGCGGTGAAAAGAATACTGGCAACAACGGTGCCGATACCTATGGTTTGATGGGCACTTACACCATGGGTGCCAACAGCTTCCGCCTCTCTTACGAGAACCAGCAGGCGGATATCGGCGACATGGAAACCAGCGTGATCACTGCTCAGGTTATCCACAACCTGTCTGACAACATGTACGTCTACACCGAGGCCGTAACCCGTAACGATGACAACGGCAACGACGACGGTGATACCAACCAGCTGAACGTTGGTGCAGCCTACCTGTTCTAAGGTCGGCTAGAATAAAAAACCGGCGCCTTCGGGTGCCGGTTTTTTTGTATCTGCCGAAAGTGTTTCAAGGAGCTTTGGGTGCATGGCCGCCGAAACCGAGATCAAACTGACCGTCCTTCCTACCCATCGAGAGCGCATTGTCGCGTTTTGCCGCCATCTGGGTGCAGGCCCTTCTGAACCTCGTCACCTCAAAAACCAGTATTTCGATACACCGCAGTCAACACTCAATGAGGCCCGGGCGGCATTGCGTATTCGCGAGGTCGACGGGCGCTGGATTCAGACCCTGAAAACCAAAGGGGTCATCGACCGTGGTGTCCACCGGCGACAGGAGTGGGAATGGGCGCTGCCCGAACCCGAGCTCGATCTTGAGCTTCTTGAACAAACGGACCTGAAGCGATCGGTTGATCTGGCCAATCTGAAGCCGGTTTTCCAGACCAATTTTCAGCGTGATCTTTGGCTGCTCGATAGCGTGGCGAACCAGGCCGTGGAGATGGCGCTCGATCACGGTGAGATCCTTGCCGGCGGCCGCCGGCGCTCCCTTTGTGAGTTCGAGTGCGAACACAAGGGCGGAGATGATAGCGAGACGCTGCTCCACCTGGTGCGTCGTCTGCTGGAATGGGCGCCGGCGTTTATCAATCCGGTGAGCAAGGCGGAGCAGGGCTATTACCTGGCCGGTCTCTATCGACCCGAACCCCCAGTGAACAATGACGCCAATGCGCGAGTTACCACCTGGTTGCAAGCCACCGGTCTGGCCTGGCTTACAAGTGACCCACGCCATTTGCAGGCGGCGGTTTCATTGCTGGAGCAGTTACGGGCCGAGGCAGGATCGCCACAGGTAATAGCCCACATGGATGCCATGCTTGCACGTTGGGAACCCGCTCTGGTCGATGTCCCGGAAAATTGGGATGATCTCTTCCTGGCAGATTACCAGCTCGGGCTCTTACAGCTTGAGTTGCTTGAGAATCCCGCTTCAACACGAGAGCAATAGCAAAAAGGCCCGTTATGAGTGAAAAGGCATTGCCCGCGCTGACCGAACAACAATGGCAAGCGATACCAGAACAGCTGCACAGCGAATTACAGACTGCCTGGTCGCGCCTGGCGGACATTATTACGGACAATCCCGAGTGCGCCCATGACCTTCTCAAACTGGCTCAAGAAAATTCCGATACGCTGCCTCGGGCGATAGCCCTGAGTGATTTTCTCGCTGAGGCGATGGCTCGCCATGTTCAGGGGGTATTGCCGGCGTTTGGGGAGCACGGTCAGGTTCGGGAATGGGAGCCCGGTCAGTGGCCTGCCACCTGGGAAGGTGAGTATGCGGAAAATGTGGATTCCGAGGAGCAGTTGCTGAAGCAGCTTCGCCGTTTCCGCCGGCGGGCCATGTTCAGCATTATCTGGCGGGATGTGCTCAAGCTGGCGGATCTGGACGAAACCATGGCCTCGGTGTCCGAACTGGCCGATACCTGCATCCAGAAAGCCTTGAGCTGGCTGTATCAGGACTGCTGCGCCCAGTGGGGAGTGCCCCATGGGGATGATTCTGGCGAGCCCCAGTCACTGGTGGTCGTGGGCATGGGTAAGCTGGGGGCCCACGAATTGAATGTGTCTTCCGATATCGATCTGATCTTCGCCTTCGAGGAAAAAGGCGAGACCCGGGATGGACCGCGTACCATCGACAATCAGCAGTTTTTCACTCGACTTGGCCAGCGATTAATCCAGGCCCTCGATCAACCCACCGCAGACGGCTTCGTCTTCCGCGTCGATATGCGGCTCCGCCCCTACGGACAAAGCGGTGCCCTGGCGCTGAGCTTCCCGGCGCTGGAGGCCTATTACCAGGAGCAGGGCCGCGAGTGGGAACGCTACGCCATGATCAAGGCCCGTGTCATTGCCGGTGCTGAAGAATCCGGTGAGCATCTCATGGAAATGCTGCGCCCCTTTGTCTATCGCCGCTACATCGACTTCAGCGCCTTCGAGTCCCTACGCAGCATGAAGGCGATGATCAATCGGGAAGTCCGGCGCAAGGGGTTGGAGAACGATATCAAGCTGGGTGCCGGTGGTATCAGGGAAGTGGAATTTGTGGCGCAGGCCTTCCAGTTGATCCGTGGCGGTAGGGACGCTCGTCTGCGTCGGCGTGACCTGCTGGGCGTGTTGGAGGCGCTGGGTGACGATGAGCCGCTGCCGAGCCATGTTGTGGCGGAACTGAGCGCCGCCTATCGGTTCCTGCGCGATACGGAACATGCCCTCCAGGATCTGGCCGATCGACAGACTCAGCTGCTGCCTGATAGCGAGGTCGACCGGTGTCGGGTGGCCACGATCATGGGGTTTGACGACTGGGAGACGTTCAAGGCCCGGCTGGATCAGCACCGGGCTGCCGTGAGCGGCCATTTCGCCGATATCATCGCGGTGGATGAAGAGGATGCTGACGAAGACGAGGTCGAGGAAATCTGGCACGAACTCTGGCTGGGCGAGCTCGAGGACAGCAAGGCCCGCGAATGGCTGGAGGAGCAGGGCTTCGAGCCGGCCGATCGGGTACTGTCGGATCTCCAGGAATTGCAGCAGAACCGGCATGTGACCACCATGCAGAGCCAGGCTCGCAACCGGCTCGATCACTTCATGCCCAGCCTGCTTAAAGCGCTGAGCGAGGTTGGGCAGCCGGCGGAAACGTTCCAGCGGGTGTTGCGTCTGGTTCATGCGGTCTTGCGGCGAACCGCCTACCTGCTTTTGCTGAATGAGAATCCGAAGGCCCTGCAACAGTTGGTCCGGCTTTGTGCGGCCAGTCCCTGGATCGCGAATGAGCTGGCTTCCACACCCCTGCTGCTGGATGAGCTGCTCAATGCCCAGACGCTCTACACGCCGCCTGAGAAGGCCGTTCTTGAGGACGAATTGCGGCAACAGCTGTTGCGCATATCCGAGGATGATCTGGAAGAGCAGATGGAATGTCTGCGTTACTTCAAGAAAGCCCATGTGCTGCGAGTCGCCGCGTCAGAGATAGCAGACACGCTGCCGCTGATGAAAGTCAGTGATTATCTGACCTGGATTGCCGAGGCGGTGCTGGATCAGGTGGTGCGTATCGCCTGGATGGCCATGGTCTCCCGTTATGGCAAGCCGTCCGCGGAGACGGAAGAGGACGACCTTCATTTCGCCGTGGTGGGCTACGGCAAGCTCGGGGGCATCGAACTGGGTTATACCTCCGATCTCGACCTGGTCTACATTCATGATGCCGATCCCCTCGGTGTCACGGACGGGGGCAAGAGCATCGATAATGCCGTGTTCTTCACCCGCCTGGGACAGCGTATCGTGCATATACTGAGCACCCAGACGCCTTCTGGCCAGCTGTATGAAGTGGATATGCGTTTGCGCCCTTCGGGCAGTTCCGGGCTGCTGGTAACGACGCTGGACGCATTTGAACGCTATCAGCAGGAGGACGCCTGGACCTGGGAGCACCAGGCTCTGGCCCGTTCCCGTTTCGTGGCCGGGTCAGCGCGTGTCGGCCAGGGGTTCGAACGGATCCGCAAGGATGTGTTGTGCCGCACACGCGACCCGTCGCAGCTGCGGAAGGAAGTGGTGGCCATGCGCAACAAGATGCGGGATGCCCTGGCCACCAAGCCCGATGGCGATGGCCGTCTGCCGCACTTCCATGTCAAACAGGATCCCGGCGGCATTATCGATATCGAATTCATGGTCCAGTACCTGATTCTGGCTCATGCAGCGGAGCATCCGGAAGTGACCCGGGTCTCCGATAACATCCGGCAGATGGAAACCCTGGGCCGGTGCGGTGTTCTCGAGCCGGAGACGGCCGAGCGGTTGCGGGAGATCTTTATTCAGATGCGCTCCATGATTCATCGTCAGGCGCTTCAGAACCTCAGCAGTCGTGTGGAGCCGGATGCGTTTCCGGAGGAGCGGGGCTATGTGGAGGCACTGTGGCAAAAAATCATGGAGCCGGCGTGAAACAGTTCTGCTCGTGCATGCTACGGTCTTCGTCGGCGTGACTTTTCCTGCTAAACTGCGCCTTTTCCAAAAACCGTATCTGTATAGGAGTAGTGACCATGTCGATGGCTGATCGTGACGGCCTGATCTGGCTCGATGGCGAGTTGATCCCCTGGCGCGAGGCCAAGGTGCACGTGTTGACCCACACACTGCACTACGGCATGGGCTGCTTCGAAGGCGTGCGGGCCTATCACACCGATCAGGGCCCGGCGATCTTCCGGTTGCAGGAGCATACCGACCGTCTGTTCCGTTCCGCCCATATCCTCGGCATGAAAATGCCGTTCACCCGGGACGAACTCAACGACGCCCAGTGCCGGACCGTGCGCGAGAACAACCTGGACGAAGCCTATCTGCGCCCGATGGTGTTCTTCGGTTCCGAGGGCATGGGCCTGCGCGCGGACAACCTCAAGGTGCACGTCATGGTCGCTGCCTGGACCTGGCCGTCCTACATGTCCCCGGAGGCGCGTGAGCTGGGCATTCGTGTCCGCACGTCGTCCTACACGCGCCACCACGTCAACATCACCATGTGCAAGGCCAAGGCGAACGGCAACTACATCAACTCCATGCTGGCGCTGAACGAAGCCCTCAGCTGCGGCTATGAAGAAGCCCTGCTGCTGGACAACGAAGGTTACGTGGCGGAAGGTTCCGGTGAGAACATCTTCATCCTGCGCGATGGTGTCCTCTACACCCCGGAACTGACCTCCTGCCTGGACGGCATCACCCGCAAGACCATTTTCTCCTTTGCCGAGGAGCTGGGAGTGCCGGTTCGCGAGAAGCGCATTACCCGCGATGAAGTCTACGTGGCGGACGAAGCCTTCTTCACCGGCACCGCCGCGGAAGTCCTGCCCATCCGTGAGCTGGATAATCGCCAGATTGGTGAAGGCAAGCGCGGGCCGCTGACCGAGAAACTGCAGACCATGTATTTTGATGCGGTGAAGGGGAAGCGGGAGCAGAATGCCGAGTGGTTGACTGTGGTCCGCTGATTGGTGATCACGTTGGCCGCGCCAGAGCCACTCGAGTGGCCGGCGCGGCCTCGTCTATGTGCCATCGTTGCGATGGTGTCCCGCCGTTTTTTATCGCTCCATTCCAGGAAATCCAACCCTTTGTCCGGCACCCGCAACTGATGTTTCAGTCTGCAGCGGGATTCACCCATTCGTAGGGCTCACTGAACGGCTCGTGATTGATGGCTTCCAGCATGAAGCGGCAGACACGAGTGGCATTGTAGGAGTCATGTGCCCTGAGGCGCCCTCGCCGGGCGATGGCGCGGCGTTCATCGGGGGAGTGCGCATAATGGCGGGCTTTCTCAACCAGGTCCGGTATGTCGGTGAAGTAAACCAGCTCTTCGTCACTGAAGAGCCAGCGAAAATCCGGCACTTCCGGCATCAGCACCATGGCGCCGTTGGCCGCGAGATGAATTTGACGGTCGGAGGTGTACAGCGGTTGATCATTGTGCCGGCTGTAATTCAAGCCCATGGCACTGTCACCAATAAGCTGCAAATAATTCAGATCGAGCTTTTTTGAGCCTTTGGTCAGACCGAAAAAGCCCAGTTCCAAGCCTTCCAGTTCCCGGGTCAGAATGCTGGTCAGGTTCAGTCGCTGGCCGCCGGCGCTGGATCCGATGAACGTCAGGTCGTAACGCGGTGCCGGGTTTTCGTCCGCGCGAAAGCTGTCGAGACCGGGGTCGCACATGTTCGGCATGAAATGGACGACGCCGGAGGTTTTGGCACGCAGCTGCTCAAGCGGTTCACCTGCCCCCGTTGCGAAAAAAGCATCGAGATGTTGCAGCTTGTCCTCGAACCCCGGGGCTTTATACAGGGCATCCACATACCACATGGCCAGCCTGGTCTGAGGATAGCGACGGCGAATGAACGCCAGGGTGGGTTCGTCGATCAGTTCGGAGTGCCCCAGTAGCAGGAGATCCGGTTCCAGTCTTTCAATGGCTGTCAGGAGTGAGGCATTCATCTTGGACCTGCCCCGCTTGCGCTTTCTGAACAGCGAGTGGTAGCTGGCGATATCCCGATAGCTGAAGTCGTAGACGAAATGCCCCAGGCGAGTGAGGCCACTGGATATTCGCCGGTCCTGCGTGTGGGGTTTGCGCCCGAACTCAAACCAGTGATGGGCACAGACGTGGAGGATCCTCACATCGATTCTCCGGAAACATTGTTTTTGTTGTTGCTGCCCTGCATGCGCCAGATATGGGTGACCATGCCGCCGAGCACGAGGCTGAGAACATACTGGCCGGTAGAATAGAACATATAGGATTCCGTAATATTGACCACCAGCCAGAACGCCGTGAACGCCAGATAAAAGGTCAGCATATCACCGCCCATAAAGCCTCTTTTCCAGGCTTGGAAACTACGCAGCGCTGTCCAGAACAGTAGCCCGAGGAAAAGCGTTAGGCCCAGCATGCCAAAGTTGACGAGAATGTCGACATAGCTGCTGTGCAGGTGACCTGTTCGCGACGTGAACCATTTGGGCAGGCCTTCGGAGTGGGCCAGCACCAGTCCTCGCCCGTTCCCGCCCCAGCCCACGATCGGGCGTTCTGCGATCCAGGGAATGGCCGCTTCCCAGCTGTTGTAACGGTACGCAATGCTTCCCCGTTGGCTATCCAGAATTTCACCAGACAGCAGCCCATCAATGATGCCTTTTTCCGAATGAAGTCGCTTCTCGACGACGTTGCCCAGCTCAACCGTAATCAGGCCTATGAGTGCGATGGCCGTTGCCAGGCTGAATCCAATGATTTTTGCTTTCTTATGGCGAGACGGGGTGCGGAATATCCACACGCCAAGACTGCCGAAAAGAACAAGCATAGCCAGGCTTTCGCCTAGCCAGATGCCTCGAGTTTGAGTGATTATTACGCCAACACCAAAAAACACCAGTCCGGCGAGCCAAAACAGCATACGTGCTGCGCGCCACGGTCCGGTAACAAGAAAACGGCGACTGAATGCAATGATACCCAGAAAGCCGATGCCGAATAGCATGGCGGTATGTTGGGCATTGTTGATGCCGAAATCGATTCGCCGGCCCCGCAGGCCTGCCAGCCACTCGTTCAGGCCGTTCCCCAGTATCCATGGGGTCGCCAGTAACGCCACAAGCCCCACAAACCAGGTCAATAGTGTCCAGCGACTGTTACCACCCAGCAACCAGGCGACGGCGATGAAGACGGTCCAATTTGTCAGCCGGTGGACTTTGGGGCTGTCTTCCGCCCACTGGGGGTGGTGCAGGTGGGACAGGCCCCAGGACAGCAGCACAATGGCGAGCGCTGCCAGAAAGATCCACATGGGCCCTGTGCGGCGCAGCCGGCCACCCAGATAGAAGTAGCCACCAAAACCCAGAAGCAGAATCAGCGGCTTGGAATAGCGTGCAATTTCCTCTGAAAGCAGATAGGTCGCCGTGTAGAACAGTACGGCGAGCAAACCGGCCAGCGGTAGCCAGCCCTGGCGATAGCGTTCGCCGACGGGGCTGGGTGTTGTGATCAGGGAAAAACGGCCGAACTTCATTGACATTAAAGACGTCTCGGATAGATGTGAATAAGCAGGAGATGCCGCAGTCATGGACCGTGCTATTGCCTGTTCAGCCCGGAATGCCAGCATAGGCTTCCAGGGTTTTCTGCGCGATTGAGTTCCAGGAGAACTCCTCGACCGCGCGCTCACGGCTTCGCTGCCCCATTTGCCGACAGCGTTCCGGGTCACTGATCAGTGTTCCCAGGGCATCGGCCAGTTGTTGCGGGCTGCGTGGTTCAACCAGCAGGCCGTTATCACCATTGCGAAGAATGGCTGGAATGCCACCAACGTTCGTTCCGATCAGGGGCAGGCCGCAGGCCATGGCCTCCAGCCCGGCGATGCTGGTGGCTTCAAGCAGAGAGGGCAACACGGAGACATCACAGCCGCGGTATAGTTCCGGCATTTCGGCGTTGGCCACGCCACCGAGCATGTGGGTCCGCCCCGCAACCCCGCCTTCGCCGACGATCTTTTCAAACGCCTCGCGATCGCTGCCTGCGCCCGCCACAACCAGGTGCAGGCGGGGATGATTGAGTTTGGCGACCGCTTCGGCGAGGAACAGCACTCCGTTTTTTTCATACAGGCGTCGGGCCAGGGCCACGACAAAGGCGTCTGCCGGAATATCCAGGCGTTTTCGCAGGCCGGAGTTGCCGGGGGAAAATTTCTCCACATCAACACCGTTGGCAATGAAGGTCACCGGACCAGTATAGCCACACTCCCGGGTTGCATCGGCGAGTTCTTCACTGGGGGCAAGAATCAGCTGGGCAACGCGCAGTTGGGAGAGCATCTTGTCGCGGACCTTCTGCGTCTGTTTAACCCTGCGCAGGAAGGACGAGGTGTGATTGGTAAAGACCACCGGGATGCCGAGTCCGCCACAGGCCTTCAGCGGGCGCATGCCGTGGACGTGGAGAATGTCCACCGGCCCTTCACGGTGAAGCTTTCTGATTTGACGTCGCAACTGGCGATCATAAAACCAGTGGCTCTTGGCAAGCGGAATCCTGTGAACCTGCACACCGTCGCGGTTTTCCAGCTTGGCGGTTGCCTTGTCCTTCCAGCGGGTGATGACGTGGACTTCATGGCCGAGCGCCACCAGGGCGCGGCTGAGCTCGTCAACGTGGGTTTGTACCCCACCGATACTGGGCGGGAATTCGTTCGTCAGCATGACGATTTTCATGATGATCTGACCTGTCCTGATGTTCTAAGTGCGTTAGGAACGCGTGTGTTCTGCCAGCAAATGGTCCGTGATCCGGCTGGAGGCCTTGCCGTCGCCATAGGGGTTGTGAGCAAACGCCATGCGCTGGTAGGCGTCTTTGTCCTTCAGCAGTCGCTCTACCTGGCTCACAATCAGGACCCGGTCGGTTCCAACCAGTTTGACCGTCCCGGCGTCCACCGCTTCGGGCCGCTCCGTGGTTTCCCGCATCACGAGCACCGGTTTTCCCAACGATGGGGCCTCTTCCTGAACTCCGCCGGAATCCGTCAGAATCAGGCTGGCCTGCTGCATCAGGTAGACAAACGGGAGATAGTCCAGCGGTTCGATCAGGCTGACATTGGGCAGATCCGATAGTAGCCGCTGAACTGGCTCCCTTACATTGGGGTTGAGGTGCACCGGATAGACGATGGCGAGTTCGGGGCTTTCCATGGCCAATTGGCGGAGCGCCCGGCAAATCTCCTGGAAGCCTTCACCAAAGTTCTCCCGCCTGTGTCCCGTGACCAGCAGCAAGTGTTCGTGAGGGGGCAATTGATCAAGCGCTGTAATGTCGCGGCAACGAGCGCGCAGTTCGGCCTGGTGTTTCAGTTTGTCTGCGGTATCCAGCAGAGCGTCGATCACGGTATTGCCGGTAACCAGGACGTCCTGAGGGGAGACACCTTCCCGGATGAGGTTGTTGGCTGCCGTTTCGGTGGGGGCGAAGTGCAGACTTGCGACAGTGCCGGCCAGGCGGCGATTCATTTCTTCCGGCCAGGGGGCGTAGACATTACCGGTACGCAGACCCGCTTCCACATGAAAGACCGGAATCTTCTGATAGAAAGCGGCAATGCTAGCGGCCATCGTCGTGGTCGTGTCGCCGTGCACACCGACCCAATCCGGCTTGTCCTGCTGCAATACGGTGCGTAGCCCTTCGAGTACGCCGGTCGTGACATCGGTGAGATCCTGGTTGGGCTTCATCAGGTTAAGGTCGTAATCCGGCGTGATCCCGAATAACGCCAGGACCTGGTCAAGCATCTCACGATGTTGGGCCGTCACGCACACGCGAACCTCGCAGTTCGCCTGCTGCAGCCGGTTGACCAGCGGGGCCATTTTGATCGCTTCCGGGCGTGTTCCGAATACCAGCATTATTTTCATGCCATTTGTCCCGTAAACCTTGGCCTTTGATGTAGTGGAATCGGAGCTAGCCTTTCGGCATCTTGTCCCACAGATTGAAGTGGTCCCAAACGGCTTTCAACTTGGTGTCATTGTTGGATGCACCGCGTTTGTTGCCTTTCTTTAGGGCCGCGACCTGGGAATCATGGACCGTCAGGAAGCGCGTGCCGAAATTGCGGTATTCCCTGACCCGCTTGCAGGGCGTGCCTTTTTTCAGGCTCATGGCCTTGAGCCAGACATCGTCAGCATGGGGGCAGAGGGACAGGAAGAGTTCCTTATCAAGAATCGCCTCGTCAAAGCAGCCCGGGAAATAAAGGACGCCGCCAATACCAGTCGGAAAAGTTAGCAGGGACGGCTTGGTATCCGTGGTGGATTTTTGCCATTCCTTGTAGGGCAGCAATTGGCCCTGGCTGTCGAAACTAATCTTGTGGGCCCGGTGACACGGGATCGTATGCGGATCCTCGAGCCAGGTCCGGTAGAGCATATCCACCATGTCGTGCGGATAGATATGGTCGTCATCCACGGTAACGATCAGACTCTCCGGGTGTCGTTCCAGGGTGTAGTAGAACTTGCCGTAAGGGCCGATGTCCTTGGGCATGAAACCGATCTCCAGGCCCCGCTGTTGCTGGAGTCGCAGGATTTCGGGGATGTCATTCTCGCCAAAATCCTCCTCGGAGATCCACAGGATCACCCGGTCCGGTCGCAGCGCCTGCTGGAAGATGCTTTCAATCGTCAGGTACACATTGGCAATGCGTTTGTCGAAGGTAGTGAGCGAGACGATGATTTCATGTGGCTTATCATTACCAACGCCCGGGCGCTGAGAGTTGAGTGCGCTTTGCAGGTATTGATTGGCCAGAATCAGCTGTTTGTCCCGCGCGATGACGGCATTCTGGGCCATGACCCGCTTCTGTTTGCGCTTTGCTTTAAACATCTGTCAATCGTGCTCCGGCCTGGATGGCTGCCTTCGAACGACAACCTAGCGGCTGCTGATGGTTGCGTCTGGTTTGGGCGTTCGAATAGTAGCAAATAACTTGAGGTATTGATCGACCACCACTTCCCGGCTGAAATGGGTCCAGTAATGCTTTTCGGCGTTCTCGGTCAGTTGCTCACGCAAGGAGGGATCGTCGAGCAGTTGCCGGATCGCGTCAGCCAGCGGTGCCACTTCATCCACCGGCGTGACAATGCCGGTCTGGCCGGAATCGATGAGTTCGCCCGGGCCCTGGGAATCGGTGGCGATGATGGGGCATTGATGTGCCCAGGACTCCATCACGATGGACCCCAGCCCTTCGTGGCGTGAGGGGCACACAAACAGGTCGGCCGTTTTCATCAGGCGGGTGACATCATTGCGCCAGCCCAGAAAGCGGACCCGCTCGTCCAGTCCCAGCTCGCTGCATTGCTGTTTCAGGGCGCGCTCCTCTGGACCCGCGCCGGCCAGCCAGAGAATGGCATCCGGGACGTCCTTCAGGGCCTGCAGCAGAATGTCGAAGCCCTTGTTCACGTGCAACCGTCCGGCGGCCAGGATCAGTGGACGATCGGACGGTGTATTGAAGCTATCGCGCGGAAGGGCTTCCACCGGTGTCTCATCGGCAAAGTTGGGAATATAGAAAACCTTTTCCGCCGGCATGCCACCCTTGACCAGATGATCGCAGATGCCGTGTGAGATGCCGATCCAATAATCCGCGTGACGGTAATACTTGAGGTTGTAGTAGTGCCCGAGGCGGCTGATCAGGGTGTAATCGCCGGGTGGAGTGAGCAGGGTGGCCCGGTTCATCCAGGTCATTACGATGTCGGGATGAAACTCGCGCAGGGCACTGCGGTAACGCAGGCGGTCCATCTGGTTGAATGGGCCACCGAAACGAAACCCTTCCACGGGCACACCGCCCTGGCGCAGGGCGTCCATCCGATGCTCGTGGCCACGAATGAAGGCCTTCTGGTCGACTTCGCCGGAGGCCTGGAGACCATTGACCAGACGCACAAAGAAATTCTCCGCGCCACCCTGGTTGGCACCGGCCAGAACCTGGGCGACCCGCGGCATGCTAGGAGTGCGGCTCATGGAGATACAGGGCCTCCTTTCTCATTGTGGTGATCAGGGTGGTCGTCATGCAGCAGCAAGCCATGAAAGCCGGGAAAGGTATCCTGGCCCCGCTGACCCAGCAGGATGTCGATGCGCTCATGGAGGTTGGCCACCTTGCGGGCCGACTTGCGCTGCTGCAGGCTGTGCGGCAGCCAACCGGCCGGGATCAGCCCGGAGCTGCCGAGGCCGTCGATGACCACCAACCGCTCGATGGTTCCGTCGTTGTTTCGCTGAACCACGATGTTGTGGAGCAGTAAATCCCTCGAGGGCACCGCTTGGCTTTGCCAGAAGTCGCCCAGCGCCTGGACGGCAGCCTGGCATTCTTCGGTCAGACCATGATCCCACAGGTATTTTTTCAGGGTCTGGGAGATGGCGCCATTACCGTCCCGTATCAGCTCAGAAACCAGGCCCTTGCCGAAGTCGGTGTCGACAAAACCGTAGCAGCGACTGACGTGCCGGAAGATCCGTTCGCCATAACGCTTTTCCAGGCCCGTCATGACCCGGGACTCCTCGAGGTTGTCGTCAAAACTGGACAACGGCTTGAGGTTCTTGGGGAAGCCCTTCTTGCGTCGACGGTCCTCCAGGGTGAAATCGGGCCGTCGAACCTTGACGCAGCGTCCGGCGTCGTCCGGATGCACGAAGCACAACCGGTTGCCGCCGCGGGCAAAAGGTTCCAATTGGGCCAGTTGCAGGGTCATTTACGGCTGCCGTCCAGGTTGATGTCGCGCGCCCACACGTAGTCGTGACTGAAGGGCTGCTGCAGCGAGGCCTCGACGATGTACTGGGCGTAAAGCTTGGAATTGATCTCACGATGGAAAAAATCCCGGGCGCGGGCCGCCCACAGCCGGCGTTTGGCGTCATCGTGATGAAACTCGCGGATCTTGCCCAGCAGGTCATCCTGGTCATCGAAGTAGACAATGCTTTCCGGGGGCATCAGTTCGTCAAAACGGGGGCCGCTGTGGGTGAACTGCAGGATACCGTTGCCCGCCAGCTGGGCCATGCGGGCCGAGGAGTACCAGTAGTGGCCTTCCTGACGATTGAGGTTGAGGCCCATGCGGGTGCGGGCCAGGGCGCGGTCATAGTCCCGGCCCCAGACCGGCGGCTCGCCGAAGCTGCCGTAGGTCTTGAAGTTGAGCTCATCGCCCAGTTGATCCTTGAGCCACTTGACCATTTCCAGGCGCTTGGTGAAGTTGGTGCTGTTGCTGCAGAACAGCAGGTCGATATCGAGGTCGGTCTTCTCGGCATTGTTGAGATTTTCAATTGCCGGGTCGACCGGATTGGGCATGTGATAGACCCGGGCGCCGATGCCCTCGAAAAGGGTGAGTTCCGGCCGGCCGGTGGAGACGAAAATGGCATCCACCACAGAGGCGCGGTGCTTGATGCGCTCGACATTGTCGGGGACGAACAGCGGATCGTTGTTGCAATGGGCCAGGATGACCGACGGATGACGACGCTTGATCTCGCTGAGCGTTTCGTTGGTGATGATGTCGCAATGGCCGGCAATCACCAGGTCGGGCTCTACCGCATCGACAGTTTCCAGCACCTTCTGGTTGGCCTTGCCCTTACCCAGATCGCGAATGCCGAAAGGCGCTTCGAACGCGGCCACATCGCGGTCACTGAAAACGGAAACGAAGTGGTCGTTCTTGATCAGACCATAGGTCAGCTTCTGCGCCCAGCTGACCCGGGTTTGGCCATATCGGCGCAGCTGCTGGTAGGCGATGTGCAGTACTCGCATGTCGGGCGCGTCCCTCGAATCCAAAAAGCGCTATTGTAGCAGTTGACGGCCTCGGGTTCTTCAGGATTCGCTGAGGGCCCTGTGGTAGACGTCGAGGGTGGCCTGCACCTGATGTTCCAGCTTGAATTCGGGCCGGATTTCGATGGCTGGTCGCTGGCCCAGGAGGCTCTGCACCCGTTGAGCAAAGGCGGTCAGATCGTCCGGAGGCACCAGGCCGTCCGGGAAGCAGGCAGAAAGGGATTCGGTGGCCCCGCCACGATCGAAGGCCACCACCGGGGTGCCCACGGCGAGTGCTTCGGTCAGGGTGCGTCCGAAGGGTTCCGGTTTGTTGGACATGTGACAGACGACATCAGCCAGGCGATAGAACTGGGCAATATCCGCACGGTGGCCAGTGAAGGTGACCTGCTTGTCGAGTCCGAGTTTCTGGGTCTTGGCTTCCAGTTCTGCCAGGTAGCTCTCTTTCCTGGGTTCCGCTCCTCCCACGACCACGCCATGAACCTCAGGTGCCTGTTTCACCAGTTGCGCCATCATGTCCAGAAACGCTTCCTGGCCCTTCCAGCGTGTCAGGCGTCCCGGCATGAGCACAATCTGCTTGCCCTGGAAGTGGGGGTAGTCCCGGTACAGCTGCGCCTGCCAGTGGGGTTCCGGCGGGCCTGGCGAAAAAGCACTGGTATCGACGCCGCGCTGTATGACGGTGATGCGAGCGGGCTCGACCTGATAGTTGTCGAGAATGTACTGGCGCACGCACTGTGAAATCGCAATCAGGTGGCGAGGCTTGGCCATCACCGCGCTGTAGGCGTTCACCGAATACATGCCGTGAAAGGTGCTGACCAGCACGGGTCGCTCGTCTGCGGGCAGCTTGCGCCAGGCCAGCCAGACGATCCATGCCGGCATGCGGGAGCGCACGTGAATGATATCTGGTTTAAGCTCGCGGATAAGGCGGCGCACTGGCCGAATCTGTCCAAAGGAGGCCGGTGATTTGCGGTGCACCGGCATGGCGATGTGGCGGGTGCCATTCGCCTCGAGTTGCTCGACCATCAGGCCCCCGTTGGAGAGCACCAGGGATTCGTGTCCGCGTTTGACCAGTTCCCGGGCAAACTCCACCGTTCCCCTCTCTACGCCCCCGCCGTTGAGGGCCGGCAGCACCTGCAATACTCTCATTCAAAGCGTTCCTTATAGTGCTCCAGAATCCAGCGGGCTGCCCTGTCGGCCTCCCACAGGTGCGGTCTGTGGCTGTTGTCGGCCCGCATCAGGGCCTTGCGGTTGCTCCATGAAATCGTCAGCCCCTCTTCCGCCAGGCTCTGCAGACCTTTGACGACACGACTTCCGGTATGAGCCTGCAGCTCGAAGAGTCCGGTGGGCAGGCCGGCCGTCAGTGCCTCGTAGACCATGGACACGCTGTCGGGGGACACCCAGGCCACCCGGGACTCACTGAGAGTTGTTGGCAGCCAGGCGGGCGGTGTCTGATCGTGATGGTGGTAGACGACATTGTCCATGGCGAGGTCCTGCAGCCGCTGCACCAGCTCAGAAGGCGTGCGGCGGGAAGAGGTGACGGACCATGCCCAGTCCGGGTATTCCTCGGCCAGGGTCAGCGCCTGACGAAAGATGGCGTCATTGTCCCAGACGTAATGACGGGACGTCCCTCCAATCAGGATCAGGCCGCGATGCTTGGTCACCGGTTTGCTTTGGGGTCTGACGGCGTTCATGACGCCGCGTGTCTCCAGCACATCGGGGCGGCTGGGTGGGTTGTCATGGGCCGGAATAATCGCCAGGTCGATCCAGCGGAAAGGGAAACTCGGGCGCATGATCATGACCATCAGCGCTCCGAAACGCTTGCGGCAGGCGGCCATGAGGCGGTGGCTGTCACTCCCGGCCGCAACGATGATGTTGGGCCAGGGCGCCTCGATGCGGGGCGGAATGCCCAGCAGCGTCTTGAATAGGGGCACTGGGTACTGAGTGACATCGATCCAGATAAGACGTGCGCCCGCGAGATTTTCCAGGCGCTCGGCCAGACCGCGAAGCTGGTTTTTGTGCCCGGGCTTGTGGTCGGCCAGCAGCCAGACAACCGGGCCGTTCCGCTCTTGTGGACCTGTCATAGAAGACGCCTATCTGCTCCGGCCACGCCGTGACGTGCGCACCCGGGAAAAAGGAATGGACAAACGGCTCTGGAGGCCTCTTGCAAAGGCTTCACGTTGCAGTTTCAGCGGCAGATTCTAGACACACTGGGCGAGCGGGTCCAGCGCGAGCCCGGAAGCCCCGCGCGGCGAAATGCGCTAGAATGCCGGCCTCATTCTGATCCGTTTTGGGAGCCTGCATGCGTCGAGTGTATTCGTTCCTTTTTTACCTCGCGCTTCCTCTGGTCATGCTGCGCCTCTGGTATCGTGGCCGCAAGGCACCGGCCTATCGCCGTCGTGTGGCCGAACGGCTTGGTCAGGTGCCGGTCCAGCCGCAGGGCACGCTTTGGGTTCATGCCGTGTCTGTCGGTGAGACCATTGCGGCGGTGCCTCTGGTCAGGGCGCTGCAAAAACGCTGGCCTGATTTGCCGGTGCTTGTGACCACCATGACACCGACGGGCTCTGAGCGGGTCCAGGCTTTGCTCGGAGATGCGGTTCAGCATTCTTACGCGCCCTATGATGCCCCCCATCTGGTCAACCGGTTCCTGGGGCGGGTCAACCCCAGGGCACTGGTCATCATGGAAACCGAGCTATGGCCCAACATGGTGACGCTGACCCATCGCCGTGGCGCTCCGGTTTTTCTCGTCAATGCCCGACTGAGTGAGCGTTCGGCCCGCGGCTACAGCCGCGTCCTGCCATTGGTCAGGGAGATGCTGCAATCCCTCGATTGGGTTGCTGCACAGGCTCAGGCCGACGCCGACCGATTCGGGAAGTTGGGGATTCCGGACAGCCGAATCGATGTCACCGGCAGTATCAAGTTTGATCTGACGATTGCTGATGCCATGCGACAGCAGGCAGCGGATCTGCGGAAGAGAATCGGAGAGCGTCCGGTCTGGATCGCCGCCAGCACCCATCGTGGCGAGGACGCCGAATTGCTGGCCGCGCACCGTCAGGTGTTGCGGCAATACCCGGGCGCTTTGCTGATTCTGGTGCCCCGGCACCCGGAACGCTTTGCCGAAGTGTGGGAAGAGGCAGGTACCCTCGGGGTGCCGATAGGTCGCCGTTCGGTGGATGACGATCCTGCGAAACTCTCTGTGTATCTTGCCGATACCATGGGCGAGTTGCTGATGCTGTTCGGTGTAGCGGATGTGGCCTTCATAGGCGGTTCCCTGGTTGACCACGGGGGGCATAATCCACTGGAACCGGCAGCCTGGGGGATGCCCGTGATCATGGGGCCGTCGAACTTCAATTTTGCCGATGTGTGTCAACGACTGACGGAAGGGGAAGGCTTGTGTTACGTGGGGTCGGCGCCGGTGCTCGCGAACCGTCTCTTTGCCTTCTTTGACGATCCGGAGCATCGGACGGCTATCGGCCGGAATGCGCAGGCGGTCGTGGATGCCAACCGCGGGTCGTTGCAGCGGCTCGTGGAGGGAATCCTGAGCCGCATGCCCGACTCGCCGTGACACCGATGGCGAGAGGTCGCCGGCCTATTGTTTTTTCGGTGTGATCGGGTCCACCTGTTCCTGAACCTCAGCAGCCATTGCCTCGATGCCGGGTGCGCTCTCGCTCAGCCAATGGTCCAGCTGAATGATATCTTCTGCCTTGAGCGTGCCGGCAGCCTGTTTCAGCTGCAGGCTGTTGATCACGTAGTCGTAGCGGGCATTGGCATAGTCGCGCAGGGCCACATAGTAGGCCTGTTCGGCATCCAGCACCTCAACAATATTACGCGTACCCACCCGATAGCCCGCGCGGGTGGCTTCCAGCGCACTCCGGCGTGAGACAATGGTCTGCTTTTGAGCCTGTACCGTTTCGATGTTGTTGACGATGGTCCGGTACAGGCTGCGGGTGTTCACCCGAACATTGCGCTGAGCGGTCAGCAGCTGTTGCTGGGCCTGCTCCTGCAGTGCATTGGCGCGCCGCACGCCCGCCTGGGTGCCGCCACCGGAATACAGCGGAACGGTCAGATTAAGGGCGATGACCGAATCCTGGTTCTCGTATTCATCCGGTGTCAGGGCAGAAGACTGGTTCTCGTATTCATCCGGTGTCAGGGCAGAAGACTGGCCTTCCACATTGGTGCGGGTGTGGCTCGCCGTCAGATCCAGGGTGGGGTAGTGCCCGGCTTCAGCGGAATTGACCTGTGATTCGCTGGCTTCTACCCGAAAACGGGCGGCCCGGATAGAGAGGTTTTCCATCAGGGCAGTGTCTTCCCAGCGTTTCAGGTTGCTCGGCTCCGGGCCGGCGATCGGGAAGTCGCGCTTGAGCTTGTCGAGGTTGTCATGATACTGGCCGGTCAGGCGTGCCAGGCTTTCCTTGGCGACGGCAACCTGGTTGGCTGCGGTGATGCGACGGCTTTTGCTGTCGTCGTAGGCCGCGCGGGCTTCCAGCACCTCGGTGATGGCGATCAGGCCCACGTCATAGCGCTCCTTGGCCTGCTCCCACTGGCGCTTCAGTGCAGCTTCGGTGGCTCGGGCGGTGGTCAGGGCGTCTTCAGTCCGCAGCACGTTGAAGTAGGATTCGCTGACGTTGAGCATCAGGGACTGTTGGGCCAGCCAGTATTCCGCTTTCGCCCGCAGCTCGTTCTTTTCGCTGGCCTGGTAGTCGTAATAGACGTCCGCGCGGAAGAGCGGCTGGGTCAGGCGTACGCCGTAGCTGGTGGACTTGAAGCTGTCGTCGGCATTGTAGTCGGTATCACGATCCGTATGGCTGCCCTCACCAAAGGCATTGAGTTGCGGCAGCATCGGTGACAGTGCCTGCCGGCGACCGGCCATCTCCGCCTCGTAAGCGGCACGAGCTGCGGCCAGTTCGGAGTCATAGGCGAGGGCCTGTTGATAGGTGGTGAGCAGGTCAACGGCTGAGGCGGACTGGAAGCTCATGAGCCCCAGTGTCAGCGCGAGCAGTTTCTTTTTCATGAATACCCCTGATTGCTTGAGGGATCCCTGTAAATCCGGCTTTCCTGTCAGCGGCGGATTCGGGGTTCCCACTCCATCGGACATTGGTCGCAAACCGCTGCCAGAGCCCGGGGCAGGGTTGAGGCCTTTCTTTCATGTTCTGGATACGCCCGCTTTTTTTTGGTTTTCAGGCTGTGCCGCTGCTTCCTGATGGTCGAGAACCGTTGCAGCAGGGCGCCTGACTGCGGGCCACATCAGGCACGAGTTCCCATTTTGCCGGGGCCATTATGGCGAAGAAGTTACCGAATCTCCAGAGAGTGCGATTCACCCCGTGCGCTTGCAGCCTGTTCCCGGCGCTCGCTAAACTGGCTCTCGTCTTGACGGGGTGCTGGTGTCTTCACCGGCTGAGATTGCATTGCAGAACCCGCAGACCTGAACCGGATAATACCGGCGTAGGGATTCAAGACGGTGAGGGTGTCCGTAAAAGCTGTTGGCCCCAAAACCGCCCGCCTTACTCCTGGCGTTTCAGGCTGCACCTGGCTCTGGGCCATGGCCCGGGGCAGAGCCCTGCGTCCCCGCCAAGTCTCATGAATCATGAAACTGGCGAGAGAGCATCATCATGTCACAGTCCCAACCCGAATACCTGCGTGAAACCGCCGCAGTTGATAGCGCGGCTATCGAGCCGCTCCCGGCCTCCCGCAAAATCTATGTGGAGGGCAGTCGCCCTGATCTGCGAGTTCCCATGCGGGAAATCAGTCAGGCGGATACCCAGACGGATCAGGGCATAGAACCCAATCCGCCGATTTACGTCTACGACACCTCGGGCCCCTATACCGATCCGGAGGCAGAGATCGATTTGCGGGCCGGACTGGCGCCGCTGCGCACGCCGTGGATCGAAGAACGGGGCGATACCGAAGAACTGGCCGATTTTACCTCGGCCTTTACCCACCGCCGGATGAAAGATCCAGCGCTGGATACGCTGCGCTTCGGCCATCTGCGCAAGCCCCGGCGTGCGAAAGCCGGCGCCAACGTAACCCAGATGCATTACGCCCGCCGCGGCATCATCACGCCGGAAATGGAGTTCATCGCGATTCGCGAGAACCTGAAACTGCAGGAGGCGCGTGAGCAGGGTCTTCTGGCGGATCAGCATCCCGGCGAATCCTTTGGCGCCGCCATTCCCGAGGAAATCACCCCGGAGTTTGTCCGTGACGAAGTGGCCCAGGGCCGGGCGATCATCCCCAATAACATCAATCACCCGGAATCCGAGCCGATGATCATCGGTCGCAACTTCCTGGTCAAGATCAACGCCAATATCGGCAACTCGGCCCTGACATCGTCGATTGAGGAAGAAGTGGCCAAGCTCACCTGGGGGATTCGCTGGGGCGCCGATACGGTCATGGACCTGTCCACCGGCAAGAACATCCACGAAACACGGGAATGGCTGATCCGCAATTCCCCGGTGCCCATCGGCACGGTACCGATCTACCAGGCCCTGGAAAAAGTGGATGGCGTCGCCGAGGACCTGACCTGGGAAATCTTCCGGGACACCCTCATCGAACAGGCCGAGCAGGGTGTGGACTACTTCACCATCCACGCCGGGGTGCGCCTGCCCTATGTGCCGCTCACGGCCAAGCGCAAGACCGGGATCGTCTCCCGCGGCGGCAGCATCATGGCCAAATGGTGCCTCGCTCACCATGAGGAGAGTTTCCTGTACACGCATTTCGAAGAGATCTGCGAGATCATGAAGGCTTACGATGTGGCGTTCTCCCTCGGGGACGGGCTGCGTCCCGGGTCCGTAGCTGATGCTAACGACGAAGCGCAGTTTGCCGAGCTGGAAACCCTGGGCGAACTGACCAAGCTTGCCTGGAAGCATGATGTCCAGGTCATGATCGAAGGGCCGGGCCATGTGCCCATGCATCTGATCAAGGCCAACATGGATAAGCAGCTCAAGGAGTGTGATGAAGCGCCGTTCTACACCCTCGGCCCCCTGACCACCGATATTGCCCCGGGCTATGACCACATCACCTCGGGTATTGGCGCGGCCATGATCGGCTGGTACGGCTGCGCCATGCTCTGTTACGTCACGCCCAAGGAGCATCTGGGGCTGCCCAACAAGGAAGACGTGAAAACCGGTATCATCACCTACAAGATTGCCGCCCACGCCGCGGATCTGGCGAAGGGGCACCCCGGGGCGCAGCTGCGCGATGATGCGCTCTCCAAGGCCCGCTTTGAGTTCCGCTGGGAGGATCAGTTCAATCTGGGGCTGGATCCGGATACCGCCCGGAACTTCCACGATCAGACCCTGCCCAAGGATTCGGCCAAGGTGGCGCATTTCTGCTCCATGTGCGGCCCCAAATTCTGCTCCATGAAAATCTCCCAGGAGGTACAGGCCATGGAGCGTGATCGTGAGGCGGGCATGCGTGAAAAGGCGGATGAATTCCGCGCCGGGGGCAGCCAGCTGTATTCCAAGGTCTGATGCTCAAACCGTGGGAGGGCGCCGATCGCAAGGCTGTGGCCGGTGCCCGTCGCGGTGCGGGCTTTCAGGAAATCGGCCGGCGGCAACAGATTGTGGTTTGCCAACCGGCTATACTTCGGAGGCAGCCCCCTCTGTGTTAGCGTTGAGTCTTTGCGAAACAGCAGGAGACAGGCAAATGGATTATCCGGCGATGGACCACAGGGATTTTGAGATCGTCGAGCGCGATGTAGCGTTCGATGGGTTCTTCAAAATCCATCGGCTGAGTCTCAAACATCGTCGTTTTGACGGTGACTGGACACCGGAGCTGCGCCGGGAGCTGTTTGTGCGCGGCAACGCGACCTGCGTGCTGCCCTATGATGCTGATCGCGACCAGGTGGTGCTGTGTGAACAGTTCCGGATTGGGGCGCTGGAACGCGAAGGGTCACCCTGGCTGCTGGAGCTGGTGGCCGGCATGAACGAGCAGGGGGAGGACACCGAGGATGTGGCCCGGCGGGAAGCCATGGAAGAGGCTGGCCTTGAGCTGGGGGATCTGATGCCGATCACGTCCTACCTGTCCTCTGCCGGGGGAAGCAGTGAGCGCATCACGCTTTATTGTGGCCAGGTGGACGCCAGCACAGCGAGTGGCGTCCATGGGCTGGATGAGGAACACGAGGACATCAAGGTCCATGTGCTGACACTGGATGAAGCACTGGCGGCGGTCCAGGACGGGACCATCGACAACGCCGCAGCCATTATCGCCTTGCAGTGGCTGGCCCTGAATCGGAAGGATGTACGCAACCGTTTGAGGAGTGCCGGTTGAAGTCGACCGGCCCTGGAGGAGCGAGTCCATGAGGCGCCGAGCCTATGTGGCGGATCTAACCCGTCTGGGGGCCCTGAGTGAGGGCAATTATCATCGCATGAGCCGTTTGCTGAAGCTGGCAGCCGGCTCCGACACGCTCAGGATCGACCTGCACAACGGTCGCCAGTACCTGGGGCGGGTGCAGTTCCGGCTGTTACAGCGTGCGCGCTATACCGACACCTGGTACCTCGAGCAGCTCCATAACCAGGGACGCTGGCTCAACAATCCGCGCATGACGGTCCGCAGCTACCATGACGCCAACCTGACCGAGGTGATCAGCTGCTATCGCCATCGGCGCATTGAACCGGTCAGCGATTACCCCAACCGCTTCATGCATCACCCGGATGAAAAGATTCAGATCAATGCATTTCTCGCCGACTGGCTGGGGTTCTGTCTTCGTTTTGGACATGTTGATGACCTCGAGCCGGTTTGGGAGCGATGATCGAGGCCCGGCGTTGCCGCTGAGGCGTTAAAAAGTGTGAAAACCCGCGCAGTTACCGGCTTTGGCGGCTGAAATGTGACTGCCATATAGGAAAAATGGTTATAACCAAGCTATCTTTAAAAAAGCGCTGATCAATCCCTGCGCCCCGTGCGCGGGCCATTCACCAGGTCCGCGGGACGCAGCGATTGATCGGCGCTTACTGTATGGAAGCCGAATCGGGTTCCGTTTGTTTGGGTTTTCACGCGCGGCGGCATCATTGGGATGGGAGTGCGCCGGCCAGTTCTGGGAGTTCGAGCCGAGCCATGGATCGATCGGGGCAGCCCCTGCGAATCGTTCAGATTACCGACCCGCACCTGTGCAAGGAGCCGGATGGCACGCTACTGGGCATGAATACCCAGCAGAGCCTGGATGCGGTGCTTGACCTCGTGCGCGAGAATCATCCCGATCCCGATGTCGTGCTGGCCACAGGCGATATTGCCCAGGACGGATCCGTCGAGGCTTATCGTCTGTTCGAAGAGAAGATGGGCTTCTTTCGGTGCCCGGTATTCTGGTTTGCCGGCAACCACGACAGTTGGCCGGAAATGAACCAGGTCATCGCCGGCAAGCAGGCGGCGGAGCGGGAGTTCCGGGCCAGGGGGTGGCACCTGATTTTCCTGGATTCGGCCGTCCCGGGTAAGGTGCACGGTTTTTTGCCCGGCAAGGAGCTTGACCTGCTGGACCGCGCACTGAAGGCCCAGCCTGACGAACATTCCCTGGTCTGTTTCCATCACCATCCGATTGATATTCACTGTGACTGGCTGAACCCGATTGGTGTGCGCAACGCTGATGCCTTTTTCGCAGTACTGGATCGCCACCCTAATGTCCGGGGCGTGCTTTGGGGGCACATCCACCAGGAGCTGGATGAGGACCGCCAGGGAGTGCGCATGTTGGCCTCACCTTCGACCTGTGTTCAGTTTGAACCCCGTTCCAGCGATTTCAGCGTCGGCCGTCAGGCGCCTGGTTATCGTTGGCTGGAGCTGTATCCGGATGGACGTATCGAAACCGGGGTTGTTCGCGCCAGCCACATTGATTTCGAAGTGGACTACGCCAGCCGCGGTTACTGAGCCCCGCCGGGACACAAAGGCCAGGGCGAAGCCGCTGTTTGGTCCCTGCTTATTCGACCAACCTCATTCCTGAAAGATGTCTTCTCTGCTGCTCTATCTGCATGGATTTAACAGTTCGCCGTTGTCGGTCAAGGCAGGCCGGCTCGAGGCCTTTCTGGCCGCGTCGGATTATGATCTGGAACTGCAGGTCCCCCAGTTGCATTACGATCCGGATCGGGCCATTGAGCAGGCCGACAGCGTGATCGCAGCGGCCCGGGCCGTGGAAAGGCCGGTGGCGCTGATGGGCAGTTCACTGGGCGGTTATTATGCCGCCTGGCTATCGACGCGGTGGCAGGTGCCGGCGGTGCTGGTCAACCCCGCCGTCTACCCCTACCGGTTGCTGGCCGATTACGTGGGCCCGCAGGAAAACCCCTATACCGGTGAGCGTTACACACTCACCCACGGCCATCGTCACCAGCTGCAGGCCCTGGACGCGGGGGACCACTTTCGGCCGGAACAGCTCTTCCTGCTGCTGGAGACGGCCGATGAAACCCTGGACTATCGCGAGGCCCTGCTGCGCTACCCCGGCGCCCGCACCTGGGTGCGCCCCGGTGGGTCCCATGCCTTCGACGGCTTCGAGCGCTGCCTGCCGGCGGCCCTGGCCTTCCTGTTCGACCCTTCACATTTTCCGGCCCTCTGAAATCCGCTAGAATGGCGATGTTTCAATTCTGACCCAATAAGAGAGCACACGAATGACGGACACGCCTGCAGATCTCAAATACATCGAAACCCATCAGTGGGTCCGGCTGGAAGCGGACGGGACGGCGCGTGTCGGTATTACCGATTTTGCTCAGGAATCCCTCGGCGATGTGGTGTTCGTGGAGTTGCCGGAGGTGGGCGATACCGTCAATGCCGGTGAAGAGGCCGGTGTGGTGGAGTCCGTCAAATCGGCGTCGGACGTCTTCAGTCCGGTCAGCGGTGAGGTGATTGCCATCAACGAGGCGCTTGAGGAAGAACCGGAGAAGATCAACGAGTCCCCCTACGATGACGGTTGGCTGTTCGTGGTCAAGCTCTCCGAGGATGGCTTGCCGGAAGACCTGATGGATGCCAACGCATACGCCGCAGTGGTCGAAGAAGAAGGTTAGGCCGCCCGAACGAAGCCAGAGAATCCCGGGTTCGCAGTCAGTAGTTGCAGTAGACCGCGATCCCCATATCCCGGAAATTCTGCGCCATCTGCTCGACGTCGTAGGTGGACAGGCCGGTGTATTCCAGTACGTCCCGCTCGATCGCCTCCCATTCCAGGTCCTCCTCCTGCTCGCCGAGGATGCGGAAGTTGCCGCAGATGTGCTCGGCGATCTTGAGGATGGCCAGCAGGGTTTTCTGCTCCTGTTGCTTGCCGTCCTTCTGGGCATAGATCTGCGCCGCATTGTGATGTTCGGCAATAACGCTGCAGATATGCGGCGGCAGGTTCCAGGACTTGGCCGTGTAATAGCCCACCACAGCGTGGTTGGTGTTGAGGTGCCGGTTTTCCACGTCGATCACCCGCGGGGAAGGTGCCGCATAGCTCTCGCGCAGGATGTCGCCGTAGTTGGGGAAACGGGTCATCATCAGCGGGATGCCGGCATTGTGAAACAGGCCGATGGCATAAGCTTCGTCCGGGTTCTTGGCGCCGATCTGCTTGGCAATGGTGGCCGACACCAGGGCGATGTCTGTCGCCGTATCCCAGAATCGGGTCATGGTCTGGATGGTGTCATCGGACATCTCGCCCTTGATGGTCAGGCCGTTGACGATGTTGATCACCGTATCGGCCCCGAGCAGGGAAACGGCCTGTTCAATGGAGGTGATCTTGTTCTTGAGCCCCATGAACGGGGAGTTCACGAACTTGAGCATCATTCCCGACAGTGACACGTCCTGGCGGATGAGCTTGGCGACCTGATTGATGTCCACGTCCGGCATGGCCTGCTCCATCTGCAGGTCCACCAGAATCTGGGGCTGGGGCGGAATCCGGATGCCCTGGAGGATATGGCGGATCTGCTCTTCCGTTAATGCACTCGAGGCCATGCCTTCTCCCGATACTTGTGGAATCGTCGCTTTATTTTAGAAGCTAATTCCGTTTGGCGTCCGTAACAGTCTGAAAAAATGCTGGTCGTTTGTGTCATTGCGGCCCAATACCTTTTCCGGATGCGGCTCTGCTATGATGCGCCCCCGATGTTTAACCCGCATGCCGCCATGCCCCAGTCACCCGGAGAGTCTCCATGTCACGCCCACCCCTGATGCTGAAAAAAGGTGCTGAAAAACGCGTCCGTGCTGGCCATCACTGGTTATTCAGCAACGAAATCGACGTCAAACGCACGCCACTGACGGCTTTTGAGGCCGGGGAGCAGGCCGAACTGCAGGCTGCCAACGGCAAATCCCTGGGAACGGTGCTGGTTAACCCCAACACTCTCATCTGTGCGCGTCTCGTGGCGCGGGATCCGTCGGTGGGCCTGACCGCGAAACTGATTGAACATCGCCTCCAGGTGGCCCTGCAGCTGCGCGATCGCGTTTTCCCGCAACCCTACTACCGCTGGCTCTATGGCGACAGCGATGGCTTGCCGGGGCTGGTGATCGACCGCTATGGCGATACCCTGGTTGTGCAGATCTCGGTGGCTGGCATGGAACCGTTCCGGGCGGCGATTACCCAGGCGCTGAAGCGGCTGGTCTCGCCGAGCTGCATCCTGTACAAAAATGACGGCAAGATGCGTCAGGTCGAAGGCTTACCGAGTTATGTGGAAGCCGATCACGGCGACCTTCCTGAGCGGCTGACGGTCATCGAAAACGGGGTCACCTTTGAAGTGGACGTGGCGGGTGGCCAGAAAACCGGCTGGTTCTACGATCACCGCCTCAATCGCCACAAGCTGGCGACCTATGCTCAGGGCTGCCGGGTGCTGGATGTGTTCAGTTATGCCGGAGGCTGGGGCGTGCAGGCCGGTGTGGCGGGTGCCGAGAGCGTGACGTTCGTGGACAGTTCCGGGCGGGCATTGCAGGATGCGGCCGCCAACGCCGAGCGCAACGGCCTGCGGCAGGCTGAAACACTCCAGGGCGATGCCTTCGAAGTGTTGCGGGGTCTGGCTGCGGATAAGCGTCGTTTCGATATCGTGGTTATGGATCCGCCGGCCCTGATTCCGCGCAAGCGGGATATCAAGGCGGGGGAGGCGGCCTATGCCCGGCTTAATGAACTGGCGCTGCGATTGCTTGATCGGGAGGGCCTGCTGGTCAGTGCTTCCTGCTCCATGCATTTGCCGCCCGAGCGCTTGCGGGATCTGATCCGCGCCTCGGGGCGCAAGGTAGACCGCTTTCTGCAGGTGATCGAGCAGGGTGAACAGGGACCGGATCATCCGGTGCTGCCGGCCATGCCCGAGACCGCCTATCTCAAGGCGTATTTCGTCCGTTCGCTAACCGGCTTTTTCTGAGGTGTTCTCCGCCTGAGGCGACAGCGCTTCCACAAGCCTTTCCAGCTGCGCGAGCAGGGTGCTGATCTGCTCGCCAGTGGGGCCCTCACGGCTCGTGATGGAAGCCAGGGTCTCGGCCAGAGTAGCTCGCTGCTCGCCGGCTCCGGCCTGCGGCCAGAGACTGTCATTCCCCCAGCGCATCAGTGAACCCCATTCCTGAAGATCACTTCGGGCGAACGCCGAGTGCCACAGGGGCATGCCATTGCGATCCTCCCCTTCAGGATATTGCTGCCATTGCCGCACTGCCGGCAGCAACTCGAGCCTGAACCAGTGAACCAGTGAACGTTCTTGTCCTTCCGCAGTTTCCAGGTGTTGTGTTAGGGAGGTCGACCAGTCTGGCGGGCTGTTGGGTGGACATTGGGGCGCCAGCGTGGCCTCCAGATCGCGGCTGATCAATTCAAGCAAATGGGCGCGGCGTTGCTTGTCGGGCAAGCCCTGGTGGTCGCTGCTGTCGGGGTGAAACGCTGCTGCATCCCGGGTAGGGCTGGCGTCGGTGTCGTCGAGCGGTCCCCAGAGCATGAATTCCAGGGCATGGAAACCGCGGGTGACGTAATAGGGATCCGTGGACTGGTGGCGATCCCGCAAGTAGGCCAGGGTCAGCGGTACTTCACTGTAAACCAGGCCGCTCGCTGGATAACCGGGGACCCGGTCAAGATAGCCCGGAAGCAGGGGATGTGCGTCCAGGGGATGGAAAAGCGAGTCTTTCCGGCTTGTCTCCGGTTGTGCCAGTGCCTTGAGCAAATCCCACTGCCGCCAGCTGAGATGGGCCGCCTTCCAGTTGTCACGGGCCGCTGTCAGCCGATCTTTCTGTGGGGTTTGAACAAGCGCACTGACACTTTCGTTCAATGCCGTCACGTTGTTGCAGAGCGCGGTGCGGGTTGTGGTTACGAGCGACGACTCGGCTGCCCGCTCAGGCGCAGGCTGCTGTTGTTCGCGCACCGTTTCCTGTTCCGGCGGGGGCGGCTCGCTGCAGCCGGCCAGCATGAGCACCAGGGCCAATGTGGCCAGGAAGGCTTTAGCTCGCATGGCGAAGGCTCATGATGGGCCAGCGACGTTCCCGTGCCGCGGCCTCCAGTGTCGGGTCCGGATCTACGGCGATGGGGTGGGGCACCGCTTCGAGCAGCGGCAGGTCATTATGGGAGTCGCTGTAAAACCAGGCATCGGCAAGCGTCTCCTGGTTTTGATTCAGCCACTGGTTGAGCCGAACCACCTTGCCCTCTCTGAAGCTGGGTGTCCCGGCCACGGCCCCGGTATAGCGCCCGTGCTGGAATTCCGGATCGGTGGCGATGAGGGTTTCCACACCCAGGGCCTGGGCGATCGGCTCGGTCACGAACCGGTTGGTCGCGGTGATAATCATCAGGTGGTGCCCCTGGCTGCGATGCTCGGCCAGCAACTCGCGGCCGGCCGGCAATATCAGCGGGCGAATGAAGTTTTCAAAGAAATCTTCGCGCCATTGCAGCAGCGTCTCCAGTGGGTGCCGGGACAGCGGTTCCAGGGCAAAGGCAAGGTATTCGTGAATGTCCAGATCACCTGCCTGATAGGCGTGGAAGAAGCGGTCGTTGGCCTCGCGGTAATAATCTTCCTCGACGATACCGCGTTCCACCAGGAATTCTCCCCAGGCGTGATCGCTGTCGCCGGCCAGGAGAGTGTTGTCCAGATCGAAAATGGCCAGGGTCACCGAAGGCTCCTTGTCGTTGCCGAAAATGGATAGTAACAGGCGTTTAAGCGGTTATGGCGCCGGCTCGCCTGCTCCAGAAGATGCGAGATTCTAACACGCCCGGGTCCTTACTTGGGCGTTTGCCGCGGTGACGGATTTCTGGAAGAATGAAAGCAAGTTAAGCTCGGCGTAGTGTGCCAGTGCCAAGGGCTGCGGCAGACACAAATCCGCGTCCACCAATTGGCGCACCGCCGGGAATCAAACAATTACAAAGGTGTTTGCCGTGATTGACTCCGACGGTTTTCGACCGAATGTCGGAATCATTCTGGCCAACCGCCGTGGTGAGGTGCTCTGGGCCCGACGTATCGGGCAGGACTCCTGGCAGTTCCCGCAAGGGGGAATCCAGCAGAACGAATCTGCGGAAGAAGCCCTGTTCCGGGAACTTGGCGAGGAGATCGGCCTGGGCTCCGAGGATGTCAATATTGTGGGGTGCACACGGGGGTGGCTGCGATATCGCCTGCCTCGTCGACTCATTCGCCACAATTCACACCCGGTTTGTGTGGGGCAAAAACAGAAATGGTTCCTGCTTGAAATGCTATCGCCGGACTCGAGCGTTAGCGTCGACCACACCCATTCCCCGGAATTCGACGGGTGGCAGTGGGTCAGTTACTGGTACCCCCTGGGGCAGGTCGTCGCTTTCAAACGAGAGGTCTACCGCAAAGCACTCCGGGAGCTGGCTCCGCGCCTTTTCCGGATGCAGGAAGGCGGCTAAATCGAATAACGCTGACGGATACGCCAACGCATGCTGAACACGCTTCGAAGTATCGTCCAGGAGGTCAACGCTGCAAAAGACCTGAACGAGGCTTTGCAAATCATTGTCACGCGTGTTCAGGAAGCGATGAAGACTGAAGTGTGTTCGGTCTACCTCCATGATCCGGATACCAATCGCTACATCCTCATGGCCACCGAGGGCCTCTACAAATCGGCGGTGGGCAAGGTCAGCCTGGCCCATTCCGAGGGTTTGATCGGTCTGGTGGGCAGCCGCGAGGAGCCCATCAATCTGGAAGACGCCACCGCGCATCCCCGCTACCGCTATTTTCCCGAAACCGGAGAGGAGCGTTACCGCTCTTTTCTCGGGGTGCCCATCATCCACCACCGCCGCGTTCTGGGTGTGCTGGTGGTCCAGCAGCACCGTAACAGCCGCTGTTTCGATGAGGGGGAAGAAGCGTTTCTGGTGACGGTGTCCGCACAGCTGGCGGGCGTCATTGCCCACAGCGAGGCGACGGGGGCCATTGGCGGTTTGTCACTGACCGGGCAGCAGGCCCGGGATATCAGTTTCAAGGGTGTCGCGGGTGCTTCCGGAGTCGCCATCGGCCGTGGCGTTGTGGTCTATCCACCGGCAGATCTGGAAGCGGTTCCCGACAAAACCTGTGACGATGTCGATCAGGAACTGCAGCGCTTTGGTGAGGCGGTGGAGGCCGTGCGCGAGGACATTCGCGCGGTTAACGAACGTCTCGCCTCGCAGCTGCGGCCCGAAGAACAGGCCCTGTTCGAGGTTTACCTGCGTATGCTCGATGATAATGCCCTGCCTGGCGAGGTGACGAACCGGATCAGGGAAGGGGTGTGGGCGCAGACGGCGTTGCGGGATGTGGTCCAGCAATACGTGCGGCATTTTGAACTCATGGGCGATCACTACCTGCGTGAGCGCGCGGTGGACGTAAAGGACCTCGGACGACGGGTGCTGGCCCACCTGCAGGAAGGCGAGCATGTCTCGGTGGAATATCCGGAACAGACGATTCTGGTCAGCGATGAACTGACGCCGGCCATGCTCGGTGAGGTGCCGCGGGGACGGCTGGTCGGGCTGGTGTCGGTGCGTGGCTCGGGCAACTCTCACGTGGCGATTCTGGCGCGGGCGATGGGGGTTCCGACGGTCATGGGGCTGATCGATGTGCCGGTCAATCAGCTGGACGGCAGGGAACTGATCGTGGATGGCTATGAGGGACAGATCTATGCCTCGCCGTCTTCGGATCTGCGCGCATTTTACGAGTCGATCTGCGATGAGGAAGAAGAGCTGGTGCGGGGGCTGGAGGCGCTGCGGGACAAGCCCAGTGAGACCCCGGACGGGCACCGTGTACCGCTGCTGGTCAACACCGGTCTGATGACCGATGTCGTGCGTTCCATCAGCCACGGTGCCGAAGGTATCGGGCTCTATCGCACCGAAGTGCCGTTCATGATCAATGAGCGTTTCCCTTCCGAACAGGAGCAACGCGCCTACTATCGCGAGCAGCTGGAAGCCTTCGCCCCCAACGAAGTGACCATGCGCACCCTGGATATCGGCGGAGACAAGTCACTGAGCTATTTCCCGATCACCGAAGAGAATCCCTTCCTCGGCTGGCGGGGCATCCGGGTGACCCTGGATCATCCGGAGATCTTTCTGGTGCAGGTGCGGGCGATGCTCAAGGCCAGCGAAGGGCTCAATAACCTGCGGGTGATGCTGCCCATGATCAGCAACGTCTCCGAGGTCGAGGAGGCGCTGCATCTGGTGTATCGCGTTTATCATGAGGTGCGCGAGGAAGGCTATCAGGTGGTGATGCCGGAGGTTGGCGTCATGATCGAAGTGCCTGCGGCGGTGTACCAGATCCGGGAACTGGCCGACCGCGTGGACTTCCTGTCCGTCGGCTCGAACGATCTCACCCAGTACCTGCTGGCCGTCGACCGCAACAACCCACGGGTCGCGTCGCTCTATCATTCCTTCCACCCCGCGGTTTTACAGGCCCTCTATCGGGTGGCGCAGGACAGCCATGCGGCGGGCAAGCCGGTCAGTATCTGCGGTGAGCTGGCGGGCGACCCCGGGGGCGCCCTGCTGCTGATGGCGATGGGATACGATGCCCTGTCCATGAACGCCGCCAACCTGCCAAAAGTGAAGTCGGTTATCCGCACCGTGCCCCTGGCCTGGGCGCACAAGCTGCTGGATACCGTGATGAAGATGGACTCGCCCCACGTGATTCGAAGCTGTGTTGAGCTGGCCTTGCGGGAAGCGGGAGTGGGACGTTATCTCCGCCCGGAAAGGGGCGCCGCAGCCATGGTGGCACCGGATGAAGACAGTGTCCTGCACTGAGTGTGTGCCGCACTAGTATGATTATTCTAATTTCGCTTGTTACTGTTTTCGAAAATCGCGACACGCCGGGTGAGGCGCTATCTCCGGAACTGATTTGCCCACTGCATCGCGATAAAAATAATGGGTAGCCAATGACGGTCGACATACGGCAAGAAAAGAAAGCAAAACCGCGCATCGGTCTTGCACTGGGTGGCGCCGGTCCGCTTGGCGGGATTTATGAAATCGGTGCATTGAGGGCGCTGGATGAATCCCTCGAAGGGGTCGATTTCAACGATCTTTACGTTTATGTCGGTGTCAGCGCCGGGTCTTTTGTGGCGGCGAATCTGGCCAATCAGATGACCACGGCGCAACTGTGCCGCATCTTCGTCAAGAACGAAGCCGAGGTTCACCCTTTTCATCCGGAAGTATTCTACCGTCCGGCCGTGAAAGAATACATGCGCCGTGCGATGGCAGTGCCCGGTCTGGTCTGGGAGGCGTTGGGTCGCTTTATCAACAATCCCTACGACCAGAGCCTGCTGGAGGCCATGACGGTTCTGTCGCAGGCCGTGCCGAGTGGGCTGTTCGACAACGAAGGTCTGCACGAGTACCTGCAGCGGGCCTTCAGCATGCTGGGCCGGACCAACGATTTTCGCCAGCTCCGCCGGCGGCTCTATATCATCGCGGCCGACCTGGAGAGCAGTGAGGCGGTTCGCTTCGGTGCGCCCGGGTTTGATCATGTGGCGATTTCACGGGCCGTACAGGCGAGCGTGGCCTCACCGGCGCTGTATACGCCGGTGGAGATCGATGGACGCTACTATCTGGACGGGACGCTGAGAAAAGGTCTGCATGCATCGGTGGCGCTGGAAGATGGTGCCGATCTGGTGTTGGCCATCAACCCGCTGGTGCCGATCGATGCCAGCCAGGCGGTGCGGGCGGGCACCATGAAACCGGGCGCCCTGGTCAATTCCGGCATGCCCAACATTCTGTCGCAGACATTCCGGACCATGATCTATTCGCGCATGAAGGCGGGGATTGCCCAGTATGCGAAGGAATATCCGGATCGCGAAATCGTGGTGTTCGAGCCGACCCGGGATGACGCGAAGCTGTTCTTCTCGAATGTATTCAGCTTCCAGTCGCGGCGTATGGTGTGCGAACACGCCTATCAGATGACCCGAAGGGATCTGCTGTTACGCGCGGACGAGCTGGAAGAGAAACTGGCGCCTTACGGAATCACGCTGCGGCGTGATTATCTGGAGGACGAACAGCGAACGATCAGTACCAGCCTGTACGGAGAAATGCTGCCGCTTTATGTGGCGAGGGAACGCAACAAACAGGGAAAGTGGGGAAAGCTCAGCAGCGGCCTTGAAAACGTATCCGATCTCTTGCAGAACGCCCGGCGGGTGCTTTAACCGCCGGACAGCGATTTCAATGCCCTTCGTCCGAATCCCCCTCCTGTCAAACCCCACACGTTAGGACGAAGGGCTTTTTTATCCTCCCTGAAAGTGGCCGACGTCTCCCGCATCGCGGGAGGCGCCGGCGGCTTTCAGGCGTTCAAGGTATTCCTGCCAGTAATCGGCCTGGTGACGCCCCAGGTCCTGCAGATAGTCCCAGGTGTAGATGCCGGAATCGTGACCATCGCTGAAGATGATTCGGAGGGCATAATTGCCGACCGGTTCCAGGTCCGTGACGGTAACATTCCGTTTTCCGGTCTGAAGTATGGCGTTACCGATCCCATGCCCTCGCACCTCGGCAGACGGGCTGTAGACCCGCAGCAGTTCGAAGGGCAGTTCCAGCGTTTCGCCATCGGGATAGGTCAGGGCGAGCAGGCGGCTTTTACGCCGCAGCTTTATATCGGAGGGTGTTGTCTGCTTTGTCATGGTTTGCAACAGGTTGCTGCGACGGGGCCCTCAGGCCCCGCCGGTGGTTGCCGTTAAAGGATGTAGCGGCTCAGGTCCTCATCCTCGGCGAGGTGGCCTAGCTGTTCGTCAACATAGTCCGCCGTCACCTTGAACGTGTCTCGCACCGTGTCGCCGGCATGGAATGAGATGTCTTCCAGCAGTCGTTCCATCACCGTGTGCAGGCGGCGCGCACCGATGTTTTCGGTGGTTTCGTTCACCTTCCAGGCAATCTCGGCAATCCGGTCGATGGCGCCCTCCTCGAAGTCCAGCTTCACTTCTTCCGATCCCATCAGGCTGCGGTACTGTTGTACCAGAGAAGCGCTGGGCTCGGTCAGGATGCGCTTGAAGTCTTCCGGGGTCAGGGCTTTAAGTTCAACCCGAATGGGCAGCCGTCCCTGTAACTCCGGGATCAGGTCCGAAGGTTTGGACAGATGGAACGCGCCGGAGGCGATAAACAGGATGTGATCCGTCCGCACCATGCCGTACTTGGTGCTGATGGTGCTGCCTTCAATCAGGGGCAGCAGATCCCGCTGTACGCCTTCCCGGCTGACATCGGCAGAACCCTGCTCGGAGCGCTTGGCGACCTTGTCGATTTCATCAAGGAACACGATGCCGTTCTGCTCGACGGCGTGCAATGCTTTCTGCTTGATGTCGTCTTCGTTGACGAGTTTGGCCGCTTCTTCTTCGCGTACCATCTCGAAGGCGTCCGCCACCTTCATCTTGCGGGTCTTGCGCCGTTCGTTGGACATGTTGGAGAACAGGCTCTGCAACTGACTGGTCATCTCCTCCATGCCCGGCGGGGCCATGATCTCGACACCGGCCGGTGAGGAGCGCAGGTCTATCTCTATTTCCTTGTCATCCAGCTCGCCCTCACGCAGCTTCTTGCGGAAGAGCTGGCGGGTGGAGGAATCGGAGTTTTGTCGTTCCTCACCGTAGTCGCTGCGGGGCGGGGGCAGCAGGGCATCCAGGATACGGTCTTCTGCCGCATCCAGGGCGCGGTCGCGGACCCGCTCCATTTCCTTTTCACGCAGCATTTTGATGGCCATTTCCGTCAGGTCGCGAATGATGGACTCCACATCGCGGCCGACATAGCCCACCTCGGTAAACTTGGTCGCCTCGATCTTGATGAAAGGGGCATCCGCCAGTTTCGCCAGGCGGCGGGCAATTTCTGTTTTGCCCACGCCGGTGGGGCCGATCATGAGAATGTTCTTGGGGGTGATTTCGTCCCGGATGTCGTTATCCAGCTGCATCCGGCGCCAGCGGTTACGCAGGGCAATGGCGACGGAACGCTTGGCTTCATCCTGACCGATGATGTGTCGGTTGAGTTCATCGACGATTTCACGGGGCGTCATGGCAGACATGGGGCGTTCTGCTCCTTGTGGCTGTCTTGGACGTCGGGCATTGGGGCCCGTCGCTACAATTCTTCAATGGTTCGGTTGTGATTGGTGTAGACACAGATGTCGGCGGCGATATCCAGGCCTTTTTCGACAATCTCCCGGGCATTGAGGTCGGTGTTCTCCAGCATCGCTCGGGCCGCCGCCTGGGCATAGGGGCCGCCGGAGCCGATGGCGATCAGGTTCTGCTCGGGCTCAATGACATCGCCATTGCCGGTAATAATCAAGGACGTGGTCTTGTCGGCCACTGCCAACAGGGCCTCCAGGCGCCTCAGGGCTCTATCGGTGCGCCAGTCCTTGGCCAGTTCCACTGCGGCCCGGGTCAGGTTTCCCTGGTATTTTTCAAGCTGTGCCTCGAAGCGTTCAAAAAGGGTAAAGGCGTCGGCGGTACCACCGGCGAAACCGGCCAGTACCTGATTGTTGTAGAGGCGACGAACTTTGCGGGCATTGCCTTTCATGACCGTGTTGCCCAGCGATACCTGGCCGTCGCCACCCAGGGCAACGTGGTCATCGCGTCGAACGGAGAGAATGGTGGTCATGGATACTCCCTGTAGTAAGACTTGAATACCCGGTTATGGTGGCGGCGGGGTGCCAATTCAAGGCCAGGGAGTCGTAGATTGTGGCCCGGCGGGTTGAGGGGCCCGCCAGGACCTGGTCAGGGGGTTAGCCTTGGTCCGGTGGCTGTTTGATTTTGCGAATCATGGGTTCGATGTTGATCGATACGAGCCGGTCGAACGCACTGTTCATCTTGCTGCGCGAGATGAACGGACCGACTTGCACCCGGTACCAGCGCGCACCGCTGTCCAGGTTCACTTCCTTGACCTCGGCCCGCAGCCCCTGGAATCCGATCTGCGCTTTCTGGCGTTCGGCATCGGCAGCGGTGCGGAATGATCCGGTCTGTAGCATGTAGAAGTAGTCTTCACCGGCGCCATTGTCGGGCTGGTAGGCTTCCACTTTTGGGGCGACCACTTCCGATTCCGGGAGCATTTCATAGAAGCGAAAATCCCGCGTCTCTTCGCCCCGTGGCTTGCCCGTTGAGCCGGGTTTCGCAGGCGCAGGCTGTGAGGGCGGCGGCATGGTTACTGCCGGCGGCGCGGCGGGTGGCACGCTGTAGAGGTAGACCATGAAGCCGACAAAACCGCTTGTCAGGGCCACAATCATCAGCCACTGCGCGGTACTGGGGCCGGCTGTTTGGGTCGGCGCCGGCCGGGCCGGCGCTTTCTGGCGTTTTGCCTTGGCGCCTCCCTTCTTGGGGGAGGCAGACTGCTTTTTCGCGTAATCGCGGGTCATAGAACCTTACATCTCTTCCGGAGCGGAAACGCCCAGCAAGTTTAGACCATTGCTGATGACCTGCTTGACCGCAAGGCTCAGGGCAATGCGTGCCTGACGCAGCTCCGGATCGTCCACCAGGACTTTGTGGGCGTTGTAGTAAGAGTGAAAGCGCCCGGCCAGCTCACGCAGATACTGGCTCACCTGATGGGGTTCATGGCGATCGGCAGCCGATTCCAGTACTTCGGGGAAGCGTTGCAGCATGTCTGCCACATCCCGCTCTTCGTCGAGATTCAGCTTATCCAGGTGGGTCATTCCGGCCTCGGCAGAGGTCTCGCCGCCGTCAGCTGACTGCTTGCGCAGCATGCTGCAGATCCGCGCATGGGCATACTGAATGTAGTAAACCGGGTTTTCATTGGTCTGGGAGCGCGCCAGGTCGATGTCGAAGGTCAGCTGCGAATCCGCCTTGCGGGCTGCCAGGAAGAATCGGGTAGCATCGCGTCCCACTTCCTCGATGAGATCGCGCAGGGTGACATAGCTGCCGGCCCGCTTGGAGAGTTTGACCTCCTCGCCGGAGCGGGTCACCAGCACCATCTGGTGCAGTACGTATTCGGGCCAGCCCTGGGGAATGCCGGCGTTGAGAGCCTGAAGACCGGCGCGGACCCGGGTAATGGTGGAGTGGTGGTCGGCACCCTGTTCATTGATGACGGTCTTGAAGCCGCGCTGCCACTTGTCCAGATGGTAGGCCACGTCAGGCAGGAAGTAGGTGAAGTGGCCGTCCTTCTTGCGCATGACGCGGTCCTTGTCGTCACCAAATTCGGTGGTGGCGAGCCAGGTAGCGCCTTCGTGCTCGTAGGTATAGCCGTTGTCGGTCAGCTGCTTGACCACGGCGTCCACCTTGCCGTCGGCATACAGGGATGATTCCAGGAAGTAGACATCAAACTCGACGCCGAAGGCTTTGAGATCCAGATCCTGTTCGCGGCGCAGGTAGGCGACGGCGAAGTTTCGGATGGCGTCGAGGTCTTCCGGGTCACCGGCGGCCGTGACTTCACGGTCATCGGCGGTCACGGTTTCCTTCGCCAGGTAGGCATTGGCAACATCGATGATGTACTCGCCGCGATACCAGTCGTCCAGCCAGCCATCGTCCTCGGGGGTGACGCCTTTGGCGCGGGCCTGGACGGACAGGGCCAGGTTGTTGATCTGAGCACCCGCGTCGTTGTAGTAGAATTCCCGGGTCACATCGTAACCGGTCGCTTCCAGCAGGCGGCAGATGCAATCCCCAATCGCGGCGCCACGGCCGTGCCCCACATGCAACGGCCCCGTGGGGTTGGCGGACACAAATTCCACCTGCACTTTCGCGCCCTGGCCCTTGTTCTGACGGCCGTAAGCGTCGCCGCTTTCCAGCACCTGGCGAATCACATCAAAGCTGCTGGCATCGCTGATGAAGAAATTGATAAAGCCCGGGCCGGCAATCTCCACCTTGTCCACGGCAGCATCTTCCGGCAATGCCTCAACAATCTTCGTGGCCAGATCCCGGGGCTTCATGCCGGCTGCCTTGGCACAGACCATGGCAATGTTGCTGGCAAAATCGCCATGGGCTTTGTCACGGGTGTTTTCAACCTGAGGGGTTGCTTGATGGTCGGAGGGGAGAATGCCTTGCTCGCGCAACGTCGTCAGCGCGGCTTCGATCAAGTGGGAGACCGTATTCTTCATGATGACCTTGATTGGGAAACTGGGTGTGGAGGTGACATTACAGATAAAGGTGCGATTATCCCGAATTTCCCGGCCCGACTCAATTTATCTTGTTTCTTCCACCGGCAAAAGCGTCAAACTGTGAGTGCGGTTATTCTATTGTGATGGGGTCGATGTCGATAAACCATGAAGGCTGACTCTTTGTGGTCTCAAGCCTTTGAATGGCTTGCTTGCAAATTCTGTGTAAGGTTTTACGATCTCGTGAGGCGAGTAGAAGCTGCGCGCGGTGTTTTCCGGCTTTGCGTGCGATTTGGGTCGGCATGGGGCCCATAATTGTGTACAACGAAGGGGGATTGTTTGTCGTGTTTAATGCCTCTTTAAGTTCGGTTAATGCATTCATGGACCGAGTGGCGGTCGGCGATTCCATTTTGATTAACGCATGGTGGCTGAAGGGTGGCAGGTCCAGCTGCCGGCGTTCACTCAGTAATTGGTTGCTCGTACTTTCATAGTCGCCTTTTGCGATCGCCTGAAGGTAATCGTTATCCGTGTTCAATGTCTGAATGATAACCCTCCCTGCCTTTCTGCTCCGCCCCGCGCGTCCAGCGACCTGCGTCAGCGATTGCACAAGATTCTCTGGCGCACGATAGTCCGCGCAGTACAGAGCGCTGTCGGCATTGAGGACCGCAACCAGGGTGACATTGGGGAAGTCGTGGCCCTTGGTCAGCATTTGCGTTCCCACCATGATGCAGGGGGCGCCGCTGTTGATGATCTCCAGCTTCTCTTCCAGCGCATTTTTACGGCGGGTACTGTCACGGTCAATGCGGAGCAGGGGGGTATCGGGAAACACTCCTGACAGGTACTCTTCGGTGCGCTCGGTCCCCTGGCCCACGGGGTTGAGTTGGTCTTCCTGGCAAGCAGGGCAGTGCTGTGGCGTGGGTTCTGCGTGAAGGCAATGGTGGCAACGGAGCGCGTTGGCACCTTTATGCCAGGCCAGCTTGGCGTCGCAATGGGGGCATTCCATCAGATGCTTGCAGTTGTAGCACATCAGGACCGGAGCATACCCGCGACGGTTGAGGTAGACCAGAACCTGGCCACCTTCCTCCAGGTGGTGCCTGATTGCATCCAGGAGGGGCGCGGAAATCCCAGCTTCAAGTGGGCGTGAACGTATGTCCAGCAGTTCGATATGCGGAGGCCGTCCTGCGCCGGCCCTCTGCATCAGGCGGTGAATGTCATATCGCCCGGCATGGGCATTATGCAGCGATTCCAGGGAAGGGGTGGCCGAACCCAGTAATACGGGGCAAGGGGTCTGGTACGCCCGCATCACCGCTAGGTCGCGCGCTGAATAGCGAAAGCCTTCATGCTGCTTATAGGAGCTGTCATGCTCTTCATCGATCACTATCGTCTTCAGTTTAACGAAGGGCAATAAGACAGCAGATCGAGTGCCTATGACGATGCAGGGATCGCCATCTCTGATGTTCTGCCAGATTTGCAGGCGTTCTCCGTTGCTGAGTCCCGAATGCCAGGCTGCGATTCGGCTCCCGAAATGGCGCTTGAATCGCGAGACCGTTTGTGGTGTGAGGTTGATTTCAGGGACCAATACCAGGGCCTGGGCTTGTTTTGGCAGCCGGGCTTCGAGGTATTTCATGTAGAGTTCTGTCTTGCCACTGCCGGTAATACCGTAAATCAGGTGGGCTGCATAGTGATCGATAGATTCGGGTAATGCGTCGAAAACGTCCTGCTGCTGAGGGTTTAGGTCAGGAACGGGGACAAAATCTTCCCCCTGAGCGGCTGGGCTTAAAAGCCCTTTATTGACCAGTGTTCTGATAATCTCAGACGAAAAGCCGGCCTGTTGCAGTTCTAAGGTTGTCGCGATCTTTGTCTGAGCCAGCCACTCCAGCAGCTCACGCTGCCGGTGGGCACGTTGCGACAGAACATCCATATCGGCTTCAGGGGCCAGCTTCCAGCAAGGCACCGGCGGTGTCCTGGGGGCTGCATTTTTCCTTAGGGGAGGAGCCAGTGCAGAAAAAAGGCACTGTCCCGGCGGATGAAGGTAGTAGTTGGCCGCCCACAGCAGAAATTGAACCGTTTCTTGGGGGAGAGCGGGCGTTGTATCGAGGATCCGTTCGATGGATTTCAGTGCAACCGCTGGCGTGTCCTCCGGGTTAAGCTTGACCACGATTGCGAATTCCCGGCGATTGCCGAAGGGGACACTGACTCGAGTGCCAATGGCCAATTCCATGCCGTCGGGAATGGTGTAGTCAAAAAAACGTCTGACAGGGCGGGGCAGTGCTACACGTGCAACGGCGGCCAAGGGGCGACTCCAATAATTCTCGAATGAGCGACCAGGCGCGAATTGCTTGCGTCTTGAGTGAAATCTGATAATATTCGCCGTCTCATTCTGGCGGCCGTTGATTTTGCACTGCCAGAGCGCTTTATTCAAATGCGGTGCCCGGCAAAGCGTTTGACCGGGTAGCGGCATTGCTGGCAACAGAGGTTTCCCGATGAAACAGAATACCCACCCGAATTATGAAGCGATCAAGGCTACTTGCAGCTGTGGCAATGTGATCGAGACTCGCTCTACACTGTGCAAGGACATCCAGCTGGACGTGTGCTCTGCATGCCACCCGTTCTACACGGGTAAGCAGAAGGTCATGGACACTGGTGGTCGTATCGACAAGTTCAACCGTCGTTTCGGTGGTCGCATCGGCCGCAAGAACAAAGAATGAGCTGCTGAAGGCGGACGCATTCAAAGCAAAGGCGCTGTTTGTTCAGCGCCTTTTTTTTTCCTGGTTGGTCGGCGAGCCGGTGCCTTGTTTTGGTGCCTGCAATCACGCGATAATGTCGCGCTGTCAAGGCACCACTGACGCTATAGTAGGGCGGCCGGCAGCAGCGCGGGTTGCTGGTCGGTGGCAAAGACTGTTGGCGTCTGCGAAAAATAAGACTAGAACTTGTGTAAATACTTGGGGTATGAACCCCAGTGTATCGGAGGGCGGCGACACTCTGATGCCGTTGGCTTGGCTTGCGGCTGGAGTTCGCACCTGGGAGTGACATGCAAACAGAGCGTGTTTCAGCCCTTCGTTTAATTAATCAAAAAACGGAATCTGGCGATGTCTCAAGACCTTAAACAAGCAGCCCTCAAGTATCATGCCGAGCCGCGTCCGGGTAAGCTTAGCGTTGAGCTGACCAAGCCGACCCAGACTTCTCGGGATTTGTCTCTGGCCTACAGTCCGGGTGTCGCTGAGCCTGTGCGTGAAATTGCCAAGGATCCCGAGAATGCCTACCTCTATACCGGAAAGGGTAACCTGGTTGCCGTGATCTCTGATGGTAGCGCCATTTTGGGGCTGGGTAATCTGGGGCCGCTGGCCAGCAAACCGGTTATGGAAGGCAAGGGGGTGCTGTTTAAGCGTTTTGCCGGCATTGATGTCTTCGATATTGAGGTCAACGCTGAAAGTCCGCAGGCGTTTATCGAGACGACCGCTCGTATCGCAGATACTTTCGGCGGTATCAACCTCGAAGATATCAAGGCACCTGAGTGCTTTGAGATTGAACGCGCCCTTATCGAACAGTGCAGTGTCCCGGTATTCCATGACGATCAGCATGGCACTGCGATCGTGACGGCGGCGGGTATGCTCAATGCTCTGGAGCTGCAAGGCAAGGAGATTGAAGAGGCCCGTATTGTCTGTATGGGGGCAGGGGCTGCGGCGATCGCTTGTATGAAGCTGCTGATCAGTTGCGGGGCCAAGTCAGAAAATATCATGATGCTCGACCGCAAGGGCGTGATTCACAGCGGCCGTGATGACCTCAACCAGTACAAGGCGATGTTTGCCAATGAAACGGATCGCCGGACACCGGAAGATGCCTGTGTCGATGCCGACGTATTCGTGGGGCTCTCCGGTCCGGATCTGTTCACGGCCGAAATGCTCAAATCCATGGCGCCGCGTCCCATCATCTTTGCCTGTTCCAATCCGGATCCGGAAATCAAGCCTGAGCTTGCCCTGGCGACTCGCGACGACATTATCATGGCTACGGGGCGTTCGGATTATCCTAATCAGGTTAACAATGTTCTCGGTTTCCCGTTCATCTTCCGTGGCGCCCTGGATGTGCGCGCTACCGCCATCAATGAGGCTATGAAGGTAGCGGCGGTAACGGCGATTCGTGACTTGGCGAAGGAGCCTGTACCGCAGGAAATTGCCGAAGCGTATGGTGTCGACAAGTTCGAGTTTGGTCGTGAGTACATCATTCCGAAACCGCTGGATGCTCGTCTGCTGGAATTTGTACCGGCCGCCGTTGCCCGGGCGGCGGTGGATACGGGGGTGGCGAAGAAGCAATATCCCGACTATTACCCGCTAAAGTCCATTAGCGATATTCGTTGATAAAAAAACGGCGACCTGGGTCGCCGTTTTTTTTTGCCTATGTTTTGGGCCTTTCTTACCGGTGACCGCCTGAGCAACGAGGCGTCAGAATAGCTGTTGCGGCAGAACGCCGGTCTCTCCCTCGGAACTGTTGCCGGATCCCCCGTGATCTGAGGTCTGGATCTGTGCTGGCGCGTTTTCCTCCCGGAATATCTCGAAGATGGCGTCGCTTGCTCCTGGAGCTGCCCGCTTGCCGGTTTCCGGGTCAATGCGTACGGTTACCAGGCCCGGAGGTTGCGGCATCGTAGCGTTGGGTTGATCCTTGAGGGCGACTTCCATGTAGTCGAGCCAGATGGGCAAGGCGGCTGCCGCACCGTACTCCCCGCGACCCAAAGGCTTGGGCGTGTCAAAGCCCACCCATACGGTAGTGACCAGATTGGCATTAAAGCCGGAGAACCAGGCATCCCGCTGATCGTTGGTCGTCCCCGTCTTGCCCGCAATGTCGGTGCGTCCAAGTGCCAATGCCCTGCGTCCCGTCCCCTTGCGAATAACATCCCGCAGCATGCTCTGCATAATGTAGACGGCCCGTTTCTCAGCAACCCGCGGGGGGTGAATGACCGTGGGCTCGTCCGGCTTTTGCGAGGTCTGAGTGTTTTCTGCAGAGGGTGTCTCTGTGGCTTGTGCCTGCTGAGGTGAGCCCTCGTCAGGGCACGGGTCGCACAGTTCCACTTTGGGCGCCTGGTAGATTTCCTCGTCAGGCGCCCGACTAATGCGCTCGATCAGGTAAGAATTCACCGCGTATCCGCCATTGGCAATGGTGGCAAAGCCCTTGACGATCTCCAGCGGCGTATAGGTGGCGCTGCCCAGGGCCAGCGAGAGATCCTTGGGTAAGCGACTGGTATCCAGTCCGAGATGCTGGATGTAATTGATCACGGTGTCGATCCCCGTGGCCTTCAACAGGCGGATGGAGACCAGATTGCGAGACTTGTAGAGGCCTTCGCGCAGCCGCGTCGGGCCGTAAAAATGCCCGCCAGCATTCTGCGGGCGCCAAGTGGTTTCCAGTTGGCTGTCATCAAAAACGATCGGGGCATCGTTGATGACCGTTGCCGCCGTCGCTCCATTTTCCAGGGCGGCCAGGTAGAGGAAGGGCTTGAAGTTCGAGCCCGGTTGCCGCATCGCCTGGGTGGCGCGATTGTACTTGCTGTCGGAGAAACTGTAGCCGCCCACCAATGCTTTGATGGCGCCGCTTTTCGGGTCGAGGGAAACCAGGGCGCCCTGGACCTTGGGGAGCTGTGACAACGCTGCATAGGATTGTGCAGGCTGTGGTGGAGGTGTGTCGTCCGTTTTCCCCAGAGGCTTGAGGCGGACAACGTCACCGACGGCTACCACATCCCCGGTTGTTTCGGGCTTGGCACCGCGACGATCTTCATTGATGTAAGGGCGGGCCCATTCCATCGTGGAGAAGGGGATGAATACGCGCTCGCCGTCAGCCGTCAGGGCCTGGGCGCCTTCAGCGCTGACGTTTGTGATGGCGGCGATGGCGAGTATGCCGTTGGATGAGAAAGATTTCAGCTTCTCGCGCAGGGCGTTGTCATCGACCGGGTCGCCCACATCCAGTTGCGCGATAGGGCCGCGATAGCCGTGGCGTTTGTCGTAGGCATGCAGACCCGTCCGGATGGCTTCCTGGGCTGCTCGTTGCAGCTTGCTGTCGATGGTGACATAGACGCGATAGCCCTCGGTATAGGCCGCTTCGCCCACCCGGGACACCAGATTGTATCGCGCCATCTCGGCGACATGGGGTGCTTTGAGCTCGGTCACCGGACCGTGGTACTCGGCGGTGATGGGCGTGTCTTTGGCTTGCTGGGCTTGTTGTTGGGTAATGTACCCCAGCTCCTGCATGCGCGAAAGAATCCAGTTGCGACGGCTCAGTGCTCGCTGGGCATTGGCTAGCGGGTTGTAGGCTGAGGGTGCCTTAGGTAACCCGGCAATCATGGCCATCTCCTGGAGATCCAGGTCAGCGACTGATTTGCCGTAATACACCTGAGCGGCGGATTCCACGCCGTAAGCACGGTTGCCCAGATAGATCTTGTTTAAATAGAGCTCGAGAATTTCAGATTTGGGTAGTTCCTGTTCAATTTGCAGCGCAAGCAATATCTCATTGAACTTGCGGATAAATGTTCTTTCCCGTGACAAAAAGAAATTTTTTGCAACCTGCATTGTGATTGTGCTGCCGCCGGACTGTATTTCACCGGTTGTGGCCAGTTCCAGCGCAGCCCGTACGAGGCCTTTTACATCAACCCCGTGATGCACATAAAAGCGACTGTCTTCAGCAGCCAGAAACGCTTTTACCTGCAAATCCGGGATTTTATCGATTGTGATTGGCTCCCTTCTCTTTTCGCCAAATTCTGCTATTAGTTGTTTGTCGCTGGAGTAGATACGTAGCGGGGTCTGCAGTCGCACATCCCGTAGGCTGTCCACTGCCGGCAGACCGGGCTGCAAATAAAGAAAGAAAGCAGATAATAGGAGGGCCCCGCCGCCAAAGCAGAGGGCCAGTGTCCAAAAAAGGCTTTTAAAAATGCGAACAGCTCGAGACATTTTTTCTGACAACCTTGGGATCTAGGTCTATCATTTCAGAAATTGCTTTAGAAGGTCCGTTGTAAGGGCCTCATTTATCAACTTCAAGCGAATGGACGCATTGTAGTCGCTTGAGAGCGCAAATTCTCTCTTCGTTAAAATTAAACCGGTGCAACAGTCCAGATAGGGTAAACGTGTGTTTGGATTCCTCGGACGAAAAGCCAACATCATCCTGGGTGTTGATATCAGCTCCAGCTCGATAAAGCTGTTGGAGCTATCCCGTCAAGGCGATCGACTGCGTGTCGAGAGCTATGGGGTGGAGCCGCTGCCGGCCAATGCGGTAGTGGAAAAGAATATAACCGATGTCGAGGCCGTTGGAGAAGCGGTACGCAAGGTGGTCAGCAAGGCCCGTCCCAGCTCCAAGCTGGCAGCCGTTGCCGTTTCAGGATCTGCCGTCATCACCAAGACTATTCAGATGAATGGCGGAATGAACGAATTCGAAATGGAAGACCAGATATCCCTGGAAGCGGATCAGTATATCCCCTATCCATTGGATGAGGTTGCCATCGATTTCGAGGTGATCGGACCGTCGGAGAGCAATCCGGATCAGGTTGATGTCCTGTTGGCGGCTTGCCGAAAAGAAAACGTCGATATCCGTGAAGATGCCCTGCAAATGGGAGGGCTGACAACCAAGGTGGTTGACGTCGAAGCCTACGCCATGGAACGCGCCTTCAGCATGTTGGAGTCGCAGCTGGAAAGCACCGGTGAAGAACAGGCGGTCGCTGTTGTGGATATCGGCGCCACCATGACCACACTGAGCGTGCTGGTTGATGGCCATACGATTTACACACGAGAGCAACTTTTCGGAGGCAAGCAGCTTACCGAGGAGATTCAGCGTCGCTACGGTTTGTCTCTCGAGGAGGCAGGCCTGGCCAAGAAACAGGGTGGTTTGCCTGACGACTATGAAAGTGAGGTGCTGGAACCTTTCAAGGAAGCGGTGGTGCAGCAGGTAGCTCGGGCACTGCAGTTCTTCTTCGGCTCCAGCCAGTACAACGCGGTGGACTACGTGGTTCTGGCAGGCGGTACGGCGTCTATTGCAGGGATCGCCGACATGGTCGAAGACAAGGTGGGAACCCCGACCCTGATTGCCAATCCCTTTGCCGATATGGCGGTGGGTTCCAAGGTCAATGCGTCGGCTTTGAGTAACGATGCGCCGTCGCTGATGATCGCCTGTGGCTTGGCAATGAGGAGTTTCGACTGATGGCGAGAATCAATTTACGGCCCTGGCGTGAAGAAAAGCGCGCGAAACTTCAGCGGGATTTTGCCGGCTATCTCATTGCTGCGGTATTGGTGGCCGGTGTGCTGGTCTTTGGTTGGCAGTGGCATGTCAACGACATGATTGACCAGCAGCGCGCACGCAATAGCTACCTGACCAACGCGACCAAGGAGCTGGACAAGAAAATCAAGGAAATTGAAGACCTCAAAGAACGCCGGGAAGAGCTTTTGGCCCGTATGAAGGTCATCCAGGACCTCCAGGGCAAGCGCCCCGTCATTGTGCGTGTGTTCGATGAGCTCGTTCAAACCCTGCCTGACGGTACTTACTACACCTCTGTTCAGAAGAAGGGCGATAGGATCGTCATTGTTGGGCGGGCGGAATCCAACAATCGTATCTCGGCCCTCATGCGGAACTTTGAGCGTTCTGAATGGTTTGGCGAGCCCAACCTGGTGAAGGTGGCCAAGGCCCCTAACATGCCAGGGTATAACGAGTTCAATCTCAGTGTGATTCAGACGGCGCCGGAAGTTGAAGAAGGGGAGAAGAAAAAGTGAGTTTGGCTGATTCCCTGGAAAGTTTGAAAAACTTTGATGTCAACGATCTGGACGTCAACAATGCGGGCATTTGGCCGGCTCCCATCAAGGCCATTGTGATTCTGATCGTATTTGGTCTGGTGTTGGGGGGTGGCTACTGGTTCTTTGTCAAAGATCGCTATGGTGATCTTGCCCGGGTTGAGCAAAAAGAACAGCAGCTGAAAAAGACGTACGAGGAGAAGGCCTATAAGGTGGCCAACCTTGCAGTCTACAAACAGCAAATGCTGGAGATGGAAGAAACCTTTGGCGCCTTGATCCGTCAGCTACCCAGTGACACGGAAGTACCTGGCTTGCTGGAAGATATCACTAACACGGCTCTTGGTTCCGGTTTGACGCTGAATACCATTCAACTTCAGGACGAAATCAAACGGGACTTCTATGTTGAGTTGCCTATCAAGATCAATGCCGTGGGTAGTTATCACGAGTTGGCTTCCTTCGTAAGCAGTGTTGCAGGTTTGCCGCGTATTGTTACGCTGCACGACTTCAAGATTACACCGCTGAAAGACGATAGCCGTCTCCGAATGGAAGTTACTGCCAAAACTTATCGGTATCGGTCGGGAGAATAGGCAATGATAAGAGTTGGCTTGAAGTTTTGGAGCTTGTTTATTGTGCTGGCTGCGCTGTCGGGGTGTTCTTCTGACTCGGGTTTCAAGGATCTTGACCGGTTCATGAAAGAGGCCAGGAATGCCCCAAGAGGGGTGGTTGAACCTTTGCCGGAATTTAAGGCGTACGAGGCTTTTACCTATAAATCTGCAAACCGGCGTTCTCCCTTTGAGCCGCCTGTGGATGTGGAATTGGCCGTGAAGGAACAGCAAAAGGCTGACAGCAATGTCAAACCCGATGAGAATCGTCCCAAGGAGCCGCTGGAGCAATACAGCCTGAGCGATCTTAAAATGGTGGGTACGCTCAAGCGGGCGGAGTCCGATGAACTGTGGGCTCTGGTTTCAGATGCAGAGGGAGGCATCCATCGCGTACGGCCTGGTAATCACATGGGCAAGAATTACGGTCGCGTCGTGAATATCACGGATACGCGAATGGAACTGATCGAAATCGTACCGAATGGCCAGGGTGGTTGGGTTGAGCGCCCCCGTACGCTGTCGCTTTCGGAAGGGTAATGGGGCTGGGTGTGATGGATATAAAGACAGTCAATCAAAAAGCAAGCTTGGGGTTGAGAGTGGCGATGTTCAGGAAACTCAAGAACTGGATGGTGCTAGTTGCCTTCATGCTGGCAACGAGTGCAGCTTGGTCCGCTACGCTGAAAAATGTCGATTTTGCGTCACTGCCAGGCGACAGAACCAAGGTCATACTGCAGTTCGATGCCACGCCGCCTTCTCCGCAGGGCTACACCATAGAGAAACCGGCGCGTATAGCGCTGGATCTGAAAGGTGTCACCAGTGGCCTGGGGCAGCGTTCTTACAATCTTGGTCTGGGTAATGCTCAAAGCCTGACGGTTGTTGAAGCGAAAGATCGGACGCGCCTGATTTTTAATTTGTCTGAGCTGGTGCCCTACACCACCGAGGTCAATGGAAATACGATGGCGCTGTTTATTGGTAACAGCCAGGGCGAGACTCAGGTTCAAACCGCTGCAGAGTCCAACGAGGGGATGTCAGCGCCAAGCTCACAGGCCGCAGCCAGCGCCGCTCCCGTTATCAAGAACGTGGATTTCCGCCGGGGTAAAAAGGGTGATGGTCAGGTGGTGCTGACATTCTCCACCCCCGAAATCAATGTGGATCTCACGGAACAGGCGGGCCGTATTCGCCTGCGCCTGCCGGATGCCAACCTCCCTGAATCTCAGCGCCGTCGTCTCGATGTGACCGACTTTGCGACTCCGGTCAACGAGATCGAGGCTTATGTCCAGGATGGCGCGCCGATTATCGATATTCAGCCCACCGGCGAATATGACTATCTGGCCTATCAGGCCGACAACAAGTTCACTGTCAGCATTGAGCGCGTGACCAAGGAAGAGGCAGATCGTCGCCGGGAAGAGAAATTCCCATACTCAGGCGAGAAATTGTCCCTTAACTTCCAGGACATCGAAGTGCGCTCGGTGCTGCAATTGATTGCCGATTTCACCGGGCTCAACCTGGTTGCGTCCGACACGGTTAAGGGGCGCATTACCCTGCGCCTGGAGAACGTGCCCTGGGATCAAGCGCTGGAACTGGTACTGAAGACCAAGGGGCTCGACAAGCGCCAAGTGGGCAATGTGTTGCTCGTGGCGCCTGCTGAGGAAATCGCGGCGCGCGAAAAGCTGGAGCTGGAAACCAATCGGCAAGTAAAGGCGCTGGCACCGGTCATGTTGGATATTATCCAGGTGAATTACGCCAAGGCTGCTGACTTGGTGTCTTTGCTGAAACAGGATAAAGAGCTTATCTCTGATCGAGGCTTTATTTCCTCTGATGACCGCACCAACACAATTAGTGTTCGTGAAACAGCGCAGAAGCTGGAGGAAATCCGCCGCTTGATCAATACCTGGGATATTCCGGTACGTCAGGTGCTTATCGAAGCGCGTATTGTTCGCGCCCAAACCAACGTATCCAAAGATCTGGGCGTTCAATGGGGCGGTGGTTACTTCAAAAACAACGGTAGCAACCTGGTGCGAGTCGGGGGTAGTCAGGAAACGCTGGGCGAACTGACAGATGTGGCAGCCGGAACCCAGAACAGCGTGACTTTCCCCAATGCGTTGATGGTCGACCTGGGTGTGAGCAAGGCAAACACTTCTTCAATCGCGTTGGGTATCACTGCTGATGATTATCTGATTGATCTGGAGCTCTCTGCTTTGGAAAGTGACGGCCAGGCGGAAATAGTGGCGCAGCCAAAAGTTGTGACCGCAGACCGCCAGACTGCCATGATTCAGTCCGGTGAGGACATTCCCTACCAGGAAGCGTCTTCCAGCGGTGCCACATCTGTATCGTTTAAAGAAGCCGTCCTGTCTCTGGAGGTAACGCCCCAGATCACACCGGACGACAACATCATCATGGACCTGAACGTCAAGCAGGACTCTCGTGGTGAAGTGACTGCCGGCGTCCCCAGCATCGACACCAACGAAGTAACCACGCAGGTGCTGGTGGCCAACGGTGAGACCGTGGTGCTCGGTGGTATCTTCCAATCCGAGGTCTCCACCACCGTGACCAAGACACCGTTCCTGGGTGACATTCCCTACCTCGGTCGTCTGTTCACCAAGGAGGAGAATGTGGATCAGCGTGCTGAGCTGCTGATCTTCATCACCCCGAAGATCGTCAAGAGCAACCTGCTCAAGTAATCGCCGAAAGGTAATGAAAACCGCCCCGGGCGCTGCCCGGAGGCGGTTTTTTTATGCCTGGCATCCGCTGCCTTGGCGCATCCCCTGTGTTATCCTCTGCGGCCTAATGTCCGTTTATGTCTCGGTTATGACAACACCAGAACGTATCGTCCTCATCGGGCCAATGGGGGCGGGGAAAAGCACGATTGGCCGATTGCTCGCCAGGGAATTGGGGTATACCTTTCTGGATACCGATAAGGTGATCGAAGAGCGCTGTGGCGCCAATATCCCCTGGATATTCGACGTGGAGGGCGAAGCCGGGTTTCGCCGCCGGGAATCGCAGATTATCGAGGAACTGGTCCAGGAGCCAGGGCTGGTGCTCGCCACCGGCGGTGGAGCCGTGCTTGATCCGGAAAACCGGAAGATGCTGTCTTCCGGCAGTCTCGTCATCTATCTGCAGACCTCGGTCGAGCAGCAATACGAGAGAACCCGGCGGGACCGTAATCGGCCGCTATTGCAGAAGCCCGACCCGAAGGGGGTTCTCAAACAGCTTTTTGATGAGCGGAACCCGATCTATGAGTCGATCGCGGACTGGGTGGTTCGGACGGATCGCAAGAGTCCGCGTCTGGTGGTCCGTCAGCTGATCAATCGACTGTTCCCGAAAACCGCAAGGCATCGTAGGCAAGCACAGGCAGGACAGTGATATGAGCCAGATAAGCCATGAATTGAAGGTGGAGCTTGGAGAGCGCAGCTATCCCATCCTGATCGGCCGGGGGATTCTGGGGCAGCAGGACCTGTCACCCTGGGTCCAGGGGGACCGGGTAATGATCGTCACCAATGAAACCGTTGGTCCGCTGTACCTGGAGCAGGCTCGGGCCACCTTTCCCGGCAAGCAGGTCGATACCATCGCCCTGCCGGATGGCGAGCGGTTCAAGGACTGGCAGACCCTGAATCGCATTTTTGACGCCCTGCTGGACAAGAAGCACGGTCGTAAAACCACTCTGGTGGCGTTGGGTGGTGGCGTTGTCGGCGATATGACCGGGTTTGCTGCGGCCTGTTTCCAGCGCGGGGTTCCGTTTATACAGATCCCGACCACATTGCTTTCCCAGGTTGATTCGTCGGTCGGTGGCAAAACGGGTATCAATCACCCGTTGGGCAAGAACATGATCGGTGCCTTCCACCAGCCTCGCGGCGTGTTGATTGACACCGCGACACTGGAGACGCTGCCCCCTCAAGAGCTGTCAGCGGGCCTGGCCGAGGTGATCAAGTATGGCCTGATCCGGGATGCTGATTTCCTGGAGTGGCTCGAACACGAGATCGATGAACTCACCGCTTTGCAGCCGGAGAGTATCGCCAAGGCGATCCAGCGCTCCTGCCAGTGCAAGGCCGACGTGGTTGCCGAGGATGAGCGGGAAACCGGTGTCCGCGCCATTCTCAACCTGGGCCATACCTTCGGGCATGCCATCGAGACGTTCACCAACTATGCCGAGTGGCTGCACGGCGAGGCGGTGGCCGCCGGTATGGTAATGGCGGCGGAGTTCTCAAAGCGTCTTGGATGGCTGAATTACAACGATGTGGACCGGATCAAACAATTGCTGGTCCAGGCCCGGCTACCGATTCGCCCGCCTGAGACCATGGCACCGGCCGATTTTCGGCGCTTGATGGCGGTCGATAAAAAGAATGTCGATGGTCAACTGCGCCTGGTGCTGCTCCAGTCCCTGGGACACGCGGTCGTGACAGCTGATTTCGACAAGAAACAGCTCGACGAGCTGCTTGAGGATTTCTGTGGGTCGCAATGACAGCCGCCTCTCCATCCCCCCAAAAGCCTCAGGATGCCCTGACTGAGGAGCTCACCTTCCGCTTTGGTCTGGCATCCGATCCCTTTGCGGATGCGCCGGAGCGGTTCTTTGGTGGCGCTCAACGCCAGCATTGCCTGGAAATATTGCGCCACATGGTGAGCTTTGGCGACATGGCACTGGTGGTGACGGGGGAAAAGGGGGCGGGACGCTCACGGCTGTTGGCCGAGCTGTGTCGGATCGAAAAGGACGCCATCGAATTCCGGCTGCTACCCTCGAGGGCGCTGGATTCGGTCACCGCGCTGGGCCAGCTTCTCTGGCAGCAAACCCGTAAACCCCACCCGAAAGAACTTTCCGGGCAGGGCCTGATTGACGCCTTTTTTGCCTGGTCCCAGGAGCAGGGGCAAAGAGGGCGTCGCTGGTGCCTGCTGGTGGAAGATGCCGATCGTCTCCCTGGTGAAAGTCTCGATGCCCTGCTGGCAGGCTTTCGGCAGGTAGACCGCAATATCGCCGCGGTACCGGTGTTGACCGGTACGGAACAGCTGATCCGGCGCATGGTTCAGGAGGCCGAGGTCAGCAAGATCGACTGGCTTCACCAGGTACACCTGCGCCCCTTGACGCGGGATGAGGTTAGACAATACATCGAACGAAGCTTCGAATGGGCGGGGGGCGACGCGCAGGGTGCCCTGGACGAGGAAAAGCTCGTGCAACTGGAAAAGATGGGGCGGGGCAATATTGGCCGGATCCGTCGTATCGCTCCCGGCATCCTGACAGGACGGATTGGCCAGGACGCTGAGCCGCCTCGCCCCGTCGCACCCCGGGCATCTGCCGGCCTTGCTCGCTGGATCATTGGGGTCGTGGGTTTGCTGTTGGCCTCCTTCCTGCTTGTGGACTGGTTCTATGAAGAGCCAGGCCAGGATGCCTCCGAGATTTCGACCACCGTAACGTCCACTCCAGCACCGGACCGCAAGATTGTTCGCCTCGATGCCCAGAATTCCATGGCCGATTTACAGGGGGCGGAGGATGAGAAGCCCATCTTTGCGTCTGATGTCACGGGGGAGAGCGAAAGCGAGCCTTCGGTATCCTCTGAGGTGGCCGAGAAGCCGGAGCAGTCCGAGGGCCTTCCCGCTATTGATCAGGTGCTCAAGCAGACAGAGCAAGCCCCGCCGGAGGAAGCGTCGCAATCCGCTCCCGAGATCGGAACGAAGGTAGCGGAAGGTCCCGAAACTTTGACGCCGCCAAACGAGAGCGAAGAGAAAAGTGCCCCTGCGGCGGACAATGAAATGACCGAAGAGACGGCTCCGGTCGCTTCGACAGAGAGGCAGGAAGCGCCGACCGCAGAGACTTCACCCAAGGCGCCGGCGCCCGAGGAATCCGCCAAGACTGCGACGAAGCCCGCCCAGCCGGCCTTCGAGGCGGAGTGGCCGGAACGCTTCAGGGAAAAGGCGTGGGTCGAGCAACGTCCCGACAGCCACTACACGATCCAGATGCTGGCCAGTTATAATGAGGCCACGGCGGTGCGGTATATTCGAGACAACACGGCCGACGGCCTGTACTACATTCGCTCGACGCACAAGGACAAGCCATGGTTTGTCGTGCTTTTCGGCGATTTTCCCGATTATGCCGCGGCCAAACAGGCCGAAAGTGATCTGCCGCGCCCACTGTCGGGTAAAGATACCTGGGTCCGCTCCTTCAAGGGCATTTGACCTGTTTGCTGTCTTTTCCGTATAAAGAAGTCCCGCCTTATTCCTTCAAATAATTAAAAAGCGATTGGAATTTGAGCAGGGTCTGGCTCGCATGTAGAATAGCCAGCCCCCATTTTCAGGGTCAAAAGCCTCTGCGCGCCCGAAAAGTGCGTAAGTTTTTGATTGAAAAGATAATACATGAGAGATCGCTTATGATGACAGGTCTGTATCATCCGAGTGAGTTCAAGGATAACTGTGGATTCGGCTTGATTGCTCACATTGAGGGTGAGGCCAGCCACAAGCTCCTGCAAACCGCCATCGAGTCGCTGACCTGTATGACGCACCGCGGCGGTATCGCTGCCGACGGTAAGACCGGTGACGGCTGCGGGCTGCTGCTGCAGAAGCCCGATGCTTTCCTGCGTAAAGCCGCCAAGGACACCTTCAACACCGACCTTGGTGATCTGTATGCCGCAGGCATGATTTTCCTCAGTCCGGACGAGGCCAAGGCCGAACAGGCCAGGAAAGTACTGGAAGAAAAGCTGACGGCCCAGGGGCTGGAAGTGCTCGGTTGGCGCTCAGTGCCAACCGATACCGCCTGCCTGGGTGAAATGGCGCTGGATTGTCTGCCGCGTATCGAGCAGATTTTTGTACTGCCCGGCGACAAGAACGAACGCCAGTTCGGTATCAGCCTCTTCATCGGCCGCCGTCATGCCGAGATTGCTCTGGCGGAGGACGAGGAATTCTACATCTGCAGCCTGTCTCATAAGACGCTGTCCTACAAAGGGCTGATGATGCCCAAGGATCTGCCGGCCTTTTACAAGGATCTGGGCGATCCGGAGATGCAGACGGCCATCTGCGTGTTCCACCAGCGCTTCTCCACCAACACCATGCCGCGCTGGCCGCTGGCGCAGCCGTTCCGGTTCCTCGCTCACAATGGTGAGATCAACACCATCGAGGGTAACCGCAACTGGGCGATCGCCCGGGCTTCCAAGTTCAAGTCGCCCGAGCTGCCGGACCTGCAATCGATCCAGCCGCTGGTCAACCGTACCGGTTCCGACTCCTCGAGCATGGACAACATGCTGGAAGTCCTGCTGGCCGGTGGTGTCGACCTGTTCCGCGCCGTGCGCATGATGGTGCCGCCTGCCTGGCAGAACGTGGACACCATGGACAGCGACCTGCGCGCCTTCTATGAATACAACTCCATGCACATGGAGCCCTGGGACGGCCCGGCCGGGATGGTCATGTCCGATGGCCGTTACGCCGTCTGTATGCTGGACCGCAACGGCCTGCGTCCCTCGCGTTGGGTCATCACCAAGGATGACTTCATTACCGTTGCCTCGGAAATCGGCACCTACAGCTACAACCCGGAAGATGTTGTGGCCAAGGGCCGGGTTGGTCCGGGCCAGATCCTGGCTGTGGACACCGAGAAGGGCGAGCTGCTGCACACGGAAGATGTCGACCAGCTTCTCAAGACCGCCCAGCCCTACAAGCGCTGGCTGCGTGAAAATGCGCTGCGGATCGAGTCGACCCTGAACAAGGACACGCCTGACTTCAAACTGATGGAAGAGGATGAACTCAAGACCCATCAGAAAATGTACATGGTGTCTTTCGAAGAGCGTGACCAGGTGCTTCGTCCGCTGGCCGAAAACGGCCAGGAGGCGGTGGGCTCCATGGGCGACGATACGCCGATGGCGGTGCTTTCCAGCCGCGTGCGCCACGTCTCCGACTACTTCCGTCAGAAGTTTGCCCAGGTCACCAATCCGGCGATCGACCCGCTGCGCGAGTCCATTGTCATGTCCCTGGAGACCTGCATCGGGGCCGAGCGCAACGTTTTCGAGGAGACCCCGGACCATGCCAACCGGATCATCCTGACCACGCCGGTACTGTCGCCGGCGAAGTTCATGAAAATCGCCAACAATGACCGGCCCGGTTTTGAAGTCGCCACTATCAAGCTGAGCTACCGTCCGGAGATGGGGCTCAAGCAGGCTCTGGAAACCGTGTGTGAAGAGGCACGCGAGGCGGTCAAGAATGGCAAGGTGGTGCTGGTCCTGAGCGATCGTGAACTCGAACAGAGCGAGCTGCCGATCAATGCCATGATGGCGACTGGTGCCGTGCACCACGCCCTGGTGGAAAGCGGTCAGCGCAGTGATGCCAACCTGGTGATCGAAACCGGCTGGGCGCGTGATTCGCATCAGTTTGCGGTCCTGTTCGGTTTCGGGGCGACGGCAGTCTACCCGTACCTGTCCTACCAGGTGCTGAACGACCTGATCCGCAGCGGCGAACTGCTGATGGATCCGATCGAAGCCAAGAACAACTACCGCAAGGGCATCAACAAGGGCCTGCTCAAGATCCTCTCCAAGATGGGGATTTCCACCATTACCTCCTACCGTGGCGCGCAGCTGTTCGAAGCCGTCGGTCTGGCGGACGAGGTGGTGGACCTGTGCTTCAAGGGCGTGCCGAGCCGCATTCAGGGCTCCACGTTCTACGACTTCCAGCAGGACCAGCAGCTGCTGGCTGATCTGGCCTGGAAGCCGCGCAAGCCGATTCTTCAGGGCGGTTTCCTGAAGTATGTCCACGGCGGCGAGTATCACGCCTACAACCCGGATGTGATCCGCACCATCCAGGAAGCGGTGACCACTGGCGATTATGGCGCCTATCGGGAATACGCGGCGCTGGTCAACGAGCGTCCGGTGGCCACCCTGCGTGATCTGCTGGGCTTCAGCGACGACATCAAGCCCATCGACATTGGCGAAGTGGAACCGGCGGAGAAAATCTTCCCGCGCTTCGATACCGCCGCCATGTCCCTGGGGGCCCTGTCACCGGAAGCGCACGAGTCGCTGGCCATGGCCATGAACCGGCTCGGCGGACGTTCCAACTCCGGTGAGGGCGGTGAGGATCCGGCCCGCTACGGCACCGAGAAGCGTTCCAAGATCAAGCAGGTGGCTTCCGGCCGCTTCGGTGTGACCGCGGAATACCTCATGAGTGCCGACGTCATGCAGATCAAGGTGGCCCAGGGCGCCAAGCCCGGTGAGGGCGGCCAGCTGCCGGGCGGCAAGGTCAACCAGCTGATCGCGCGGCTGCGCTATTCGGTACCGGGCGTGACCCTGATTTCTCCGCCTCCGCACCACGATATCTATTCGATCGAGGACCTAGCGCAGCTGATCTTCGACCTCAAGCAGATCAACCCGGAAGGCTTGGTTTCCGTGAAGCTGGTTTCCGAGCCGGGTGTCGGTACCGTTGCGGCCGGTGTGGCCAAGGCCTATGCCGACCTGATCACCATCTCCGGCTACGACGGCGGCACAGCGGCCAGCCCGCTGACTTCCATCCGCTACGCGGGTTCTCCCTGGGAGCTGGGGCTGAGCGAGGCGCACCAGGCGCTGCGTGCGAACGATCTGCGTGGCAAGGTACGGCTTCAGACCGATGGCGGTCTCAAGACCGGTCTGGACGTCGTCAAGGCGGCCATCCTGGGTGCGGAGAGCTTCGGCTTCGGCACGCTGCCGATGGTGGCCGTGGGTTGTAAGTACCTGCGGATCTGTCACCTGAACAACTGCGCCACCGGCGTCGCCACCCAGAACGAGAAGCTGCGGGAAGAACACTTCCTGGGCACCGTGGACATGGTCGTGAACCTGTTCAAGTTCATTGCCGAGGAAACCCGGGAGTGGATGGCCAAGCTGGGTGTACGTTCCCTGGAAGAGCTGGTGGGTCGTACCGACCTGCTCAAGCGTCTGCCGGGCGACACCCCGCGCCAGAAGAACCTGGACCTGACGGCGATGCTGGAAAACGACGCCATTCCGGCGGACAAGCCGCAGACCTGCCAGGTCAGCCGCAATACCCCGTACGACCGTGGGGAGCTGGCCGAGCGCATGATCGGCGACATCCAGTCCGCTATCGATGGCAAGCAGGGTGGCGAGTTCGCGTACACCGTCACCAACTGCGACCGTTCCATCGGTGCACGTCTGTCCGGCCAGATCGCCAAGATCCACGGCAACCAGGGCATGGTCGACAAGCCCATCACCCTGCAGCTGACCGGCACCGCCGGCCAGAGCTTCGGCGTCTGGAACGCCGGTGGCCTGCACATGTACCTGGAAGGTGATGCCAACGACTATGTCGGCAAGGGCATGACCGGCGGCAAGCTGGTGGTGCGTCCGCCGCGAGACAGCAGCTTCAAGACCCAGGACACCGCGATCATCGGTAACACCTGTCTTTACGGCGCCACCGGCGGCAAGCTGTTTGCCGCGGGCACCGCGGGCGAGCGCTTTGGCGTTCGTAACTCCGGCTGCCATGCGGTCGTCGAAGGGGCCGGTGACCACTGCTGTGAATACATGACAGGTGGTCTGATCACGGTACTCGGCAATACCGGTTACAACTTCGGTGCCGGCATGACGGGTGGCTTTGCCTATGTGCTCGATCAGCAAAACACCTTTGTCGACAAGTACAACCACGAACTGGTGGAGATTCACCGGATCTCCAGTGAGGAAATGGAGCCCTACCGTAACCATCTGCGTGATGTGATTCGCGAACACGCGGACGAAACCGGTAGTGAATGGGCTCAGAACATCCTCGACAACTTCGACGATTACATCGGTCGCTTCTGGCTGGTGAAGCCCAAGGCCGCGAGCCTCAAGAGCCTGCTGGACAGCACCCGCGCGCGCCCCGAATAAGGGCGCGCAGACCGGTAATCGTGAAGGATTTAAAAGGTAGCGACATGAACGAACGCTTGAACAACGACTTCCAGTTTATTGACGTCGGGCGCAAGGATCCTGAGAAGGTCCAGGTCAAAAAGCGCAAGAAAGAGTTTGCGGAGATCTACCACCCGTTCAAGGAAGCGGATGCCGCCAGTCAGTCCCATCGCTGTCTGCATTGCGGTAACCCGTACTGCGAATGGAAGTGCCCGGTGCACAACTACATCCCCAACTGGCTCAAGCTGGTGTCCGAGGGCAACATCATGGAGGCGGCGGAGCTGTGTCACCAGACCAACTCCCTGCCCGAAGTCTGTGGCCGGGTCTGCCCGCAGGACCGTCTCTGTGAAGGCGCCTGCACCCTGAACGACGGCTACGGCGCGGTCACCATCGGCTCGGTGGAGAAGTACATCACCGACACCGCCTTTGCCCTGGGCTGGCGCCCGGACATGAGCAAGGTCCAGTGGACCGACAAGAAAGTCGCCGTCATTGGCGCCGGTCCCGCGGGTCTGGGTTGTGCCGATATTCTCGTGCGCAGTGGCGTCAAGCCTGTGGTCTTCGACCGCTATCCGGAAATCGGTGGCCTGCTGACCTTCGGTATCCCCGAGTTCAAGCTGGAAAAGGGGGTCATGACCCGTCGCCGTGAGATTTTCGAATCCATGGGCATGGAGTTCCGCCTGGGTGTGGACGTGGGCACCGACGTGACCATCGAGGAGCTGCTTGAGGAGTACGACGCGGTCTTCATGGGCATGGGCACCTACACCTACATGAAGGGCGGTTTCCCGGGCGAAGAGCTGGACGGCGTCTACGAGGCACTACCGTATCTGGTGTCCAACGTGAATCGCCGCCTGGGTTACGAACAGGCCGCTGACGACTTCATTGACATGAAGGGCAAGCGCGTGGTGGTGCTCGGTGGTGGTGATACCGCCATGGACTGCAACCGCACCGCCATTCGCCAGCAGGCTGCGAGCGTGACCTGTGCCTACCGTCGGGACGAGGCCAACATGCCAGGCTCCCGTCGTGAGGTGAAGAACGCCAAGGAAGAGGGCGTGAAGTTCCTCTTCAATCGCCAGCCCATCGCCATCATTGGCGAGGACAAGGTGGAAGGCGTCAAGGTGGTCAAGACCCAGTTGGGCGAGCCGGACGAAAACGGTCGCCGCCGCCCGGAAGTCGTACCCGGCTCGGAAGAGGTGATTCCGGCCGATGCGGTGCTGGTGGCCTTTGGCTTCCGGCCCAGTCCGGCCGAATGGTTCGAGGAGCACAACGTCAAGACCGACGATTCCGGCCGCGTGGACGCGCCGGAAGTGGCCGACTTCCCGTTCCAGACTGCCAATCCCAAGATCTTCGCCGGCGGCGACATGGTGCGCGGTTCCGATCTGGTGGTCACCGCGATTGCCGAAGGGCGCCAGGCCGGGGAAGGTATCCTGGACTACCTCGACGTCTAAGGACCCCCGTGTGATCCCTGCAAGGCGCGGTCAGCTTCCTGGCCGCGCCTTTTCTGTATCTGGGCGTTATCCGGCCTACCCCAAAGGGTGGGGAATACAAAACGCGACGCCGCGCGTAAAATGGTCAGTGTAGTGCACCCCTCTAATTGGCACTTATAGCGAGCGCCCCACGGACTAGATGCAAGGCGCGCTTGGGCAGGCGTAGCGGTGCTACGTCAAGCAAGCGCAACGCCGCAGATGGCCCGTGGGGCGCTCGCCCGAAGGGAGCCCCGTGCAGCCACGATCGCCGCGTTGACCCTCTTGGAAAGGGCTACGGCTATTCCCGGCGAGGGCTGCCTTGCGCTCGTGGCTGCACGGGGCTCTATAAGTGCCAATTAGAGGGGTGCACTACACTAGCGCCCCACGCTTCGAGAATGAGGACACCATGACAGTTTTGAAGAACGATCGTTTTCTGCGGGCCCTGGCCAAAGAGCCGGTGGATGTCACTCCGGTGTGGATGATGCGCCAGGCTGGCCGCTATCTGCCGGAATACCGGGCCACCCGGGAAAAGGCCGGAGATTTTCTCAGCCTGTGCAAGAACGCCGAACTGGCCTGCGAGGTGACGCTGCAGCCGCTGGAGCGTTTTGATCTGGATGCGGCGATTCTCTTCTCGGACATCCTGACGATTCCCGACGCCATGAACACCGGCCTCTATTTCGAGCCTGGTGAGGGGCCGAAGATGAAGAACCCGGTACGCACGGCCGCGGATGTGGAGAAGCTGCCGATTCCGGATGCCGAGGCGGACCTGGGCTATGTCATGAACGCGGTGAGCACCATCCGCTCGGCGCTTAACGGCCGCGTCCCCCTGATCGGTTTCTCCGGCAGTCCCTGGACCCTGGCGACCTACATGGTGGAAGGTGGCAGCAGCAAGGACTTCCGGACCATCAAGCGACTCATGTACACCCAGCCGGAGGTGATGCACGAACTGCTGCGCAAGCTGGCAGTATCCGTGACCGACTACCTCAATGCCCAGATCCGCGCCGGGGCCCAGGCGGTGCAGATTTTCGATACCTGGGGCGGCGTGCTCAACGGTGCGGCCTACGAAGCGTTCTCCCTGTCGTACATGCGACAGATCATCGACGGTCTGATTCGTGAAAACGAAGGGCGACAGGTACCGGTCATCATGTTCACCAAGAACGGCGGGCAGTGGCTGGAAACCATGGCGACGGCCGGTGCCGACGCCCTGGGGCTGGACTGGCAAACCGATATCGGCCTGGCCCGCACCCGGGTCGGACAGCGCGTGGCGTTGCAGGGCAACATGGACCCGGCCGTGCTGTACGCACCACCGGAACGGATTCGGGAAGAAGTGGCGGACATTCTGGCCCGCTACGGCCGCGGTTCCGGTCATGTGTTCAATCTGGGGCATGGCATTGCGCTGGATGTGGATCCGGACAACGCCAAGGCGTTCATCGATGCGGTGCACGAGTTGAGCGCGGTGTATCACCAGGAGAGCTAGCGTATTACGCTCTGAGAGGGGTGAGGGGTGAGGGGTGAGGGGTGAGGCCTGCACCGGTATCCCTCACCGCCTAACCTCCTTACCCCTTACCCGTTAAAGCCTCACTTCTGCGAAGCCACCAACGCCTGCTTCACGTCGGCCAGGATATCTTCCTTGTGCTCGATGCCCACAGACAGGCGTACCAGGTCTTCTGACACGCCGGCGCTGGCCAGTTCTTCCGGATTGAGCTGACGGTGCGTGGTGGACGCCGGGTGGCAGGCCAGGGACTTGGCATCCCCGATATTGACCAGCCGCACAACCAATTCCAGCGCGTCGATGAACCTGGCGCCGGCATCGCGGCCACCCTTGATGCCGAAGGACAGGATGCCCGAGGCGCGGCCGCCCATGTATTTCTGGGCCAGCGCATGGTACTTGCTGCTTTCCAGGCCTGCATAATTCACCCACTCAACTTCCGGCTGCGCTTCCAGGAACTGCGCCACGGCCAGTGCGTTTTCGCAGTGGCGGTCCATCCGCAACGGCAGGGTTTCGATGCCCTGCATCAGCTGGAACGCGTTCATAGGTGACAGCGCCGCCCCCATGTTGCGCAGCGGCACCACCCGGCAGCGACCGATAAACGCCGCGGCACCCAGCGCCTCGGTATACACCACGCCATGGTAGGACGGGTCCGGCTCGTTCAGCATCGGAAAGCGTTCGGCGTGATCAGCCCAGGGGAATTTGCCGGAATCGACGATGATGCCGCCGATGGTGGTGCCGTGACCGCCCATGAACTTGGTCAGCGAGTGCACCACGATATCCGCACCGGACTCGAACGGCCGCCACAGGTAAGGGGTGGCCACGGTATTGTCGACCATGACCGGCACGCCGTGACGGTGAGCCACCTCGGACAGGGCCTCAATGTCGATGATGTTGCCGGCCGGGTTGCCTACGGATTCGCAGAACAGCACCTTGGTCTTTTCGTCGATCTGCTTTTCAAAGGCCGCGGGATCGGCTTCGCTGACGAAACGCACCTCGATGCCCTGCTTGGGCAGGGTGTGGGCAAAGAGGTTATAGGTACCGCCATACAGCTGGCTGGTGGTGACGATGTTGTCGCCCGCTTCAGCGATGGCCTGAATGGCAGCCGTGATCGCAGCCATGCCGGAAGCCATGGCCAGCGCGCCGACACCGCCTTCCATGAGGGTCACGCGCTGCTCCAGGACTGCGTTGGTGGGATTCATGATGCGCGAGTAGATGTTGCCCTCGACCTTCAGGTCGAACAGATCAGCCCCGTGCTGGGTATTATCGAAGGCATAAGAAGTGGTCTGGTAAATCGGAGTGGCCACGGCCTTGGTGGTGGGATCTGGTTCGAAACCGCCATGGATGGCCAGGGTTTCCAGTTTCATGGGATTCTCCTGTTCTTTGTTGTTCAGTCTGTCGGGAGTAAGGCGGACAGTATTGCAGACGGCGAGGCAAGAGAAAACGTCAAACCACCCCCTGGACCGCCGTTGTGGCGAAGGGTAGGGTACGAGCCAGTTTGGGAAGAGGTTGAGCGAAGCATGGCAAAGTCGAAAGTGGCCTATGTCTGCAATGAATGCGGGGCCGAATACGGTAAGTGGCAGGGGCAGTGCACCGCCTGTCGGGCGTGGAACAGCATCAGTGAGTTTCGTATCGCCAGCGCCAAAACCCCCGCGTCCCGGGACCGGCGCTTTGAGGGATTTGCCGGGGCCCTGTCCGAAGTGCGATCCCTGAATGAGATCGACCTGTCCGATCAGCCACGCATGACGACCGGGATCGGCGAGTTCGATCGCGTCTTGGGTGGCGGGCTGGTGCCGGGCTCCGCGGTCCTGATCGGGGGGCATCCGGGAGCCGGCAAGAGCACCTTGCTGTTGCAGACGCTCTGTCAGTTGGCCCAGCGTGAGTCCGTACTGTATGTCACGGGCGAGGAGTCACTGCAGCAGGTGGCCCTGCGCGCCCGGCGTCTGGGCTTGCCTACCGAGCAGGTAAGGATGCTGGCGGAAACCAATGTCGAGCAGCTGGTGCAGGTGGCCGAGCAGGAAAAGCCGCGAGTGCTGGTGGTGGACAGTATTCAGGTGATGCACGTGGCCGATGTGGAGTCCGCGCCAGGCAGTGTCTCCCAGGTGCGCGAGAGCGCCGCGTACCTGACGCGCTTCGCCAAGCAGACCGGTACGGTGGTGTTCCTGGTGGGGCATGTGACCAAGGACGGCAGTCTGGCCGGCCCCAAGGTACTGGAACATATGATCGACTGCTCCGTGTTGCTGGAAGGTTCCAGCGACAGCCGTTTCCGGACCCTGCGAGGGATCAAGAACCGCTTCGGCGCCGTGAACGAGCTGGGGGTCTTCGCGATGCTGGAGCAGGGCCTCAAGGAAGTGCGCAACCCCAGCGCCATCTTCCTCAATCGTGGGGCCGAAGGGGCGCCGGGCAGCCTGGTTACGGTGATCTGGGAAGGGACCCGCCCGCTGCTGGTGGAAATCCAGGCCCTGGTGGACGCCACCCAGGGCGGCTACCCGCGCCGCGTTGCGGTGGGTATGGATCAGAACCGGCTGGCCATGCTGCTGGCGGTGCTGCACCGTCACGGCGGCATTCACTGCGGGGATCAGGACGTCTTCGTGAACGTGGTCGGCGGCGTCAAGGTGACCGAGACCAGTGCCGACCTGGCCCTGCTGGCGGCGATTGTCTCGTCATTCCGCGACCGGTCGCTCCCCCAGGATCTGGTGATCCTCGGGGAGGTGGGGCTCTCTGGTGAGATCCGGCCGGTTCCCAGCGGCCAGGAACGTGTGCAGGAAGCGGCCAAGCACGGTTTCAAGCGGGCGCTGATCCCCAAATCCAACGCGCCTCGCCAGGCCATCGAGGGCATGACGGTGATACCCGTCACCCGCCTCAGCGAGGCGCTGGATGCGTTGATGGATCTGTTTGAACATTAAGGCCGTATCTTTCACTTATATGACAGCTTGCTATCTTTAAAGCAGGGACGCTTCATGCGCTCCGCTTTGGTCAAGCTGAATAAAGGATTTTATGCCGCGCACTCAGCCTTTGCTTACACCACCACGAGTCATGCTGTTCGACTGGCATGGCACGCTGGTCGACACCCATGACGCCATGTTTAGCGCCATGGAAGACATGCTCCCGCAGCTGGAAGATCTGGGGCTGGTCGAGCAGTTGCTGCCGGAAGAGGCCTGCCGTAACGAACACGACGCCAAGCTGGTGCGCTACATCCGGATTTTTCGCCGCCTGCACCCGCGCATTCTGGCGGAGCGTCGGGTCTCGCGGACCGATATCTTCAACGCGATCTTCGGGGACAACCGGGAGGCCAAGGCGGTGGCCCATCGCGCCTACAACGCCTGCTACCGCAAGTATTTCGGTCAGGTGAAGCCGTTTCAGGAAGGTATCTACGATTACCTCAGTGCCCTCAAGCGATTGGGCATCCGGCTGGCGGTTGCCACCAACCGCAATCGCGAATTTCTGGATCATGAGCTGGATATTGTCGACGGGGGGCGCTGGAAAGACCTGTTTGATACTACGGTCTGTGCCGGGGATATCACCGAGTACAAACCGGATCCGGAGATGTTCGAAGTCGCCATGCGGCACCTGAAAGAAGAAGGGGGCCGTTCAGCCTGGTATATCGGTGACAGTTTTGTCGATATGGAAACGGCTCACAATGGCGGGCTGACCGCGGTCTTCTATAACGGCGCCCACTGGGAAAGGTCGCGTATCGATGACGCCTTCAAGAAGGTCCCGAAGCATGCCCCGGATGCTATCGTCGACAGCCTCGACGAGGTCATCGATCTGCTGGCCCAAGTCGAGTATGAACAGGGCGAGGTGTTCTATCAAAGCCTGTCGGACGTGCGCCCGCCGCACTATCCGCCGCCGGAACCACCGCCTACACGGATCGAGCCCGACTGGCACCCGGCCATGGCCAAACTGGTCACGCCCCGGGCGATTCTGTTCGACTGGCATGCCACTCTGGTGGATACCCTCGATGCCATGTACCACGCCGTGGACGACATGCTGCCGGAGCTCAATCAGCTCGGACTGCTGGACAGTCTGGTAGCGCCGGAGTCGAGCCGCTCGCCGGAGGATGCCCGGTTGGTGGAGTACGTGCGGGCCTATTCGCAGCTGCATCCCAAGATCAAGGCCGACCGCAAGATATCCCGCACGGATATATTCGAGGTGCTGTTCGGCAATAATCAGGAAGCCAAGCAGCGCGCGCACGAGATTTTCAAGCAGCACTACCGCAATCATTTCGGGGCCGTCGATCCCTTCGAGCCCCAGGTCCGGCAACTGCTGGAGGCACTGAACCAGTTGCCCATCCAGGTCGGGGTGATTACCAACCGCGACCGCGAGTTCTTCGAGCATGAGCTGGATGCGGTGGAGGGCACGGGCTGGACGCATCTGTTTGAGGTGTGCATCTGCGGCGACGATACGCCCCTGCGCAAGCCGCACCCGGATCAGCTGTTACTGGCGGCGCAAAAGCTGGATCTGGAACCGGGTGCGGACGTCTGGTACGTGGGCGACAGCACCACCGATATGATTTCCGCCAAGCGCGCGGGGATGACGGCGGTGTTCTTCAATGGCGCTCAGTGGGACTTGCCGTGGTTGCAGAAAATCTTCCCGGGCACGGAGCATTATCCGCATAAGCCGGATGTGGTCGTTAACGACTTTTCCGAGTTTTGGGCGATGGTTTTGACCTGTTTGCAGCGGCGCTAGGTTTGGGCATCACAGGGCGTGAACTCTCGCAACGCCAGGAGTGGTTTCTTCCGCCGCGCTGACAGGCCGTCCATGGCCTGGCAGCGCTATCGTGACATCCTTGTCACTGCTGCAGAAACCACTCCTGACGCTGCTGACGGCGCAGCGAGACTGTTCTAGTTCGACACTACATCTCGCCTGATCAATTAAAGGAGGATGATTGGGACCCGGGTAAAAGGAATTTCACTCCCCTTCGCCCAACACCTGCAGTTCCCGGTGCAGCAGCTGGTCATCCCCGAGATTCAGCTCCACCAGTCGCCTCAGATGGGCCGCGCTTTCCAGGTCGATGAATTCGCAGTGGAACCCCAGCTGGCCTTTTTCCCGGTGCTTGAGCTTCACGGCCATTACGATGGCCGCGCCCTGTTCGGCCAGTTCGATGGTGACCTCAAAAGGCAGGTTCTGATCACCGTCGAATCCTTCCGGTTCCTTGAGCAGGATGCCCTTGAGGGAAATGTCGAGCACCTGGGCGGGCCAGACCCGCTCGCCCTGATGAAGGCGACAGTAGGCATCGAACAGGATTCGGCTGAAATGGCGACGTTCGTCTTGCGGTTGGGTCACGGCGGTCACTCTCACAAAGCTGGAATGTTGACCTTCACTATAGTGAAAACCAGCCTTGAATGACCACTGCAGGAGAGGGGAGAGGTAAGTTATAGCGTGGGATGAGCGTCAGACGTCCGACTTCAGACGTCCGACGCTCCAGCAGACCGATCAGGCCAGCTTCTTGTACTTCATGCGATGCGGCTGTGCCGCAGATTCGCCCTTGCGACGCTTGAGATCCTCGTCGTACTCGCTGAAGTTGCCCTCGAACCAGACCACTTCGCTGTCGCCCTCGAAGGCGAGGATGTGGGTGGCGATGCGGTCCAGGAACCAGCGGTCGTGCGAGATCACGATGGCGCAGCCGGGGAAGGCCAGCAGGGCCTCTTCCAGGGCGCGTAGCGTTTCCACGTCCAGGTCGTTGGTGGGTTCGTCCAGCAGCAGCACGTTACCGCCACTCTTGAGCAGCTTGGCCAGGTGCAGGCGGTTACGCTCGCCCCCGGACAGATCCTTCACCCGCTTCTGCTGGTCGGTGCCCTTGAAGTTGAAGCGGCCGACGTAGGCGCGGGACTGGGTCTGGAAGTTGCCCACCTGGATGATGTCCTGGCCGTCACTCACTTCTTCCCAGACGGTCTTGTCGCCGTCGAGGTCGCGCATCTGGTCAACGTAACCCAGTTCTACAGTCTCGCCGATCTCGATGTTGCCTTCGTCGGGGGTGTCTTTCCCGGCGATCATGCGAAACAGCGTGGATTTGCCGGCGCCGTTACCACCGATCACGCCCACAAGGCTGCCCGGCGGTACACTGAAGGTCAGGTCATCCATCAGGAGTTTGTCGCCAAAGCGCTTGGTGACATGGTCCAGTTCGATCACCTTGTTACCCAGGCGCGGGCCGGGCGGAATGTAGAGCTCGTTGGTCTCGTTACGCTTCTGGAATTCCTGGCTGTTGAGTTCCTCGAAGCGGTTGAGGCGAGCCTTGTTCTTGGCCTGGCGGCCTTTCGGGTTCTGCCGCACCCATTCCAGTTCCTGCTTGATCGCCTTCTGGTGAGAGGCTTCCTGCTTGCCTTCCTGCTCCAGACGCTTTTCCTTCTGTTCCAGCCACTGGCTGTAGTTGCCTTCGAAAGGAATGCCCTGACCGCGGTCCAGCTCCAGAATCCACCCGGCAACGTTGTCGAGGAAGTAACGGTCGTGGGTGATGGCCACCACGGTGCCGCTGTAGTCGTGCAGGAAGCGCTCCAGCCAGGCGACGCTCTCGGCATCCAGGTGGTTGGTGGGCTCGTCCAGCAGCAGCATGTCGGGGCCGGATAGCAGCAGGCGGCACAGTGCCACACGACGACGCTCACCACCGGACAGGTGCTCGACATTGGCATCCCAGGGTGGCAGGCGCAGGGCGTCGGCCGCGACTTCCATCTTGCGCTCGATGTCGTGTCCGTCGGTGGCCTGGATGTAAGCCTCCAGTTCGCCCTGCTTCTTGGCCAGGGCGTCGAAGTCGGCATCCGGCTCGGCATAGGCGGCATAGATTTCGTCCAGCTTTGCCAGGGCGTTGTGGACGTCCGCCACGGCTTCGTCAACGATTTCCTTTACCGTCTTGCTGGGATCCAGCTCCGGCTCCTGGGGCAGATAACCGATATTGATACCCGGCTGGGGGCGCGCCTCGCCGATGTAATCCTGATCCACGCCGGCCATGATCCGCAGCAGGGTTGATTTACCCGCGCCGTTGAGACCGAGCACGCCGATCTTGGCGCCGGGGAAGAAACTCAGCGAGATGTCCTTGAGAATCTCGCGCTTGGGGGGAACCACTTTCCCCACACGGTTCATCGTAAAGACGTATTGAGCCATGTCGAATCCTGTTATTGCTTCAAAAAGAGTGCGCTATCACTGGTGCCCAGCGAAGTCCGGAAGCGCTGCTTCTGTGACGATGACGATATTGCGCCCGGATGGGGCACCTTGCGCAGCGGAAGGATGGGGCCAAGATACCCAAATGATCCTGTGATCGCAATTGAACAGGAGGGTTGGGGCGCCTGAACAGTTTTCAAGCACAGACCGGGTGTTATTGTGGTGCTCTTGCGCTAGAATAGCGCGTTCCAATTTTTGAGTTCGAATTACCCGCGGGGAGCCCATTGCAACGGCTCGCCGTGGCCATTGATACAGGGGCAACACATGTTTACGCGCGATATGAAAATAGCGGGATATGATGACGAGATCTGGCAGGCGATGCAGGCCGAGGTGGAGCGTCAGGAAGACCACATCGAACTGATCGCGTCAGAGAACTATACCAGCCCCCGTGTTATGGAAGCTCAGGGCTCCGTGCTGACCAACAAGTACGCCGAAGGCTATCCGCACAAACGGTATTACGGCGGCTGTGAGCATGTCGATGTGGTGGAAGATCTGGCTATCGCCCGCGCCAAGGAGCTGTTCGGCGCCGACTATGCCAACGTCCAGCCGCACTCCGGCAGTCAGGCCAACGCGGCCGTGTACATGGCGCTGCTGCAGCCGGGCGATACCGTGCTGGGCATGAGCCTGGCGGACGGCGGTCACCTGACCCACGGCGCCAAGGTCAACTTCTCCGGCAAGATCTACAACGCTGTGCAGTACGGTCTCAATCCGGAAACCGGTCTGATTGACTACGACGAAGTTGAGCGCCTGGCGGTGGAGCACCAGCCGCGCATGATTCTGGCCGGCTTCTCTGCCTATTCCCAAAAGCTCGATTTTGCCCGTTTCCGCGAGATCGCCGACAAGGTCGGCGCCTACCTGTTCGTGGATATGGCGCACGTGGCCGGGCTGGTCGCGGCTGGTGTCTATCCCAACCCGATTCCCTACGCGGATGTGGTCACCACGACGACTCACAAGACCCTGCGCGGCCCGCGTGGTGGCCTGATTCTGGCCAAGTCCAACGAAGCCCTGGAGAAGAAGTTCAACTCCGCTGTCTTCCCGGGTGGTCAGGGCGGTCCGCTGATGCATGTGATTGCCGCCAAGGCGATCTGCTTCAAGGAAGCCATGACTGACGACTTCAAGACCTACCAGCAGCAGGTGGTCAAGAATGCCCAGGCCATGGCCAACGTGTTCGTGGAGCGCGGCTTTGAAGTGATTTCCGGCGGCACCGAGAATCACCTGTTCCTGGTCAGCCTGATCAAACAGGACATTACCGGTAAAGACGCCGATGCCGCACTCGGCAGCGCCAATATCACGGTCAACAAGAACGCTGTGCCCAACGATCCGCGCTCGCCGTTTGTCACCTCCGGCCTGCGCATCGGTACGCCGGCCATCACCACCCGCGGCTTCAACGAGGAAGACTCGCGTCAGCTGGCGGGGTGGATGTGTGATATTCTGGACGACATCGAAAACGAGGACACCATCGCTCGCGTCCGCGACCAGGTAGGCGAAATCTGTCGTCGCCTGCCGGTATACGGCTAACGGGCGTCCAGCGCATCTGGAAGCCCGCCCGGGAAAGCAGCGTGGTGTGGTAAGGAGCGAAAGGCTGCCGTCGGGCAGTCCGCTCCTTTAACAACACCCGCGGAGGTGGCCGCCTGGCCAGGCGCAACCTCTCACCAGTAGACGGGAGTAACGGACATGCATTGTCCTTTCTGCGGCGAAGCTGAAACCAAGGTGATCGATTCCCGGCTGGTCGCCGATGGCGACCAGGTGCGGCGTCGCCGCGAATGCCTTTCCTGCAAGGAGCGCTTTACCACGTTCGAGACCGCCGAGCTGGTGATGCCGCGGGTGGTCAAGCAGGACGGCACCCGGGTTCCCTTCGATGAGGACAAGCTGCGCGCCGGCATGATGAAGGCGCTGGAGAAGCGCCCGGTCAGCATCGAGGAGATCGAGGCCGCCATCAACCGCATCAAGTTTCGGCTGCGGGCCATGGGGGAGCGTGAGATCAAATCCCTGGTGTTGGGTGAAGAGGTGATGGCTGAACTGCGTCAGCTGGACAAGGTGGCATATGTCCGGTTCGCCTCTGTTTACCGCAGTTTCCAGGATATCAACGAATTCAAGGAAGAAATCGAACGGCTCAGCCGCCAGGGGGCGGACAGCAACGGTGAGTCGGCGGTTTCTGTCGCCGCCCGCGCCCTCAAGAACTCGACCGACTAATCCTCCGGTTTATCAGTCTCCATGCCCGACTCGGTTGACATCCAGCATATGGCCCGCGCCCTGCAGTTGGCAGAACAGGGGCTCTACTCCACCGATCCGAATCCGCGCGTGGGCTGTGTGATCGTCAATGACGGCCAGGTCATCGGTGAGGGCTGGCACCGTAAGGCAGGCGAACCTCACGCCGAAGTGCACGCACTCAGGGCCGCGGGTCCAAAGGCCAGGGGGGCGACCGCCTATGTCACCCTCGAGCCCTGCAGTCACCATGGCCGTACACCGCCTTGTGCCAATGCCTTGTGCGAAGCCGGGGTGGCACGGGTTGTGATGGCGATGCGTGATCCCAATCCGCAAGTGGGCGGGGCGGGTATTGAGCGCCTCGAAGCCGCCGGCATTGCAGTGGACGTGGGCACGTTGGGCGCTGAGGCGGAAAAGCTCAATCCCGGTTTCAGTAAACGCATGCGTCAGGGATTGCCCTGGGTGCATGCCAAGATTGCCATGAGCCTCGATGGCCGCACGGCCATGGCCTCCGGGGAAAGCCAGTGGATTACCGGCCCCCAGGCCCGGGCTGACGTGCAGCGCCTGCGGGCGCGCTGTTCGGCGGTCATCACTGGTATTGGTACCGTATTGGCGGATGATCCTTCGCTGACGGTCCGTCCCGAAGACATGGGGAGCATCGGGTTGTTCGCGGCGCCGGGGCGGCAACCCGTTCGGGTGATTCTGGATTCGCAGCTGCAAATGCCGGCGGAGGCCAAATTGTTAAGCCTGCCCGGCCGCGTGGTGATTATCAGCAGTGAACAGGCGCTTAAGGCAGCCCCCGAACGGCAGGCCGCGCTGCAGGAAGCGGGCGCTGAGGTCATTGCCCTGGCCGCGCAGGGGCGGCCATCATGGCTGGCGGTGCTGAAGTGGTGTGGGGAGCAGGCGTTCAACGAGGTGCTCGTGGAGGCCGGCCCGACGCTGGCAGGTTCGGCGCAGGCCGCGGCTATCATTGATGAATTGTGGATCTACCAGGCTTTCACACTCCTGGGGAGCGAGGGGCGGCCGATGATGACGCTGCCTCTGGAGCGAATGGCCGAACAGCAGCGTCTGACCGTGCTGGATGCGCGCCGGTTGGGCGAGGACATGCGGTATCGGCTGGGGTCAAACAACGAGGTGGGCGAATGTTTACCGGGCTGATCGCGGCGGTGGGGACCCTCAGGAACGTTGACCGGCGTGGCGACGACCTGGTCCTGCGGATCGATGCCGGCGGCCTGTCGTTCGATGACATCAGTCTGGGCGACAGCATCGCGGTGAATGGCGTCTGCCTGACGGTGACGGCGTTTCAGGCCCCGTGCTTCGAGGCCGATGTGTCGAGCGAGACGTTGCGTCATTCCCGCTTGGGGACGCTGGCGGCCGGAGATCCGGTGAACCTGGAAAAGGCCATGGCACTGGGCGATCGCCTCGGTGGCCATCTGGTTTCAGGGCATGTGGACGGCGTCGGCATCGTCCGGACTGTGCGCCATGAAGGTCGCGCCTGGCGTCTGTTGATTGAGGCGCCTGAAGACCTGCGGCGGTTTATCGCTGCCCGGGGCTCTATCACGGTCGACGGTACCAGTCTCACCGTGAACGATTTGACCGACAGCGGGTTTTGGATCAATGTCGTGCCGCACACGGCCGAAAAGACCATCATTACCCATTATCGGGCGGGCACGCAGGTGCATCTGGAGGTGGATCTGATCGCCCGCTATCTGGAGCGTCTGATGCAGTTCGGGCGCGACGATGCATCGGCAGGTGGCAGCCGTCTGGATGCGCGCTTCCTGGCTGAACACGGATTCTGGCGCTGACGCCCGCGTTGGCACCGCTGCAAGATACGAGAGACAAAGCGAATGGCACTGAACAGTATCGAAGAGATCATCGAAGACGTCCGCCAGGGCAAAATGGTGATCCTCATGGACGATGAGGATCGCGAGAATGAAGGCGACGTTATCATCGCGGCCGAGGCGGTGCAGGCCGAACACATCAACTTCATGGCCAAGGAAGCCCGCGGCCTGATCTGCATGCCGATGACCCGTGAGCGCTGCGAACGCCTGAAACTGCCGTTGATGGTGCAGAGCAACAATTCCGGTTTCGGTACCGGCTTCACGGTGTCGATCGAGGCCGCCACCGGGGTCACCACCGGGATTTCCGCGGCCGATCGGGCCCACACCATTCGCGTGGCCTGTGCCCGCAATGCCAGCGCCGAAGACATCGTCAGCCCCGGTCACGTCTTTCCCCTGATGGCGCAGCCCGGTGGCGTGCTGTCTCGGGCCGGGCATACCGAGGCGGCCTGTGACCTGGCAGCCATGGCCGGCTTCGAAGCGTCCGGCGTGATCTGTGAGATCATGAATGAAGACGGCACCATGGCGCGGCGTCCGGATCTGGAAGCCTTTGCCGAAGAGCATGGCCTGAAGATCGGCACCATTGCCGATCTCATCCATTACCGCACCATGAACGAGCGCACGGTCGCCTGTGTTGACGAGTACGACCTGGATACCGAATACGGTCTGTTCCGGCTGCGCACTTACAAGGATGAGATCCAGGGCGGCACCCATATGGCACTCACCATGGGTGAGTTCAGCGAACAGGATCCCGTGCTGGTGCGGGTTCACATCACCGATACCCTGCGCGACCTGTTGGGCGCCCGGCGCCCCGGGTCCAGCAGCTGGCCCCTGCATCAGGCGCTGGCCAAGGTGGCTGAAGAGGGCCGTGGGGTGGTGGTGATTCTCAACAGCGGCGCTGACGCCTTCGACCTGGAGGCGCGCATTCAAGAATTCTTCAACGATCGCCCCCGTGCCCAGGGCGCCGGCAGTTCCGGGGTGTACCTGACAGTCGGGACCGGGTCGCAGATCCTGCGCGATCTCGGCGTGGGCAAGATGCGACTGCTGAGCGCCCCGATCAAGTTTACGGCGATTTCCGGGTTTGATCTGGAAGTTGTGGAGTATTTGCCTTGCCAGCAGGATGGACAGTAAGTCCTTCTGCCGAGGCGAGCGGATTGGTATTGATTTAGGAGTAGGGCATGAGCCAGATTAAAACGTACGAGGGCGGCTTTACCGATTGCGACGGGCGTTATGCCCTGGTGGTCGGCCGCTTCAACAGCTTTGTGGTGGAGAGCCTGGTGGAAGGCGCCATCGATACACTGAAACGCCACGGCGTGCAGGAAGGCAATATCACCGTCTACCGCGTCCCGGGGGCTTTCGAGATCCCGCTGGCGGTCAAGCGCGTCCTGGCGGGTCAGGACTTTGATGCGGTGATTGCGTTGGGTGCGGTCATCCGTGGTGGCACGCCGCATTTCGAATATGTCGCCGGCGAGTGTGCCAAGGGGCTGGGCGCCGTGTCTCTGGACACCAATACCCCGGTTTCCTTCGGGGTGCTGACGGTGGATACCATCGAACAGGCCATCGAGCGTTCCGGCACCAAGGCCGGCAACAAGGGCGCGGAAGCGGCCATGGGCGCGCTGGAGATGGTCAGTCTGTTTCGGAGCATGGATCAGGCATGACGGAAGAAAACGAGAATTCGTCCGCCAAACCGGCCGGCGCTCCCAAGGCCAGTGAGCGTCGACGGGCCCGCGTTCTGGCGCTGCAGGCCCTCTACCAACGCGAGATGGCGGCGACACCGGTGAATGAGATCGAGGCCCAGTTCATGGTCGACAACGACATGAGCAAGGTCGATACGGCCTATTTCCGGGATTTGCTGCGCGGCGTGCATCGCCATCAGACTGAGCTGGACCGTCAGTTTGAGAATCTGCTGGATCGGGCTCTCGACGAGCTCGATCCCATCGAGCTCTCCATTCTGCGGTTGGGGGTCTACGAGCTGCAGCATCGGATCGATGTGCCCTACCGTGTGGTGCTGAACGAGGCTATCGAGCTGGCCAAACGATTTGGTGGCACCGAAGGCCACAAGTACGTCAACAGCATCCTCGACAAACTGGCCCCCCGTCTGCGTCTGGCGGAGACCCGCAACCGGGGGTAGGACCCGCAGCATGGATGAATTCGAGCTGATCCGGTCCTTCTGGGCGCCGCTGGGGGATGTTTCCGGTGCGCCCGGGATTCAACTCGGAATCGGCGACGATTGCGCCGTTCTGGACGTGCCACAGGGCATGGAGCTGGTTCAGAGCGTCGATACCTTGGTCGAGAGTGTCCATTTTCTTCCTGAAATCGCCCCCAGGGATCTGGGGTGGCGGGCACTGGCCGTCAATCTCAGCGATCTGGCCGCAGCCGGGGCCCAACCCTGGTGTTTCAGCCTCGCCATCAGTCTTCCTGATCTCGATCCGCAATGGCTGCGTGAGTTCTCTGGTGGCCTGGCGGAGCTGGCAGCACAATACGCCATTCCCCTAGTCGGTGGCGACACCACCCGCGGACCCTGTGTGATTTCCATTATCGTGCAGGGCTTGGTGCCCAAGGGGACCGCCCTGCGCCGCAAAGGTGCCCGCCCCGGCGATCGGATCTTTGTGTCCGGGACCCTGGGCGACGCCGGTGGCGCCCTGGACTGGCTGCAGGTGGAAAAACCACCCGCTGATGTGGGCTTCCTCCTCGATCGCTATCACCGTCCCACACCCCGCATTGCCCTCGGCCAATGGCTGCGGGGGCGGGCCAGTGCCTGCATCGATATCTCCGACGGCCTGAGTGCCGACCTGGGCCACATTCTGGCGTCCTCGGGTGTGGGCGCCAACCTGGATTCCCGGTCGATTCCGCTCTCTCCCACTCTCCGTGATACCGTGGGAAGCGACGCGCTGTCGCTGGCCCTGACTGCAGGCGATGACTACGAACTCTGTTTCACCTGGCCGGCCGATCAAGCCATGCCCGAGGACATGCGGGAGCGATTTGGTGTCGATGTGGCACCGGTGGGCGAGGTCGTCGCTGGAAGCGGCTTGTCTGTCGACGGCAAGGAATGGGCCGCGCAAGGATACGACCATTTCAAGAGGCAGAAATGACGCGCCAACTGCACACCGAAGAGCCCGAACTGGAAAACATTGAGCAACTGCTACCCCCCGGTTTTTTGCGTAACCCGGTACACTTTCTGGCGTTTGGCTTTGGCAGCGGCTGTATGGCGCAGGCCCCCGGAACCTGGGGGACGCTCGCTGCACTGCCAGTGTATGCCTGTTTTTTCTGGGTGCCGTTGCCAGTCTACCTGGGGATCGTCGCTCTGGCGTTTGTGGTGGGGATATGGCTCTGTGGTCGCACGGCAAAAACCCTGAAGGTGCACGACCATGGCGGGATTGTCTGGGACGAGTTTGTGGGAATGTGGCTGGTTCTGGCGATACGTCCGGATACCTGGTACTGGCTGGTGCTGGCGGTGGTGCTGTTCCGCTTTTTCGATATTCTCAAGCCCTGGCCGATCGGTTGGCTGGATCGCCGGGTCGGGGGCGGTTTCGGCATTATGCTGGACGATATCCTCGCCGGGCTCTACGCATTGGTGAGCCTGTATCTGGCGATCTACTTTATTGCCCCTTAAACCAGCGAGGAGGGAGAGGAGGCTAGTGTGCTTCCATATTCTCCGGCAGCAAGCTTACAACATGGAGAAAACGTTTCAGGCCAATCTCTGCCCGTTCACGGCTGGCGTAAGGACCACTGTCAAACCCTTCCCGTGTGGTGAAATACCAGCGGTTACCGACGCAGAAGAAGCGACTGCTTCGAAACGGTACTGGCCCCTCTTCGCCAGTGCGTCGCTTGTGCCCGAGGCCTGTCTGGGCCTGCTGCTGGGAGTCTCTCTGCGTTTGCATATAGCCTACCTGTATTCTGGTTCATTGGGGCTTCCAGCCAGTATAGACAAATTTTAACCATGTTTAACAATTATGCATCAAAAAATTGATTGTTTTATGAACAGGTCACCAAAAAACACCGATTCATGACAAAAGTTGGCTTGACCTCTCGTGGGCGGATTTGCTGTCGGCCCACGCGAGATAGCCTTGCGTCCATCCCTGCCGGTCGTCAAAATGCCTCGACTTCAGCATTTTGGGATTCGGGGCCGACCCCGGCCGTGCAACCATCTTTGCGTCAATCAGTGGGAGATAATGATGAAAGAGATCTGGGGTAGTCTTTCCAGAAAACGATTGGGCCTGATCATGCTGGCGCTCTGCCTGAGCCTGCTTGCCGGTTGTGCCTCTATGGGCGGCGCGGTGAAGACCTGGAAAGGCGATGACATTGCTGAGGATCAGGCTGCCATGCTGCACGCGCCGGAGGATATCGAGGTCCTGTCGGTCAACGGGCGCAAGATGGCCAGCTACCTGCTCGATAACATCGCTGTGGATTACCAGCTCAAGCCTGGTCCCACCGTGGTGACCTTCCGGTACCGTGCGGTGTGGGCCACGGGCAAGGCCAGTGCCGACAAGGACGGCACCAGCGTGCAGAAGGTGCAATCGGACCGTTTGCAGGTGCGCTTTGAGGCCGCCGCCGGTGCGGATTATGAATTCGCCTTTTCACGCCCGGGCAACCGCAAGGATGCGCAGGTCATGGCCGAGAATTTCAGCGCGCGACTGGTAAACGAAGACAACACGGTGGTGGCTCGTAGTACCGCCTATCAGGCACCGCAGCCGGTGGCCGAGGAATCGACCTCACAGACTGCCGTATCAGCCTCTGCCAGTTCCGGGGCCGTTGCGCCCTCGCCAGTGCCGCAAAATGCTCAGGGTGAGCCGCTGCCAACCCTGGAAGCGCTCCAGCTGCTCTGGAACCGTGCTTCAAAGGAAGACAAGAAAACCTTCCTGCGCTGGGCATTTCAGTAATTGATGAACAAGAGCGCTACCGGGTACTTGCAGAACGGACAAACAGCACCAAAATAGAACAAGGAATGATCAACGCATCAAAGCGCACGGAAGCGCCAGACCCAGGAGGAGCACATGTCCGGTGTTCGCTCTCCGGCTGTGGCCGGCCTGTTCTATCCCGACGATCCGCAAGTGCTGCAGAAGACGCTTGCGGCATGCCTTGAAAGCGGCGCCCCACAGCAGGAGGCGCCACCCAAAGCGCTGATAGTCCCTCACGCCGGCTACCCATACTCCGGCGCCGCTGCCGGTAGCGTCTATCTCTCCTGTGAGGAGCAGGCGTCGCGCATCAGCCGCATTGTATTGCTCGGCCCCTCCCATCGCGTTGCCTTCCGCGGCTTGGCGCTCCCCACCACCAGCGCCTTCCAGACCCCGCTGGGTAATCTGGAGATTGATGCGGAGGCGGTGGCTCGGATTGCTGAGTGTGCAAACGTTATCTACAGCGACCAGGCGCACGCCCAGGAGCACAGCCTGGAAGTGCAGTTGCCTTTTATCCAGACCATTTTCCCCAATGCCCGCATCGTGCCTCTGGTGGTGGGTGACTCCGGGGCCGAAGACGTGGCCCGGGTGATCGAAACCCTGTGGGGTGGGGAGGAGACCCTGGTTGTCGTGAGTTCCGATCTGAGTCATTTTCATGCCGCCCCGGAAGCCGAAGCTCGGGACAGCAGAACCAGTGCCCGGATTCTCAATCTGGAAACAGATCTCAAGGGGGAAGACGCCTGTGGTTGCCGTGCGATCAACGGGCTTTTGCTGGCCTGTAAGCGTCGAGGTATGCAGGGGAGACAGCTGGCATTGACCCATTCCGGTGTCCGAACCGGGGACAATTCACGGGTAGTGGGGTATGGCGGTTATGCATTCAGTTGACGCCTGGTGTCCTCTTCTGCGCAAAACCACCCTGTGGCTGGCGCGTCAGTCGTTGGAACAGGCGGTGTTGCACAGCAGCCGGTGGTATCCCGCTCCGGCGGAAATCCCGGAAGAGATGCACGCGATGGGGGCCTGCTTCGTGAGCCTGAAACAGGAGAATGGGCGATTGCGAGGTTGTATCGGCTCGATCGAACCTTCCCGGCCCCTGGTTGAAGATATCGTGGAGAACAGTCGTGCGGCTGCAATGCGGGATCCGCGTTTTCAGCCTGTCTCCCCTGCGGAGCTGGCGGGGCTGCATATTAGCGTCTCGATTCTGGTGCCGCCCGAGCCTTTTCCGGTCAGGAACGAGGCGGACCTGCTGGCGCGACTGCGGCCGGGCATCGATGGTCTGGTCGTGGAAGGGCCCGGGGGGCGCCGGGCGACCTATTTGCCGGCTGTGTGGGAGCAGCTGCCTGATCCCCGGGATTTTGTCCGGGAACTCAGGCGCAAGGCCGGACTGAGTAACGTCGGGCGCGGAGAGGCCCTTCACTATCAGCGCTACCAGGCCGTGGAAATCACGGAAGGGGGGGCGTAGTTACTCCGTTTCCCGGTCCTTCTCTTTCTCTTCGCTTTTCAGGCGGGCCACATTGAGTACACGATCGAGCAGGCCTTCGAAGAGCGTGAAGGTGTCATCCAGAAGTGGCGCTTCCGTGGGCGCTTCAAGGGCTTCTTCATTGCCGCTTTCCTCATAGGGCAACTGTCTTGCGGCCGCCTCCAGCGCATCCAGGCTTTCATCCACCAGCGCGGTCAGGCGGTCGGCATCCGGGATGACCTCCGGGCAAAGCGTGAAATTCAGGGTCAACTCGCCCTCGTAACTCATCGCCACGATGACCAGCCCCACGCCGTCGAACAGCGGCGAGAAATTGAGCTGCCGCACCAACTGCGCACCCTGCAGGTAGAGCGGAACCTGGGGGCCGGGCACGTTGGTGATGGGGACGTTGAACATCGGCTGATAGCGCTGGGCCAACTGGAATTCCGAGTATAGGCGGGCCGACAGCGCCAGCATGGTGGAAGGTATCAGCTCGGTCAGCCGGTCGGCGGCGATAGCCTGCTGGTAGGTTTCCGAGATGCGCGCGTTTCGATGGATCAGCTTGACGCGCCGCGCCGGGTTGGGCTCGTCCGTGGCCAGGCTCAGCTGCATGGCCGACATCTGGTTGCCGGTCGGGCGGCGCAGGCTCTTTGAGCGCACGGAAATCGGCGTCAGCGTGATGAGAGGGCGCTCAGCGCGGTGGTCCGTCTGCTCCAGATAGCGGTTGAGCAGTTCGGCACAGAGCCCCAGTACGACATCGTTGAGGGTGACCTCGCCAATCTGTGACTTGATCTCCTTGAGTCGTGCCAGCTTGACGGTATGAGTCAGCAGTTGGCGGCGGCCGGTGACATTGCGGTTGAACGGCGTGCGGGGGGCATTGAACAGGCTCGGTGGCAGGTTCCGCCGCCCGATATGCTGGAGCAGGGTGCGATGTAGCGCGCTGGCAGCGGCATCACGGGCCATGTTGGCCAGCCGGAAGGGTTTTTGTACCGCGTTGGCATAAGCCTGCATGAATACCCGGGAGCGCGAGGGTTCGGGCTCCGGTACCCAGCGCGGTGCGGGCGCAAGCGGCTGCATCTCCGGGGAGTATTGGAGCAACGTGCCCATAACCTCTTCGCCGCTGAACGGATCGATGGCCGCGTGGTGGATCTTAACGATCAGGGCAAAGCTGCCGCCCGTGACGCCCAGATCCTCACCCAGGCCGTCGATGAAGGTGATGTGCCAGAGCGGCCGATCCAGGGGCAGGGGTTGTTCCAGGCGCTGGGCCGCCAGCCGGGTGAGGTCCTGGTCGTTGCAGGGGCCTTTGAGCGGTAGGTGCTCAATGTGGCGCTCCAGCTCGAACTCGGCATCGTCCATCCAGTAGGGGCGATCCAGACCGAGCGGGACCCGCAGCAGCTTCTGGCGAAAGAACGTGGCCAGATGAAGGCGGCTGCGGAGGAAATCCGTGAATTCCTGGAAGCTGACGGGCTGTTCCCGGTTGCCCCGGTCGAAGATGTACAGTCCTCCGATGTGCATCGGCGTGGTTTCGGTTTCCAGATAGAGGAACGAGGCATCCAGTTCGGATAGTTGCCGCATCGCGATAGCTCCCTGCCGGATGAAATAGGATTGGGATTATACACAGCCCGAGCCCCGGTGACTTGACCTGGTTGACACTATTGGGGCAACCCGAGTGTCATTAGAGGCGAGCCGGAAGCGAGCGGCGTCGGGCATGAGCTTGAGGGGCCGCCCGAACGGCTCAAAGGATCGCACGGTACCAGTGAAAGGAGGACGCCATCCCATGTCTGAACAGATTTTGATTCCCATTGCCGACGGTGTCGAGGACATTGAGACAGTGACGTTGATCGATGTGTTGCGTCGGGCCGAGCTCGATGTGGTTGTGGCCAGCACCAAGTCCACGAAGCAGGTGACGGCGGCCCGGGGAACGCGCATTGAGGCCGACGCGCTGCTTGAGGAAGTCGCTGACCGCGAATGGAAAGCGGTGATCTTGCCGGGTGGCCTGCCCGGCGCGGAAAACCTTCGCGACAGCGACCAGCTCAAAGCCGTGCTGGTTGAGCAGGCCCGCCGGGAGCGCTGGTTCGGTGCGATCTGCGCGTCGCCGGCCTATGTGCTGGCGACCCATGGCCTGCTGGATAACCGCAAGGCGACCTGCTATCCGGCGTTCCAGACTCAGTTGCCGGATCGCACCCAGGCGGATCGGCGGGTGGTGCAGGACGGCAACTGTATTACCAGCCAGGGCCCGGGCACGGCACTGCCTTTTGCGCTGACCTGGGCGGAAAAGCTGGCCAATGCCGGCCTGGCGGATCGCATTGCCGAGGCCATGCTGACCTCCCGCTAGGCGTACTCGGCAGTCAGGCTGGAATGGTCAGGAAAATCGAACAATGCGGCCGGTTTTGACCCTTTGTTTGTCGGGCGTGTCGACATTATCGTGAATCAAAGACTGACAAATGATGGAGGCGATCGATGGGGCTTTTGATCGACGGACAATGGCATGACCAGTGGTACGACACGGAGAAAAATGACGGCCGTTTTGTTCGCGAAGACGCCCAGTTTCGTAACTGGATTACACCGGATGGCGAGCCGGGGCCGTCAGGCCAGGGCGGATTTCCGGCCGAAAAAGGGCGCTACCACCTGTATGTCTCGCTGGCCTGTCCCTGGGCCAGTCGGGCACTGATTTTCCGTAAGCTCAAGGGGCTGGAGGACTGGATCGGCCTGTCGGTGGTCCATCCGGATATGCTGGAGAACGGCTGGGAGTTCCGCCCCGAGGACCCGCAGCACCGTGATCATGTCAATGACGCCCGGTTCATGCACGAAATCTACACCCGGGATACCCCGGACTACACCGGGCGGGTGACGATCCCGTTGCTGTGGGACAAGCAGCGCGAGTGCATCGTCAGCAATGAATCGGCGGAAATCATCCGCATGTTCAACAGCGCCTTCGACGGGCTGGGTGCCGAGCCCTACGATTTCTATCCCCTGGAGCTGCAAGACGAGATCGATGCCGTCAATGCCCGGGTCTACGATACCGTTAACAACGGCGTCTACCGGGCGGGTTTTGCGACCCGTCAGGAGGCTTATGAGGATGCCTACGATGCCCTGTTCGAGAGTCTGGACTGGCTGGAGAATCGTCTTTCGGGCCAGCGCTATCTTGTCGGCAATCGTCTGACCGAAGCGGATTGGCGGCTCTTCACGACTCTGGTGCGGTTTGATCTGGTGTATTACAGCCACTTCAAGTGTAACCGCCAGATGTTGCGTGATTTCGAGCACCTGCACGGCTATCTGCTGGATCTCTACCAGATGCCGGGCATCAGCGAGACGGTGGACGTGGGCCAGATCAAGCGGCACTACTATCGCAGTCAGCGCGCCGTGAATCCTACGGGCATCGTGCCCAAGGGGCCGCTTGTCCGCTTTGATCAGTCTCACGACCGAGGCAGGCTCGGTCCCGGATTGGAGTCCGCGCGACGGGCGGATTGATGGGGCCCTCGCAGCCGGTGGCGCGCCGGGTTACTGGGTGCGTTCCACCGCCAGTTGCGTCAGGTAGGTGAGGCTGGTCTTGAAGCTGGAGGCTGGCAGGCTGTCCAGTTGAGCGACGGCGCGCTCCGCATGTTCCCGGGCACGCTGCTCGGTGTAGTCCAGGGCGCCGGTTTCCAAAACGATGCGGGAGATCGGCGCCAGGTCATCCAGGCCACCCTTGCGCACGGCACTGCGGATCAGCTTGCGGTCGGCCTCCGGCGCGTGCTTGAGCGCCTCGATCAGGGGCAGCGTCATCTTGCCTTCGGCCAGGTCGTCGCCGACGTTCTTGCCCATCTCCTCGGCGCTGCCGCGGTAGTCCAGGGCGTCGTCCACCAGCTGGAAGGCGTAGCCGAGATGGAGGCCGAAGTCCCGCAGGCCCTCGATCTGCTCCCGGCTGCCGTCGGCGAGAATGGCGCCGGTGTGGGAGGCCGCCTGGAACAGCATGGCCGTCTTGTTGCGAATCACGGTCATGTACTGTTCTTCACTGAGGTCCGGGTTCTTGACGTTGACCAGCTGCATCACCTCGCCTTCGGCAATAACAGCCGTGGCGTTGGACAGCACGTTCATGATTTCGAGGCTCTGCAGGTCCACCATCATCTGGAAGGCGCGGGAATAGAGGAAGTCGCCCACCAGCACGCTTGGTGCGTTGCCCCAGCGGGCGTTGGCGGTGGGTTTGCCGCGGCGCAGGTCGGAGGTGTCCACCACGTCGTCGTGCAACAGGGTGGCGGTGTGCAGGAATTCAATCACTGCGGCCAGCTTGATATGCTGGTGCTCCTGATAGTCCAGGGCGCGGGCGGCCAGCAGAACAAGTAGGGGGCGCAGGCGCTTGCCGCCACTTTCGACAATATAGTGGCCGATGCGCTCGACCAGGGGCACGTCGGAGTTCAGTTGATCCAGGATAAGATCATTGACCCGGGCGAAGTCGTCGCTGGCCGGATTGTAAATGGTTTCTTTGAGGTTCATTCGCCCGTTTCCGAAGGCCGATCCGTAGATGTGGTCCGATTGCGCTGCAAGCGCCGCCATACACTATGTATTGGGGGGTGGGGTGTCAACTCGTCCGCAGTCGGTTTTGCGGTACCTGTGTTGCCTTTACCCCCACTTTTGCGTAGAATTGCGCGCCTCAACTCATCCCAGAACCTGCGCTCCCTGCAATAGGGTTGCCAGAGCGCTTCCCTTAGAACCAGGTCCAAGAGCAGGGATGGGTCAAAACATGGAGAAGCGCTATGTACGCAGTATTTGTCAGTGGCGGCAAGCAGCACCGCGTTCGCGAAGGCGATGTGCTGAAGCTGGAAAAGATTGAAACCGAAACCGGCGGTGCCCTCGAGTTCGATAAGGTCCTGCTGGTAGGTAACGGCGACGACATCAAGGTGGGCACGCCGGTCGTTGATGGTGCGAAGGTCAAGGCTGAAGTGGTATCCCACGGCCGTGGCGACAAGATCCAGATCATCAAGTTCCGTCGTCGCAAGCACCACATGAAGCGTCAGGGCCACCGCCAGTGGTACACTGAAGTGAAGATCACGGGAATCGAAGGCTAAGCGTCTTCGATCGCATTCCCAGAGGAGGAGTTAGGTCATGGCACATAAAAAAGCAGCAGGTAGTACTCGTAACGGTCGCGATTCCGAGTCGAAACGCCTTGGTGTGAAAATGTTCGGCGGCCAGGCAGTGACTGCCGGCAACATCATCGTGCGTCAGCGCGGTACGCGCTTCCACGCTGGCAACAACGTTGGCATTGGCAAGGACCACACCCTGTTTGCACTGGCTGACGGTGTTGTGAAGTTCGAGGTCAAGGGTCCGAAAAACCGCAAGTACGTTCGCATCGAAGCGGCGGAATAATCCGGGCGGTTTGTGCCCCTGGTCAAGGGGCTTCCGGACGCTAACGAGAAGCCCCGCTTGTGCGGGGCTTTTTGTTTTTTGGGCCGATGTTGGTCATATTGTTTCGGGCTGAGATCGGCTCTTCCCATTCCACCCTTGCTTCGGCAGGAGGCATAGTCCATATGAAATTTGTCGACGAAGCGACCGTTGCCGTTCAGGCCGGCAAGGGCGGGAACGGCTGTCTCAGCTTTCGGCGTGAAAAATTTGTGCCACGCGGCGGGCCCGACGGGGGTGACGGCGGCGATGGCGGTTCGGTGATCCTGGTAGCCGACGAATCCCTCAATACCCTGGTCGATTACCGTTACCAGCGTAAATTCAAGGCGGAAACCGGCGAAGACGGCAAAGGCCGCAACTGTTCCGGGCGCAAGGGGCAGGATCTGGAGTTGCCGGTGCCGGTGGGGACCACCGTGGTGGACGTCGACACCGAGGAAGTGCTGGGCGATCTTACCGAAAGCGGTCAGCGCCTCGTTGTGGCTCAGGGTGGTTTTCACGGTCTGGGTAATACCCGCTTCAAATCCAGTGTTAACAGGGCACCGCGCCAGACCACGTCCGGCACGCCGGGCGAGAGCCGCAGTCTGCGTCTGGAGCTCAAGGTGCTGGCCGATGTCGGGTTGCTGGGATTGCCCAATGCCGGCAAGTCCACCTTTATCCGCTCGGTTTCCGCAGCCAAGCCCAAGGTGGCGGACTATCCGTTTACCACCCTGGTGCCGAACCTGGGTGTGGTCAGTATTCAGGCGCACCAAAGCTTCGTCATTGCCGATATCCCCGGGCTGATCGAGGGTGCGGCTGAAGGGGCGGGCCTTGGTATCCGTTTTCTCAAGCATCTGGTGCGCACGCGGCTGTTGCTGCACCTGGTGGATATTGCTCCCTGGGACGGCAGTGATCCGGCCGAAAATGTGCGGATCATCGAGCACGAGCTGGAGAAGTTCAGCCCCACGCTGGCTGAGCGCGAGCGCTGGCTGGTCATCAACAAGGTCGACATGGTGGGCGACGAGGCTGATGCCAGGGCCCAGGCGCTGGTGGATGAGCTGCAGTGGGACGGCCCCGTGTTCAAGATCAGCGCGTTGAGTGGGCTGGGTACCAAGGAGCTGACGCAGGCCGTGATGCGCTGGATCGAGGAGCAGGCCGAAGAAGAGGCGTCCAATCCGGAGAAGGCGGAAGAAGAGCGGGCCCGGCGCGAGCGCATGGATGAAGAGGCTCGTGAGCATATTGAGGCGCTCAAGTCAGCCCGTCGTGCTGCCCGCCAGGCGGATGACGATGACGACGACGATGATGACGATGACGGTGTGGAAGTGGTTTACGCGCCGTACTGACCAGGTCTGAAGGGGAAAGGGTGACGCAGCGGAAATGCTTGACCCAGGCGCGGCGCCTGGTGGTAAAGATCGGCAGTGCACTGTTGACCAACGACGGCCAGGGACTGGATGCGCAGGCCATGGCGGGATGGGTGGATCAGCTTGTCGCGCTGCGCCGGTCGGGCGTGGAGATCGTGCTGGTCTCTTCCGGTTCGGTGGCGGAGGGGGTCTCCCGTCTGGGATTGGTTCGCCGCCCTGACCATCTGCACGAGTTGCAGGCGGCTGCCGCCGTGGGTCAGATGGGGCTGGTGCAGGCCTGGGAAGGGCAGTTTCAGCGCCATGCCATGCACACGGCCCAGGTACTCTTGACCCACGACGACCTTTCCGATCGCAAGCGCTACCTCAATGCCCGCAGCACCCTGCGGACCCTGCTCGACCTCGGCGTCGTGCCGGTGGTCAATGAAAACGACACAGTGGTCACCGACGAAATCCGTTTCGGTGATAACGACACGCTCGGGGCTCTGGTCGCCAACCTGCTGGAGGCGGACGGCCTCATCATTCTCACCGATCAGCAGGGGCTTTTTGAGCGGGACCCGCGTCAGCATCCGGATGCGCCTCTGGTGGATGAGCGCATGGCCAGTGACGGCAGTCTCGATGCCATGGCGTCCGGTGGCATGGGAGCACTGGGTCGCGGCGGTATGCTCACCAAGGTGCGTGCGGCGCGCCTGGCGGCACGAGCGGGGGCGTTTACGGTCATCGTCGGGGGTCGCATTGAGAATGTCCTGATGCGTCTTCGTCAGGGCGAACAGCTCGGCACTCTTCTGCTGTCAGGGCAGGAGCGGCTGGCGGCGCGCAAGCAGTGGATTGCCGGTCACCTCAAAACCCGCGGTCAGCTGGTCCTGGATGCCGGCGCCGTCAAAGGTGTCTGCCAGGGTGGTAAGAGTCTTTTGCCGGTAGGTGTGCGCGAGGTGAAAGGCAGTTTTCGCCGGGGCGAAATGGTGTCCTGCGTGGACGAGTCGGGTAGGGAAGTGGCGCGAGGCCTGATTAACTATGACAGTGACGATGCCCGCCAGATCATCGGTCACCCCACCTCGCAAATCGCAGAGATCCTGGGCTTTGTCTCCGAAGATGAGCTGATCCACCGGGACAACCTGGTGCTGGTCTAGGGTTCTATTGGGTGGGTTCCTGGGTAGCTCTCGCAGGGCCGGGGGTGGTTCCCTTCGCCGCGCCGACGGGCCCTCCCTGGCCCGGCAGCGCTGCCGCGACATCCCTGTCGCTGCTGCGGGAACCACCCCCGGCCCCGCTGACGGCGCAGCTAAGCTTGTTACGACGTCCCAAATTCCAGCCATAAAAAAACCGGCTACAAGAGCCGGTTTTTTGCGTCTGGGCACTACGCCCTTAAGCGTTTTTCAGTGCCTTGACCTTGGCATTCAGGCGGCTCTTGTGACGAGCAGCCTTGTTCTTCGAGAAAATGCCTTTGTTGACCATGCTGTCGATGATCGGGGCTGCTGCCTGCAGGGCCTGCTCGGCGCCTTCAGCATTGCCAGCCTTGATCTGGGCATCGACCTTCTTGATGTACGTGCGCACCATTGAGCGCAGGCTCGCATTGTGAGAGCGACGCTGTTCGCTCTGGCGAGCGCGCTTTCGTGCTTGCGGAGAATTCGCCACCGTTGAACTCCTCAAAAAAATCCGTTCGCGACTAAATCCGGGCTCAAACGCGAGCCTCTGGTGAAATGACGCGCAACTATGCCGTTTTAGGGTAGCTTTGTCAATGGGCGGCCACGCTGTGTCGGCCTTTTCAGGGGTGGCGGGCATGCGCCGCGGCGCAAGGTATCCCCGGGGGATGGTAATCGCTCGATTGTAGGCGATACCACGGGGCCATGCTATGATCCCGCCCCGGCTGAGCAGTCACTTACACGGGCAGTAACCCATGGATGAATCGCAGGCACCCGACGGTCCTGATTCCGGGCAGGCGGCTTCCGGCAAGCGGGGGCTGCTCCGGTCATCGGGTATCGTCAGTTCAATGACGCTGGTATCGCGCGTCCTGGGGTTGGCCCGGGATGTGGTCATCGCCCGTTATTTTGGTGCCGGTCCGGCGACGGACGCCTTTTTCGTCGCCTTCAAAATCCCCAACTTTCTTCGCCGCCTGTTTGCCGAAGGGGCCTTCAATCAGGCCTTCGTGCCGGTACTGGCGGAGTTCCGGCAGCAGCGGGGCCAGGGCGCGGTCAGAGATCTTGTGGGCGCTGTGGCCGGGTCGCTGGGGCTGGTGCTGCTGGTGGTCACGGCCCTGGCGGTGGCCGGTTCGCCTGCGCTCACCGCATTATTTGCGCCCGGCTTTATCGGCGATGGGTCACGCTTTGAGCTGGCCAGCGACATGCTGCGTCTGACCTTTCCATATCTGTTGCTGATTTCACTGACGGCCTTTGCCGGGGGCATCCTCAATACCTATAACCGCTTTGCCGTGCCGGCCTTCACGCCGGTGTTACTCAATATCGCGATGATTGGCGCGGCCATCGGGCTGGCGCCCTACATGACCGAGCCGGTGATGGCCCTGGCCTGGGGGGTGCTGATCGCCGGCCTGTTGCAGTTCCTGTTTCAGCTGCCCTTCCTGTTGCAGCTTGGATTGCTGCCCCGGCCGCGGGTGGATTATCGCCATGAAGGGGTGGTGCGCATCATGAAACTGATGCTGCCGGCCCTGTTCGGGGTGTCGGTCAGCCAGATCAATCTGCTATTGGATACCGTGCTGGCGTCATTCCTCCAGGCCGGCAGCGTCTCCTGGCTGTATTATTCCGACCGGCTGTCGGAGCTGCCGCTGGGCGTGTTCGGGGTGGCCATCGGCACGGTGATTCTTCCCAATCTGTCGAAAAAGCATGCCGACCAGGCGCCCGAGCACTTCGCCCGAACACTGGACTGGGCCGTTCGCATGGTGCTGGTGATCGGGCTGCCGGCAGCGCTGGCTCTGGCGCTGATTGCCGAACCGGTGCTGGCGACGCTGTTCCATTACGGCGAAGTGACCGAGCGGGATATCATCATGTCGGCAATGAGTCTGCGGGCCTATGCGTTTGGCCTGGTGGCGTTCATGCTGGTGAAAGTGCTGGCACCGGGCTTTTTCGCCCGTCAGGATACCGCGACGCCGGTGCGGATCGCGGTGATCGCGATGGTCTCCAACATGGTCTTCAACCTGATTCTGGTGTTCCCGCTGGCCCATGCCGGGCTGGCGCTGGCCACGGCACTGTCGGCCTGGATGAATGCTGGCCTGCTGTGGCGGGGGCTGCGCAAGGAAAACGCGTATCAGGCGGCCCCGGGGTGGGGACGCTTCGCGCTGCAGCTGTTGCTGGCCAATGGTGTCATGGGCGGCGCCATCCTGTGGTATGCCGACACCGCCGGGAGCTGGCTTGCCGGAGGGGTCTTCGACAAGGTCACCCACATGGCAATTCTGGTGGCGCTGGGCGGAGGGCTGTACTTCGCCACGCTATTTGCGACGGGCGTCCGCATTCGTCATTTTCGCGCCCATTAGATCCCAGGGAACAGAATTGAAGCTTCCCTGAGGTCAGGGCGGTGTTTTTCACCCCCGGGCATCGGCTATAATCGCCTGTTCTTTCACCAACCGGGAAGAGCGCTCTGAACGGTATGCAGTTGATCCGCGGTCTGCACAATCTTCGTCGTCTGGCCCAATCCGATTCGCCGTTGCTGGCGGATGGGTGTGTGGCGACCATTGGCAACTTTGACGGCGTCCATCGCGGGCATCAGGTCATTATCGATCAGGTGCATGAAAAGGCCCGGGAGCTGGGCGTGCCCTCGGTGGTCATGGTATTCGAGCCGCAGCCGCGGGAGTTTTTCGCCGGCGATAAGGCGCCACCACGGCTGATGCGCTTCCGGGAAAAGGTGGAGGCACTGGCCGAGGCCGACGTGGATGTGGTGGTCTGTCTGCAGTTCAACCACCGCTTGCGTAACCTCTCGGCGATGGATTTTATCGAACAGGTGCTGATCGACGGGCTAAAGGTCCGCCATCTGGTGGTCGGAGATGACTTCCGCTTTGGTTGCGACCGGGCGGGTGACTTCCATTTGCTGCAGGATGTGGGCGAGCAGCGGGGCTTTTCCGTGGCCCATACGCGAACCATCACCGAACGCGGTGAACGCATCAGCAGCACCCGAGTCCGCCAGGCCCTGGAAGAAAACCGGCTGGCGGATGCCCGCGGTTTGCTGGGCCACGCCTACAGCATCGCCGGGCGTGTCAATCACGGCCAGCGCCTGGGGCGGCAGATCGGCGCCCCGACCGCCAATATCCCGTTGGGCCGTCACAAGCCGCCACTGCGGGGTGTTTTTGTGGTGCAGGCGACGCGTGAAAACGGCGACAGCCTGAACGGTGTGGCGAACATCGGCTTGCGCCCCACGGTCAATGGCAAACAGCCCCTGCTGGAAGTGCACTTTTTCGATTTTGATAGCGACCTTTATGGCGAGCGGCTGGTGGTGGGATTTCTCAGCCAGTTGCGTGATGAAGTCCGCTTCGACAGCCTGGACGCGCTGAAGGCCCAGATCATGCGGGACATGGATGACGCCCGGGAGTGGCTCGCCCGTCATCCCGATCCGGAACCTGAAAACAATATTCTTTGACCCCCTAAAACACAGACCGAATTATGAGTGACTACAAGCACACCTTGAATCTGCCGGAAACCGGTTTTCCCATGCGCGGCAACCTGGCCAAGCGGGAGCCGGAAATGCTCGAGCGCTGGCAGTCGCTCAAGCTCTACGAAACCTTGCGCAGCCAGCGGGCAGGCGAGGAAAAGTTCATCCTCCACGATGGCCCTCCCTACGCCAACGGCAGCATTCACATCGGTCACGCGGTCAACAAGATTCTCAAGGACTTCATCGTCAAGTCCCGCAGCCTGATGGGTTACGACGCCCCTTACGTGCCAGGCTGGGACTGTCACGGTCTGCCCATCGAGCACAAGGTGGAGCAGGACATCGGCAAGGCCGGTGACAAGGTCGACTACAAGGCCTTCCGTCAGGCCTGCCGGGAGTATGCCGCCACACAGGTGGAAGGGCAGAAGGCCGACTTCATTCGTCTCGGGGTTATGGGGGCATGGGACAAACCCTATCTGACCATGGATCCGAAGGTGGAGGCGGACATCGTTCGCGCCCTGGGGCACATCATCGAGAACGGCCACCTGGAGCGTGGTTACAAGCCGGTCTACTGGAGCGTGGTCGGTCAGTCCGCGTTGGCTGAGGCTGAAGTGGAGTACCAGGACAAGACCTCGACCCAGATCGACGTGCGCTTCACCGGCGCCGATCAGGACGAGCTGCTGGCGCCGTTTGGTGCCACGGAAGGCGAGGGACCGGTGTCCGTGGTCATCTGGACCACCACCCCCTGGACCATCCCCGCCAACCAGGCCGTGGCTCTGAACCCGGAGCTGGAGTATGCGCTGGTGCAGGCCGACCTGGGCTTGGGTGCCGAGCGCGTGGTGCTGGCGAAGGACATGGTTGAGGGCGTCATGGAGCGCTGGGGCGTCGAGAACTACCGTGTTCTGGGTGGGGCCCTGGGGGCCAGCCTGGAGCGGATCGAGCTCAGCCACCCGTTCTATGACAAGACCGTGCCCATCGTGTTGGGCCATCACGTCAGTACCGATGCCGGTACCGGTGCGGTGCACACAGCGCCGGATCATGGCCTGGAAGATTTCGAGGTGGGGCAGGACTATGGCATTGGCACCCTGAATCTGGTCCAGGCCAACGGCACCTACACCGACAAGGCGGGCGAATTCGCCGGTATCCACGTCTACAAGGCGGACGAGCCGGTGTGTGAGGCGCTCAAGCGCGAAGGCAAGCTGGTCTTCAGTGAGAAGTTCCAACACAGCTACCCGCACTGCTGGCGCACCAAGACGCCGCTGATCTATCGCGCCACTCCGCAGTGGTTCGTGAGCATGGAAAAGAATGGCCTCAAGCCGGACGCCCTCAAGGCCATCAAGGATGTGCGCTGGGTGCCCAAGTGGGGCCAGGCTCGCATCGAGGGTATGGTCGAGCAGTCGCCGGACTGGTGTATCTCGCGCCAGCGCACCTGGGGCGTCCCAATCACCCTTTTCATCCATAAGCAGACCCAGGAGCTGCATCCGCGTACGCAGGAGCTGATCGAGCAGGTGGCCGAGCAGATCGAGGACCACGGCATCGACGTCTGGTACGAGCTGGATGCCAAGACCCTGCTGGGCGACGAGGCCGACGATTACGAGAAGGTGACCGATACCCTGGACGTCTGGTTTGACTCCGGCGTGACCCACGCTTCCGTGCTGGTCAAACGCCCGGAGCTGGGCCAGTTCCCGGCCGACCTCTACCTGGAAGGCTCGGACCAGCACCGCGGCTGGTTCCAGTCCTCCCTGAAAACCGGCATCGCCATCCGCCATGCCGCGCCTTACCGGCAGGTGCTGACCCACGGGTTCACCGTGGATGCGCACGGTCGCAAGATGTCCAAGTCCCTGGGTAACGTGATCGCGCCCCAGGAAGTCATGAACGAGCTGGGTGCCGATATCCTACGCCTGTGGGTGGCGGCCACTGACTACAGTGGCGAGATGACCGTCTCCAAGGACATCCTCAAGCAGACCGCCGACGGCTACCGCCGCATCCGCAACACCGCCCGCTTCCTGTTGGGTAACCTCACCGGTTTCGATCCGGCCGAGAATGCCTTGCCCGCTGCACAGATGCTGGAGCTGGATCGCTGGATGGTGGACCGCACCGCGCAGCTGCAGAGAGAGCTGATCCGCAACTACGAGAACTACAGCTTCCTGCAGATCTATCAGAAGGTCTACAACTTCTGCGAGTCCACTTTGGGCGGCTTCTATCTGGATATCATCAAGGATCGCCAGTACACCACGCCGGCGGACAGCCAGGCGCGACGTTCCTGCCAGACTGCCATGTACCACGTCATCGAGGCGCTGGTGCGCTGGATCGCGCCGATCCTCAGCTTCACCGCCGACGAGATCTGGCAGCACATTCCCGGCCAGCGTGGCGACAGCGTCTTCCTGGAAAGCTGGTACGACGACCTGTTCGAGCTGGACGACGATGCGGCCATGGGGCGTGACTACTGGTCGGCCATCCTCGAGGTGAAAGAGGCGGTCAACAAAAGCCTGGAAGATGCCCGCAACGCCGGCACCATCCGTGGTTCGCTCAGTGCCGAGGTGACCCTCTATTGCGAGGCGTCCCTGCAACAGAAGCTGGAGGCTCTGGGAGAAGAGCTGCGATTCGTGTTGATCACCTCGGAAGCGACGGTCCGCAGCCTTGATGAGGCGGTGGATGCCGTGGCCACCGAGATGGACGGCCTTAAAGTAGCGGTCAAGGCGAGTGAAGCGCCCAAGTGTGGCCGCTGTTGGCACCAGCGTCCGGACGTCGGCCAGCACCAGGGTCATGAAGATCTGTGCGGTCGCTGTGTGGATAATATCGAAGGTGCCGGCGAAGTCCGCCGTTTTGCGTAGGTTGAATGACTGAGATGCAGGATAAGGAAAGCGGCCAGGCGCCGCACAAGAGCGCCTTGCCGTGGCTCTGGCTGTCGCTGCTGGCGATCGTTGTGGACCTGGGTACCAAGGCGCTGGCGACGGCGGAACTTACTTACGGGGTTTCCGAGCCAGTGTTGCCCTTCTTCAACTTGACGCTGTTGCACAATACCGGCGCGGCCTTCAGCTTCCTGTCGGACGCCTCCGGCTGGCAGCGCTGGTTCTTCGCGGGCCTGGCGATTGTGGTCAGCATCGTCCTGGTGCGCTGGCTGGCCACGCTCGACCGTCGTCGCTGGTGGCTGCCGCTGTCAATTTCGCTGATCCTGGGTGGTGCTCTGGGTAACCTTTACGATCGTATCGTGCACGGTTATGTCGTGGATTTTCTGCATTTCTATTGGCAGCAGTACCACTTTCCCGCGTTCAATCTCGCGGACAGTTTTATTACCGTTGGGGCCGTCATGATGGCCATCGAGATGTTCCGTAATCCCGGCCCCCAGAAAGAGGATTCGCCCCATGAGTGATACCCGGGTGGAGAAAGGCACCGAGGTGCGGCTGCACTTCGCGCTGCGTCTGCAGGATGGCGAAACCGTCGATTCCACTTTCGACAAGCAGCCCGCCAGCCTGGTCATCGGCGATGGCAACCTGCCAGAGAACTTCGAAGGCTACCTGATCGGGCTTAAGGCGGGCGATCGGGAAACCTTTGAGGTACCGCCAGAAAAGGCCTTCGGCCAGCAGAACCCGAACAACCTGCAGGAATTCAAGCGCCATGAATTCGGCCCCGACATGGTGCTCGAGCCCGGTGTGGTGATCTCCTTCGCCGATGCGGCCAAATCGGAATTGCCAGGCGTGGTCAAGGAAGTGGAAGGGGATCGCGTAGTGGTGGATTTCAACCATCCCCTGGCCGGTGAAACTTTGCTGTTTGACGTGGAAATTCTCGAGGTTCAGCCTAGTCAGGACTAGGAAACCTCCGACCTCAGGAAAACCGACTATGCAGATTCGTCTCGCCAACCCCCGTGGCTTTTGTGCCGGCGTCGACCGGGCGATCGAGATCGTCAACCGGGCCCTGGAAGTATTCGGCGCGCCGATCTACGTGCGCCACGAGGTGGTTCACAATCGCTTCGTGGTGGACGATCTGCGCCAGCGCGGCGCGGTGTTTGTGGATGAACTGCATGAGGTGCCGGACGATGCACTGGTGATCTTCAGTGCCCACGGTGTCTCCCAGCAGGTGCAGCAGGAAGCCCGCGATCGTGGTCTCAAGGTCTTCGACGCCACCTGCCCGCTGGTCACCAAGGTCCACATGGAAGTCATGCGCTACAGCCGCGAAGGGCGCGAATGCATCCTGATCGGTCACGCCGGTCACCCGGAAGTGGAAGGCACCATGGGGCAGTACGATGCCAGCCAGGGCGAGCGGATCTATCTGGTGGAGGATGTCGACGACGTCGCCAAGCTGGAGGTCCAGGACCCGCAAAATCTCGCCTATGTCACCCAGACCACCCTGTCCATGGACGACACCGCCCGCGTCATCGACGCCCTGCGTGAACGCTTCCCCGCCATCCTGGGGCCGCGCAAGGACGACATCTGCTACGCCACCCAGAATCGCCAGGATGCGGTCAAGCAATTGGCGGAAGGCTGTGACGTCATGCTCGTCGTCGGCTCGCCCAACAGCTCCAACTCCAATCGGCTGCGGGAACTGGCCGAGCGCATGGGCACACCCGCTTATCTGATTGATGGGGCCGAGCAGATCGAATCGGAGTGGCTGGCGTCAGCCAAGGTAGTGGGTATTACCGCCGGAGCATCGGCACCGGAGGTGCTGGTCGGGCAAGTCGTTTCTCGGTTGCGTGAGCTTGGCGGGGAGCTGCCAGAAGAAGTCGCGGGCCGTGAGGAAAATATTGTCTTTAGTATGCCGCGTGAGTTGCGAATTCCGGCCGAGGAAATCTGATTCCCTCTAACGGCAACACTTTTCTTCCCCGTTTCGCCTTGGTTCAGTTGAAGTGCTTCCCCGTGCCTGCGGGGAAGTGTTGCAATGTGAACTGGGTCTCTTTTTTGTGCTGTCCTGTGCCGCTCACCCTTCTATCAAAGCCGCTCGTCGGATAACTGCTGCGCGCCTCCGTGTCTTATTCTAATTTGTTGAATAGTGGATAAGGGGGAAAAGCATGGTACGGGAGCGCGGTTTTACTCTCATTGAACTCATAGTGGTGATTGCGCTGATTGGCGTTATTGCGGCGATAGCGATTCCATCTTTCAGTAACTTGATCGCGAATAATCGCATTGTCACCGAAACGAATCGTCTCGTGGGTGCGCTTAATTATGCGCGTACGGAAGCGGTCAAGCGTTCCACCGTTGTCCGAATACAGCCCATTGCATCCAATGGCAATAGCGACGAATGGGGCGGTGGTCTGCGGATATGGGTCGATGACAATGGAAATGGCAGTTTCGACAGCGGCGAAGAGTTGCGGCTACTGCAAGAATTGGAAGGGGTTACAGGTAATGGAACTGATGGGCTGACCAATATCGGTTTTGTTGCCAATGGTTTTTTTACACCCTCACCCGCATCGATCAATGATGAATTTTCGATCCGGATTTGCGATGACCGAACCAATGAAACCGGTCGGGAAGTATTGATCAGTTTCGCGGGGCGAGTGCGCTCCACGTCGGTTGTTTGCAGCTAGTAGCAGGTAAATATCATGCGGATTAAGCAGCACGGTTTCACAATGATTGAAGTGTTGATTGCCATGGTCATATTGGCAATCGGCCTTCTCGGTGTCGCGGGAGTTCAGTCCCTTTCACTAAAGTCTGCCAACAATTCCAATACGCGCTCCCTGATTACGATGCACGCCGGCGAAATTGTTGAGCGTATGAGAGCCAACATGCCAGGTGTCGAAGACGGGCAGTACAACAGTATTACTGCAGCTGGCTCTGGGAGTTCGTGCTCGCCCAGCTGTTCACCCGCCCAGCTTGCCTCCCGGGACGCATACGAGTGGATTACGAATCTTCAGCAGGATGTTCCTTCAGCCCAGGCGAAACTGACCTACAGCGGTGGCATGGCAGTCGTGACGATCGATTGGACCGAACGTGATCTTGGGAATGATGCCGTCAAGCAGTCTTACACGTTGCGCGCGAGGATTGATCAATGAGACACCCACTTTCTCGGCAGCAGGGCCTGTCGATCATCGAATTGATGATCGCGATAACCCTCGGTCTCATCCTGACCGTTGGTTTAACCCAGATTTTTGTTAGTAATCGTCAGACCTTTGACGTGACTGAAGCCCGGACGCGGGTGCAAGAGGCTGGACGCATGGCCGTGGAGATGCTGAATCGGGCTGTACGGAATGCGGACTATTGGGGATGTTCCAGCCTTAGCAGTGGCAATGTGGTGAATAATTTGGACCCTGGGGGCACTGGCTTTGACAGCGTGACGTTGGGCTTCGGGGATGGTCTTGAGGGAGCTGATGACAACACCAATGGCTCGGATGCGATTCGGGATGGAACGGATAGTTTTACGATTCGAGGTGTCCGTGGCGCTGAGGGGGTAGAGATTGTGACCCCCATGACACAGGCGTCCGCCGTTCTTAGGGTCAACGAGCCCGGTCCTCTACAGGCTGGGGATATTGTCTTTATCAGCAACTGTAATGGCGGAGACATTTTCCAAGCCAGTGGTGTCACGGGGACAACCGGTAACACCAATATTGGGCATAACACGGGGAACATGGATCCGGGTAACTTCAACCCCAGCAATCCGGGTTGCCCAGGCAGCAATGCCCATTGTTTATCGCAAGTCTATGATGAGGGCGCCAAGATTAATCTGCCCTATTACGAGGCCTATTATGTTGGAACAGGGTTGAGCGGAGAGCCTGCCCTGTTCATGAGCCGGGCGCAGATGTCTGGAGGTAATATCGGTGTAACGCAGGAAATAGAGCTGATTGAAGGTGTCGAAGATATGCAGATCCTCTATGGCGAGGATACTGATGGCGATGGCACCGTAAATGCCTGGCGTGATGCTGATGCTGTGGCAGATATGAACGCTGTGCTCGCGATGCGTATCAGTCTTCTGGTGAGATCCCCACAGGAAGACGTGTTCGATACACCGCAGGAGTATACCTTCAATGGTTCGACAGTGACCGCCTCGGATAATCGTCTTCGATCTGTTTACACATCAACCGCTACGATTCGAAACAGGATGTAAGCCATGAACCAGTTCGTGCTTCCTTTGCCCTGCAGTCAACGTGGAGCTGCATTGCTTACAACGCTTTTGATCCTGCTGGTTTTGAGCTTGTTGGCCATCAGTTCAATGCAAGGTTCATTGATGCAGGAAAAAATGGTGTCTGCAGTCAGAGACGGACAGGTTGCACTGGAAGCAGCCGAGTTTGCCGCACGAGAAGCTGAGTCTCGGATCGAGAATGAGACCGTGACGATCGGTGATTTCGGTGTCGCTCAGGGGTTGTATGACCAGGGGGACGCGCCGGATGAATTTGCCGCGACGACGTGGGATAGCAGTAAAACCAATTCGGCCGCGGCAACGGGATTTACCTCTGGCGTGCTCGCCGAGTCTCCGCGTTATTTCATCGAGTACATGGGTGAAATGAGTGCAGAGGAAACGGATCAGGGGCAAATCAGTAACTATTCGGCCAATACGGGCGTCGGTACGCCCGCTGGCTTTCGCATTGTCGCGTGGAGTTCCGGGCGCTCTGGAGAAACGCGGAGAATTGTTCAAGTTTATTACGGCAAAGCCTTTTAACGGTGCCCGTATAAGGAGGGTGGCGTAGTGAAACATTACCTCGTTAATACGTTCAAATCAGTGCTGACCGCATCTTTCTTGCTGCCGGCCATGGGCTTCTCAACTCCCGTGACGCCAGCGAGCCAACCTCTGTTTTTGGAGGGCAGTGTTAAGCACAATATCCTTTTGTCCATCGATGACTCGGGCAGCATGGATTTTGAAACGCTTTTCCCGACCAATGATGGCGCCCTATGGCTGCATAGTGATGGCTCTTTCGTTAATTCGGATGGAACACTAAAAGACTCGAGCGGATCTGTCTCAAGCGGGAAGTACACATATCTTTTCCCAAATGGTCAGAATGGCTCTTACAACGGTCGCGCGATGCTGGCCGGAAGTCATTACGCCATCCCGCCCGTGAAGCCTTTTGCTTTTGCCCGCAGTGCAGAGTACAACAAGGCCTATTACGATCCTGCAGTGGATTACACGCCCTGGCCATCCTATGGCGGGTATTCCTGGCCGGATTCAAGTGCTTCAGCGGCACCTTACGATCCGAACTTTACCTCATTTACGCTGGATCTGACCCAGGATTTCTCCACTAGCACGGACAAACCCTCCGGTGAATCCCAGTGGGATTTTGATATCAATACCAGCGCAATGCCCTGTACGGATTCCGGTGGTGCCTGCGGTAAGACCGGGGATGAAGACTATACATATTATCCCGCCACCTATTATGTGGTTGATAACACCAGCACTTATACCTTCACGCCCTCTGGCAACGGAAATTCCAACACCAATAACTCGGTCTTAATTGAAGCCGAGGATGCGGTGCTTTTGGGGAATTATATTAAGGCCTCTGATGGCGCCCCGAGTACGAATGATATTTATCAGTCTGCGCTCGTAAGTGATGCGTCAGGTGGCGACTATGTTGGTATCGAGGGTGTTAGTGCTGAATATGATTCTCCTCCACTAGCATCCGAGGGCCAGGTGTCGCTGACTTTTTCGGTTGCCCAAACGGGGACGCAGTATATTTGGGTACGCCGGATGATGCCCGGAGGCAGCGCCGACTCTCTCTGGTTGAACCTCTATGGCCACAAGGCTTCAGAATTTCAGGTGGACAGTGGGGACCCCTGGTATGACGTGAACGGTGAGCACTGGAACAAGTGGTGGACCGGGCATACGGCTTCTCCAGACTGGGTCTGGGAGCGCTGGGCTTCAGTAGACATTAACTCCACCGGTACGCAGACCCTGCGTATTCGCTATCGGGAGCCGGGTGTCTATATCGACCAGATCATGGTCACGACAAGCTCCAGTGCGACCCCATCGGGAGCCATGAAGCTGTCCGCGCCGAAAACACTTTCGGAGACGCGTGATTGTTCAACTGACATCGATCCTTCCTACTACAAGGCGTTTGAGGCAGACACCACTCAGTTTTCGGGCGTGGATGCCATCGGTCCGGATGGTCGCTGCCTGAAAAAGGTGGAAATAAAGTCCGGTCAGACAACCTATAACGCGGGCACTGGATACAGCCGCAGCTACGACGACGAGATCCAGAACTTTGCCAATTGGTTTACCTATTATCGCCGCCGTCATCAGGCGATGCGAGGTGGTCTGGCAGAAGCATTCCAGGGCATTTCCGGCGTTCGTGCGGGTATGTTCTGGATTAACAATCGAAGTGATGTGTCCATGAAAGACATGGATAAGGCCTCGGACGTTACGTCGTTTCTTAAGGATCATTACGAACACGTATCCTCAGGAGGGACGCCGCTGCGACAGGCTCTGAAATATGCAGGTGATCAGCTGAAGCGCAGTGATTCGGGTGCCCCCGTCACGGAGGCGTGTCAGAAGAACTTTACACTGCTGTTTACCGATGGCTTTGCCAATGCCAGTAGCATTAGCGGTATAAACAATGAGGACGGCAGTGCAGGCCAGCCCTATGAAGATACTTATTCCAGTACCCTGGCGGATATCGCATACAAGTACTACGACGAAAAACTCTTCTCTGCCAGCGACTTCACGCTAGGCCAGGTCAAGGTGCCGACCGCCTGTAATGGCACCAACCCGCCGGAATCCCTGGACTGCAATACGAATTTGCACATGAATACATACACCGTGGGACTCGGTGCACGAGGAACCATCTTTGGCGAGACTCACAACAAGGTGATTGACGCCTATAACAATCCGCCGACCTGGCCAGACGTCTCCAGTGTTCGTGACCGCCGCCAGGTCGATGATCTCTACCACGCCGCAGTAAATGGCCGGGGCGAGATGTTCAACGCCCAGTCACCGTCAACGTTGGCAACGGAGCTTTCTGCAGCACTGCGTGACATCATCGCGTCGATTGGTAGCGGTTCCAGCGTGACTTTCAACACAAGTACGCTGAGTGCTGAGAGTCTCGTATACAGCACCCTGTTCAACTCCACGAGCTGGACCGGTCAGATTCAGGCCTATCCCCTGGATCCGAATTCGGGGGCGATTGCCAGTTCCCCCGCCTGGTTGGCCGGGGATATCCTGAACAACAGCGTTCCGTCCAATCGAGTCATATTAACCTATAGCGGTGACACAGGAGATGGGGTCGCGTTTCATTGGGGCAATCTGGATAGCACTGCTCAGGCAGACCTCAATCAAGGACCTTCGGGAGATGATGGTCGAGGCAGTGACCGTTTGGCCTACCTGAGGGGGGATCGGTCCCTTGAAGGTACGGATTTCCGTAACCGTGGCGGGTTGTTGGGCGATATTGTGCACTCGACTCCGGTCTATGTTGGGGATCCTTCCCTGGGCTGGCCCGACAAGTCGCCTTTTGGCACGGTGAGTGATCCTTACTCCAACTTCAAGAACAACACGGCGCGTGGTCGCACCCCTGTGGTTTACGTCGGCTCAAACGACGGCATGCTGCATGGCTTCAAAGCGATCGAGGATGCCAGCGCCGGGGGCGGTCAGGAAGTGCTCGCCTACATTCCCAAATCCCTCTATTCGGACCAGTCCAAGCAGGGCCTGCATTATCTGACTGATCCGGATTACACCCACCGTTATTATGTGGACCTCTCACCCCAGGCAGTCGATGTTTATACAGCGGCAACGTCGGGCGGGACACCGGCATGGAGAACCGTGCTGATCGGCGGTCTTCGTAATGGTGGAGCAGGGCTGTTTGCACTGGATGTCACTGACCCCAGTTCCTTCAGCGAATCCAATGCCGATGACCTGTTGTTGTGGGATTTCGATGGAAGCGATGACGACAGGCTCAACTACATTCTCGACGAGCCGACCGTGGCCATGATGAACAACGGCCGTTGGGCCCTGATTACAGGAAATGGTTTCGCCGACGGCAGTGATGCCGCTGATGACAAAACCGGTGTTTTCATCATCTACATGGACGGTGGCCTGGACGGCACATGGACAGAGGGTGTTGATTACGAATTCATCGAAGTCGCGGATACGGGGGGTATGGCTCAGGTCAGCCTTTACGATGTCAATCAGGATATGGTCGTGGACCGGATTTACGGTGGTGACCGCGAGGGTAATCTTTGGGCCATTGATGTGTCTGATGCCCAAGAGAACAAGTGGGAATCTGCCTTCATGGCTTCCAATAAAGGCCCGGCCGAACCCTTGTTCACCGCTGTGGATAGCAGCGGCAACCCGCAGCCGATTAGTGTTGCTCCCCGTATCGTCAGAAATACCCTGTCGCCAGCGGGTGAAGAGGGAAGTAACGGCGAGGATTACCTGATATTTTTCGGCACCGGTCAGTATCTGACCTCTGGTGACGCCTCATCGACCGCGCAGCAGAGCTTCTACGGAATATGGGATCGTGGTGATGGCCAGATCGGCCGCAGTGACTTGACGGAACAAGTGCTAACCACGTCCGGGGACCTCCGGACCACCACCTCCAATTCTATCGATTGGAGCGACACCGGCGGCAGTGGGCGCCAATATGGCTGGTACATGGACCTGTCTGCCAATAGCGGCGAACGTGTGATCACGAGAGCGCAGTACCGGGGTAATGTGCTGTTCTTCAAGACCTTTATCCCCTCCAGTGACGCCTGTAGCGGGGGAGGCGGGTCGTGGCTGATGTCCACCAGTATGGACGGTGGCGAGCCCAAGCAGCCGGTGTTTGATTCGGATAACGATGGCGATATTGATGCTGACGATGGCAAGAAGGCGGGTGAATATCGTGATAATGGCGGTATCGGCGACTCAGCCTTCCTGACCAACAAACAGTACGATGTTTCATCCGGCGGTACAGGGGAAGTTCGGGACGTTGAAACCGGCTCCGGAAGTGATCGTACCGGGCGTCTCGGTTGGCAAGAACTGATGGAAATGTAACGGGGAAATTTGCAGATGAGTAATGCAGCTATAAAGCAGCAGGGGTTTACCCTAATCGAGCTGATGATCGTGGTGGCCATCATAGGTGTCATAGCTGCGATTGCGGTGCCTAACTACATGGACTACGTGGAGCGGAGCCGGCGCACGGATGCACAGGCGGTTTTGACCTCATTCTCGAATGCGCTTGAGCGCTATTACACTCAGAATGGCTCTTACGTTGGGGCCGCCACAACAAGTGGCACCTTCACGGATACACCGGCGGCGCCTGCGCCGTCGGTTTTCCCGGATGAGGCGCCGCTTGACGGTTCGACCAAGTTTTATAATCTCCGAATCAATACGCTGCAAAACAACAGCTTTGAGATTCGCGCCATTCCCAAGGGGGCTCAGGCTGGAGATGGTTTCCTGGAATTGCATTCGACCGGGCAGCGGGGATGGGACCGCGACGACAATGGCACCATTTCCGCCAGTGAGCAAACCTGGAGCGATTCCTGAGGTATCCGGGCGCGCGGTCTTGCTACAGGGTTGCCTCAAGTGGAACCACAGGTAACGGGATCGCCGCCGCTTTTTTCCACAATGCCATCGCCGTCCAGGTCTCTCGCTCGGCGTAGTCTGCCGCCCATACTAAGGACCCAGTGAACTGCGTCGTGGGCGTCGAGATCATCGGGGCAAAGGGTCAGATTACCCCAGGTGCCGTCTGCGAGGCCGCTGGGTTTAAACCGGAAGTAACGACTGCTGGAGCCCTTCACGGTCAGGCGTCCAGATTCTGGGGCGGCAAAGAGACGTATGACATGGCCGCCTGCATCCACCTCGGCGTCTCTGTCGCGGTCAAGAAATACGGCAATGGCACCATCCCACCGCGAAATGCAACGGTTAGATGCGTCAATCGGGCAGAGGGTTGTCGGTGCGTTCTTCGAGATGGCGGTAGCGCGGGCCAGGGCAAAGGCTGATACTATTCTGTTGCTACTGGTCGCTCGATCGGCGGAATAAACAACCTTGAACAGGCCCGGTAGAGCAACGCTAATAATAATGGCTGAGATCGCGAGAACCACGAGCAGCTCGACGAGCGTCCAGCCTCGTGTACTGAATTGATTCTTCATGGTTTGATTCTTCCTTGAATATCTGCCGGAAAATCCTTTTCCGGCCGTTATTCTACGAAGTCTGCAGCGCTCCGCAACCGAGCCAGCCCATCAAGCTCACGGCATGACTATTCCATTCCAAGTTTTTTGAGCCGGTAGCGCAGGGCTCGAAAACTGATGCCTAGTTTCTTTGCAGCCGCCGTCTTGTTCCAGCGGGTCGCTTCCAGCGCCTTTTCAATCGCTTCTCGCTCAATGCTTTCAAGAAATGCTTCCAGATCCATGTTGCCTTCAGGAATGTCTGGATTGGATGCCGGGTAATCGCTTTCGGCAGGCTCTGTGGTGACAGGGCCCAATTGCAGATCCTCGGCGTCAACGGTATCGTCCTCACAGAGGGTGAAGGCTCGCTCCAGGACGTTTTCAAGCTCCCGCACATTGCCCGGAAAATGGTAGCTTTGAAGTCTATCGAGAGCAGCCTGTGACAGTTTTACGGGGGCTGCCTCGTAATCGGCTGCAATGCGTTTGAGAATATGCTCGGCGAGCAGTGGAACATCGCCCTTACGTTGCCGGAGAGGGGGGACTTTCAGCTCGATAACGTTAATGCGATAGAACAGATCCTGTCGAAAGCTGCCTTCTTCGACCAGATCGGCCAGGTTCTTGTGGGTGGCGCTGAGCAGGCGTACATCCACATTGACCTCCTCATGCTCCCCAACCGGGCGCACAGCCTTCTCCTGAATAGCCCGCAGTAACTTGACCTGCATGGTCAGTGGTAGATCGGCGACTTCGTCCAGGAACAGGGTGCCGCCATTGGCCGCGCGGAAAAGGCCTTCCTTGTTTTCCGTGGCGCCGGTAAAGCTGCCCTTTTTATGGCCGAAAAATTCACTTTCCATGAGCTCGCTGGGAATGGCACCGCAGTTGACTGGGACGAAGGGGCCTTCACGCCGCGACCCCTGTAAATGGATCATGCGGGCAACCAACTCCTTGCCACTGCCGGATTCACCACTGATGTAGATGGGGGCCTGACTGCGGGCCACCTTGCGAATCTGTTTGCGCAGGTATTCGATTTCCGGGGAGCGACCCAGCAGCAGTCCCGTCTCTGAATCGGGGCGCTCCCCGTTTTCGGTGTTTTCTGACAGTCGAAGAGCACTCTGCACAAGTTCTCGCAAGTGGGGCAGGTCAACCGGTTTGGACACAAAGTCAAAGGCGCCGGCTTTCAGGGCAGAGATTGCCGTATCCATGTTGCCATAGGCGGTGATGACGGCAACGGGAATTTGCGGATGGTGTTTCTGAATCCACTCCACTAGCTCAATGCCGTTACCATCCGGCAGGTTCATGTCGGTCAGGCAGAGCTGGAATTCACGGGCCTGCAGCAGGTCGCGCGCTTCCGTGACATTGGCAGCGGTTACGCACGGCAAGTCCATACGTGCAAGCGTGATTTCGAGCAGTTCGCGGATGTCCGGTTCGTCATCAACGACCAGTGCAGTGGGATTTGTCATGCCTTTTTATGCTTCTTCCTGTGATTCTCAAACATCGAGACGCCCCTGGTGGGCGAAGGTGATACGAAAACAGCAGCCGCCCCCCTGATCTTCTGCAAGGTTGAGGTGCGCCTGATTTGCTTCGCACAGCTCCCGGGCCAGATAAAGGCCGAGTCCCGTGCCGCTTTGTTCGGTGGTGAAGAATGGCTCAAAGATGGAGTCCCTGTGGTCTTCGGGAACCCCAGGACCTTCGTCATGAATATCAATATAGGCTCGCCCGCTGTCTTCTGTCACACCGGTGCGGACGGTCAGGCGGTATTCGCCCGTTGCCTGAAAGCTGTAGCGTAGCCCATTCTCAATCAGGTTGGTCAGCACCTGCTCCATTTGCGACGCGTCGAAACGTGCCAGAGCTTCGTGTTCAGTGAGCTCCAGTGTAATGCGGCAATCCTCGCTGCGGCCCTGGCAGTAGTTATCCACCAACTCTCGAAGCCACGGATTCAGGGCATGTTGTTCGGTGCTGGCGGGGCGCCGTCGGGAGAGTTGCAGGACATTTTCGATAATGTGATTCACCCGTTTGCTGTGGCGTCGCACAATTTCGATCAGGCGCCGCTCACCGGATTCCAGATTGGGTGCCTCATCAAGTAGCTGGGCGGCATGACTGATCGCACCCAGGGGGTTGCGTATCTCGTGGGCGATACCCGCGGTCAGGCGGCCAAGGGACGCCAGTTTCATCTGCTGGGCCTGCTGCATGAGCTTGCCAGTGTCCTCCAGAAACACCAGGTACAGGTCTTCTTCCACTTCATCCAGGGGGGTGAAGTTGGCCTGAATACGGGGCGTGTTGGATTGGGTCTGAAAGGGCGCCGTTCGCTGCCAGGGATCATGGAGCCATTTTTCCAGACGCTCCTTAAGGGGCGGGGGCAGCATGGAAAGCCGATCAGCGCCTTCCTTGGAACCCAGCAGCAATTCGCCGGCTGCGGCATTGGCCATGCGGACAATGCCCTGGCGATCACACACCAGAATCCCGGTGCGCATCTGCTGAATAATCTGATGATTAAGCTTTTCCAGCTCGATGATGCTGCGCGCACGCTGATTGGCAAGGGTTTCGCTATAGATCATGCGGCGGGTGATGGACTGCAGTATGAAGGCTACCGCGAAATAGAGAATCCCCAGCAGGCCCGCCTGCACGATCACATCGGCGGCATCGAATCCGCGCAGGAGGCCCCAGATCGCGGTGCCCAGTGAGCACAGGGCCGCCAGTGCGGCAAAGAAAAAACCGATCCGCGACGGTACCAGAATATTGCCCGCCGCCACCGATACGATGATCAGGTTGGCCAGGCCACTATTGGGGCCGGCGCTGAAGAGCAGCAAGGCATGTAGCGCAATCAGGTCGATCAGAATGGAGATGCTGATCTGTCTGGGGCGTGCCTGGCTGCCAGTGAGCAGCAACAGCCCGATGAACAGGTTCATGCCCAGGTAAACCAGGGTGGTGGCCTGATAGAACAGCGGGTAGCGGTACTTGAGCGGTATCGCATCAAACTCTACGAACAGCAGCCCGAACAGGAACAGACTGATCACGATCCGGTACTGGTTGTACACCCGGAACAGGCGGGCCATCTGCAGGCCGCGGCTGTCGGCCATTCCCTGCAGGGTGGTTGTCGGGGCTTTCGGGATCATCAAATCTCCACAGGCCTGTCATGGTCGATTCCGTCCGGGGTTGACGGACGGCAATGACGGATGATTGCAAAAGTCTTGGCAGGCCCGGCAGCCAAGACACGCAAACCTTTGACTGAATAGGTATAATAGCCGCCACCAGCCACTAAGGACAGGAGAGGACACTTATGGGGACGCCACTGCGTGTCGTAATGGCGCAAATTGATTTTCTGGTGGGCGATATCCCGGGAAATACGGATCTGGTTCTTGAGACAGCGCAGCGGGCGATCGACGAACATCAGGCGGATGTCGTGGTGTTCCCTGAACTCACCCTGACCGGTTATCCACCTGAAGATCTGCTATTGCGTCCCAGCCTGGTCGCGCGTGTCCAGGCCGCCGTCAAGCGCCTCCGGGAGGCGGCGCTACCCGTCACCATGGTGGTTGGTGCGCCGCATTATGAGAAGGGGTGGCTGTACAACGCCGCCCTGGTCATCGATCACGGCGAGCTGCGTGACGTCTATTTCAAACAGGCGCTGCCCAACTACCTGGTCTTTGACGAGATGCGCTATTTCAAGTCCGGCGATCAGCCGGCCGTGGTTGAGATCAAGGGTGTCCATGTCGGCATTACCATCTGCGAAGACCTCTGGCAGGAGGGGCCGGTGGAAAAGGCGGCTGAGGCGGGTGCCTCGCTTATTCTCAATCTCAATGCCTCACCCTATACCTATGAAAAGCAGAACCAGCGGAAGGCACTGCTGGAACGCAAGGCCAGGGAAAACAATATCGCCATCGTTTATGTCAATCTGGTCGGCGGGCAGGACGAGCTGGTATTCGATGGCGGTTCTCTCGTGTACGACCACTCCGGGAGCTGTGCGGTCGAGGCGCCGCAGTTTGAGGAATGCCTGGTGCCGGTTAATTTCCAGTGTGACGTCCATAGCCAGCCGGTTGCCGGGACTCGCACTCCGTCCCTGTCTTCGGAAGAGAGTATTTATCAGGCTCTGGTGCTTGGCGTCCGGGATTACGTCAACAAGAATGGTTTTCAGTCCGTGGTACTGGGGCTTTCCGGCGGCATCGACTCGGCACTGACGCTGGCGGTGGCTGCCGATGCCCTGGGTGCTGATCGTATTACCGCGGTTATGATGCCATTCCGGTACACCGCCTCCATGAGTCTTGAGGATGCCGAAGCAGAGGCTCGGGCGCTTGGTGTGCGCTACGAAGTGTTCTCCATCGAACCGATGTACGACGCGTTCATGGAAACCCTCAAGGCGCCATTTGAAGGTTTGGCACCGGATACCACTGAAGAGAACCTGCAGGCGCGTATTCGCGGGGTCATTCTGATGAGCCTGTCCAACAAATGGCGGGCCCTGGTTCTCACCACTGGCAACAAGAGCGAAATGGCGGTGGGTTACTCCACCCTGTATGGCGACATGGCGGGTGGTTTCGATGTGCTCAAGGACGTCCCCAAGACATGGGTCTACCGCCTGGCCCAGTGGCGTAATACCCGGTCTCCAGTTATCCCGCAGCGGGTGATTGATCGCCCCCCTTCCGCGGAACTGGCACCGGACCAGAAGGACCAGGACAGCCTGCCCGACTACGACATTCTGGATCAGATTCTGAACTTGTACATTGAGCGGGACTTCAGTGCGGATGCGATCGTGGCCGAAGGGTTTGAGCGGGAAGACGTCAATCGCGCGGTGCGCCTGGTGGATCTGAACGAGTATAAGCGCCGCCAGGCACCGATCGGTGTGCGCATCACCGATCGGGGATTCGGCAAGGACCGCCGTTACCCGATTACCAATGCCTGGCAACCGGGCGAGTGATTAAGGTCGCGTCGACCCGGGAGCCGGCAGGGTGGCCGGCCCGGAATCGCGTGCGGGAGCAGGCGCTGTGGGCTCTTTGAGATCCTCCACGGTCACACTATCTTCCTCCTCGTCCTCAAACAGCCCAAAGGTGACGGCACTGGTCAGGGAACGTGTTTCCGGCTTGATCTGCTGGCTGACGAAATGCATGTTGGCGTTAAAGGCCTGGCTGTCCGGGAAGTTGATGGCCAGCATGGTCAGCGCATTATCGGCTGCGCGTGGCATGCCGAGTAATCGGTTGAGTTCCACCATGAGGGTCAGGGCGTCTTCCACCGCCGGGGACTGGGGGTAGTTTTCCACCACGTAACGCGCCCGATTGAGCGCGGCAACATACGCCTGGCGTTTGATATAGTAGCGAGCCGCTACCAGCTCCTGTCCGGCCAGGCGGTTCCGGATGGCGATCATGCGCTGACGCGCATCGGGGGCATAATCACTGTTCGGGAACTGGTCCAGCAGCTTGCTGAAATCGCGAAGGGCCTGGCGCTGCTCACCGGGAGCACGGGCGTTCACGTCCAGCGCGAAATAGCGTTCGGCGAGACCAATATCAAGATAATACGACGCGAGGCCCCGAACATAGAGAGCGTAGTCGGCATGCTCACTTTGGGGGTGGAGGCGTAAATAGCGATCGGCGGCCCGTCTTGAGCCCTCAAGATCCAGATTCTGGTAACGGGCATAGATGAGATCGAGCTGGGCCTGCTCGGCATAACGCCCGAAGGGATAATAGGTTTCCAGGGCTTCGAGGTTTTCCGACGCCTCATTGAAGTTGCCCGATTGCATGGCTTCGCTGGCCTGCTCGTAGTAAGTCTTCTCGGGCAAGACCTTCTCGGGGGTGGAGGCGCACCCTGTGAAGAGAGCGGCGAGCAGGGCAAGCAGGGCGAGAGTCAAAGCCGTTCGCATTCAAAGATCCCGTATAATTGGCGCAAGTAATAGGCCGCTCATTGTAACGACGAGTGTGCCCTAATGCAGTAGTTTTCAAAGTGAGGAGTGCTTCTTGAAGGAGCACTAATGGTATGAACGAACCCAGAGACAGTATCCAGCGCGAGTTTGAAGTGACGGCGGCCGATGGCGAGCGGCGATTGGATCAGGTGGTCAGTGACTGGCTGCCCGAACATTCGCGCTCTCGCATCCAGGGCTGGATCAAATCCGGGGCCTTGACCCTCAATGGGCAAAAGGCGAAACCCCGGGACAAGGTGCATCTGGCGGACAAGGTCCGTATCGAAGCCATCATCGAAGGCGAAGAGCGCTGGGAACCCCAGGCGATCGAGCTGGATGTGGTGTACGAAGATGAGCACCTGCTGGTGATTAACAAGCCGGTCGGGCTGGTCGTGCATCCGGCAGCGGGGCATGCTGATGGCACGCTCGTGAATGCCCTGCTGCATCATGCTCCGACTCTGGATCATATACCCCGTGCAGGCGTCGTTCACCGCCTCGACAAGGAGACGTCCGGGATCATGGTGGTGGCCAAGAGCCTCATAGCCCATACCTCCCTGGTGGAGCAGTTGCAGGAACGCACCATGGGGCGCGAATACGAGGCCATTGTCACCGGCACCTTGACCGGCGGCGGCACCGTGGATGCCCAGATCGGTCGCCACCCCCAGCAGCGCAAGAAAATGGCGGTGGTCGAGACCGGTAAGCCGGCCGTGACCCATTACCGGCTGCTGGAGCGGTTCAGCGGACACAGCTACATACGTTGCAAACTCGAAACCGGGCGCACGCATCAGATCCGCGTCCACATGGCGCATATTCGCCATCCGCTGGTGGGGGATCCGGTGTACGGCGGGCGCCCCCGCTTTCCGTCCGGCACCACGGAAGAGCTTCGCAGTGCGCTGCGCCAGTTCCGACGACAGGCCCTGCACGCGCGGCAGCTGACGCTGGTGCATCCGGAAAGCGGGGAAGAAATGAGCTGGGAGACGCCGTTGCCGTCAGACTTTGAAGACTTGCTCGAGGCCTTGCGTGCTTTCGAGCGACAGCGCTAACAGAGGTCATTATGGAGCTGATTCATCCCGACTGGCCCGCCCCCGCCAACATCCGGGCTGTCATGACTACCCGTCAGGGCGGAATCAGTCAGCCCCCCTGGGACAGCCTCAATCTGGGATTGAATGCCGGCGACCGCGAGGCGGATGTGCAGGCCAATCGGCAGCGACTGGCCTCCGCCATCGGCCTGGAAGCGGGGCGTATCGGTTGGCTGCGCCAGGTCCATGGTACCGACGTGGTCCAGGTTCCTTATCCACAGGTGGGCGCGCCAGAAGCCGACGCCGCCTGGACGGACCAACCCCTCAGTGCTTGCACAGTACTGACCGCGGATTGCCTGCCGGTTCTGTTCTGTGACAGCGAGGGCCGTCAGGTGGCCGCCGCGCATGCCGGATGGCGCGGCCTTGCAGCGGGCGTGCTGGAAGCAACGCTGAAGACATTCCCCGAAAAAGCCAACGTGATGGCTTGGCTGGGGGCGGCTATTGGCCCTGAGTCCTTCGAAGTGGGGCAGGATGTGCTGGATGCCTTTGTGCGGCAGGATGCTGCCAACGCCCGTCATTTTAGGCCCCATCCCCGGCATTCCGGAAAGTATTTCGCCAATCTCTACGGTCTCGCCCGGACCCGGCTGGAGGCGGCGGGCGTCTCATCCATCCACGGGGGCGATTACTGTACTTACCGCGAATCCGACCGCTTCTTTTCCTACCGTCGCGATGGCGTGACGGGGCGCATGGCCAGCCTGATCTGGCGCCAGTGAGCCAGCTTGCCGGGAAATTGACCTGCCTCAAGCAATCCGCGCTTTTATCTTGAAGTTCCCCTACTTGCCCCTACATAAAGAATCAAGTCAGTAAGCATCCGCAACCTTCTTTCATGATCAGGATGCCACCAGTTTTAGGGGAACCATTATGCGATTAGACAAACTCACCAGCCGGTTGCAGACCGCCCTGTCCGATGCGCAGTCCATCGCGGTTGGCAAGGACAACAACTTTATCGAGCCAGTCCATTTGATGCAGGCATTGCTCGATCAGGAGAGCAGCAGCGTCAAGGCCCTGTTGCGCCAGGTCGGCGTTGAGCCCGGTCGTCTGCGCCAGGCCGTGGCCCGCGAAATTACTAATCTGCCGGAGGTGACGGGCACCGCTGGCGACGTGCACATGTCCCAGGATCTGGCGCGCCTGTTGAACCTGGCGGACAAGCTGTCCCAGAAAAAGGGCGACCAGTACATTTCTAGTGAACTGGTCCTGTTGGCGGCTCTGGAAGACAAGGGTGCCCTGGGGCGACTGCTGCGCGAATTCAACGTCGAGCGGCAGCAGCTGGAGCAGGCCATCGAGGAGATCCGTGGCGGTGAGTCCGTGCAGGACCAGAGCGCCGAGGAAACCCGCCAGGCACTCGACAAGTACACCATCGATCTGACTGCCCGGGCCGATGAGGGCAAGCTGGATCCGGTGATTGGTCGGGACGACGAGATTCGCCGCACCATCCAGGTCCTCCAGCGCCGGCGCAAGAACAACCCGGTGCTGATCGGTGAGCCGGGGGTGGGCAAGACGGCCATCGTTGAGGGCCTCGCCCAGCGTATCGTCAACGGCGAGGTGCCCGATGGCCTTAAGGACAAGAAGGTACTGGCCCTGGACATGGGCGCGTTGATCGCAGGCGCCAAGTTCCGCGGTGAGTTCGAGGAGCGCCTGAAAGCCGTGCTCAACGAGCTGTCCAAGCAGGAAGGGCAGATCATCCTCTTTATCGACGAGATTCACACCATGGTCGGCGCCGGTAAGGCCGAAGGTTCCATGGACGCCGGCAACATGCTCAAGCCGGCCCTGGCCCGGGGTGAGCTGCACTGTGTCGGGGCGACCACGCTCGACGAATACCGCGAGAACATCGAGAAGGACGCGGCCCTGGAGCGCCGCTTCCAGAAGGTGTTGGTGAGCGAGCCGAGCGAAGAAGACACCATCGCGATCCTGCGTGGCCTCAAGGAGCGCTACGAGGTGCACCACGGTGTTGAGGTGACCGACGGGGCCATCATCGCCGCGGCCAAGCTGTCGAACCGCTACATTACCGACCGCCAGCTGCCGGACAAGGCCATCGACCTGGTGGATGAGGCGGCCAGTCAGATCCGCATGGAAATGGATTCCAAGCCGGAAGCCCTGGACCGACTCGAGCGTCGCCTCATCCAGCTCAAGATCGAGCGCGAGGCCCTCAAGAAGGAAACCGATCAGGCCTCCAAGAAGCGCCTCAGCGAACTCAATGACGTCATCTCTGGCGTGGAGCGCGAGTATGCCGACTTGGAAGAGGTCTGGAATACCGAAAAGGCCGCACTGCACGGGTCGCAGAAGATCAAGAGCGAGCTGGAACAGACCCGTATCGACCTGGAGAACGCCCGCCGCGCCGGCGATCTCGGGCGGATGTCCGAGCTGCAGTATGGCCGCATCCCGGAACTGGAGCGCCAGCTGGACATGGCCAGCCAGGCCGAGATGATGGAGATGAAACTGCTGCGCAACCGGGTCACCGATGAAGAGATCGCCGAGGTGGTGTCCAAATGGACCGGCATTCCCGTCTCCAAAATGCTGGAAGGTGAGCGCGACAAGCTCATGCGCATGGAAGAGGCGCTGCATCATCGCGTCATCGGCCAGAACGAGGCGGTTGAGGCTGTGGCCAATGCCGTGCGCCGCTCCCGAGCCGGGCTAGCGGATCCGAACCGCCCCAACGGCTCCTTCCTGTTTCTGGGGCCGACCGGTGTCGGTAAGACCGAGCTGTGCAAGGCGTTGGCGTCGTTCCTGTTTGATACGGAAGAGGCCATGGTGCGCATCGACATGTCGGAGTTCATGGAGAAGCACTCCGTGGCCCGCCTGATCGGGGCACCGCCCGGCTACGTCGGCTATGAGGAAGGCGGATACCTGACCGAAGCCGTGCGCCGTCGTCCGTATTCCGTGCTATTGCTGGATGAGGTGGAAAAGGCGCATCCGGATGTCTTCAATGTTCTGCTGCAAGTGCTGGAAGACGGCCGCCTGACGGATGGACAGGGGCGCACAGTGGACTTCCGCAATACGGTCATCGTCATGACGTCGAATCTGGGGTCCGACATCATTCAGAACATGGCGGGCGAGGATCAGTACGAGCAGATGAAAGCCTCGGTCATGGATGTCGTCGGCAGTCATTTTCGGCCGGAGTTCATCAACCGGGTGGACGAAGTGGTGGTCTTCCATCCCCTGGCGGAGGACCAGATCGAAGGCATCGCTAAGATTCAGGTGGAGCGCCTGGCCAAGCGGCTGGCCGAGCAGGATCTGAAGCTGGAGATGACACCGGAGGCCATGTCCAAACTGGCCCACGTGGGGTACGACCCGGTCTATGGTGCGCGACCACTCAAGCGGGCCATCCAGAGGCTGGTGGAAAACCCGTTGTCACAGCAGCTGCTCAAGGGAGAATTTTCACCAGGGCAGACCATCGTGGCTGAAGTGGAAGGGGACGCGATGCGATTCCGCGCCCAATAACTCATCATTCACAACGAAAAACGGCTGCCTGGAGGCAGCCGTTTTTTTATGGGGCGAGAGCGTAAATCAGCAGGCTTCGTCGATTATTTTCTGCATTTCCTGCTTCTTCTGTTCAATTTCTTCGGGGGTCAGGTACCGCTTCTCCCCGTTCTCTTCAATGCGAATGCGGGCGTTGTTCTGAATGATTTCCAGGTTCTTGCGAGCTTGCTGGCAAGCTTCTTCATTTTTTTGAGGGCTTTTCTCGTCAGCTGCCTGGTTGCCGTTGTCATTGGATTTTGGGGTCTCGGCTTCCTGGTCAGGCTGGGGAGGTTCAGTTGCGCTCGCGCTCGGAGACGGGCCGCCAGTCGTGGTTCGCACCCGCATTTTTTCGCTCTGCTTGCCGTGGGGCTGCTGGTCACCGTAATGAACCACACCATTTTCATCCACCCACTTATACACGCTGCCGCTCCACGACAGACCGGGTAGCGTGAGCCCCAGAAGCATTGCCAAAGCCAACAATCTGATTTTCATAGGTATAACCTGTGCAGCGATATCCGGCGGCATGATCGAAGCGCCGCGAAAAAGACATATACGCTTCAAGATTAGACGATAGGGCTAGGGCGTCAAAACCTGATATCGCGGTTTCAGAACCCGTTCACTATTGACACTGGTGCTGCCGATGTCAGAATTACCGACTGCCTGAAAAGGTGTGACAGGGACGGCAACCCCGAATGCTCTGTCGCCGCGTTAAACCACACTGGACGACATCTGCACCCGAGGCCGGGTGGGCGGACGTGTAGTGGTATTTGCATAAGTCTGCAGATCGCGCTCCAAACCCTCAGGAGGGCGATCTCTCCCGAGATAATCTCTCGCAATTTGCAGTGTGGCGCAACCTCCCGGAGCGACTTCACAAGAGTCGCATTCCGGAGGCACCAGGCATCCGACACGGGTTCGGAACATTCAACTTATATCAGAGGGTTCAAGAAGTGGAGTTATTGTCTGGCGCCGATATGATCGTCCGTTTCCTGAAGGACGAAGGCATCGAATACATCTACGGCTATCCCGGCGGGGCGGCCCTACATATATACGATGCGCTTTTCCGACAGGATGAGGTCAAACATATTCTGGTGCGTCACGAACAGGCCGCCGCCCATATGGCGGACGGGTACGCGCGCGCGACCGGCAAGCCCGGCGTGGTGCTGGTCACCTCGGGGCCTGGCGCAACCAATACCATCACCGGTATCGCCACCGCGTTCACCGATTCCATTCCCATGGTCGTACTTTGTGGTCAGGTGGCCTCGACGCTGATCGGTGAAGACGCCTTCCAGGAAACCGACATGATGGGCGTTTCCCGTCCCATCGTGAAGCACAACATGGCGGTGCGGCACCCGTCGGAGATTCCGAGCGTCCTGAAGAAGGCCTTCTATATCGCCGCGTCCGGTCGTCCGGGCCCTGTGGTGGTGGATATCCCCAAGGATATGACTACCCCGAACGAGCGTTACGAATACGTCTACCCCAAGAGCGTCAAGCTGCGGTCCTACAATCCTGCCGTGCGCGGACATGCCGGTCAGATCAAGAAGGCTGTGGACATGCTGGTGGCGGCGAAGCGTCCCATTATCTACGCCGGTGGTGGTGTGGTATTGGGCAAGGCCTCCAAGGAGTTGACCGATCTGGCGCACCAGTTGGGTTATCCGGTGACCAACACCCTGATGGGCATCGGTTCCTTCCCGGGGTCAGACAAGCAATACCTCGGCTGGCTGGGCATGCACGGTACCTATGAAGCCAACATGGCCATGCACCATTCGGATCTCATCCTGGCGATCGGCGCCCGTTTTGATGACCGGGTCACCAATGCCACCGAGAAGTTCTGTCCGGGTGCCAAGATCGTCCATGTGGATATCGATCCGGCTTCCATTTCCAAGACGGTCACGGCGGACGTGCCCATCGTGGGGCCGGTCGGGCCGGTGCTCAAGGAAATGATTTCCCTGGTCAAGGAAAGCAAGGCTGCACCCGATCAGGATGCCCTGTCGGCCTGGTGGAAGCAGATCGACGAGTGGCGGGCCTTCCACGGCATGCGCTATGAGAAGAGCGACAAGTACATCAAGCCCCAGGAAGTGATCGAGGCGCTTTACAAGCTGACCAAGGGCAATGCCTACCTAACCTCTGATGTGGGTCAGCATCAGATGTTCGCGGCTCAATACTACAAGTTTGAGAAGCCGAATCACTGGATCAACTCCGGTGGTCTTGGAACCATGGGCTTCGGCTTCCCGGCAGCCATGGGCGTCAAGCTCAACCTGCCGGATGAAGAGGTGGTCTGCATCACCGGTGAAGGCAGCATCCAGATGAACATCCAGGAGCTGTCCACCTGCAGTCAGTACAACCTGCCGGTGAAAATTATCAACCTCAACAACCAGTCTCTCGGGATGGTCAAGCAGTGGCAGGACATGAATTACGAGTCCCGTCACTCGCACTCCTACATGGAGTCGCTGCCGGACTTCATCAAGCTGGTTGAGGCGTACGGTCACGTCGGCATGAAGGTCACCAAGAAGGAAGATCTGGAGTCGACCCTGGAAAAGGCGCTGGCCATGAAAGACAAGCTGGTCTTCGTCGATGTCTATGTGGATCCGTACGAGCACGTCTACCCCATGCAGGTGGCGCGCGGTTCCATGAAGGACATGTGGTTGAGCAAGACGGAGAGGGTTTGATCATCATGCGACGCATTATTTCGGTACTGATGGAAAACGAGCCGGGGGCACTGTCCCGCGTGGTCGGCCTTTTCTCCCAGCGCAACTACAACATCGAAACCTTGACCGTGGCGCCGACTGAAGACGAGACACTGTCCCGTCTCACTGTCACCACTACAGGCTCCGATCGGGTGATCGAGCAGATTACCAAGCAGCTCAACAAGCTGATCGAGGTGGTCAAGCTGGTGGACCTGACCGAAGGCAATCACATTGAGCGTGAGCTGATGCTGATCAAGCTCAAAGCCAGCGGTGCCCAGCGCGCGGAAATCAAGCGCACCGTGGATATTTTCCGGGGCCAGATCGTCGATGTGACCAGCACCGTCTACACCGTCCAGTTGACCGGCGACAGCGACAAGCTGGATGCCTTTATTCAGGCGGTGGGTACGGCTGGAGTTCTGGAAGTGGTTCGTTCCGGGGTCTCCGGTATCGCCCGCGGCGAAAAAGTGCTCAGTCTCTAAGCTTCATTCTTAAAAATCATTGAGGCCCCTAAAGGGCTCAATAACAGAAACAGGGGAATCCCATGCAGGTTTATTACGATAAGGATTGCGATCTTTCCATCATTCAGGGCAAGAAGGTGGCCATCGTCGGTTACGGCTCCCAGGGTCACGCCCACGCCAACAACCTCAAGGAGTCCGGTGTCGAGGTTGTGGTCGCACTGCGCGAAGGTTCGTCTTCCGCGGCCAAGGCCGAAGGGGCTGGTCTGACTGTGCAGTCTGTCGAGGAAGCGGCCAAGTCTGCGGATGTGGTCATGCTGCTGGCGCCGGACGAGAACCAGAAGGCGATCTACGAAAACCAGATCGAGCCTAACCTCAAGCAGGGTGGCGTATTGGCCTTCGCCCATGGCTTCAACATCCACTACAACCAGATCGTTCCGCGCAAGGACCTGGACGTGATCATGATCGCGCCCAAGGCGCCGGGCCACACCGTGCGTACTGAATACGTCAACGGTCGCGGTATCCCGGACCTGATCGCCATCCACCAGGATGCTTCCAGCCAGGCCAAGAATATTGCGCTCTCCTATGCCTCCGCTATTGGTGGCGGTCGTACCGGCATCATCGAGACCACCTTCAAGGACGAAACTGAAACCGACCTGTTTGGTGAGCAGGCTGTTCTGTGTGGTGGATGTGTTGAGCTGGTCAAGGCCGGTTTTGAAACCCTGACTGAAGCCGGCTACGCGCCGGAGATGGCTTACTTCGAGTGTCTGCATGAGCTCAAGTTGATCGTTGACCTCATGTACGAAGGCGGTATCGCCGACATGAACTACTCCATCTCCAACAACGCGGAGTATGGCGAGTACGTGACAGGCCCGCAGGTCATCAATGATCAGTCTCGCGCGGCCATGCGTGAGGCGCTGAAGCGCATCCAGACCGGTGAATATGCCAAGTCCTTCATCCAGGAAGGCGAGCTCAATTACCCGTCCATGACGGCACGTCGTCGCCTCAACGCTGAGCACTCCATTGAGCAGGTGGGTGAGAAGCTGCGTGGCATGATGCCGTGGATCGCCAAGAACAAGATCGTCGACAAGAGCAAGAACTGATCGGCGTTCCTCATAAAGACGCGGCCTTCGGGCCGCGTTTTTTTATGGCTTATCGAGGAGATGGCTGAATCCGTTATAATGTCGGCACACTTACGGATAGAAGAACATCATGTCTGCAGATAAAGAACTTGCCAACCAGGCCCAAAATCAGGAAGACGAAGCTGAGATTGAGGGCGCCGAGGTATTCGAGGAAGAGGTGGTTGGAGGATCCCGGGTTCGACGCAAGGGGATATACTTGCTGCCCAACCTTTTTACCACGGCTTCGCTGTTTTCCGGTTTCTATGCGATTGTCGCTGCCGCGAACGGTCATTTTGAGAATGGCGCGATCGCCATATTCATCTCCATGATTCTCGACGGCTTGGATGGTCGCGTTGCCCGACTCACCAATACCCAGAGTAAGTTTGGTGAAGAGTATGACAGTCTGGCAGATATGGTCGCCTTTGGGGTGGCGCCAGGGCTGGTTGCGTTCTTCTGGTCGCTCAATGGGCTGGGTAAGTTCGGTTGGGCCATCACCTTTATCTATGTCGCCGGAGCGGCCTTGCGCCTGGCCCGCTTCAACACGCAGATCGGTTCCGTCGACAAAAAGTTTTTTGTCGGTTTGCCCAGCCCTTCTGCCGCGGCGGTTGTTGCGGGGATGGTTTGGTGTTTCGGTAGTTGGACGCCCGCGTTCTGGCTGACCGCGTTGACGGTGATTGTGGTTGCCGGTGTAGGTGTCCTGATGGTCAGCAATGTTCTGTACTACAGCTTCAAGGATTTCGATCTGAAGGGGCGGGTTCCCTTTGCTGCCATTCTGATTGTGGTCCTGGCCTTTGTGGTGGTCGCCCAGGACCCCGGTACTGTGCTGTTTGCCATTTTCTTTGTGTACACCCTGGCCGGACCATTGCGCGCGGTGTATCGCAAGCTCAAAAGGGCGGACAGAAAGCCGGGTGCATCAGCCGAATAGGTTTGTGAAAACCACTTGGTTGAAGATGAATGGTAAGGCGCCGAAGGGCGCCTTTTCTTTATCGGGAAATTTATTGGAAATAATGGTTGACCTGACTCCTGTGGCCTGTAAAATGCGCCGCACTTCTGACGCAAAAGGCATTAAGAAACGCGTCGGAAAGCAGTCATCGCACTGCTCTGGAATGGGCGTCAAAGGCGCTTCAGAAAAGAGAGAAAAAGGCGTTGACTTCAGAGGCTAAAGCGCTATAATGCACAGCCTCGATTGAGCAGACGCTCAAACGTTCTTTAACAACTTGATCAAGCAATTCGTGTGGGCGCTGACTGGGATGATCGGCAACGATTATCGAAGTCAGAACTACTCGGATATGAATTTGAGTGATTC
>JASTVH010000009.1:0-202069 GCA_042862465.1 Marinobacteraceae bacterium S3BR75-40.1 | reverse complement strand
ATCCCGAACTCAGCAGTGAAACCGCTCAGCGCCGATGGTAGTGCGGCTTCTGGCCGTGTGAGAGTAGGTCATCGTCAGGCTTCTATCCCAAACCCCGAGGTTCTTTGAGCCTCGGGGTTTTTTTATGTCTGGAAAAAAGGCGCGGCAAGAGGTGGTTCCCTCTCTGTGACCTTCCCCCAATCGCGCTCAAAGCTGACAGGTCTCATTCTCCAACATACACTTGTTATCAATATCCCTTACGTTTACGGCAAGTGAAAAACCTATATGCCCCAGAAACCAGTCACTGTTTCCCGAGCCTGGGTGTTCAGTATGCTCTCCTTCGCCCGGCGGCAGGGAGTGGATGTGGATTCGGTATGCGGGATTTTGGGAGTTGATCTTCAGGAAACGGTCCCCCAGCGGTTGCCTCTCGATACAGTGGTTCAGTTATGGCGTTTGTGCGCTGAACGCAGCAACGATCCACTGTTCGGTCTGCATTTCGGGCAACAGGTTCGTCCTGGAACCTTTCACGTGGTGGGCTATACGTTGATGAGCTGCGCCACCCTGGGGGAGGCCCTGGAGAAACTATCCCGCTACCAGAAGTTGGTCAGTGAAGGGGGTAGGGTGGCAGTGAAAAAAGAAGGTGAGTCCCTTTGGCTGACGTATTCTCCCCAGCCCGATACGGTCGGCTTTATTGATCATCAGATCGACGCCGTTATGTCTGCGGTTATTACATTTACCCGTTGGATGTGTGGCCGCAATGTCAAACCCCTTGAAGTATTTTTCGCGCATGGAGAGCCAGCGCAGACTGAGGCTTACCGTGAGTTTTTCTCCAGCACCATCCATTTCAATTGCGCCTTCAACGGTATGAAACTATCCGGCGAAGTGCTCGATTGGCCCCTGGTGGATGCCGACTCGGAATTGCGACGATTGCATGAGGGCAAGGCACTGGCAGATCTCCGGGATTTGGAACAGGAAGCGTCCACCGCCCGGCAGGTCATCTATTTGCTGAGGGCCTCCGGTCAACCGCTCATGGTCACGAGAGCCCGGATTGCCGAGACTCTTAATATGGGAGAACGCACCCTCCAGCGCAAACTGGAGCAGGAAGGATCGCCGTTCCGCTCCTTGGTCGATAAGGTCGCCTCTGAGCTAGTATGCCAGTGGCTGACTGAGACTGACGCCTCCTTGCAAAGCATCGCCGAGCAGCTGGGTTTCAGCGATGCGAGTGCGCTTCACCGTGCTTTCCTTCGCTGGAAGGGTGTGGCGCCAGGACTATGGCGCAAGCAGTACAGCCGTCACGACCAAGGTGGCCGGACTTGATATCGTGTAGAATGAACGACCTGGATTTATAAAGGGTAGGGGAGCAGACAGTATCATGGCGGGCAAAGAACATTTGGTGATTTTCGACACCACCTTGCGCGATGGGGAACAGAGCCCTGGCGCCACCATGAACAAGAGTGAAAAGCTGCGGATTGCCAAGGCACTGGAACGGTTGCGGGTGGATGTTATCGAGGCCGGTTTTGCGATTGCCAGCCAGGGCGATTTCGAGGCGGTCAAAGGCATTGCCGAAACGGTCAGGGACAGCACCATCTGTAGCTTGGCCCGGGCGATCGACAAGGATATCGATCGGGCGGCCGAGGCGCTTGCACCCGCTGAAAGCGCGCGAATCCATACCTTTATCGCCACCTCACCGATCCACATGCGCCATAAGCTGATGATGGAGCCGGATGAAGTGGTCGAGCAGGCGGTCAGAGCCGTGGAACGGGCCCGTAACCACGTCGCCGATGTGGAATTTTCCTGTGAAGACGCCGGGCGCTCTGAACTGGATTTCCTGTGCCGGATTATTGAAGCCGCCATCGATGCCGGGGCCGGTACGATCAATATTCCCGACACGGTCGGCTATGCCATCCCGGATCAATTCGGTGCCCTGATCGGTGATCTGATGAACCGGATTCCCAACGCCGACAAGGCGGTCTTTTCCGTGCACTGTCACAACGACCTGGGACTGGCGGTATCCAATTCCCTGGCGGCGGTGATGCACGGAGCGCGCCAGGTGGAATGCACCATTAACGGGCTCGGTGAGCGGGCCGGCAACGCCGCACTGGAGGAGGTCGCCATGGCGGTGCGTACCCGCCAGGATCTTTTCCCGGTCGACGTGCGCCTGGATACGACCCAGATCCTGCCTGCTTCCCGCCTCGTCTCCAATATCACCGGGTTCCCCGTTCAGCCCAACAAGGCCATCGTGGGCGCCAATGCCTTTGCCCATGAGTCCGGCATCCATCAGGACGGTGTATTGAAGCACCGCGAAACCTACGAGATCATGCGTGCCGAGGACGTGGGATGGCACACCAACAGCATTGTGCTGGGCAAGCACTCCGGCCGTAATGCGTTCAAAACCCGGCTCCAGGAGTTGGGCATCCTTTTCGAGACGGAACAGGAGTTGAACGACGCCTTTATCCGCTTCAAGGATCTGGCGGATCGCAAGCACGAAATCTTCGACGAAGACCTCCAGGCCATTGCCACCGAGAGCAAGACGTCAGATGTGGTCGAACGCTATCGACTGGTTCGGCTCGCTGTAGGCTGCGAGACGGGGGTGGTGCCGCGGGCAAAGCTGGTTATGTCGGTCGACGGGGAAGAAAAGACCGCCGAGGCAGAGGGCAGTGGTCCGGTGGATGCCACCTATAAGGCGATCGAGACGCTGATCAACTCGCGCTGTAACTTGCAGCTCTATTCTGTGAACAATATTACCAGTGGTACCGATGCCCAGGGCGAGGTCACCGTGCGACTTGAGCGCGGCGGTCGGATCGTCAATGGGCTGGGGGCGCATACCGATATCGTGATTGCCTCTGCGAAAGCCTATATCCACGCCCTCAATCTGATGAATTCGGACGTGGTGCGCCAGCACCCGCAAGTCGCAGACGTATAGGTCTAACGGATGAACGAGGCACAGCGGCAGTATTATCTGGAGCGGATGGGCGTCAGGCTGTGGTATGCCCGCAGTCCGTTACCCGGTGCTGCCGCGTCGCCAGAATACGACATGGGCGCGGCGTTCCTGTCGGAACCGGAAAACGAGCCGGTTGTCACGGAAAAGGAGCCGCCACCCGCCCAAGCGCCGGACGCCCCGCGCGCATCAGCAAAGTCCCTGCGTTCGCTTACGGCATTGATGGACGAAAGGGCGAAGCCGGCGGAAGCCGACGTCGATCGTAAAGGCGCTGCGCCAACAACCCAAGCCCCGGCCAGCGAGAAAATCATTCGACCGGAGCCGACGTCAGAGCCTCTTGCGGTGGATGTAGGGGTCGCCTTTGGTGGCAACTTCAATGTCGTCGCCCAATTCGATGCCAAAGCGACGCCGGAGCTCCAGCAGCGTCTGTTGGAGAACATCCTCAAGGCATTCGGGCAGTCCCAGGGACGTTTGCTGCGGCTGCAGTGGCCGGTTTTCGCCAATCCGGGCGTTCCCGGCAACGACGACCAGGGGCTGGGACGGCTGATGCTGGAGCAGGTCATGCCCGGAGCCCAGAGTCGCTCATGGATTTTGCTTGGCAGCGGCCCGGAGCGTCTGTTCAGCCGACTGCCTTTAACGGATGAGCACCGTATCCTGTTGGCCTTCGAGGCCTCCCTGGCGCAGCTGGCATCAGACAGCCAGCAGAAGAAAGCCTTGTGGCAGGCATTCCAGTCTTCCGTGGCACCCCAATTGGCGCAATGAAGGCTTACCCTGCGCCCGCCGCCAGCGAACTGGGTTTTCGCCGCCTGGCGCCTGAGGATGTTCCCCGTCTGACCGATATCGAAACCCAGGGCCACTCCCATCCCTGGTCGGAGAATGTCTTTAAAGACTGCTTCGGCCCGCATTATGCTGTGTGGGGCATCGAATGGATGGACCATTTGCAGGGCTTTGCCGTACTCAATTACATCGTGGACGAGGTCCACCTGCTCAATATTTGCGTGGCCCGTGGGGTACAGGGGCGGGGGCTGGGAAGGCGCCTGTTGCGCTTCGCCCTGGGGCAGGCCCGTCAGGCTGGTGCTGGCCGGTGTATTCTGGAAGTGCGAGTGTCCAATCAATCCGCACGTGCACTTTATGTTTCAGAGGGATTTGAGCCAATCGGAGTGCGGCGGGAATACTATCCCGGCATCCAGGAACGTGAAGACGCACTCGTATACGCTCTGACGTTATAGATGGGTATTGATCACGATCTGCTTTCACCAGTGCTCTTTGGCGCAGGCTGGGTGATCTGGCTGGCCGGTCTCGCGTTTGCGGCCATTCGTGTCGATTGGGCGCAGCTGGCTGTGGAAAAGCCGTTGCAGCACTGCTTTTACGGGGGCGCCGTGGTGTTGTGGGCCCTGTGGCAGTTGCGGGCGGGCATATCGCCCGGGCTGAGCGTGCATGTGCTGGGCATGACCACGCTGACGCTCATGCTGGGCTGGCAGCTGGCTGTCCTTGCCGGTGCTCTGGTGTTGATAGGGTCCGTCGTGACGGGGCAGGAAGCCATCGTCAGCCTGGGGGTCAATGGCGTTGTCAGTGTGCTGATCCCCGTTGGAATCAGCCATGGCATCATGGTGTGGGAGCGCAGCCGGAACTTCCGCAACTTCTTCGCTTACATTTTCTTCTGCAGTTTTTTTGGCGCAGGCTTGGCCATCGGAGCCGCCGGGTTTTCCATGGCCCTTGTCCTGGTGATGGATGGTGCCTACAGCTGGTCCACGGTGGTCCACGATTACTTGCGCTATTTGCCTTTGATCATGCTGCCGGAAGCCTTCCTCAATGGTGTGGTCGTCACCAATCTGATGGTCTTTCACCCGCAGCGGCTGCTGACGCTGGATGAAAGTCGCTATCTCTGATACCCGGTCGGGGTTCGCCAGCTTCGGCACTTGGCTGGTATAATCGCCGCCTTTCCATTCACCGTTTCATTTCCGGATCAACCATGACTGCAGTGTCGGAAGAAGTCGGCCAGCGCCGCACCTTTGCCATTATTTCTCACCCGGATGCGGGTAAGACCACCATTACCGAAAAGGTGCTCCTGTTCGGGGAGGCGTTGCAGCGGGCCGGCACGGTCAAGGGCAAGAAGTCGGGCCAGCACGCCAAGTCGGACTGGATGCAGATGGAGAAGGAGCGGGGTATCTCCGTGACCACCTCCGTCATGCAGTTCCCCTACCGTGATTCCCTGGTCAACCTGCTCGACACCCCCGGCCACGCCGACTTCTCGGAAGATACCTATCGGACCCTGACCGCGGTGGATTCCTGCCTGATGGTGATCGACGCCGCCAAGGGTGTCGAGGAGCGGACCATCAAGTTGATGGAAGTGACCCGGCTGCGGGATACGCCAATTCTGACGTTCATGAACAAGCTTGACCGCGATGTGCGTGATCCGGTGGAGTTGATGGACGAAGTGGAAGAGGTCCTCAACATCGCCTGTGCGCCCATCACCTGGCCAATCGGCATGGGTAAGCAGTTCAAGGGCGTCTATCACCTGCTTCGCGATGAAGTGATCCTCTATCAGTCCGGCAAGGGCGACCGCATCCAGGACAGCCGCGTCATCAAGGGGCTGGACAATCCGGAGCTGGATGAGGCGCTGGGCGCCTATGCCGGGGATCTGCGGGACGAGGTGGAGCTGGTCAAGGGCGCATCCCATGAGTTTGATCTCGACGCTTTTCTGAAAGGCGAGCTGACCCCGGTGTATTTCGGTACCGCCCTGGGCAACTTTGGCGTCGACCATATGCTGGATGGCCTGGTGGAGTGGGCGCCCGCCCCGCAGGGCCGAGAGACGGATCAGCGCTACGTGGCCTCGGACGAGGAGAGTTTTTCCGGCTTCGTTTTCAAGATCCAGGCCAACATGGACCCCAATCACCGGGACCGGATCGCCTTCCTGCGGATCGTTTCCGGTAAATACCAGCAGGGCATGAAACTGCGCCACGTCAGGCTCGGCAAGGACGTGCGCGTGGCCGATGCCCTGACCTTCATGGCCGGCGATCGGGAGCGTGCCGAGGAAGCTTTTGCCGGTGACATCATCGGTTTGCACAACCATGGCACCATCCAGCTCGGCGATACCTTCACCGCCGGGGAAAATTTCCGTTTCACCGGCATCCCGAACTTTGCCCCGGAACTTTTCCGGCGCATCCAGCTGAAGGATCCGCTGAAGGCCAAGCAGCTGCATAAGGGGCTGATCCAGCTGTCAGAGGAAGGGGCGGTCCAGGTATTCCGCCCGCTGCGCAATAATGACCTGATCGTCGGCGCCGTGGGGGTATTGCAGTTCGACGTGGTGGTCCACCGTCTCAAGACCGAGTACAAGGTGGACGCCCAGTACGAGCCCATCAACGTCGCCACCGCCCGCTGGGTCACCTGCGACGATGCCAAGCAGTTCGAGAATTTTCAGCGCAAGGCCTACGACAATCTGGCGCTGGATGGCAGTGATAACCTGACCTATATCGCGCCTACCATGGTGAATCTGCAGCTGGCCATGGAGCGCCACCCTGACGTCCAGTTCCACAAGACCAAGGAACGCTGATATGTCTGCGCCGTTCGTCGATGCCCACTGTCATTTTGACTTTCAGGCGTTCGACGGGCGGCGGGAAGTCATCCTCGAACGCTGCCGGGCTCGGGGCGTGGAGCGGATTGTGATCCCCGGGGTGCGCCGCCCCGACTGGGAGCGGGTGAGGGCGCAGGCGTCATCCTCCCGCCGCCTGTTCGGTTGCCTGGGGATTCACCCCTGGTTTGTTGGCGAGCATGCCCAGTCTGACCTGCAGGCCCTGGATGATGAGATTGCCCGCTGGGGGGAGGCTTATGTCGCCGTCGGGGAGACCGGGCTGGATCGCATTCACGGCGATCTGAACGTGCAGTGGCCCTTCTTTGAAGGGCAGGTTGATATTGCCTCGCGTCATGGCTTGCCGCTGGTGATTCATTCGGTCAAGACGCACGATGACATCCATGGTTATCTGCGCCGGAAACAGTATTCGGGAAAGCTCTATATTCACGGTTTTTCCGGCAGTCCGGAACAGGGGGAAAAACTGGTGGGTATTGGCGCCTTCATTGGTGCTGGCGGCGTGATCACTCAGCCTCGTGCCCACAAGACGCGGTCGGCGTTCGCCCGTTTGCCGCTGGAATCTTTGCTGCTCGAAACCGATGCGCCCGACATGGCGCCGGCGGGCGTGGAGGCCGGCGGTAACAGCCCCGAATACCTGCCGGCTATTTTCGAGGCGTTGTGTGAATTGCGCCCTGAATCGGCCGAAACCATCAGAGAGCAGTTGTGGCGAAATGTTTGCACCCTGTATGGCTGGGATTCGGCGGACATTGATCGGAAGACAGATTAGGGGTTGGCAGCCTGGTAGGGCTTGGGTATAATGCGCGCCCTGGCTTTTCAAGGTGTCATGGGTCATCAGCCCCGTTGGCCAAGGCACTTGCAGCATCAGTCAAGATATCGTCCTCTCGGCATCGGAAGGGTATGCCGTGGGGTGTTTAATGTTTAAAAGGCGGGACTCATGAAGACTCTAAGTGCGAAACCAGAAACCGTGAAGCGCGACTGGTATGTCGTCGACGCGACTGGCAAGACGCTCGGGCGTCTGTCCACGGAAATCGCCCGTCGTCTGCGGGGCAAGCACAAGCCGGAATTTACTCCGCATGTCGACACTGGCGACTACATTGTCGTAGTTAACGCGGAAAAGATTCAGGTTACCGGCAAGAAAGCGAGCGCAAAGCATTACTACTGGCATACCGGCTATCCCGGTGGTATCCGTTCGCTGACTTTCGAACAGCAGATTGACAAGCACCCGGAGCGGGTTATCGAGCACGCTGTTAAAGGCATGATGCCGCGAGGCCCTCTGGGTCGTGCCATGCTGAAGAAACTGAAAGTCTATGCAGGTGCTGAGCATCCTCATACTGCCCAGCAGCCCCAAGAACTGGACATCTAACGGAAGGCGGATATGTCTGTAGCACAAAATTACGGTACCGGTCGTCGTAAGAAATCCACCGCCCGTGTCTTTATCAAGCCCGGTAGCGGTAACATTTCTATCAACGGTCGAGCAATTGAACAGTATTTCGGTCGCGAAACCCTGCGCATGATCGTACGTCAGCCGCTGGTGCTGGCCGAATCGGAAGAGCGTTTCGATATCAAGATCACTGTCGATGGCGGCGGTCAGTCCGGTCAGGCGGGTGCAATCCGTCACGGTTTGACCCGTGCATTGATGGATTATGACGAGACACTGCGTCCGTCCCTGCGCAAGGCGGGTTATGTGACTCGTGATGATCGCGCGGTAGAGCGTAAGAAAGTGGGTCTGCGCAAAGCGCGTAAGCGTCCGCAGTACTCCAAGCGCTGATACGTCAGTTGCTTCAAAAAAAGCCCGGCTTCATGCCGGGTTTTTTTATGTCTGTGGAAAGTGTGCGGCAAGATTAAAGCTTCCATTATTGACCCGTTAGCTGCCTGTGCAACTTGTAAGCCACAGGCAATTTCATTACCATTTGTGCCGTTTTATTCGGGGAACCACGGGTTCATCTGCGTGCGCGATAAAAACGCACATCTCCGTTCCTGGAGGTGTTGCCGCGTACAAGTCATGAAATGGATATTTCGAAGTCCGGCACGGTCGGCTCAGCTCTTCCCGGCGTGGTCCGCGATTGGCCTGCCGACAACCACACAAAGCGTGCCCGGACTTGACTTATGTCCCGCTAGCGGACTGATCAGCTGTGTTATCAAATGCAGTTGTTTGCTTCTTGAATCCAGGTTCCTGGGGATCCTGAACGCCGTTCCAGTGCTCGGTAGCTGTGGCCGGGCGCTGTCCTGATGGGAGAAATCCAGTATGAGCAATGGCGACGTAAACCAGAGCCGGCGTCGGTTTCTGATAGGCGCGACCTCGGTTGTGGGTGGGGTAGGCGTTGTCGGTGCCGCGGTGCCTTTCGTTTCATCTTGGAATCCGAGTGCCAAAGCCGAAGCGGCGGGCGCACCGGTTAAAGTCGATATCAGCAAAGTCGAACCTGGACAGCAGATCACGGTGAGCTGGCGCGGGAAGCCGGTCTGGATCGTTCGCCGTACCGATCGCATGCTGGAAGACATCAAGAAGATGAATGACAGGGTAGCGGACCCGGAGTCGAAGGAGCCGCAACAGCCTCCTTACATCGATGGTATCTATCGCGCGGTCAAGCCCGAATATGCCGTACTGGTAGGCATCTGCACGCATCTGGGATGTGTGCCCTCCTACCGCCCGGAAGTCGCTCCGGAAGATCTGGGGGAAGATTGGCTGGGTGGTTTCTTCTGCCCGTGTCACGGCTCCAAGTACGACCTGGCAGGTCGGGTATTCAAGAATCAGCCGGCACCGCTGAACCTGGAGGTGCCGCCGCAGCGCTATGAGGGTGAGAGCACCCTGGTAGTCGGTCTGGATCCGGAGGGCGCGTAATGCAAAAGCTAATTCAGTGGATCGACGAGCGTTTGCCGATCATTGACGCCTTTGAGCGTCACATGAGCAAGTACTACGCTCCGAAGAACTTTAACGTCTGGTACTTCTTCGGGTCTCTGGCCATGCTGGTTCTGGTCAACCAGTTGGTCACCGGCATCTGGCTCACCATGAGCTATAACCCCACGGCGGAAGGGGCCTTCGCCTCCGTCCAGTACATCATGCGTGATGTGCAGTGGGGCTGGTTGCTGCGCTACCTGCATTCCACCGGCGCTTCCGCCTTCTTCGTGGTGGTGTATCTGCATATGTTCCGCGGCCTGATGTACGGGTCCTACCGCAAGCCACGTGAACTCGTCTGGATTTTCGGCATGACCATCTACCTGGCGCTCATGGCGGAAGCCTTCATGGGCTACCTGCTGCCATGGGGTCAGATGTCCTACTGGGGTGCCCAGGTTATCGTTAACCTGTTCGGTGCCATTCCGGGCATCGGCGATGACCTGTCCCTGTGGATTCGTGGTGATTACCTGATTTCCGGGATTACCCTGAACCGCTTCTTTGCCCTGCATGTCGTGGCGCTGCCGATCGTGCTGCTGGGGCTGGTTGTCCTTCACCTGTTGGCCCTGCATGAAGTCGGTTCCAACAACCCCGACGGCATCGAGATCAAGAAGAACAAGGATGAAAACGGCATTCCCAAGGACGGTATCCCGTTCCATCCGTACTACACCGTTCACGATCTGGTGGGTGTGGCTGTCTTCCTGTTTGTTTTCTGTGTGGTGGTGTTCTTCTTCCCTGAAATGGGCGGTTACTTCCTCGAGAAGCCCAACTTCGAGCCTGCGAACCCGCTGAAGACTCCGGCACACATTGCCCCCGTATGGTACTTCACCCCGTTCTACGCCATGCTGCGCGCGGTAACGGTCGACCTCTTCGGGTTGCCGGCCAAGTTCTGGGGTGTTGTGGTGATGGGTCTGGCAATCGCGATTCTTTTCGTATTGCCCTGGCTGGACCGCAGTAAGGTCAAATCCATCCGTTACAAGGGGTGGATGAGCAAGATCGCCCTGGCCATCTTTGCCGTCAGCTTTGTCATTCTGGGTATGTGCGGTGCGCTGGCCCCGAGTGAGCAGCCCCGCTGGTTGGCGCCGCTGTGCACGGTCCTGTATTTCGCGTACTTCGTCCTGATGCCGTTCTACACCAGGCTGGAGAAAACCAAACCGGAACCGGAAAGGGTGACAGGCTGATGAAAAAGTTTGTATCTGTACTCGTATTGGCGCTGATCCCAGTGCTGGGATTTGCCTCCGGGGGCGAGATGCACCTGGACAAGTTCAAGCCGAATCTGGACGACAAGGCCTCACTGCAGCGTGGTGTGAAATTGTTCACCAACTACTGCATGGGATGTCACTCTGCCGAGTACATGCGCTACAAGCGTGTTGCTCAGGATCTGGAGATCCCGGAAGAGCTTTATGTCGAGAACCTGATCTTTACCGGAGCGAAGATAGGTGAGCTGATGCAGATCCCGTTGCCGCAAGAGCAGGCGGCGAACTGGTTCGGCAAGGCTCCGCCCGATCTGACCCTGGAAGCCCGTCTGCGGGGTCCGGACTGGATCTACTCCTACCTGCGTGGGTTTTATGAAGACGAGTCGCGCCCCTTTGGCGTGAATAACGTCGTCTTCCCCAATGTCGGGATGCCCCATGTGCTGGTGGGCCTGCAGGGCCTCTGCGCAGAAGAGCCGCATATCGGTGCCGAGCCGCGCATGGAGCCGCTGTCCGGTACGGTTGAAGGCGGCGAACTGTGCACCGACTGGGCTGTTGAAGGCAGCATGGACCAGCAGGAGTATGACCAGGCGGTTTATGACATCACCAACTTCCTGGAGTACCTCGGCGAACCGGTTCTGCTTAAGCGCAAGCACATCGGTTTGATGGTGCTGATCTTTATCGCGATTTTCTTCGTGTTCGCCTACATGCTCAATCGTGAGTACTGGAAGGACGTCCACTAAAAAAATCAGGTATAATGCGCGGTTCCTGGCCCGGCAGCGGTGTTGACACCGTCTGCCGGGTCTTGCTTGGTTAACCGTCGTTCGTTCCTGTCATTTTCGGAGAAATTTTATGGGCGTTGTGACCAAACGGTCATCAATGACTTTCTTCTCTGACCCGACGAGCCATTACAGCCATCGTGTGCGTATTGTGCTCGCAGAGAAAGGTATCACTGTCGATATCGTGGACGTTGATCCGGACAATCCTCCCGAGGAGTTGTCGGACGTCAATCCTTACAACGCATTGCCGACCCTGCTCGATCGTGATCTGGTGCTGTATGAGCCCAATATCATGATGGAGTACCTGGACGAGCGTTTCCCCCATCCGCCCTTGTTGCCGGTCTATCCGGTAGCCCGTGCGCAAAGTCGCCTGTACATGTACCGTATCGGTCGTGACTGGTGTGCGCTGGTGGACCGGATTCTGGAAAAGCCCACCGGGAAGGACGCCGAAGCAGCGCGCAAAGAGCTGCGGGAAAGCCTGATTGGTGCGGCTCCTCTGTTCAATGAAGCGCCTTATTTCATGAGCGAGGAATTCACCATCGTGGATTGCTGCATCGCGCCGATCCTGTGGCGTCTGGAGCAGCTCGGTGTTGAGCTGCCGGAGAAGCAGGTCAAGCCGCTGGCGAAATACATGGAGCGGCTTTTCAGTCGTGAATCCTTCAAGGCGAGTCTGTCGGAAGCCGAACAGGACATGCGCAGCTAAATAACCCGAGACGGCTGTGAAGGTCAGAAGGAGTCACCATGGACGCTGAACAGATGTCATCCAGCCGCCCCTATCTGATAAGGGCGCTTAACGAATGGATTCTGGATAACGGCGCGACGCCTTACGTGGTGGTTGATGCCAGCATGCCCGGGGTGCAGGTTCCCAGGGATTATGTGGCCAACGATCAGATTGTGCTCAATATCAGCCCCAGCGCGGTGAAAGGGTTGGTGGTGCGCAACGATGCCGTGGAGTTCAATGCCCGTTTCGGGGGCGTCCCCATGCAGGTGTTTGTGCCGATCCGCGCTGTATTGGCTGTGTATGCCAAGGAAAACGGTCAGGGCATGGTCTTTGGTCAGGAGCCGGGTAATCCCGATCCTGAAGGGCCGGGCAATGGGCCGGATGAGGGGCAGGAGTCACCACCCAAAGGGGGTGGCAAGCCGAACCTCAAAGTGGTCAAGTGACCTGCTGACAGAAAAAGGGCCTTTTAGAAGGCCCTTTTTTTATGGCCGGATGAGTGCTCCCCGGTTGGCAATACGGCGGGGAGAGCAACCCCGGCAATTCAGGGCCGGCTTCAATGGCCAAACAGCATGTGCTCGACCACGCCGCACAGGGTATTGAGGGTCACCAGCATCACTTCGGAGATAATGCCTGTCGACGCCTCGGGCAGCACGATTTCCACATCTTCGGGGTGTAATAGCGCATGGATATCCTGCTCGGCCTCGCGGGTCACAGCGATGATGCGCATACCCCGGTCGTGGGCGGCCTGGATGGCCTGGATCAGGTTGGCCTTCTGACCGTCGTCGGCCAGCAGCAGAAGCACGTCGGTCGCTTTGCCCAGGGCCCGGATGGGGCGGGAAAAGGTATCGTTGAAACGGTTGTCCTTGCACAGCGCCGCAAAGGTGGTGGCGTCGGAGCCCAGGTTGATGGCCGGCAGGCCGGGGCGGTCATGCTCGTAGCGATTCAGCAGGCAGGTGCAGAAGTACTGGGCCAGGGTGTTGGTGGTGCCGGTACCGCAGGCCAGGATACGCCCGTCACTGAGCAGCGCATCGACCAGGGCCTGTCCGGCCGCTTCGATGAGGGCGCCGTTCTCGCTGGCCGCGTGGGCGATCGCTTCCATGTGTGAGGCGACGTGTTGGGCAATATAGTCTTGATGGTTACTCATGAATCGGCTTCAAAGGCATGGGTGATCCAGTTTATGTCGCGCCTAAAAGAGGAGCGCTGGTTGATGGCCAGCACGTCAAAACGGCACGCCTTATCGTAGAGCGAATGTTGCGCCAGGTAATAGCGCGCCGCCTTGATGATGCGTCGGCGCTTGGTGGGCGTGATCGATTCTTCACTGCTCACCAGGCTGCGCGGCCCCCGAAAGCGCACCTCCACGAAAACAATCTCGTCGCGGTGGAGGCATACCAGGTCGATTTCCCCGCCGCGACAGGTGAAGTTGCGGGCGATGGTCTTCAGGCCCTGGCGTCGCAAATAGCGCTCGGCCAGGCGCTCCTCCGTGGCTCCCTTGCTGCGGCGATCCATGCCATTCGAACTCCTACTGGGAAATGTCGGAACGGGATTCAGGCTGTGCCGGAATGGCGCTGCCGGAGCCGCCATTCAACTCGATTTCAGCTTTCACTTCCGGCGTACCGTTGTTGAATACCGCCCATTCCTGCATGCGGTGAATCTCGCGGTGTTCGTTCATTGTCAGCAGACCGGTGTAGCCGGCAACCTGGCTCGAAGGAATATTCTCCAGGAGCGGCAGGCGTGACGACAGTCGATAGGCGTCCGCGCCCAGGGCGAACAGGCGATCATACTGGCGGGCCAGGCGAGGGAAAGTGTCCCAGAGGGCCTGGCGGAGTTCCGGTGGCTCCCCCAGGACCCAGGGGAGATCGGTAAAACGAACGTTCTCCAGGTCTGCGTCACGGCTGGGGTCCGGCTGGCCGGCATAGACCAGGGAGGGGCTGTAGACCGGCAGATCCCCGCCAAAATAGAAGGCAAACAAAGGCTTGAGCTGGCGAGCCTGCTCGGGGGAGGCGATCATGACGACGGCATCGATATCCTGGCGCCGGCGCGGCTCGAATTTGACATCCATGGCAATGGTCTCCTCCACCTGAATCGCCCGCTGGCGGCTACGATGGATGCCAAAGAGGTCTGACACAGCGGTGCGCAGGCTGTCGGTTTGCCCAAAGCGAACGGTGTCCAGCAGATGTCCACCCAGCTCCTCATCCTGGATGCGGAATGCGTCGACCACCCGATCGCCCCAGCCGCCCTCGGGAGCGATCATGACCACGCGTCGCTTGCCATCCCAAGCCAGGCGTTGGGCAATCTGGCGGGCTTCATCTTCCGCCGACAGACCAAACTGGAACAGGTTCTGCGGAGCGGTCGCGGACTCGTCGAGATAATTAAGCGCCAGAACGGGGACGGGAAGCTGATCCTGGTCGGCCAGTGAGGCAAGGGCGGTCTTGCTGAGGGGGCCTATGACCAGATCCGGGTTTTCCGTCAGCTGTTCGGCATAGATGCTGGAGAAGCTCTCTTCATTGGTATCGACGATGTCGACTTCGGTGGAACGCTTGATCAGCTTCTGGTCCTTGTAAAAGGCCGCCACGAAACCTTCCCGCACGGCCTTGCCGGCATCGCCAAGAGGCCCGGACAGCGGTAGTGCAAGGACCACACGCTCGGGGCGGCGGTCCGGCAGGCTGGCAATCATCTCCAGTTCGTCCGGGAGTTGCCGGGCTGCAGGGTGGTCCGGCCAGTTCTTCTGCCAATTGCGAATCAGCGCGCTTTGTTCTTCCAGAGTGATGGGCCCAGCCCGCAGTTGCAGGGCCAGCTCCAGCCAGCCCTGGAGATCCGGGGTTGAGGCGGTGCGGGCGCGCTCTTCCAATTCGCCGAACGGTACCCGTTGCAGCCAGCGCCAGATCAGGTCCTGTCCGATCGCCTCCGACCCCAGGAGTTGGCGGGTCTGCAGGGCGGTTTCCGCGGCTTTCAGATAGCGTCCGGAAAGCACGAAAGCCTGTTGCTGGAGTTCGGCGACACGCGGTTGTAGCTCCGGCGGATACTGTTGGAACTGTTCCACCGGCAGATCGCGGGTCACGCTCTGGGCCCAGCTGGCATCGCCCGCATTGACGGCACCGCGCAGTGCCAGCAGTCGATACTGGTCCTGAAGCTCGCCGCTCAGGGGCTGGGATTGCAGCTGGAGCAGCAGTTGCCGGGCCTGCTGCTTCTCGCCCGCCTCCTGCAGGCGATCGGCGGCCTGCAGCAACAGCTGGTTGCGCGCGTTGACGTTCTCCGCCTTCGCTGCCTGCGCCAGCAGCTCCTCTGCCGATTGTGTCTGTGGTGTCTCTGCCGCCGGGGGCTTGGAGGGTGTTTGCTGGCAGGCCGTGATCATGGCCGCGAGCAGGAATACCCAAATCAGTCGGTAACGGGATGCTGTCCGATCCATGTGTGTCCTTTCTTCACCCTCGAGTGGTACTTTAAGACCCTGATGCGATACGGGAGTTCGCGGGGCCATGTTGTGAAAACCGGGCAGGCAGGGCATGATGGCGCCGCGCCCGGGATGAGACAGGCATCGATTCTAACAGGTTAGGCAGTGACAGGCATGACACAGCAGTCAGAAGGTAGAGATTCGCTCGGTGGAGCGCTGATTATTGTCGCGACGCCCATCGGCAATCTGGGGGATATTTCCCACCGGGCGGAGCAAATGCTGGCTTCCGCGGACCTGATTGCCGCCGAAGACACGCGGCACAGCCGCAAACTCCTGAACCACCTTGGTCTGGAAAAGCCCCTGGCCGCCTTGCACGAATTCAACGAGGAGGCGCGAAGCGGTTCGCTGCTGGATCGGGTCGCCCAGGGGCAGGTGGTGGCTCTGGTCAGTGATGCGGGTACCCCCCTGATTTCCGACCCCGGGTTTCATCTTGTCCGTGAAGCCCATCGCCGCGGGCTCAAGGTTACAACCGCGCCGGGAGCCTGCGCCGCGATCGCCGCATTGAGTGTCGGTGGTCTGCCGACGGATCGCTTTGTGTTTGAAGGGTTCCTGCCATCAAAGGAGGGGGCGCGCAGGCGGCGGCTGGATTCGCTCCGCAAGGAAGCGCGCACGCTCATCTTCTACGAGTCGCCCCATCGGATCGACGGATGCCTGCAGAATCTGGCCGAGGTGTTCGGGGAGGATCGTCAGGGCGTTGTTGCCAGGGAGCTGACCAAAAGCTACGAAACCGTATACGTGGATGCTCTGGGGCAGCTGGCTGAAAGGGCGCAGGGCGATCCCGACATGCGCCGCGGGGAAATCGTCGTGCTGGTGGCGGGTGCCGAGGTGGATCGGGAGGAAGCCGCCGCTGATCTGGATGTGGAGCGGCTGCTGGTCCGGTTGCTGCAGGAGTTGCCGGTGAAAAAAGTGGCGCGGGTTGTGGCCGATGTCACCGGCCTGCCGAAAAATGAACTCTATCAGAGAGCGCTGGCACTGAAAGGCGAATAAGGGGCGGTTATGGGTTTGGGGATTGCCTCGCCGGGCAATCCGTCGTAATCTTGCCGCTGAGCTCGCCGGACAGTCGCTGGCCTTCCCGTTCAGGGTGGCTGGAGGAAAGTCCGGGCTCCATAGGGCAGAGTGCCAGGTAACGCCTGGGCGGTGAGAGCCGACGGAAAGTGCAGCAGAAAGGAAACCGCCTAAGTCTCGCTTGGCGAGACCGGCAAGGGTGAAAAGGTGCGGTAAGAGCGCACCGCGTGGCTGGCAACAGTCCACGGCGATGGTAAACCCCACTCGGAGCAAGACCAAATAGGAGTCCAATGGCGTGGCCCGCGCTGGACTCGGGTAGGTCGCTAGAGGCCTGCGGTGACGCAGGTCCCAGATGAATGACTGTCCAGGTGCTTGCACCTGACAGAACCCGGCTTACAGGCGAGCTCAATTTTCTCCTTCCCACGGGTTGTTCATTACCCAGGATTAACAGTCAATACCCTCGTTATAGCCAAATAGTCTTAAGTCTCATCCGGTTTCTACAAAACTCGTGCCATCCACCTGATTTTTCGAGCTTTCTTCTCGCGCAATGCGCCGGAAGGTTTGTCTTTGCTTTCTAACCCCCTGTCTTTACAGCAACTTTTCCAGCCTGGCCCCCGCCGTTGCTGCTTGCATTGCTTAAGGCGTGTTCCTATAGTGTGCAAAAGTGGGAAAAAGTGGATGATTGTGGTTTTTAGTGGTTGAAGAGGTAGAGAAGTGGGATCCGGTGGAATGCCGGGCCAATTCAGTCACCAGCGGGCCAAAAGAGCGGCGGTGACGCTTCGGATGTGGGGCTATGAGCAATTTTCTTGGCAGTCATGCCATCAATATGGATGCGAAAGGACGTCTGGCGATCCCCGCGCGTGTGCGTGAGGATCTGGCCGATGTCTGTGACGGCCGTATTGTGCTCACTGCCCACACCGAAGAACGCTGCCTGCTCGTCTACCCGGAACCCCAGTGGGAGGAAATCCTCCCCAAAATCGAAGCGCTGCCCAGCTTCAACAAGCGTGCGCGACGGGCCCAGCGCCTGTTGATCGGCTTTGCCACACCGCTGGAGTTGGATGGGGCGGGCCGTATTCTGGTGCCGCCGACATTGCGTGAGTATGCCGGTCTGGAGAAAAAGCTGCTGCTGATCGGTCAGGGCCGCAAGCTGGAGCTCTGGAGCGAGGATCGCTGGATGCACTGGCTGGATGAAGCCGAAGGGGATGGCGAGATGCCGGAAGAAATGGAGTCCCTGTCCCTGTGATGGCGCAGGCGGACATCCAGGGGCAGCACCAGACGGTACTGTTGCGCGAAGCGATCAGCGCAATGGTGGTGTCACCGGGCGGGCGTTACGTCGATGGCACCTTTGGCCGCGGCGGTCACAGCCGCGCCATTCTGGAGCAGCTTTCCGAGGCAGGTCTGCTGCTGGGGATCGACAAGGACCCGGAGGCGGAGCAGGTGGGCCGTCGCCTGGAGGCCGAGGACTCCCGCTTCCGAATGGCTCGGGGGTCCTTTGCGGATCTGGATCGCTTCATGACCGAACAGGGCTGGGACGAAATCGACGGCATGTTGCTGGACCTGGGCGTGTCTTCTCCTCAGCTGGACGACGCCGCCCGGGGCTTCAGCTTCACCCGCGAGGGACCCCTGGACATGCGGATGGATCCGGAGCAGGGACAGAGCGCGCGGGAATGGCTCAGCCAGGCGCCTGAGGCCGAGATCATCCGGGTCCTGAAGGAATATGGCGAAGAGCGCTTCGCCCGCCGCATTGCTCGGCGCATCATCGAAGCCCGTGGTACGCAGGCACTGGAGACCACGCTGGGGCTGGCCGAACTGATCAGTCACGCCATCCCCAAGAAGGAAAAACACAAGCACCCGGCCACCAGGAGCTTTCAGGCCATTCGCATTCACGTCAATCGTGAGCTGGAAGACCTGGAGCAGGTGCTGGCCAAGGCGGCTGATCGCCTGAGTCATGGCGGACGCCTGGTGGTTATCAGTTTTCATTCGCTGGAGGATCGACTGGTCAAGCGCTTCATGCGTGAGCGGGCCAAGGGGCCGGCCGTACCGAAAGGGTTGCCACTGACCGAGGACCAGACCCGGACCGGATATCGTTTGTACGGAAAAGCGATCAAGCCGGCGGAGGATGAAGTCAATCAGAACGTTCGGGCACGCAGTGCCATCATGCGCATCCTGGAGCGAGAGTAATCATGGGCGCCGTACTGACAGATACAGGCGAAAGAAGGCAGCGCTGGCGGGAAACCGTCGGCGCGGCGCTGCGCGTCTCCCGGCGGATTTTTCGGGCCCTGGGACGCAAGGATGTGAGGGTGACCCTGGTGCTGTTGATCGCCCTGGCGGGTTCGGCCATCGGGGTGGTTTACGCGGCGCACCTGAACCGTTCGCTGTTCAACACCCTGAGCAGCCTGCAGGACGAGCGCGATGCCTACCAGCGGGAATGGAGTCAGCTGTTGCTGGAACAGAGTGCGCTGAGTGCGCACGGCCGGGTCGAGCACCTGGCCACCACGCGTATGGATATGCAGGTACCCGGCCGGGACCAGATTGTGGTCGTCCCGGCGAAAACATTGCAGGACAAGCGGTAACCGTATGGGCGCTACCCGTGACCAACAGCCGACAACACCGTTGCGGCGCTTGCTGAAAAGCTGGCGTTACGGCGTCGTATTGTCCGCGGCCATGGTCAGTGTGGGCGCGTTGACCTGGCGGCTGGTGGACCTGCACGTGGTGGATCACGATTTCCTTCGTCAGCAGGGGGACGTGCGCACGGTCCGCAGCGAGCCGATCGAGGCCCACCGCGGCATGATCACGGATCGCTATGGCGAGCCGCTGGCGGTCAGCACCCCGGTGCAGACCATCTGGGCCAATCCGTCGGATATCGACCCGTCCGACAGCCGACTCAGCCATCTGGCCACCCTGCTGAATCTGGACGAGAACGAATTGCGCCAGGATCTGCGCAAGCGCCAGAACCGCCAGTTCATGTTCCTCAAGCGCAAGGTTCAGCCGAATCTGGCCAAACAGGCCCGAGCCCTGGGCATTCCCGGCATCTATACCCGTCGCGAGTATCGCCGCTACTACCCGGCCGGCGAGGTGACTTCCCATGTGGTGGGTTTCACCAACATCGACGAGCAGGGACAGGAAGGGCTGGAGTTGTCCTATGACGACTGGCTTCGGGGCACGCCCGGTCGCAAGCGGGTGCTCAAGGACAACCGGGGCCATGTCATCAAGGATCTCAGCCTGATCCGGGATGCCGAGCCCGGCAACGACCTGCAGCTGACCATCGATCTGCGGCTGCAATACCTGGCGTATCGCGAGCTCAAGGCGGTGGTCCAGGCCCACAAGGCCCGCAGCGGAACCCTGGTTATGCTGGATGTGGATACCGGCGAGGTGTTGGCGATGGTCAATCAGCCGTCCTACAACCCCAACGACCGCTCGCAGCTGGATCCCAGTGCCCTTAGGAATCGGGCCATTACCGATGTCTTCGAGCCCGGCTCCACGGTCAAGCCGCTGACCATTGCCGCTGCCCTGGAATCCGGACGCTATACACCCGGTACCTACGTAGATACGTCGCCCGGTTATCTGCGGCTCAATGGTTACACCATCCGCGATCACCGCAACTACGGGTCACTGGATGTGACCCATATTATTTCCAAGTCCAGCAACGTGGGCGCCAGCCGCATTGCCCTGGACCTGACCGGGCCCGTGGTACGCGACATGTTCTATCGCCTGGGGCTGGGCCAGGCGACCGGTATCGGTTTTCCGGGAGAAAGTATCGGTGTCCTGCCGGCGCGCATGGACTGGAAGAAAATTGAGGTGGCGACACTGTCCTACGGCTATGGCCTGAGCATCAACGCCCTGCAGTTGGCGCAGGCCTACACGGTGTTCGCCAATGGCGGTTATCTGCACCCGGTATCGCTGGTCAAGCAGGACAATGCCCGGGGGGGGCAAAGGGTACTGGATGAAAGTGTTGCCCGCCAGGTGCGCCAGATGCTCAAGCAGGTGGTCAAGGATGGCACCGGGACGCGGGCTGCCCTGTCGATCTATCAGGCCGGCGGCAAAACCGGAACCGTACACCTGGTTGGCCGCAGCGGCTATGAAGACAGCGATTACAAGGCCATTTTCGCCGGCATGGCGCCCATTGATAATCCGCGCATCGTTTGTGTGGTCGCCGTGGATGATCCGAAAGGAGATACCTATTACGGCGGCGAAGTAGCAGCGCCGGTTTTCGCGCGGGTCATGAGTGACGCCCTGCGCCTGCTCAATGTCGAGCCGGACCTCGATCGCAAGATGGCGGATCATGACGACAAGAAGCAGGGAGGCGGCGATGTGTAACAAAGCGCTGGGCCAACTGCTTTCCGGCATCGTGCACGTGCCGTCGGTACTGGATGTGACGGTGCACGGCCTGTCGGCGGACAGTCGCCGGGTGCGTTCAGGCGATGTTTTCGTGGCGCTGGCCGGCTCCCATGGCGATCCCCGGCGATTCGTGCCGCAGGCGCTGGAAGCCGGTGCCTCGGCGGTCCTGCTGGAAAGCGAGCAGGCTGGGCCGATCGAGGAGGAGCACGGTGCGCTGGTCATTCCCGTGCCTGGATTGCCGCGCCTGCAGGGGCTGATAGCCGATCGTTTCTACGAGTCGCCGTCGAAAAAACTGCAAGTGGTGGGTGTGACCGGGACCAACGGTAAGTCGTCAGTGACCCACTTTCTGGCGCAACTGCTGAATGCCGCCGGCGTTCGCACGGCCACCCTGGGAACACTCGGGTATGGCTTCCCGGAGTCGCTGGTTCCGGCCAGCCACACCACGCCGGATGTTATCCGGGTCCATCAGAACCTGAAGCAGCTGGCAGACCAGGGCGCGCGGGCGGTGGTGATGGAAGTGTCGTCGCATGCGCTCGATCAGGGGCGGGTCGACAACGTCCGCTTCGAAGGGGCGGTTTTCACCAACCTGAGCCACGACCATCTGGACTATCACGGTTCCATGGAGGCCTACGGCGCGACCAAGGCCCGGCTTTTCATCGATATGGCCCCCCGCTTTGGTGTCATCAACCTGGATGATCCCTTCGGGCGCCAGCTCGCCTTGCAGGTCAGCCAGGAAATGGAGGTGCTGCGCTACAGCTTGCACGAGTCGGAGATCGAGATCTGGGCTCAGAAAGTGGCCTTCGCCGAAGAAGGTTTTCGGGCCGAGGTGCAGACCCTGAAAGGGCCCGTGAAACTGGAAGCGCCGTTGCTTGGGGCGTTCAATGTCAGCAACCTTCTGGCGACCGTGGGCGCGGCGATCGCGCTGGGTATCGATTTGGAAGGCGTGAGTCAGGCCGTGAAGACCCTGTCTTCGCCTGCCGGTCGTTTGCAGCGGTTTGCCGGAGAAGGCACGGCGCAGTTCGTGGTGGACTACGCCCACACGCCGGACGCTCTGGATAGCGTGCTTCAGGCGCTAAGGCCCCATGTGACGGGGCGCCTGTGGTGCATATTCGGTTGTGGTGGCGACCGCGATGCGGCGAAGCGTCCGGTGATGGGACGGGTCGCAGAGCAGCGCGCCGATCAGGTTGTGGTGACCGATGACAATCCGCGGTCCGAGGATCCGGCAACAATTGTTCGGGATATTCTGCAAGGGCTGGAAGCGCCGCAGAAGGTGCAGGTTATTCATGACCGTCGCCGTGCGATCGAGCAGGTCGGTGCCCGGGCCGGGGCGGGCGACATCGTGCTGGTGGCCGGCAAGGGGCACGAGGATTATCAGGAGCGTAATGGTGAACGAACGCCTTTCAGTGATATCGAAGTAGTACGTTCATTGCTTCGATCGCGAGGAGGTGCGGCATGATTCGAACAATTTCCATGGCGGAGCTGACACCGGTGCTGGAAGGCATGCTCCAGGACGGCAGCGCCTTTTTCAGCGGGGTCTCGATTGATACCCGCACCCTGAATCGGGGTGATCTTTACGTTGCCATTCAGGGCGAACGTTTCGACGGCCATGATTTTGTCGACGACGCGGCGGCGAAGGGGGCGGTGGGCCTGGTGGTTTCCCGCCCGGTCGATACCCTGCTGCCGGTGATCCAGGTGGAAGATACCCGCCGGGCCCTGGGCCAGATCGCCAGCCTGAATCGCATGGCGTTTTCCGGCCCGGTCGTCGGCATTACGGGCAGCAACGGTAAAACCACCGTCAAGGAAATGATCCAGCGCTGCCTGGGTTCCCAGGACGAGGTGTTGGCGACCCAGGGCAACCTCAATAATGACATCGGGGTGCCGCTGACCCTGTTCCGGATTGGCCCCGCCCACCGTGCCGCAGTGATCGAGATGGGCGCCAATGCCGTGGGCGAAATTGCCTGGACCTCATCGCTCGCCAGCCCCGATGTCTGCGTCATCACCAATGCCGGGGATGCTCATATTGGTGGCTTTGGCAGTTACGAAAATATTGTTCTTGGCAAGGGCGAGATCATCGATAACACCCGGGCCGAAGGCACCGTGGTGTTGAACGCCGATGATGCGGCCTTCGAGACCTGGGAGCGCCGTGCCGGTGGCCGTCCGGTGGTCAGTGTTTCTGCCCAGGGGCGTGACAATGCTGATTTGCGGGCCACTGACATTGCGTCCCGGGCGAACGGGCTTCACTTCAATGTGGTCCACCGCGATGGCTGGGAGCAGCCGGTGACGCTGCCGTTGTTTGGCGAGCACAACGTGACCAATGCCTTGCTGGCGTTCGCCGCCTCTCTGGCGGTGGATCGTCAGCCGGATGAAATCGCCCGGGGGCTGGCCAGCATGCAGGCGGTGAGTGGCCGTCTGGAGCGGATCGAACTGTCTTCCGGCAGCACCCTGTATGACGACAGCTACAACGCCAACCCCACCTCCATGGCCGCGGCGCTGCGCACCCTGGCCCATGAAGAGGGACGGCGGCTGGCGGTACTGGGGGATATGGCGGAACTGGGCGATCACCCGGAAACGGCCCACCGTGATACCGCAGCCCTGGCGCGCGAGTTGGGAATAGACGGTTTCTATTGCCTGGGTGCGTTCGCCCAGGCCTATCGTGAAGGCTTTGGCGACGAGGCCCGGATTTTCGAGACCCATGAGGCATTGGCAGACGCCCTGGCCGAATCGTTGGCGAATGAACCGGCGACGGTGCTGGTGAAGGGGTCGCGTAGCGCAGCCATGGACCGTGTGGTTGCCGAACTGAAGAAGAAGAGGAAGAAACACTGATGCTGCTTTGGGTAACCGACTTCCTGGCCCAATACATCAGCGCGTTCAGCGTATTCCAGTACCTGACATTCAGGGCGATTCTGGGGGTGCTGACCGCTCTGGTGATTTCGATGGTGGCGGGCCCGTGGATGATCCGGGCGCTGGGCCAGTATCAGATCGGTCAGGCGATCCGTGACGATGGCCCCCAGACCCATCTGAGCAAGGCGGGAACCCCGACCATGGGTGGTGCGCTGATTTTGCTGTGCGTGGCCGTAAGCACCCTGCTGTGGGCAGACCTCAGCAACCGCTACGTGTGGGTGACACTGCTGGTGACGTTGGCTTTCGGCCTGATCGGCTGGGTGGACGACTATCGCAAGGTGGTGGAACGCAACCCCCGCGGCCTCCCGGCCCGCTGGAAGTATTTCTGGCAGTCACTGTTTGGGCTGATCGCTGCCATCGTGCTGTTCGCGACCGCCACGCTGCCGCAGGAGACCACCTTCATCGTGCCACTGTTCAAGGACGTGGCGCTGGAGATGGGTCCTGTCGCTTTCGTGGTGCTGACCTATTTCGTGGTGGTAGGCAGCAGCAATGCCGTCAACCTGACCGATGGTCTCGACGGTCTGGCGATCATGCCCACGGTGATGGTGGCTGGTGCGCTGGCGGTATTCGCCTATCTCTCGGGGCACGCCAATTTTGCCGACTACCTCCACATCCCGCATCTGCCGGGCACGGGGGAACTGATTATTTTCTGCGGCTCGCTGGTGGGGGCCGGACTGGGTTTTCTCTGGTTCAACACCTACCCGGCCCAGGTTTTCATGGGGGATGTCGGCGCGCTGGCCCTGGGTGCCGCGCTGGGCATCGTGGCGGTGATTGTCCGCCAGGAAGTGGTGCTGTTCATCATGGGCGGCGTGTTCGTGATGGAAACCCTATCGGTGATCCTGCAGGTCGGCTCATACCGGCTCACCGGACGGCGCATTTTCCGTATGGCGCCGCTGCATCATCACTTTGAGTTGAAAGGGTGGCCCGAACCCCGGGTCATCGTGCGTTTTTGGGTGATTACCGTGGTGCTGGTCCTGGTGGGCCTCGCCACATTGAAGATTCGTTAGGGAACGGTTGCTGCTATGGCATTGATTGTCTCGGATCGTCGCACGCTGGTGGTCGGCCTCGGCCAGACCGGGCTGTCGTGCGCGCGTTTCCTCGCTGCGCGGGGCCGCGAGTTTGCGGTCGCGGACAGCCGTGAGCAGCCGCCGGGTCTGGAATCGCTGCGTCGGGATTATCCCGAGGTGCCGGTGTATCTCGGCCCGTTCGATCCCGAGCGTTTCATTCAGTACAACGAGCTGATCGTCAGCCCGGGTGTGGCGCGCAGTGAAGCGGCCATCGTCGCGGCGGAGGAAGCGGGCGCCGAGATTCGTGGCGACGTGGATCTGTTTGCGGAGCTGGCCGAGGCGCCGATCGCCGCCATCACCGGTTCCAACGGCAAGAGCACCGTCACCATGCTGCTGGGTGAGATGGCCCGGGATGCCGGCAAGAATGTCGCCGTGGGCGGGAATCTGGGCACCCCGGTATTGGAATTGCTGGATCCTGAAGCCGAGCTCTATGTCCTGGAACTGTCGAGTTTTCAGCTGGAAACCACCGAGCGCCTGAACGCGGCCGTGGCCACAGTGCTGAATGTCAGTGACGATCACATGGACCGCTACCCGTCCCGCATGGCGTATTTCCAGGCCAAGCATCGGATCTTCAACGGCTGCGGTATTGCCGTGGTCAATCTCGATGATCCCCTGAGTCAGCCGCTGATGCGCGAGGGTATGGAGGCCCGGCTGTTCGGCATGAACAGGGTCAACCTCGATATGTTCAGCACGCGTGAAGATGACGAGGGCCTCTGGATCACCTATGGCCTCGACAACTTCATCAACACCCGCGAGCTGAAATTGCAGGGCCTGCATAACATCAGCAACGTTCTGGCAGCGCTGACCATGGGCCTGGCGCTCGGCCTGCCCCGCGAAAGCATGGCGCAGACCCTGCGTCATTTTGAAGGGCTGCCCCATCGCTGTCAGAAAGTACGCGAACTCGGCGGCGTCACCTGGATCAACGATTCCAAAGGCACCAACGTCGGGGCCACGGTCGCGGCGATCGAAAGCCTCAAGCCCCGCCAGGGTGGCCTCCTCCTGATTGCCGGTGGGGATGGCAAGGGCGCTGATTTCGCGCCACTGGCCGAGGCGGTGCGTTCCCATTGCAAAGGTACGCTGCTGATTGGCAAGGATGCGCCTCTGATCGCCCAGGCGCTCGGCGACGATGTGCCCTACCAGATGGCGGAAACCCTGGATACGGCAGTGGAAATGGCCCAGGCGACCGCTCAGGCCGGTGATACGGTACTGCTGTCACCTGCATGCTCGAGTCTCGACCAGTACCGCAATTACGAAGAACGCGGCGACCGCTTCATGGCGGCGGTGGAGGCGTTATGACGACGATGCTGGATATGCGCCTCAGCCCTTCGGCGGTTCGCTACAGCCAGCTGGTGCTGCTGCTGGCGAGCGCCGGTGCGCTGTTGCTGCTGGGGGCCGTGATGGTGTCCTCGGCGTCGGTCGATATGGCGGCCCAGGCCTATGGCAACAGTTTCCATTTCGTCGTGCGGGAGCTGATTTACGTTTCCCTGGGCCTGGCAGCGGCTTTGGCCGTGGCCAACGTGCCCATGGACTGGTGGCTGCGCAGTGGCTGGCTGCTGCTTTTTGTGTCTTTGGGATTGCTGCTGCTGGTCCTGACCCCGGTAGGGCGGACCGTCAACGGCAGTACCCGCTGGATCAATTTTGCCCTGTTCAACGTGCAGGTCTCGGAAGTGGCCAAGCTGTTCCTGATCGCCTACCTGGCTGGTTATATCACCCGGCGTCGGGAAGAGCTTCTGCATACCTGGCAGGGGTTCATCAAACCGGTGGCGGTGCTGGGCGTGGCGGCCACGCTGATGGTGATCGAACCGGACTTCGGCGCCACCGTGGTGCTGATGACCGCGGCCATGGGCATGATCTTCCTGAGCGGCGTGCGGCTCTCGCGCTTCCTGCCGTTGATCGGGCTCTGCCTGGGCCTCGGGATCCTGCTGGTCGTGTTCCAGCCCTACCGGCTCAAGCGGGTGGTCTCCTATCTGGACCCCTGGAAGGACCAGTTCGATTCCGGCTACCAGCTGACCCAGTCCCTCATCGCCTTCGGGCGAGGGGAGTGGTTCGGGGTCGGCCTGGGCAACTCGATCCAGAAACTGTTCTACCTGCCGGAAGCACACACGGATTTCATTTTCGCCATCATCGCCGAGGAATTCGGTCTGGTGGGATCGCTGGGCTTGCTGGGGCTGTTCTCGCTGCTGGTATACAGCGGGCTGCGTATCGCCCGGGCCTCGGAATTGGCGGAGCGTCCCTTTGCCGCATCCTTCGCCTACGGCATTACCTTGCTGATCGGCCTGCAGGCCTTCATCAACATTGGCGTAGCCACCGGGTTGCTGCCCACCAAGGGGCTGACGTTGCCCCTGGTCAGTTATGGCGGCAGCAGCCTGGTCGTGAGCTGCCTCTGTATCGGCATCCTGGCCCGGATCGAGATGGAGCGTCTGGACGCCCTGGAACAGCAGGAGGGCGGTCATGAGCGCTAAGCGTTTCCTGATTATGGCCGGTGGTACCGGGGGGCATGTGTTCCCGGCGTTGGCCACAGCGCGGCGGCTGCAGGAGCTGGGCCATGAAGTGCACTGGCTGGGTTCCGTGAACGGCATGGAATCCCGTCTGGTTTCCGATGCCGGTCTGCCGCTGTCGTTGATCCACGTATCGGGACTGCGTGGCAAGGGCCGCGTGACTCTGTTGGCCGCGCCCTTCCGGCTGCTGCGCGCCGTGATGGAGGCCGTCCGCGTCCTGCGCCAGGTGCGTCCGGACTGCGTGATTGGCATGGGCGGCTTTGCTTCCGGCCCTGGTGGTCTGGCGGCCTGGCTGATGCGCAAGCCATTGGTGATTCACGAACAGAATGCCGTGGCGGGCATGACCAACCGCCTGCTGTCCCGCTTTGCCACTACGGTTCTGGAAGCGTTTCCAAACAGTTTCAACAAGGAAACAGTCACCCGCTACACCGGCAACCCGGTACGCAGTGAGCTGGCGGATATGCCGGAGCCTGCAGAGCGTTTCGCGGAGCGTACCGGACCGACCCGGCTGCTGGTGCTCGGGGGCAGTCTGGGAGCGCGGCCCATCAACGAGGCGCTGCCGCAGGCGATCGAGCAGATTCCGGAAGCCCAGCGGCCAGAAATACTGCATCAGTGCGGACGCAACCATGTGGATGCGGCCCGCGATGCCTACGAAAACGTGAAGGTCAAGGCACGGGTCGAGCCATTCATCAAGGACATGGCCGAGGCCTATGGCTGGGCCGACCTGGTGGTGTGCCGGGCCGGCGCCCTGACCGTGGCGGAACTCTGCGCCGTTGGCGTAGGGGCGATCCTGGTGCCGCTGCCCCATGCAGTGGACGACCATCAGACCCGCAACAGTGAACACATGACACAGGGCGGTGCCGGCTATCTGGTGCCGCAGGATCAATTCGGGCCGTCCCATGTGGCGGCCCTGCTGGGCGAGCTGCTCCCCGATCGCGAGCGTCTGCGGTCGCTGGCGGAAGCAGCCCGGAAACTGGCCCGGCCGGATGCTACGGAGCGAGTCGTGAACTATTGCCTGGAGGCGGCCCATGGCTGACAACACCCAGAAGCCGCTGGTCTATGAAGTGCCGGAAATGCGCCGGATTCGTCGTATCCACTTTGTCGGGATCGGCGGTGCCGGTATGTGCGGTATTGCCGAGGTGCTGAGCAACCAGGGTTATGACGTCAGCGGCTCCGATATCAAGGAAAGCCCGGTGACCACCCGGCTTCGGGAGCTGGGCGTGCGCGTCGATATCGGCCATCGCGCCGAGAATGCCGCTGATGCCGACGTCGTGGTCGTCTCCACCGCCGTCCCGGAGACCAACCCCGAAGTGGTCGTGGCCCGCGAGAATCGTGTGCCGGTGGTGCCCCGTGCCGAAATGCTGGCGGAAATCATGCGCTACCGTCACGGCATCGCGGTGGCCGGCACCCACGGCAAGACGACCACTACCAGCCTGATTGCCTCAGTGCTGGGCGAGGGCGGATTCGATCCCACTTTCGTGATCGGCGGTAAGCTCAACCGCGCCGGCGCCAACGCCAAGCTGGGCGGTTCCCGTTACCTGGTGGCGGAAGCGGACGAGAGCGATGCCTCGTTCCTGCATCTGACACCGGTGGTGGCCATTGTGACCAATATCGACGCCGACCACATGCATACCTATGGCGGTGACTTCGAGAAGCTCAAGCAGACCTTTGTGGATTTCCTCCACAACCTGCCGTTCTACGGTGTCGCCGTCATGTGCACCGATGACCCGGTGGTGGAGAACATCATCCCGCGGCTGTCCCGCGCCACCCTAACCTACGGGTTTAACGAGCGCGCTGACTACCGGGCGGTCGACGTCCACAGCGACGGGCTGAAGACCAGCTTTACGGCCAAACGGCCCGAAGGTCATGCCGATCTCCGGATTGAGCTGCAGATGCCCGGTCGCCACAACATCCTTAACGCGCTTGCGGCGGTGGCCGTGGCGACGGACGAAGGTGTGGCTGACGAATCCATTGTCCGGGGCCTGGCGCAGTTCGCTGGTGTCGGGCGTCGCTTCCAGGTCTATGGCGATTACGAGACCGGCCGCGGCACCGTCACTCTGGTGGACGACTACGGCCATCATCCCCGGGAAGTGGAGGCAGTTATTGCTGCGATCCGCGAAGCCTGGCCGGGCCGGCGCCTGGTGATGATCTACCAGCCGCACCGCTACAGCCGTACCCGGGATCTGTATGAAGACTTCGTCAAGGTGCTTTCGGAAGTGGATGTGCTCCTGCTCCTGGACGTTTATCCGGCTGGCGAAGAGCCGGTGCCGGGAGCCGATGGCCGCAGCCTGGCCCGCAGCATCCGTCAGCGCGGCCAGGTGGAGCCGGTGTTTGTGGACAACCCGGACGAGATTGAAACCCTGCTGGCCAACAGCCTGCAGGACGGTGACCTGCTGATTACCCAGGGCGCCGGTGACATTGGTGGACTCGCGGCCCGGTTGGCGGCCGCACAGTTGAAGGTGAGCAAGTAAGATGACCGCGTCATACCGCATCGACAACGCATTGAAGGCCGCCCTGGGACGGGTGGCTGTCGTTATGGGTGGCGACTCGGCCGAGCGTGCGGTTTCGCTCAAGAGCGGTGAGGCGGTCCTGGAGGCACTGCACAGTGCCGGCGTGGACGCCTACGGTGTCGATCTGCGCCACGACCAGGTGCTTCCTTTTGTGCAGCAGCGAGAATTCGACCGGATCTTTATCGCCCTGCACGGGCGTGGCGGCGAAGACGGCACGCTGCAGGCGATTCTGGATCAGGCTGATGTGCCCTACACGGGCAGCGGCGTAATGGCCTCGGCCCTGGCCATGGATAAGCTGCGCACCAAGTATGTGTTTGCCGGCGCCGGGCTGCCGACACCGCCGTTCAAGATGATGACCGCGCCAGAACAGGCGGGCGAGATCATGGCCGCCCTGGAGGCTCCCCTGAGCGTCAAGCCGGCACGGGAAGGCTCCAGTATCGGTGTGCGCAAGGTTTTCAATGCCGGGGAACTGGAAGAAGCGTATCGGGAAGCCCGTGGACATGATCCGCTGGTATTGGTGGAGAGCTGGATCGAAGGGCCGGAATTCACCGTCTCGATTCTCAATGACCGGGCTCTGCCGGCCATTGGGCTGAGTACGGATCACGCGTTCTACGATTTTGAGGCCAAGTACGTCTCCGACGACACCACCTATTTGCTGCCCTGCGGCCTGGAACCGGACCGGGAAGCGGAGCTGCAGGCGCTGTCACTGGACGCCTTTCGGGTGATCGATGGGCGCAGCTGGGGACGGGTGGATGTCATGCAGGACAGCGAGGGTCAGTTTTGGCTGCTGGAAGTCAACACGATTCCCGGCATGACGGATCACAGTCTGGTGCCCATGGCGGCCAAGGCTGCAGGAATTGACTTTGCCGAACTCACCGTTCGGATTCTCAGGGATACCTTGGAGGAAAGGGGATGATGGGACCGCTGATCCGCTATCGCCCGGGCGGCACCACCAACAGCAAGCCCCGCCCGCGGGGCGCCACGGCTTCGCAAACTGCGGTTGCCAGCTGGCACCTGCCGGAGGGCTTGGTTGAGGCTGCCCGTGTTCTGCCCTGGATGCAGATCGGGCTGGCGCTGGTGGTGGCCCTGGTGGCCGGCTCCATGCCATGGGTGACCGGGCAGGTGCTTTCGGCCATGGATCGCGATATCCAGTCCATCGCCGTGCGCGGCAACCTTCACAGCGTGACGCCGAAAGCGCTGGAAAAGAGTTTGCAGCCCTGGGTCGGACAGAGCTTTTTCGCTACCGATCTGGAGGAGGTAAAGGAAGCCATTGAAAGCCGGCCCTGGATCGACACGGCCGCCGTGCGCCGGGTCTGGCCGGGCGAGCTGGTGGTGGAGGTTGCCGAGCAACAGCCGGTGGCCTTCTGGAACGGCCAAAAGCTTCTCAACGGTCGAGGCCAGGTCTTCGCTCCGAGCAATCCCGGTGTGGCGGGCGCACTGCCCCACCTGCAAGGCCCTGAAAGCAAGGCCGGGGAGGTGCTGGCGAAGGCACGCGAGATTTCCGACACCTTGCAGTCCCACCAGCTGCGCTTGGCGGGCCTGGCGCTGGAAAAGCGCGGCGCCTGGACCCTGAGCCTGGACAACGGCATCGAGGTGGCTCTGGGACGGGACCGCACTGAGGAGCGGCTTGCCCGCTTCCTGGCGGTATACGACGCACAGCTTAAGTCGCGGGCTGCCGAGGTGGCTCGCGTAGACGCCCGTTACGGCAACGGTGTGGCCGTCAGCTGGCGCAAAAGCGCGACCTCAGACACAGATAAATCATAACGAATGATCAAGAGCAGGACTCACTAAATGCCATCGGTTGAAGCGGAGAACATGATAGTTGGCCTCGACATCGGCACCTCCAAGGTGGTGGCGATTGTCGGCAAGCGCAAGCCGGACGGGGCCATCGAGCTGGTCGGAATCGGCTCTCACCCCTCCCGGGGACTCAAGCGCGGAGTTGTGGTCAATATCGAAACCACAGTCCAGGCCATTCAGCGGGCGGTGGAAGAGGCCGAGCTGATGGCCGGTTGCCAGATTCACTCGGTCTACGCGGGAATCGCCGGGAGCCACATTCGCAGCCTCAATTCTCACGGCATCGTGGCGATTCGGGACCGGGAGGTGACCAAGGCGGACATCGATCGCGTCATCGATGCGGCCCAGGCGGTAGCGATCCCGGCCGACCAGAAGGTGCTCCACATCCTGCCGCAGGAGTTCGTGATCGATAACCAGGAAGGCATCAAGGAGCCCCTGGGTATGTCTGGGGTGCGGCTGGAGGCCAAGGTGCACCTGGTGACCTGTGCGGTCAATGCCGCCCAGAACATCGAGAAATGCGTGCGCCGCTGTGGTCTGGAGGTCGACGACATCATCCTTGAGCAGCTCGCCTCCAGCTATGCGGTGCTGACCGAGGATGAGAAAGAGTTGGGGGTCTGTGTCGTCGATATCGGGGGCGGCACGACGGATATCGCCATTTTTACCGGCGGCGCCATTCGCCATACCGCCGTGATTCCGATCGCCGGCGACCAGGTGACCAACGATATCGCCATGGCTCTGCGCACGCCTACGCAGAATGCTGAAGACATCAAGATCAAGTACGCCTGCGCCCTGACCCAGCTGGCCGGGGCGGAGGAAACCATAAAAGTGCCCAGCGTGGGCGACCGGCCACCGCGGGATCTCTCGCGCCAGGCCTTGGCGGAGGTGGTCGAGCCGCGTTACGAGGAGCTGTTCACGCTGGTGCAGTCCGAGTTGCGCCGCTCCGGATTCGAGGATCTGATTCCGGCGGGCATCGTGCTGACCGGGGGCTCTTCCATGATGGAAGGGGTCATCGAGTTGGCGGAGGAAATCTTCCACATGCCGGTGCGTCTTGCCGTGCCCCAGGGCGTGGCTGGCATGTCGGACGTGGTCAACAACCCGATTTACGCCACCGGCGTGGGGCTGTTGGTCTACGGCTTCAAGCAGATCGATTCCGGTCGCCAGCCGGCGATGCGGGGAGAGGAGGGCATGTCGCTGGTGGAACGGATCAAAAGCTGGTTCACCGGCAACTTCTAATAAGTAATGGTCCTGGAATGGGCTAGTTCGCTGTACACACGAAGGTCAATAGTTCAACGGTCTAAAAAGTCCGAGTTCAAAGAAGGAGAAGGGGAGATGTTTGAATTAGTCGATAACGTGCAACAAAACGCGGTCATCAAGGTCGTCGGTGTCGGCGGTGGCGGTGGCAATGCCGTGCGCCACATGCTGGAAAGCGACGTTGAAGGTGTTGATTTCATCTGTGCCAATACCGATGCCCAGGCGCTGAAGGACCTGGACGCCAAGGCAGTCATCCAGCTGGGTGGCAACATCACCAAGGGCCTGGGTGCCGGTGCCAACCCGGAGATTGGTCGCCAGTCCGCCATGGAAGACCGGGACCGCATCGCCGAAGCGCTGAAAGGCTCCGACATGGTCTTTATCACCGCCGGCATGGGCGGGGGTACCGGTACCGGTGCGGCGCCGATCGTGGCCGAAGTGGCGCGGGAAATGGGCATCCTGACCGTGGCCGTGGTGACCAAACCGTTCATGTTCGAAGGCAGCAAGCGCATGAAAGTGGCTGAAGCCGGCCTGATGGCGCTGGAAGACACCGTCGATTCGTTGATCACCATTCCCAACGAGAAGCTGCTGGCGGTCATGGGCAAGAACACCAGCCTGCTGGACGCGTTTGCTTCGGCCAATGACGTGCTGCTGGGTGCGGTTCAGGGCATCGCCGACCTGATCACCCGCAACGGTATGATCAACGTCGACTTTGCTGACGTGAAGACTGTAATGTCCGAGATGGGCATGGCCATGATGGGCACTGCCACCGCGACTGGCGAGAACCGGGCCCGCGAGGCGGCCGAAAACGCCATCCGCAGCCCGCTGCTGGAAGATATCAACCTGCAGGGCGCCCGTGGCATTCTGGTCAACATCACCGCCGGTATGGATCTCAACCTGGGCGAATTCTCGGAAGTGGGCAATATTGTGCGCGAGTTCGCATCCGACTCCGCTACAGTAGTTGTCGGCACCGTGATCGATCCGGAAATGGAAGAGTCACTGAAGGTGACCGTCGTGGCCACCGGCCTGGACGGGGAGCGTGACAAGCCCCAGAAAGTGGTCGACAACACCAAGAGCCTGGATGGCAAGACCGATTATCGCCAGCTGGACCGTCCGGCCGTGCTGCGTCGTCGCGCAGTGGCCAATGGTAATGTGGCGGTGGATCAGGATGCCGACAGCCAGGATAGCCAAAGTGTTGATTACCTTGATATTCCCGCGTTTTTGCGGCGGCAGGCAGACTGAGGTCTGCTTGCCAAGATGATATTTCGGTAATCCACAAGTTGGCTAAATGGTGTTCAAATAAGGAATCTGGTAGGATTGGCCCAGCTTTTGGACTACCAGTTTACGTTTTCTGTATGACGGAATTATGAACCCATGATCAGACAGCGCACTTTGAAGAACACGATTCGCGCGACCGGTGTCGGTCTTCATTCAGGGGAAAAGGTGTACCTGACCCTGAAACCGGCACCCGTTGATGCCGGTATCGTGTTCCGCCGCACAGACCTTGACCCGGTTGTGGAAATCCAGGCCCGGGCCGAGAATGTCGGCGAAACCATGATGTCGACCACCCTGCTCAAGGATGGTGTTCGCGTGGCGACAGTAGAACACTTGCTTTCAGCCATGGCCGGACTCGGCATCGACAACTGTCTGGTGGAACTCAGCGCTGCTGAGGTTCCCATCATGGACGGCAGTGCGGGACCGTTCGTCTTCCTGTTGCAGTCTGCTGGCATCGCCGAGCAGGATGCGGCCAAGCGCTTTATCCGTATCAAGCGTGAAGTGACCCTGGAAGAAGACGACAAACGCGCTACCTTCCTGCCGTTCGACGGGTTCAAGGTCGGTTTCACCATCGACTTCGATCATCCGGTCTTTACCGGCCGTCGTCAGGAGGCGTCCGTGGATTTCTCCAGCACCTCGTTCGTGAAAGAGGTGAGTCGTGCGCGCACTTTCGGGTTTATGCGCGACATCGAGAAATTGCGGTCCATGAATCTGGCCTTGGGTGGTAGCGTGGACAACGCCATCGTGGTGGATGACTACAAGATCCTCAACGAAGACGGTCTGCGCTACGACGACGAATTCGTCAAGCACAAGGTTCTGGACGCCATCGGTGACCTTTACCTGTTGGGCAACAGCCTGATTGGTGAATTCCGCGGTCACAAATCCGGTCACGACCTGAACAACAAGCTTCTGCGGAAGCTGATCAAGGAAGAAGATGCCTGGGAAGTGGTGACCTTTGAGGACGAGGCGACCGCGCCTATTTCGTACCTCAAGCCTGTTTTGGCGATGCAGGGCTAAACCCAGGAATTTGATCAGCGGCGCACGTGTTGCGCCAGCTTTTCAAGGACTTGCTTTAAACCCCGATCCTTCGTGTGCCCGGCTTCCTCTTCCAGGAGCCGGGCGTTTTCTTTGCTGAGAGACCGATCTGGCCGCGATGCCCGGCGTGGCGTGCTTTGCGGGCGAACCTTGACGTTAAGGCGCCAGGCATAGCTGAATTCGTCACTGCTATCGCGCAGGGCTGCCAGGATCTCCTGTTGGCGGAAGCGCAGCAGACTCGCGGTGGTGGAGCCGTAGACAAATAGCGTCAGCTCCCCGTCGTGGAAGCCGCCAAAACGACAATGGGGGCGGATGGTTTCCGGTACCGCCTGAAGGACGATGGTTTCCAGTACCGCATGCTTCTCGGCCACCGAAAGCAGCGTTTTCAGATGCTCACTTCGGGCTTCCCGGGCGGGATCGAAGGCTGGCGGTTGGTGAGCCATGGGTATCCTGTTTAATGAACGGAATGTGACAGGGTGCTAATGCGCCTGCTAGGCTTATGAAGTGTGCAGTGTGTCACAAATTACGCTTCGTTACGCGCCGTAAGGGATTATGGTAGCCGCCTGAACTACAATCAAGGCGCTATCACGGCAAATTAACAACTTGTTCACGTTTGCTCAGGGCCATTGTAAAGACGGCTGGAATTGATCAGGGCGGGCGTGAACGAAAGACTGTCTTTGGGAGTGAGCGTTTCCGATGAACGTTATCATGGTGTCGCGCCGGCATGGTGAGGCCAAGTCCTTCACCTTCGGTCGCAAGAGCCTGATACTCGCAGGTTTTGTAATGACGCTGGTAATGGGCGGCGCGGGCTTCGCCGGATTCTGGCTGGCTGCCAAAACCGGAACGGTTGCGAGTGACGGAACCCTGAGCCCTGAAACGGTTACCAGCTGGGAAAACCGGATTTCCGAGCAGCGCGCGCAGCTGGAAAAGGCCCGGAAAGACCTGGGCCGGCAGGTGGATGCACTGACGGTGCGCCTGGGCGATATGCAGGGGCGCATGCTGCGTCTGGATGCCTTGGGGCAGCGGTTGGTTGAGGCCGCGCGACTGGACAACGGCGAGTTTGACTTTGACAGCCAGCCGCCCATTGGCGGGCCGGTGGAGCAGGGTGAAGCCCAATCCTATGAGGTACCGGACCTGTCCCAGATGCTGGCACGGCTGGATGCCCAGATGGCCGATCGGGAAAAGCAGCTTGAGCTGCTGGATGAGCTGATGGCCAATCGGGAACTGGAGAGCGAGCGTTTCGTGGCCGGCCGTCCCATCAAGTGGGGGTGGTTGTCCTCACACTATGGTTACCGGACTGATCCTTTTACCGGCAAGCGTGATTGGCATGCCGGTGTCGATCTGGCTGGCAAGGATGGTAGCGATATCATCGCGGTCGCCGCTGGTGTGGTGACCTGGGCCAGTGATCGTTACGGCTACGGTAACCTGGTGGAGATCGATCATGGCAACGGGCTGCGTACCCGCTATGCCCACTGTAAGGAAATCGAAGTTGAAGTCGGTGATATCGTCGAGAAGGGGCAGGTTGTGGCCCTGATGGGCAGCACCGGCCGCTCCACCGGGCCTCACGTGCATTTTGAAGTGCGCCGTGGCGGCAAAACGCTTGATCCCGAAAAATTTATTGCGCGGGCTAATCGATAGCCTGCTAGGTGCCGCCGCTGCCGATTTGGCAGTGGTGGGCGCCCTCTGCCTCCTCTCTTTTTCTCGCTCACTGAATCGTACGCCCTTCACAGCCTCGACGGCCTCACTTTCACCTCTCAAGTAAATAGAGTTAGAATGCCTGACTTGTCATCGGCCTGACTTTATTCTCTTGAATCACAGGTCGAGTCCGGTCCCGCTTTCTCGGTAACCATCTGGCGGCGGTCCTGAATTCTCATCATCGCTCTCCTGCGAGCCCGCCTTTGTTGGCGTGTGCCCTGCAGGGACGTAGTAAGGAATGCACGCAACCCATTATGTTCAGAAAAATCGCAACCCGGCTCTTTGGCAGTAAGAACATTCGTGAAATCAAGCGGATGCGTAAAATCGTCGAGCGAATCAATGCGTTCGAGGAATCGTTATCCCAACTGACGGACGAGCAGCTTCAAGCCAAGACGCCGGAGTTCCGTAAGCGACTGGACGACGGTGAAGCGCTGGATCAGCTGTTGCCGGAGGCCTTCGCCGTGGTGCGCGAGGCCGGCAAGCGGGTCATGGGGCTGCGCCATTTCGATGTGCAGATGATCGGTGGTATCACCCTGCATGAAGGCCACATCTCGGAGATGCGCACCGGTGAGGGTAAAACCCTGGTGGCGACATTGCCGGTCTACCTCAATGCCCTGACAGGCAAAGGGGTCCACGTGGTCACCGTGAACGATTACCTGGCTCGCCGGGATGCCGAGTGGATGGGCAAGATCTATCGCTTTCTGGGCCTCACAGTTGGTGTCATCGCGTCCGGTCAGGACCATGCCACCAAAAAGGAAGCCTACCAGGCCGATATCACCTACGGGACCAACAACGAATTCGGTTTTGACTACCTGCGCGACAACATGGCCTTCAGTATCGACGATAAGGTCCAGCGCGGGCTGCACTTCGCCATTGTCGATGAGGTGGACTCGATCCTGATCGACGAGGCACGTACGCCTCTGATCATTTCCGGGGCCGCCGAAGACAGTTCGGAAATCTACAAGCGGGTCAATCGCCTCGTGCCCCAGTTGGAGCAGGGCGAGCCGGTTGAGGAAGGCGAACCGGACGGGGATTTTGTCCCGGACGAAAAAACCAAGCAGGTGGAGCTGACCGAGCAGGGTCACGCCAAGGTCGAGGAACTGCTGGTCAAGGAAGGGCTGCTGGAAGAGGGCGACAGTCTCTATTCCCCCACCAACCTCAGCCTGTTGCACCATGTCCACTCCGCCCTGCGCGCTCATCACCTGTTCCACCGTGATGTGGAATACCTGGTCAAGGACGGTCAGGTCATGATCGTCGACGAGCATACCGGCCGCACCATGCCTGGTCGTCGCTGGGGCGAGGGGCTGCACCAGGCGATAGAGGCTAAGGAAGGGGTCAATATCCAGGCCGAGAGCCAGACCCTGGCCTCCACCACCTTCCAGAACTATTTCCGCATGTATGACAAGCTGGCGGGCATGACCGGTACGGCGGATACCGAGGCCTTCGAATTCCGTCAGATCTACGGCCTGGACGTGGTGGTCATCCCCACCAACAGACCGGTGCAGCGGATCGATTACAACGACCTGATCTACCTGACCCAGGAAGAAAAATTCCAGGCCATCATCGACGAGATCAAGGACGTTACTGCCGAAGGCCGGCCGGTACTGGTGGGTACAGCCTCCATCGAAACCTCCGAGCTGATGTCGCACCTGCTCAAGCAGGCCGGCATCCAGCACAAGGTGCTTAACGCCAAGCAGCACGAGAGTGAGGCGCGCATCATCGCCCAGGCCGGTCGCCCCGGTGCCGTCACCATCGCCACCAACATGGCCGGTCGGGGTACCGACATCGTGCTGGGCGGCAGCTGGGAAGCGGAAATGGCCGACCTGGACAATCCCACCCAGGAACAGATCGATCAGGCCAAGTCAGCTTGGGAAGAGCGCAACGCCCAGGTGATCGAAGCTGGCGGCCTGCACATTATCGGTACCGAACGCCACGAATCGCGCCGTATCGATAACCAGCTGCGGGGTCGCGCCGGCCGTCAGGGGGATCCGGGGTCCTCCCGCTTCTTCCTCTCCCTGGAAGACAACCTGATGCGCATCTTCGCCCCTGACCGGGTCAAGAACATCATGCAGGCCCTAGGCATGCAGAAGGGCGAGGCGATCGAACACCGCATGGTCACCAACGCCATCGAAAAGGCCCAGCGCAAGGTGGAAGGGCGCAACTTCGATATTCGTAAGCAGCTGCTGGAGTATGACGACGTCGCCAACGATCAGCGCCGGGTCATTTACGAGCAGCGCAATGATGTCATGGCCACGGATGATATCTCCGACATTATCGGGCGCATCCGTACCGAGGTGGTGGACAACACCATCAGCGAATTCATCCCGCCCCAGAGCATGCCCGAGCAGTGGAATGTGCCGGGGCTGGAGCGCGCGCTGGAATCCGAGTTCGACGTCAAGCTGCCGATTCAGCAGTGGCTGGACGAAGACAATTCGCTCTATGAGGAAAGCCTGCGCGACAAAGTGGTGGAAGAGCTGGTCAAGGTCTACAAGGAAAAAGAGGAGATGGCCGGGGCGGAAAACATGCGCCGCTTCGAGAAACAGGTCTTCCTCTCCACGCTCGATACCCTGTGGAAAGAGCATCTTTCCAATATGGACCACTTGCGCCGCAGTGTTCACCTGCGTGGCTATGCCCAGAAAAATCCCAAGCAGGAATACAAGCGCGAGGCCTTCAACCTGTTCCAGGACATGCTGGAGTCCATCAAGCGGGACGTGGTGAAGATCATCAGTCACGTTCGCGTGCAGCGCCAGGAAGAGGTCGAAGAGATGGAGCGTCGCCGCCGCGAAGCCCTGGAACAGCAAATGGCCCGGGCCCAGACCCGTCACGACGAGCGCTCCGCCGCCGAAGAGGCGCAGGAGGGTGGCGAAGAGCGTGGCGAGGGCGAGCAGGGCAAGCCGGAAACCGTTGTTCGCCAGGAACGCAAAGTGGGCCGTAACGAGCCCTGTCCCTGCGGTTCCGGCAAGAAGTACAAGCAGTGTCACGGCAAGGTCGCTTGATATGGCTGTAGGACTGGGCCCGCTTCCCGAATTTGCGCCTATCGAGGGTGTGCGGCTGGGTACCGCCTGTGCCGGTATCAAAAAGCCCGGCCGCCGGGATCTTGTAGTGGTGGAAATCGCCGAAGACGCTGCGGTAGCGGCGGTTTTTACCCAGAATCAGTTCTGTGCCGCACCGGTACTGGTGGCCCGGGAACACCTGGCCGCCACGCAGCCACGCTACCTGCTGATCAACACCGGCAATGCCAACGCCGGCAATGGTCAGGCTGGACTGGATGATGCCAACGCCTGTTGCCGGGCACTGGCAGAAACCGTGGGCTGCAGCCCAGAGGCGGTGTTGCCGTTTTCCACCGGGGTGATTGGGGAGCCGTTGCCGGTTGATCGTCTCACCGGGGGACTGGGGCAGGCCGTGGCCAATCTGGCCGAAGACGGCTGGGCCCTTGCTGCCGAAGGCATCATGACCACGGATACCCAGCCCAAGGGCGCGACCCGTAAGCTGGAGATTGAGGGACACCCCGTCCACCTGAGCGGTATCAGCAAGGGTGCCGGCATGATCCGTCCGAACATGGCCACCATGCTGGGCTATATCGCCACCGACGCCGCCATTGCCCAGCCTCATCTGCAGGCGCTCCTGCGCAAGGCGGTGGATCGAAGTTTCAACCGCATCACGGTGGACAGTGACACCTCCACCAACGATGCCTGTGTGGCCATCGCCACCGGGCGTTCGGGTGCCCCGACGCTGGAGCCGGGCACCGAGGCTTACCAGGCTTTTGAGGCGGCCTTTATCGGGCTGGCCCTGGAGCTGGCGCAGGCCCTGGTTCGCGACGCCGAGGGGGCGACCAAGTTCGTTCGTATCGATGTCACCGAGGCCGCTTCTGCCGAAGAGGCGCTCGATGTGGCCTTTACCGTGGCCCACTCGCCCCTGGTCAAGACGGCCCTGTTTGCCTCCGATCCCAACTGGGGCCGCATCCTGGCCGCAGTGGGACGCGCCAGCCTGCCGAATCTGGCCATCGATCAGGTACGCATCGATCTGGGTGACGTGCGCATCGTCTCGGCCGGTGGACGCGACCCGCAGTACACCGAAGAGCGGGGTCAGGCCGTTATGGACTGTTCCGAGATCGTAATCGGCATCCATCTCGGCCGTGGCCAGGCGCGCGAGTCGGTCTGGACCAGTGATTTCTCCCACGACTACGTAACGATCAATGCGGAGTACCGCACCTAGCCCGATGAGTATGCACCTCGTTCATGTTGCTGTCGGTGTGGTCCGTCAGGCGGACCGGGTGCTCATCGCGCGTCGCCCGGACCATGTCCATCAGGGCGGTCTTCTGGAATTTCCCGGGGGCAAGGTGGAGCCTGATGAGACGGTGCCGCACGCCCTGCAACGGGAATTGCGTGAGGAGGTGGCCATCGATGCCTCCCCCGAACACATGCGCCCGCTCATCCAGATTGCCCACGATTATGGCGACAAGCGGGTGCTTCTGGATGTCTGGTGTGTCGACCGCTTTCAGGGGCAGGCCAGGGGGCTCGAAGGGCAGCCGGTGGAATGGCTGGCTGTTAGCGCCCTGCAGGATGCCGACTTTCCGGCAGCGAACCGCCCCATCATTCGGGCATTGCGCCTTCCCTCCCAATGGCTCATCACACCGGCCGAATTCTCGGAAGCCACCTTCAAGACACGCTTGGCGCGCCTGGGCGCGGATTTAGAGTGCGGCGTTCTCCTGCGTCAGCCACAGCTGACCGACGAGGTCTATCTGCCGCTCGCCCGGCAATGGGTCTCGCAGGCCCGGGTGCCGGTGCTTCTGCACGGGGCACCCCGGCGATTCGAGGCCGTTGCGGGGGCGGCCGGACTGCATCTGCCGCAGGCCGAGGCGGCCCGGTTGCAGGCTCGTCCCATCCCGCCGGAAGCCTGGCTGGGCGTTTCCTGCCACAGCCCTGATGAACTCGCGCACGCCGTCGCACTTGGGGCCGATTATGCCTTTTTGTCTCCGGTTAGGGTGACGCCAAGCCACGCGGACCAGGCGCCTTTGGGCTGGGAGCGGTTCGCGGAGTGGACCTCGGCAGCCACTGTACCCGTCTATGCCCTGGGGGGCATGGCGCGGTCGGACCTGAGCTGCAGCTACGAATGTGGCGGCCAGGGCATCGCCGGCATCCGCCTGTGGGATGAGGTCGCGCCACACGCCTGACGCGATTGTCGGAAAGCAATGAAAGCGGCGGCTTCTCTGTTATCCTAGACAACGCATTCGCCGCAACTGGAGCGCACTAATGAGCACTCTGACTCACCTTGATGACACTGGCGCCGCCCGCATGGTCGACGTGACCGACAAGGCCGAAACCGCCCGGGAAGCCCGTGCCGAAGCCTTCGTGCGCATGCAGCCGAAGACGTTGAGCATGATCATTGAAGGTGAGCATCCCAAGGGGGACGTCCTGGCGACAGCTCGCATCGCGGGGATCATGGCGGCCAAAAAGACCCACGAACTGATACCCCTGTGCCATGCCCTGAACCTGACCTCCGTCAAAGTGGAACTGACGCCCACCGAGGACGGCTCCGGCATCCGTATCGAATCCCGCTGCAAGCTGGCCGGTCGCACCGGTGTGGAGATGGAGGCGTTGACCGCGGTCTCCGTGGCGGCCCTGACCCTGTATGACATGTGCAAGGCGGTGGACAAGGGCATGGTGATCGAACATACGGCACTGCTGGAAAAACTCGGCGGCAAGAGCGGCCACTGGACCCGCGACGAGGCAGGGGAGGGCTGATGGCTTCCCGCCACCCTGAGACACTGGTCGATCCCTTCGACCGGGCGATCACCTACCTGCGTATCTCGGTCACCGACCGCTGCGATTTTCGCTGTGTTTACTGCATGGCGGAGGACATGACGTTTCTGCCCCGGCAACAGGTGCTGTCGCTGGAGGAGATCGAACAGATCGCGCGCAATTTCGTCGCCATGGGCGTACGCAAGATCCGCCTCACCGGCGGCGAACCCCTGGTGCGTCGGGGCATCGTGAATCTGGTGGAGCGTCTGGCGACTTTGCCCGGGCTGGAAGAGCTCTGCATGACCAGTAACGGGGGCCGTTTGGCGGAATTGGCCCAGCCCCTGGCCGACGCCGGCCTGGATCGCATCAATATCAGTATCGACAGCCTGCAGCCCGAACGTTTCCGCCAACTGACCCGAACCGGCGAGCTTGAGCGGGTGCTGGCCGGGATCGAGGCAGCGCGGAATGCCGGTTTCAGGCGTGTGAAGCTCAATGCGGTGATTCTCAAGGGGCGCAATGAAGACGAGGTGGAAGACCTGGTGTCCTTCGCCCTGGAGCGCGGGCTGGATCTGAGTTTTATCGAAGAGATGCCGCTGGGTGTGATTACCGAACACGACCGGGCGGAAGCATTCTGTTCCAGCGCCGAGATCCGCGAGCGGCTGAGCCGGCACTATCACCTGGAGCCGGTGCCGGAATCGACCGGAGGCCCTTCCCGCTACTATCGGGCGGCAGGTTATGAAGGGCGGCTGGGCTTTATCTCGCCCCATTCGGAAAACTTCTGCGCCGACTGCAATCGAGTTCGCCTTACCGCCGAGGGCCGCCTCCTGCTGTGCCTGGGCAACGAACACGCCAAGGACCTGAAAGCCCTGGTGCGCCGCTATCCCGGCGAGGACGACCGGCTGCAGGCCGCCATCCGCGAGGCCATCGCCCGCAAACCGGAGCGTCATCACTTCGAGTTGGACGACGAGCCGCAGATCCTGCGCTTCATGAACGCAACCGGCGGCTAAGCCTTTCTCCAGGGTATCCATTCGCTCCACGTCTTGCGCTATGCTGAGCGTCCGACGTCCGACGTCCGACGGAACCCGGCATACCCCCTTTCGATAACTTTCATTCAGGGGGCGTTCTGTTAAAATGCCACCCCTTCCCCCCCCAATGTGAGGTGTGCCATTGGTCGTTCGCTTTATTGAAAGCTGTCGCCTGCCAACGCCATTCGGTGTCTTCGACATGCACGGTTTCGAAGAGGTCGATGCCGGCAAGGAGCATGTGGTCCTTAGCCTGGGCGAGATCGCTGATGGTGACCCGGTGCTGGCGCGCACCCATTCCGAATGCCTGACCGGTGACGCCCTCTTCAGCATGCGTTGCGACTGTGGTTACCAGCTGGAGGAAGCGCTGCGCAGCATTGCCCGTGAAGGGCGGGGGATGCTGCTGTACCTGCGTCAGGAAGGCCGCGGTATCGGCCTGCTCAACAAGATCCGCGCCTATCACCTGCAGGATCAGGGGGCCGATACGGTGGAAGCCAACGAGCGGCTGGGTTTTGGCGCCGACATGCGGGACTACAGCATGTGCAAGACCATGCTGGACCACCTGGGTGTCAGTAAGGTGCGGCTGATGACCAACAATCCCCGCAAGGTGAAAGCGTTACGTGGCCTGGGAATCGATGTGGTGGAGCGCGTGCCGCTGCAGGTGGGGCGCAATCCGCACAATGAAGGCTATCTGGCGACCAAGCAATCCAAGCTGGGCCATTGGCTCAATACCCACCAGGATGACGATCCGGCCTGAACGAACCGAGATCGGTAGGTTGGGCTGACGAAGGAAGCCCAACACCCTGATTGGCAAAGCAATACCGGGCTTCGTACGCTCAGCCAAACCAGCCTGTTCCGGCGCTTACGATTGCTGCGCCACCTTCAAATCAGCCGCCTTGTGCCGCAGTGCCAGACGCTTATCAATCGCCTCACGAATCCCCGGCGTATCCAGCCCGCACTCGGCCTGCTGCTCCTCCGGCTTGGCGTGATCAATAAAGCGGTCGGGAATGCCCAGTTGCAGGGTATCCACGGTCAGGCCGGCTTCGTTCAGCACTTCGCAGACGCCACTGCCAGCGCCGCCCATAACGGCGTTTTCTTCCAGCGTCACCAGAAGGTCGTGGCTCTTCGCCAGCTGCAGGATCAGGTCGGCATCCAGCGGCTTCACAAAGCGCATGTCCACCAGGGTCGCGCCCAGCTCCTCGGCCACCGGATGTGCCGCGCTAAGGGGGGAGCCGAAGGCCAGGATTGCAACCTGGCTGCCCTCGCGGACCACGCGCCCCTTGCCGATTTCCAGGGCCTGCATCTCGGCGGCGATCGGGGTGCCCGGACCGGTGCCGCGCGGATAGCGCACCGCCGCCGGTCCGTCGTGACAGTGGCCGGTGTAGAGCATCTGTCGGGTTTCGTTTTCGTCCGACGGCGCCATGACCACCATGTTGGGGATGCAACGCAGGTAACTGAGATCGAAGGTGCCGCCATGGGTGGGGCCGTCGGCACCCACTAGGCCGGCGCGGTCGATGGCGAAGAGCACATCCAGATTCTGGATGGCCACGTCGTGGATCAGCTGGTCGTAGGCCCGCTGCAGAAAGGTGGAGTAGATGGCCACCACCGGTTTGGCCCCGTCGCAGGCCAGCCCGGCCGCCAGAGTCACCGCATGCTGCTCGGCGATGGCAACGTCGTAGTAACGGTCCGGGAAACGCTCGGAGAAGGCGACCAGATCAGAGCCCTCCCGCATGGCTGGCGTAATGCCCACCAGCCGCTCGTCCTGTTCGGCCATGTCGCACAGCCATTGCCCGAAGATGTTGGAATACTTGGGCTTTTTGGCCTTGGGTACGCTCGGCTGGGCCGGTTTGAGGGGCGGTTCCGGTTCGATCTTGTTGATGGCGTGGTAGCCAATGGGATCGGCCTCGGCCGGGGCGAAACCCTTGCCCTTCTTGGTGACCACGTGCAGGAACTGCGGACCGGACAGGTCGCGGATGTTCTCCAGGGTTTCCAGCAGCAGCGGCACGTCATGGCCGTCGATGGGACCGATGTAGTTGAATCCCAGCTCTTCAAACAGGGTGCTGGGTGAAATCATGCCCTTGAAGTGTTCTTCGGTCCGGCGGGCCAGTTCCCGCAGGCCGGGGGCGCTTTCCAGTACCCGCTTGCCGCTGTCGCGAACCTGGTGATAGGTGCGGCTGGCGAGCAGTTTGGCGAAGTAGTTGGACAGTCCGCCCACATTCTGGGAGATGGACATGTCATTGTCGTTCAGCACCACGAGCAGATCGGCCCGCACATGGCCGGCGTGGTTCAGGGCCTCGAATGCCATGCCGGCGGTCATGGCACCGTCACCAATGACGGCAATGCTACGCCGGCGCTGGTGCTGCATGCGTGCGGCCAGGGCCATGCCCAGGGCGGCACTGATGGAGGTGCTGGAATGCCCGACGCCGAAGGTGTCGTAGGGGCTTTCACCGCGCTTGGGGAAGCCGGCCAGGCCGTCTTTCTTGCGGATCGTGCCGAGCTGGTCACGTCGGCCGGTCAGAATCTTGTGCGGGTAGGCCTGATGCCCTACGTCCCAGACCAGACGGTCCTCCGGCGTGTCGAATACATAGTGCAGCGCCAGGGTCAGCTCGATGACACCCAGGCCCGCTCCGAAATGCCCCCCTGACTGGCCCACCGACCACAGCAGATACGACCGCAGCTCCCGGGCAAGCGCCGGCAACAGGTCGGGATCCACCCGGCGCAGGTCCTCCGGTGCGGTGATTCGGTCCAGCAAGGGCGTATTCGGGCGCCTTTGAGGTATTTCCTGGAAAACGTAGGTTTCTTGCATCCGGTTCATTCGTAGTCTGTCGAGCTGTCGGCCTATTATAAGGAAAGCCCCGCTCTGGAGCTAAGAAGACTCGTCAATAATCGCGGCCGATAATGAATTGGGCGAGTTCCTGCAAGTGCTGGTCCGGAACCGATAAAGCATCCAGGGCCTGGCAAGCCTCGTCGAACAATGTACCGAGATAGTCCCGGGCCGCCTCAAGCCCCATGAGGGCGGGATAGGTCGCCTTGCCGCGCTCGGCATCCGCGCCCTGCTGCTTCCCCAATACTTCGGTGGAGGCTTCCACATCCAGAATGTCATCCTGAACCTGAAAGGCCAGTCCTATCAAGCGCCCGAAGCGTCTCAGCGCGGTCAGGTCCGTCTCTTGGGATACCGGGGCACTCAGGGCCCCCAGAATCAGGCTGGCCTCGATGAGGGCGCCGGTTTTCTTGCGGTGTATGCGCTCAAGGTGCTCGCGCGTGAAAGCCTGGCCGGCGGCGGCGAGATCCAGCATCTGGCCGCCGACCATACCATCGGCACCACTGGCGCGACTCAGCTCGCGGACCATGGCCAGCCGCTGCGGTGCCGCCACACCGGGTGCCTCCGTCAGCAGTTCAAAGGCCAGGGCCTGCAGGGCATCGCCCGCCAGAATGGCCGGTGCTTCGCCGAATGCGATATGGCAGGTCGGCTGGCCGCGACGCAGGTCGTCGTCATCCATGGCCGGCAGATCGTCATGGATGAGGGAATAGGCGTGGATCAGCTCGACCGCAGAGGCCGGCGCTTCCGCCTGACCGTCGTCGGCGCCGAAGGCCTCCGCCGTGGCCAGCACCAGGGCCGCGCGCAGACGTTTGCCGCCGCCCAGGACGCTGTAGCGCATGGCCTCGTGCAGGCGTTCATCCGCCACGGGAAGGCGCTCAAAAAGCCGCTCCAGGGCACCATTGGTCTGGCTGCGAAGCCGGGCCAGCAGGTCGTGCGTGGTCATTCGCCGTCTGCACCCTCGTCTTTGAACGGTGTGACGTCGAATTCGCCGTTTTCCTGTTCCACCACCTTTTGCACCCGTTGTTCTGCCGACTTGAGGGCCTGCTGACAGCTGCGAGTCAGCCGTACGCCTTTCTCAAAGGCGGCCAATGAGTCTTCCAGCGACAGCTCGCCCTGTTCCAGCTTGCGAACCAGCGATTCCAGTTCCTCCAGGGAGGTTTCAAAATCGGCCAGGGATTGGGGGTTCTTTTCCTCGGTCATGATCGCTCACGATTGGGTGGTTAGTACGGCACTTGCAGGCGCGTCATTTTACGGGGCGAGTATACCAGAGCTGCCCGCGCTTTCCTTGCGGATTTGGTCATTGCGAGTCCCACTCGAAGCGGTTGCGTTCCCCGGGCGCTCCGTTGGGACCGTAACATTGTTCGGTCACGACCCAATGCCCGCGACGGTCGCAGGTGGCCACGGTGCTTGCTCGCGTGCCGTACTCGGGGCTACGGATGAACAGTGACGAGAGAAAACGTTCGATTTCCGGCCCGACACCCGTGTCCGGCAGGTGCTCGTGAGCGGCTTTCTCCTCGTCGGCCAGCAGGGCCAGCAGCGTGTCGTGGTAGGGGTGCGGCGCTTCCAGGCATCTTGCAAGGCCCCGCTGGCCTCGCAGTACCTTGGGCCACGGGGCCTGAAGCAGGCCATTGCTCAATCCGTAGATGCCGCGGTAGAGGCGCCGCAGGGGAACCGGATCCTCGCTGCCCGTGTAGACCCAGTGGTCACCGGCACTTGCCAACAGGTTGAAGCCGCCGAATTCGCTTCGGCGCTGGTGAATCGTCCGGGTTTCGCTTTCTGTGTCCGCACTTGCCAGAAGCTGCAGCGGCAAGGTGCCGCGCGAGAGGCGGGCCTTTTCCGGCTGGCCGGAGCGGAAGTTGGTGACGGTGGCTACCTGCCCGGAGCGCTTAAAGCCGAGCCAGGTGCCGCCCGATTGCAGATCCTGGCCTGCCAGAATGGGCTGGTCCGGCCACCAGTGCATGGCGGCGGTAGGACGGGCATGAAATTCGTCCCGGTTGGCGGCGAGGACGACGGGGTAGTCGGGATGTCGGTCGATTGCCAAAAGGATCAGGCACATTCAATCGGTTCCCCTGCGGCTGTCATGGAATCGTATGGCGGGTTGTGTATCATACGATGCCATCGAAAATGATCCGGGTAGTGATTCGCGATGACCATTATGACGGCACTGGGGCTCTATGTCCTGCTGGGGGCGTTCGCCGGAACCCTGGCCGGGCTGTTCGGCATCGGCGGTGGCCTGATCATCGTCCCGGTGCTGATGTTCAGCTTTGAGTTGCAGGGCTTTGAAGCGGTTAACCTGGCGCACCTCGCCGTCGGCACCTCCCTGGCGACGATCGTCTTTACTTCGCTCAGCTCCATCCGTGCCCATCACCTCAAGCAATCGGTCCGCTGGGAACTGTTCAAACCCATGGCCCTGGGCATTGTCTTCGGCGCGGCACTGGGGGCCTGGACGGCTTCGTTGCTGAGCAGTCAGGGGCTGGAAAACCTGATCGGTATATTTGCCATTGTGGTGGCGGTGAAGATGCTGATGGGAGTCGACCCCAAACCCGGGCGGGACGTCCCGGGGGCTGCCGGGTTGGTTGGTGTGGGCGGCGGTATCGGTTGGGGGTCGGCCATTTTCGGTATCGGCGGTGGCACGCTCACGGTGCCATTTCTCAGCTGGTGCAACGTGCGGATGCAACAGGCGGTGGGTACGTCCGCAGCCTGCGGGCTGCCGATTGCCCTGGCCGGCGCGCTCTCCAACGTGGCTGTGGGGTGGGGCGAAGCCGGTTTGCCGGCCTGGTCGGCGGGCTTCGTCTATCTGCCGGCACTGGCCGGCATTGTGGTGACCAGTGTGCCTTTTGCGAAAGTTGGCGCCTGGCTGGCTCACCGCTTGTCGCCGAAGCTGCTGAAGCGTATTTTTGCCGTGGTCCTGATTGTGGTGGGCCTTCGATTTATCCTTTCTTAAAGTGAAAACCGACATGTTACAACACCCGCAATTTGATCCCGTTGCCATCGAAATTGGCCCGCTTCAGGTGCACTGGTACGGTCTGATGTATCTTGTCGGCTTTCTGGGGGCCTGGTGGCTTGGCAATCTGAGAGCCCGCAAGCCCTGGTCGCCCATCAACCAGGAGCAGATGGGCGATCTGATTTTCTATGCGGCGCTCGGGGTCATTCTGGGCGGCCGGCTGGGCTATGTTTTTTTCTACGGTTTCGAACGGTTTCTGGAAGATCCGCTGTGGCTGTTCGAGGTCTGGACCGGGGGCATGTCCTTCCACGGTGGGCTGATTGGCGTCATCCTGGCGATGTACCTGTATGGCCGCCACATCAACCGGACTTTCTTTCAGATCGCGGATTTCGTGGCGCCGCTGGTGCCCATCGGTCTGGGCGCCGGCCGTGTCGGTAATTTCATCAACGGCGAACTGTGGGGACGCACCACCGATGTGTCCTGGGGCATGGTCTTCGCCGGCACCCATGACGGGATTCCCCGGCACCCCTCCCAGCTTTATGAGTTTGCGCTGGAAGGAGTGGCCCTGTTTATCCTGCTCTGGTGGTTCTCGGCCAAACCTCGCCCGCGGGCAGCGGTGTCGGGCCTTTTCCTGCTGGGCTATGGGGTCTTCCGCTTTACCGTGGAATTCTTCCGTCAGCCGGATGCGCAGCTCGGTTTCATTGCCATGCACTGGCTGACCATGGGGCAGCTGTTGTCGGCCCCGATGATTGTGGCTGGCGCGATCATGATGGTCTGGGCCTATCGCCGTGACGGTGCCACCATGCAATCCTCGCAGAAGGGGTAAATCATGCAGCAGTATCTGGATTTGATGAGTGACGTGCTCAATAACGGTGTCGATCGTGGCGACCGGACCGGTGTGGGCACCCGTTCGGTGTTCGGCCGTCAGCTGCGGTTTGATTTGCAGCAGGGCTTTCCATTGCTGACCACCAAGAAGGTTCATCTGCGCAGCGTCATCCTGGAACTGCTGTGGTTTCTCAGCGGTTCCACCAACAACGAGTGGCTGCGCGAGCGCAAGGTGCGTATCTGGAACGAGTGGGCGCTGGAAGACGGCGATCTGGGGCCGATCTACGGCAAGCAGTGGCGCAGCTGGGCGTGCCCGGATGGCAGCACCATCGATCAGATCAGCGAGGTGGTGGAACAGATCCGCAACAAGCCCCATTCCCGCCGCCTGATCGTATCGGCCTGGAACCCGGCCGACCTGCCGGACGAATCCAAGGGCCCCCAGGACAACGCCCGGGAAGGGCGCATGGCTCTGGCGCCCTGTCACTGCCTGTTCCAGTTTTACGTGTCTAACGGTCGCCTGTCCTGCCAGCTTTATCAGCGCAGCGCCGATCTGTTCCTCGGGGTGCCGTTCAATATTGCCTCCTACAGCCTGCTTACCCATATGATCGCGCAGCAGTGTGACCTGGAGGTAGGGGAGTTCGTGCACACCTTCGGTGACTGCCACCTCTATCTCAATCACCTGACCGACGATATCGTCTACGAGCAGCTGCGCCGGGAGCCCAAGGCGCTACCAACCCTGCGTATCCGCCGGCGTCCGGCAACGCTGTTCGAGTACGAGCTGGAGGACTTCGAATTCGAGGGATATGATCCCGATCCCGCCATCAAGGCGCCCATCGCGGTCTGACGGGCCCACGGAGGTTTCAGTTGTGACAATTCGCAAGACACTGATGGTGGCCATGGCCGAGAACCGGGTCATCGGCTGCAACAACAAACTGCCCTGGTACCTGCCGGAAGACCTGCGCTACTTCAAGCGCACCACCACGGGCAAGCCGATCATCATGGGTCGCAAGACCTTTGAGTCCATTGGCCGGCCTTTGCCGGGGCGGACCAATATCGTGGTCACCCGCGATCCGGAGTGGTCCCGCGATGGGGTGGCGGTGGTCGGGGATATCGATGCGGCCTTCGAGCGGGCCGAAGATCAGGCCACCATCGACGGCACCGAGGAACTGGTCGTGATCGGGGGCGGAGAAATCTACCACGCGGTATTGCCGCGCATGGATCGCCTCTATGTGACGCAGGTGCATGCCGAGGTTGAAGGCGATGCCTATTTCCCGCTGGTTAACTGGAAGGAGTGGGAAGAGGTGGCTCGCGAAGACCATGATGCCAGCGAGAACAATCCTTATCCCTACAGTTTTCTTATCTTCGAACGACGCACCTAGAGCCCTACCGGGGCTCCCCGCTGCGTGGCAGAAGGCGTCCGACGCCATGGGTCGGACGCCTCGCCGTCAGATTTCGGTGGCTGCCTCTTCCTCTCTCCGCCAGCCAGCATTGCCCGGCAGCAGCAGGTTCAGAAGAATGGCGGTCAGGCTTGCCAGGGCGATGCCTTCCATGCCCCAGGAACCGTGTCCGATCACCATGCCGCCGATTCCGAACACCAGGGTGACGCCGACGATGGCCAGGTTGCGCGACTCGGACAGGTCAACACGATGGTAGATCAGGGTATTCAGGCCCACCACCGCAATCGAGCCGAACAGCAGACAGAGGATGCCGCCCATGACGGGTGCCGGTATGGTTTGCAGCGCGGCGCCGAACTTGCCGATGAAGGCCAGGGCTACGGCAAAGACGGCGGCCCAGGTCATGACGCGCGGGTCGAAATTGCGGGTCAGCATGACCGCACCGGTGACTTCCGAATAGGTGGTGTTGGGCGGGCCGCCCAGGAAGGCTGCGGTGGAAGTGGCGATACCGTCGCCTAGCAGCGTACGGTGGAGGCCAGGCTTTTTGATGTAGTTGCGGCCAGTGACGGTGCCAATGGCCAGGACATCGCCGATATGCTCCACGGCCGGGGCGATGGCCACCGGCAGCATGAAGAGTATGGCGGCCCACTCGAAGGTGGGGGCAACAAAGTTGGGGACGGCCAGCCAGGCGGCATCACTGATGGCCTGGGTGTCCACGACGCCGGTCAGAGCACTGAGGGTGTAGCCGGCGATGACCCCGAACAGAATCGGAACCAGCCTGAAAATCCCCTTGCCCAGTACCGCAACCAGTAATGTAACCGCCAGAGAGGATAGTGAAATCAGTAGTGCGGTGCCGTAGGGCACCAACTCTGCCGAGCCATCCCCGGTCTTGCCCATGGCCATATTGGCCGCCACTGGCGCCAGCCCCAGGCCGATCACCATAATGACCGGGCCGATCACCACCGGGGGCAACAGGCGGTCGAGAAAATCGGTCCCCTTGAGCTTCACCAGGGCGCTGAGTACCACATACAGGGCGCCCGCCGCCACCAGGCCGCCCATGGTGGCGCTGAGGCCGAACTGGCCTTTGGCGGCGATGATAGGGGCGATAAAGGCAAAGGAGGAAGCCAGGAACACCGGCACCTGACGTCCGGTCACCAATTGAAAGAGTAAGGTGCCCAGGCCGGCGGTAAACAGGGCGACGTTGGGATCCAGGCCGGTGATCAGTGGCATCAGCACCAGGGCTCCGAAGGCGACCAGCAGCATTTGCGAACCGGCGAGAATGCGGCGGGGCAGGGTATCGGTTGCGATAGTCATGCTCAGTCGTCCTTCTGCTTGGTGCCGAAGATGCGGTCGCCGGCGTCGCCCAGGCCGGGCAGGATGTAGCCGTTCTCGTTCAGGCGCTCGTCGATGGAGGCGGTATAGACGGTGACATCCGGGTGGGCTTCCTCCACCTTGCGAATCCCTTCCGGTGCCGCGACCAGCACCAGGGCGCGGATTTCCTTGCTGCCGGCGCGCTTGAGGGTGTCGATGGTGGCGATCAGGGAGCCGCCGGTGGCCAGCATGGGGTCGACGATCATGGCCATGCGCTGGTCCAGTTCGCCCACCAGTTTTTCCAGGTAGGTTTCAGCTTCCAGGGTGTCTTCATTGCGCATCTGGCCCACCACGCTGACCCGGGCCGTCGGTATCAGGCTGAGGACACCGTCCAGCATACCCAGTCCCGCCCGCAGGATCGGCACGATGGTGACTTTCTTGCCCGCTACCCGTTCCACTTCCACCGGACCGGCCCAGCCCTCGACGGTATAGGTTTCGAGGTTGAAGTCCTTAGTGGCTTCGTAGGTCAGCAATGCGCCCACTTCCTGGGCCAGTTCGCGGAAGCTCTTGGTACTGGCGTCGGCCTGACGCATCAACCCCAGCTTGTGACGAACAAGCGGATGGCGAATTTCTTTGACCGGCATAAGGGGTTCTCCGATGGCAGCAACTGATTGAAAAAAATCGGCTTAATTTAACGCAAAGCGGGGGGTGTCGTCATTGTGGGAAACCGGGATGGGGTTGTATGGCCGGACACTCTCGCAGCACAAGGGGTGGTTTCCTTCGCCGCGCCGACAGGCCGTCCATGGCCTGGCGACGCTAACGCGACATCCCTGTCGCTGCTACGGAAACCACCCCTTGCGCTGCTGACGGCTCAGCTAACATTGTTCCAACGTTCAACGTCCAACGTCCAACGTCTTAATCCAACTTACTCAAATCCCGCACCGCGCCCTTGTCAGCACTGGTGGCCAGCAGGGCATAGGCCTTGAGCGCCGCCGAAACGCGGCGGGTACGCTGGATGCTTGGCTTGTAGGCCTGGTCACCCCGGGCTTCCATGGCTTCGCGGCGTTTGGCCAGCTCGTCATCGGACAGCAGCACGTCGATCGTGCGGTTGGGAATGTCGATCTTGATGCGGTCGCCATCCTCCACCAGGCCAATGGCGCCGCCGGCTGCCGCTTCCGGAGAAACGTGACCGATCGACAGGCCGGAGGTGCCCCCGGAGAAGCGGCCGTCGGTCAGCAGGGCGCAGGCCTTGCCGAGCCCCTTGGATTTTAGATAGCTGGTCGGGTAGAGCATTTCCTGCATGCCCGGGCCGCCTTTGGGGCCTTCGTAGCGGATGATGACCACATCGCCCTCTTCAACCTGGTCGCCCAGGATGCCTTCCACGGCCGAATCCTGACTCTCGAAGATCCGCGCCCGGCCCTCGAAGACCAGAATGGAGTCATCCACGCCGGCGGTTTTGACCACGCAGCCGTCCTCAGCGATGTTACCCCGTAGTACGGCGAGGCCGCCTTCGCGCGAGAAAGCGTTTTCCAGGGAGCGGATGCAGCCCTTGGCGCGGTCGCCGTCCAGGGTGGGCCAGCGGGTGTCCTGGCTGAAGGCTTCCTGGGTCGGAATGCCTGCCGGACCGGCCTTGAAGAAGGTCACCACCTCGGCGGACGGTTCCTGCATGATGTCCCATTCCTTCAGGGCGTCCTTCAGGGTGGGGCTATGGACGGTCGGAGCATCGGAATGCAGTACGCCGGCCCGGTCCAGTTCGCCGAGGATGCCCATGATGCCGCCGGCACGGTGCACGTCCTCGATGTGGTATTGCTGGGTGTTGGGCGCCACCTTGCACAGCTGCGGAATCTCCCGCGACAGGCGGTCGATATCGGTCATGGTGAAGTTGACGCCGGCTTCCTGGGCCGCGGCCAGCAGGTGCAGGATGGTGTTGGTGGAGCCGCCCATGGCGATGTCCAGGGCCATGGCGTTCTCGAACGCGTTCATGGAGGCGATGGTGCGTGGTAATACCCCTTCGTCGCCTTCCTCGTAGTAGCGGCGGGCGTTCACCACGATCTGGCGTGCGGCCTTCAGGAACAGCTCCTTGCGGTCAGCGTGAGTGGCCAGCAGGGTGCCGTTGCCCGGCAGCGACAGGCCGATGGCCTCGGTCAGGCAGTTCATGGAGTTGGCGGTGAACATGCCGGAACAGGAACCGCAGGTGGGACAGGCGCTGCGCTCGATTTCCGCTACTTCCTCGTCGCTCACTGAATCGTCGGCAGCGATGACCATGGCGTCCACCAGGTCCAGCTTGTGGTCCGCCAGCTTGGTTTTGCCGGCTTCCATGGGGCCGCCGGACACGAAGACCACGGGGATGTTCAGGCGCATCGCGGCCATCAGCATGCCCGGGGTGATCTTGTCGCAGTTGGAGATGCACACCAGCGCGTCGGCGCAGTGAGCGTTGACCATGTATTCCACGGAGTCGGCAATCAGATCCCGGGACGGCAGGGAGTAGAGCATGCCGTCGTGGCCCATGGCGATACCGTCATCCACGGCAATGGTGTTGAATTCCTTGGCGACACCGCCGGCTTGCTCGATTTCACGGCACACCAGCTGCCCCAGGTCCTTCAGGTGGACGTGGCCCGGTACAAACTGGGTGAAGGAGTTGGCGACAGCGATGATCGGCTTGTCGAAATCGCCGTCTTTCATGCCCGTGGCCCGCCAGAGAGCTCGGGCGCCGGCCATGTTCCGGCCCTTGGTCGTGGTATGAGAACGGTATTTCGCCATGGTGTCGGATTCCTGATAATGATGACAAGCCTGCCATCATACCAGATAGAATCGGCGGCGCATCGGGCAGGGTCGCAGCAACCTCCGGTTCTGCGCCGACGCTGCTAAACTGTAAAAATGTCCGCCTTTTAGTAAGTCAAATCTATGGAACAGCCGGAATCCCAACTCACCGATCAGCTGCGCGCGTACCGGCCGCTGTCACGGCTCACCGAAGATCAGCGGGTACTGCTGGCATCGCGGGGGGAGCAGCGTGCATTGCGACCGGGCCAGCGCCTGATTGAGCCGGGAACCCAGGATGGGCGGGTCTATTTTCTGCTGGAAGGGGCGCTGGACATTACCGACTCCGACGGTGCCTGTCAGCGGATCAAGGCGGCCACACCGGCCGGCCTGGTGGCCATTGCTGCCCGGCCTTCGCGACCTCAGACCGTTGTTGCGGGCTCGGCGGCCCGGGTGCTGGCGGTAGAACAGGATATTCTGCTGCGGCTGTTGCAGGGGGCTCCGGTGGAGCCGGTCAATCAGCCAAAGTCGAGCGGAATGGATGTCATCGATCCCGGCTATGGTGTGCTCATGCGTTTCCAGACGGACCTGCAGGCCAACCGGCTGACCTTGCCCAGCCTGCCCGATATCGCCCAGCGCGTGCGCCAGGCCGCCGCCGCGGAACGCTCCAATGCCGATAGCATTGCCCAGGTGATCAACGCCGACCCGCCTATCGCCGCCAAGTTGGTACGGGCCGCCAACAGCCCCCTCTACCGTGGTTTTTCCGAAGTGGCGTCGACGCGGGATGCGGTGGTTCGCGTGGGTATCGAGACCGCCCGCCGGCTGGTCACGGTCTACGCCCTGCGCGAACTGTTCCAGTCCAAACAGCCCAGCTTGCAGAAAGCGATGCAGCGATTGTGGGAGCATGCCCGGGAAGTCGGTGCTATCGCCTACGCCCTCGCTCAGCATCTGCCGGGCCTGAACCCCGAGGAGGCCCTTCTGGCAGGTCTGCTGCACGATATTGGCGCCATTCCGGTAATCAGTTATGCCGAGACGGATCAGGCCCTGATGCTGGAGCCGGAAAGCCTGGATACCCTCATTGATGAACTGAAAAGTGAGATCGGCGGCGCCCTGTTGCGCCACTGGGGCCTCGGCCCGGTCTTTGCCGCGGCGGCGGAGCATGCTGAAGACTGGGATTACGAAAGTGGCCAGGAGCATCCCAATCTGGTCGACGTGGTGATCGTGGCACAGATGCACGCCTTCATTGGCAAGCCGGAAGGTCAGCGGTTGCCGGTCATGGCCGAGGTGCCGGCGTTTCGGCGGCTGAGTAAGCTGCACCTAACCCCTGAGCGCAGTTTACGGGTATTGCTCGAAGCCCAGGAACAGATGACAGTTCTGAAAGACCTGCTGGCAGGGCGATAGCTAATTTGTATGATGGGAGCATCGGCGTCTTTCAGCTCTCATTGGAGTAGGGATCGATCACCGGCAGCCGCAGGATATAGAGAGACACGCTGAACGCGATGGTGATCAGCAGGAGCCGTACGGGCAGAAGCGGCACCCACCAGAGGGAAAATCCGATACTGCTCCAGAGCAACACGAGCGTGTAGACTTTGGCTTTGCGCGGCATGCCTTTCCCATCCAGATAGTTGTTGACGAAGGGCCCGAGCCTGGGATGGCCGACCAGCCAGTGGTAAAAGGCGGGCGAGCTGCGCAGGAAGCAGGCGGCCGCCAGCAGCAGGAAGGGGGTGGTCGGCAGCAGCGGTAGAAATATACCGAGGACCCCACTGGCAAGGGCCAGGCAACCGGTGCAAAGCAGAAAGCCGCGAAACCAGGGGTTGGCGTGGACCCTCGAAGGGCGTGCCGGGGACTGTGACTGTTCTGCAGACGGCCGTTCGCGCATGGTGCACCTGGTTTTCGGTGAATGAGACCGTATAACCGTCACTATATCAGGCCTGTCTTTCTGGAGAAGCCTTTCGGATGAAGGATCGGCCCGAGAAAAAGGAATATTCATACACCCGAAGCCCGGCCAGGCGGCAGAATGATCCAGCAGGCCGGGACAGACGACATCGATGCTTATGAAGGTACCGCTTTTCCCACTGAACTCGATCGTGCTGCCGAAGGGGCGTATCCCCCTTCAGCTGTTCGAACCTCGCTATCTGGACATGCTGTCCAGCTGTCTCAAGGAAGACCGCGGATTCGTGGTGGTGCTTTTGCGGGACGACGACCAGCGGCGCGGCGAGGAAGATTTTTACGACATCGGCACCTATGTCCGGGTGATTGATTTCAAGCCCCTGGAGAGCGGCATGCTGGGCATCACCGTTGAGGGTGTGTCCAAGGCGTTTGTGGTGAAGCACTGGCAGGCCGACGATGGCCTGTTCATGGGGGATGTGGAGTGGCTGGTTGACGAGAAGGCCACCCCGATGCCTGGCGGCGAGGACGAGTTGCTGTCGGTTCTCCAGGCATTGTTGAAACATCCCGTGGTCAAGGACCTCGGCATGGAAGTGGATTACGAAGACTCCCGTGAAGTGGGCTGGCGTCTGACCGAGTTATTGCCGCTGGACAACCAGGACAAGCAGCGCCTGGCGGAGCTGACCGATCCCCTGGAGCGTATCGACCACTTGCGGCAATTGGTGGAAGAGCTGGAGTAGGCCGCTACAGCAGCTGATAGGCCGTGACCGCTGTCGACCATTGCCAGGCCACATAAACCACCACGCCTGTCGCCCATAATGCGCCCAGGGCATAGGTCGTTCGTCCCAGGGGCAGCGGCCGGTCATCGAAGCGGTTGAAACTGAAGCGTGCCCACCCGCAGATCGCCAGTCCAAGCAGAATCCCGCCCACCACATCGCTAAACCAGTGCACGTTGAGAAACAGGCGGCTCAGGGCGATCAGCACGATGGGAATAGCCCCTACGGCGTATACCCGCCAACGATGGCGTGCCGGCCACTCCTGGGCGAAAAACGCCGCCAGCAGCCCATAAAAGACAGTGTTGCCGCTGGCATGGCCGCTGGGGTAGGAATTGAAATTGGGCGGTGGAAACACCACCTCGGGGCGACTGATGCCGAAGCCGGTTTTCAGTCCATAGGTCAGTAGCAATACCGCGAGTCCGGCGAACAGGACATGCAGGGCCGCCGCCCGGTGGAGGGTGGCTGTCAGGTAGGTGATCAGCAGCCCGAAGCCCCACCAGAGCATCTTGCTGTCTCCGGCTTTGGTGATGGCGATGAACACCGGATCGATCACCGGGCTGCGCAGGGCTACGAAAAAGTCGAGACACGCCTGGTTGAACGGCTGCAGCAGGTTGGTTTCCACATTAAAGACGCTCCAGAGCGCAAACAGGGCAGTGGCCCCTATGGCCAGCGTCAGGGAGGCGAGGGGGAATTCGGCCTGGCCCGGTCGTGGGCGCTGCATGTGTTGCCAGAAGGCGCGTCCGAGGGCCGATTGCCGGGTGGAGCGCTGCAGCCAGGCATAGAGCCGACCCTCTTCCCCGAGAGCCAGGTGGACCTGGAAAAACAGGATGAAGAGCGCCGCCAGTATCCCCAGGCTGCTAAACAGGATCAGGTAAAAGTGCGGGGGGAGGTGGATGTCCAGCGCCATTGAGGCGCCCACCATATAGCCCGGAAGCACATAAAGCGGCGCCCAGCCCAGGGCGGAGATGACGTTGAAGGTCAAAAAACGCTGGCTGGACATGCCAAATGTGCCCGCCACCAGCGGAATGACCGGCCGAATCGGCCCCACAAAGCGACCCGCAACCACACTCTTGCCCCCATGGCGGCGGAAAAAATGTTCGCCACGCCGCAACATGCCGGGGTAACGGGAAAACGGCCACAGCTGGTGCACGCGATCCTGCAGCCAGCGGCCCAGCGCAAAACTGACTCCATCCCCGAGAATGGCCCCCACCGCCGCCCAGGCCATGGCGTTCCAGACGGACAGACCGGTGTTGCCCGCCACCAGGGCGATCGCAAACAGCAACGCGACTCCGGGCACCACCACGCCGGCCAGGGCCAGTGATTCGAGGAAGGCGACCAGGGTGATGGCCGCGGCAATCCAGTAGGGGTGCCCGACGAGCATATCGCTCAGGCTTTGCAGCATTCCATCCATGGGCTTCAGTTACCGGCTCCGAGATGCCAGATCTGGTCGTGACCGCGTTTCTGCGCCTGCGCCAGGGCCCGCTCGGCTCTTTGCGCGACCGCATCGGCGTCCATCTCACCCTCGCCGCGTGTGGTGCAGCCAAGGCTGGCGGTCAGGCGATCCACGGTGGGCCAGGTTTGTTCGGCGATGCCCCGCCGGATACGCTCAGCGATCACGCGAACCCCTTCTTCGGGGGTGTCCGGTAACAGCAGCAAAAAGGAACCGTCCCCGGCGTGATAATGGCTGTCGCCGGCCCGGATCATCTGTTTGATCTGGTCGCTGACACCCTGCAGCAGCGATTGCAGGCGACCGCTGCCATGGAGGTCCGCCAATTCGTCATAGAAATCGAGCGCCAGCTTGATCAGGGACAGGGGGCGGCCGGTGGCCTCGGAACGGCTTATTTCCTGGGCCAGGGTCTCGTCGAAAAAACGCAGGTTGAAGGCGCCGGTCACCGGATCGGTGCTCGATAACTCCACTACCGAACGGGCGTGGTGATGGTAGCGATAGGCGAAAAGCCCGGCGGCGCCGCCCAGCAGCAGCACCGCCACCAGCAGGCTGAAGCCGGCCAGTCCGCGATGGGTGAACACGAAGACCGCCCCCATCAGGACAATGGCCAGCAGACACAGCAACAGTCCCTTGCGAATCGGCAGGATGAGCAGGTTCAGGATGATCAGCGGGAACAGCCAGTAGGCGGCCAGTTCCGGCCGCTGCAGGGCGGTCACGGTCAGTACCAGGGTCATGCCCGTCAACAGCCAGAGATGGCCCGGGGCCTTGAGTTGCTGACGGCGCATGGTCCAGGTGTAGCTCAGTCCGGCGGCACCGAGTACGGCGATCAGGAGGCCGCCGTAAAACAGGCTGTAAAAACCGTAGCGGGCGCTCTGCATGCTGACCAGCAAAAAGACCAGCGCCGTGAGCGCATAACCCAGGCTGTGAGTGCGGGTACGAAGGTAGGTCTCGGTCACTTGGAGGCGTCCTTGTCTTGCGGTGTCATGTCGGCATTGGAGAAGGCCTGGATGCGGTTGCCGCCCTGTTTCTGGGCCCGGGTGAGGGCGCGTTCAGCATGGTCCTGCAGGCTTTCGGCATCGTCCCCCACATTGAGCCCGGCCACCCCGCCGGAGATGGTCCAGTCCAGGCGATAATCGCGCATGAGGCTGGCATGGGCCTGGCGCAGCTGTTCGGCCTTGCGCATCGCTTCGGCGGTCTGCATGCCGGGCAGAATAAGGACGAACCGGGTGTCATCGATCCGGTAATAGTTGTCGAATGCGCGCAGGTTCTCATGCAGGATGCGGCCGATGTTGTGGAGGATGGCCGAGCGGTCGGCTCCGGGCAGGCCGTTATTGTCGCTGGGGTCCATGGCCAGGGTGATCAGGGACAGATGCGTGCCCTCGCGCTCGCTGCGCTGGATTTCCTTGTACAGATCGGTATCCAGGTGTTCACGGGTGGAGGCGCTGGTCAATGTGTCCGTACGCCGCAGCGGCGCCAGCTGGCGGCGCTTGACCTCCCGCAGGAACACGAAGACGCCGGTCAGCAGGGTGGCCAGTACCAGCATGGGGATCAGTTGGTGGCGGGCCGGCCCCAGGGGCAGGAACACATTCAGTGCGAGAATCAGCACCAAGAAGAGCGCGACCAGTATGCCCGCGAGACGGTCGGGCCAGACCGAAAAAGCCACCAGCGGAAACAGGAAAGCCCAGTAGCCCAGGCCGGGCAGCCAGGCCATCAGCGCCAGAACGGCGACCACCGCCAGGGCAAGGGTCATCCCCTGGGCCAGCCAGCGGTGCCACTGGGCCGGTTCCTTGCCCCCGGACCATTCATAGAGCAGGGAACCGGCGGCGAACGCCAGGGCGATGCTCCCGGAGGCCGGCTGGCCGTTCACGAACTGTACCAGGGCAAATAACCCGAGAATGGCTCCGGCGGCGCGACGGACGCGTTGAACGGGACGGGCTCCCTCTTCGGCCATGAAGTGGCGCTCCTTCGGTTGCAGAGGGTGGCGTCCGTAAACGGAGGCGCCCTCTCGATGACAGGAATGGCGATATCGCTGCCGAGTCTGGCGAACTTTGCGGTACGGGTTTCGGAATCCCCCTCCGCAAAGGGTATAATAGCGAAATCACGGAGCCTCTCAAAAAAGTGCCCGGCCCGGACTGGGTGTTTTGAGGGGCTTTTGAACTTCTGTCCTTTGTCGGCCGGTTGCATGCAACGGTCTGGAATCGTGCCCGGAGGCGCGTTCCGGCAACGGTCGGCGATATCACCACTGCAATTCAGGGGAGTTGAATGGATATCAGGACCTACATGGCGGATGTTGGCCAGCGTGCCAGGGCGGCCAGCCGTGCCATGGCGCGGGCGGCAACCAGTGCCAGGAATCAGGCCCTGCTGGCGACGGCAGAGGCGCTCGATGAATCCCGCGAGGCGCTGGCCGCAGCCAATGAACGCGATCTCGAAGCCGGTAAGGAGCGGGGGCTGGATGCAGCCCTGCTGGATCGTCTGGCCCTGACGCCGGCCCGGATTGACGGCATGATCGAAGGTCTCCGGCAGGTAGCCGGGCTGGCGGACCCGGTGGGCGTGATCACGGACATGGCCTACCGTCCGTCCGGTATCCAGGTGGGTAAGATGCGGGTGCCGCTGGGCGTCATCGGCATTGTGTACGAGTCCCGCCCCAATGTGACGGTCGATGCCGCCAGCCTGTGCATCAAGTCCGGCAATGCAACTATTCTGCGCGGGGGCTCCGAAGCCATTCACTCCAATCAGGAGATCGCCCGCTGTGTGGTCCAGGGCCTGGAAGCGGCCGGCCTGCCGGCGGATGCGGTGCAGGTCATCCGCACCACGGATCGGGAAGCCGTCGGTCACCTGATCACCATGTCGGAAGATGTGGACGTCATTGTTCCCCGTGGCGGCAAGGGCCTGATCGAGCGCATCAGCCGCGACGCCACCGTGCCCGTGATCAAGCACCTGGACGGCGTCTGTCACGTCTTCCTCGATCGCGATGCCGATGCCGCCAAGGCGTTGCAGGTGGCGATCAATGCCAAGACCCAGCGTTATGGCACCTGCAATACCATGGAAACCTTGCTGGTGGACGCACCTGTGGCGGGAGCTCTGCTGCCGGATCTGGCCGAGGCGTTTGAACCTTTCGGCGTGGAGTTGCGTGGGTGTGAGCGTACCCGCGAAGTGCTGGGCGATATCACCGCGGCCACGGAAGCGGACTGGTTCGAAGAGTACCTGGCGCCGGTTCTGGCGATCCGGGTGGTCGACGGTCTCGACCAGGCCATTGAGCACATCAACCATTACGGCTCGCACCATACCGACAGCATCGTGACCGAGAATTACACCCGCGCGCGGCGTTTCATGACCGAGGTGGATTCCAGTTCGGTCATGATCAACGCTTCCACCCGCTTTGCGGACGGCTTCGAGTACGGCCTGGGCGCGGAGATTGGCATTTCCACGGATAAGCTTCATGCCCGCGGCCCTGTCGGACTGGAAGGATTGACCACCCAGAAATACGTGGTGTTTGGTGACGGTCACATCCGCGAATAAATCCCCGGCGTTGCACCTGATGATGGGCGGGACCTTCGACCCCGTCCATGTCGGCCACTTGCGCATGGCGATCGAGCTGCGGGAGCATTTTGCCGCCAGCCATATCCATCTGGTGCCCTGTCATGTTCCTCCCCATCGTGATACACCGGGGGCCTCCTCGGCGGATCGCGTCCGCATGTTGCAGGCGGCGGTGGCGGACGAGGTGGGGCTGGTGGTGGATGAGCGGGAGTTGCGGCGTGATGCGCCCTCCTACACCGCCGATACCCTGGCCGATCTGCGGCGGGAACTGGGAGAGTCTCAGCCCCTGGCCCTGGTCCTGGGGACGGATGCGTTTGCCGGCATCGATCGCTGGCACCAGCCCGAGGCCGTGCTGGAACGGGCGCATCTGATCGTTATCGACCGGCCCGGTTACCCGTTGCCGGAGGATGGGCTTGCCCGGCGCTGGGTGCATGAGCATGGCGTAAATGATGTATCGGAATTAAAGTCAAGGGAGAGGGGGGCTGTTTTGCAGCTACGCCTGTCCCTTTTGGATATTTCGGCCACGGATGTCCGCGAACGGATTGCCTCCGGGCGATCACCACGCTACCTGGTGCCGGATCCGGTCTGGCAATACATCCGGGAGCGGGGCCTGTACCGGCAGGGTTGAGCCTGCCGGGTGCGAGGTCGCAATCGGGATTGCCATGCTGTTGGGCGGCATTCCCTCTACTGTCACAGCCACTAAGGTCACTATGCAGGCAGACAAATTGAAAGACATTGTTGTAGAAGCCCTGGACTCGCTAAAAGCGAAAGATATCAGCGTGCTGGACGTGCGTGATCGTACCAGCGTCACCGACTACATGGTCATCGCCTCGGGGACGTCCAACCGCCATGTGCGGTCGCTCGCCGAAAACCTGGTCACGGAAGTCAAAAAGGATGGCGTGCGTTCCCCGGCGGTCGAGGGCGACGAGACCAATGACTGGGTGCTGGTGGATCTGGGCAGCGTGGTAGTCCACGTCATGTTGCCGGCGACCCGGGAGTTCTATGATCTCGAGCGCTTCTGGCGCGATGCGCCGCCCATCGAGGGAGCAGGCGGAACGGAATAGGGCATGCGCATCCGGATGATTTCAGTGGGCCAGCGCATGCCGGGCTGGGTCGATGAGGGCGTGCGTGAGTATGTCCGCCGTTTCCCGCCGGAAATGCCCCTGGAGATCGTCGATATTCCACTGGCCAAGCGGGGCAAAAATGCCGATCTCAAGCGCGCCATCACGCGGGAGGGGGAGCAGATGCTGGCGGCGGTTGCGCCGGGAGATCATGTGATCGCCCTGGACGTCAGGGGAAAGGCCCTGAGTACCGAGCAGCTGGCGGGAAGGCTGGAAGACTGGCGGATGGAAGGGCACGATCTGGCGCTGTTGATCGGCGGTCCCGATGGCCTGGCGCCGGGCTGCCTGGAAAGAGCCCATCAGCGCTGGTCCCTGTCCGCCCTGACCCTGCCGCATCCACTGGTCCGCATCATTGTGGCCGAGCAGTTCTATCGGGCCTGGAGCATCACTGCCAATCATCCCTATCACCGGGGTGGCTGAGTCGGCCCCGGGAGAGGAACTTCCCCGGTTTTTCCCGGTCTTCCAGAGGCCGGGCTCTTACCTTTTTGATTTCACCACAGAACAGGAACGATAGATCAAGCGCATTATGGGATGGGGGACATTCAAGGATACCGCGAGAGAACGCGCGATCTTCCAGCGACGCACGCTCATCAGTTTTCTGGTGGTCCTGGTCATGGCGGGTCTCCTGGCGCTGCGCTTCTATTTTCTGCAGGTGGTCGAGCATGAGCGTTTCACCACGCTCTCGGAAAAGAACCGTGTGCAGGTGCAATCGGTGGCCCCGACCCGGGGGCTGATTTACGACCGCAACGGCGTCCTGCTGGCGGAGAACCGCCCCGTCTTCAGTGTCACACTGGTGCCGGAACGGGTCGATGACATCGACGGCACCATTGAGCGGCTGCGAAAGTTGATCGACATTCCCGACGAGGATGTCGAGCGCTTCTATCGCCGCCTGCATGAGTATCGCCGGCCTTATGAGCCGGTGCCCCTGCGCTATCAGATCACCGAGGAAGAAATCGCCAGCCTGTCGGTCAACCGTTACCGGCTGCCCGGGGTGGAGGTGGATGCGGAACTGGTGCGCTACTATCCCTATCCCGAACTGACGGCGCATGCCCTGGGCTACGTGGGGCGCATCAACGAGAATGAGCTGCGCAAGGTGGATCCGGTGAATTACGCCGGTACTCATTACATCGGCAAGCTCGGCATCGAGAGGGTTTACGAGGATCTGCTACACGGGCATGTCGGTTTTCAGAACGTTGAAACCAATGCCCGGGGGCGGGTATTGCGGGTACTGGAGCGGGAGGACCCGGCACCAGGGGCGGACATTCACCTGCAAATGGATATCCGTTTGCAGCGCCTGGCCTACGAGGCCCTGGCCGGTCGCCGGGGCGCCATCGTTGCGCTGGACCCGCACACCGGTGGCATCCTGGCGCTGGCCAGTGCTCCGAGTTTCGACGCCAACCTGTTCGTCACCGGCATTAACACCAAGGACTACGCTGCGCTGCGCGATTCCCGGGACGTACCCCTGTTCAATCGCGCCATCCGGGGTCAGTACCCGCCCGGTTCCACGGTCAAGCCCATGATGGCGATTGCGGGTTTGGACAGCGGGACCGTGACACCGCAGACCAAGATCTACGATCCGGGCTACTACAAGCTGGAGAACAATAACCGTGTCTACCGCGACTGGAAACGCTGGGGGCACGGCTGGATGACACTGCACGATGCCATCGCCCAATCCTGTGACACCTACTTCTACGACATGGGGTACAAGATGGGAATCGACACCATGTCCAACTATCTGGCGGAATTCGGCTTTGGCCGCAATGCCGCGCTGGATGTCGGGGAGGCCAAGTCCGGTCTGTTGCCGACACGGGATTGGAAACGGGCCGTTAAGAATCAACCCTGGTATCCCGGGGACTCCGTCAACATGTCGATCGGTCAGGGTTACCTGCTGGCGACGCCGCTGCAGCTGGCAACGGCCACCGCGGTGGTGGCCGGTCGGGGGGAATGGCACGCCCCACGGCACCTGAAGTCGGTGGACGGTCAGGTGACCGCCGAGGAGGTGCTGCCGGAATCAGAGCTGCATGATATCAAGCTCAAAGACCCCTCCTACTGGGAAGAGGTCGTGGGCGGGATGGAGGCCGTGATGGATGGGCCTCACGGTACAGCGCGCTCGGCGGCGCGGGGCGCCCCCTACAAGATGGCGGGTAAAACCGGGACAGCCCAGGTATTCAGCCTCGCGGCCGACGAAGAATACAATGCCGATGAGCTGGCGGAACGGTTGCGGGATCACGCCCTTTTTGTGGGCTTTGCGCCGGTGGAGGACCCCCAGATCGCGGTGGCCGTGCTGGTGGAAAATGGCGGCGGCGGGAGCCATACCGCGGCCCCTCTGGCCCGCAAGATATTTGATGCCTGGATACTGGACCTGAACAAGGACGAAAAAGCGGACGAGATCATGGCCGAAGCGGGAGCGCACAAGTAATGAAGGGACGCGATTATGTCCATCAGATGCCCGACAGCGGCCTGGTGCCTTCAAGCCAACACCGTGGCGTCCTTTCCGGGATCCACCTGGACCCCATCCTGCTGTTGTTGCTTTTGATGCTCGTGGGCGCCGGTCTGTTCGTGCTTTATTCCGGTGCCGACAGCAGCGCCGAAGTGGTACGTCGACAGGTTGTGCGTCTTTGCGTGGCCTTGACGGTGATGGTCGCCTTCGCCCAGCTGGATCCGGCGGTCTACCGGCGCTGGTCGCCATGGGTTTTCGCTGTCGGCGTGGCGGCGCTGTCGGCGGTGTTGATCATGGGGGTGGGGGCCAAGGGAGCCCAGCGCTGGCTGCAGCTGCCGGGCCTGCCGCGGTTTCAGCCGTCGGAGCTGGTCAAGATTGCGGCACCCATGATGGTGTCCTGGTTTCTGGCCAGCCGCGTATTACCCCCGTCTGGCAAGGACACGCTGATTGCGCTGGCGATTATTATGCTGCCGCCCATGCTGATCGTGGAGCAGCCCGATCTGGGCACCGCGCTGCTGGTGTTTGCCGCTGGCCTGTTCGTGCTCTTTCTGGCCGGAATCAGCTGGAAACTGATTGGCGGCTTCGTCTCCCTGGTGGCCATGGCGTTGCCGGCACTGTGGTTTTTCGTGATGCGCGATTACCAGAAGCAGCGGGTAATGACGCTGCTGGATCCCGAAAGCGATCCGCTGGGTGCCGGCTGGAACATCATCCAGTCGAAGACGGCGATCGGTTCCGGGGGACTGGCGGGCAAGGGCTGGCTGCAGGGTACCCAGTCGCACCTGGATTTTCTGCCGGAGAGTCACACCGACTTCATCGTGGCGGTGCTGGCTGAGGAATTTGGCCTGATTGGCGTGATCGCGCTGCTGACGCTCTATCTGCTGATCATCATGCGCTGTCTTTACATTGCGGCCAATGCCCAGGATACCTATTCCCGCCTTCTGGCAGGCAGTCTTACACTAACGTTTTTCATCTACGTTTTCGTCAATATGGGGATGGTCAGCGGGATCCTGCCGGTGGTCGGGGTTCCCCTGCCCATGGTCAGTTATGGCGGCACCTCCATCGTGACCCTGATGGCAGGGTTCGGCATCCTGATGTCGATCCAGACCCATCGACGAATGTTGGGGTCCTGAGCTTGGCATAGCCTGCTCAATCAGTTGATTACGGATCGCCGCGAGATACTAGAGCGGTGCCATGAGGCGTGCTACTGTTTCGCGCGTTAGGGGGCTTGGTTACGGAGTCGAGAGCGTCCCGGCATCCTGTTTTCAGGGTATTTGGTCAGGAAAAACAAGATAGAGAGCATAATGACACGCCTCGTTTTAACCCTTTCGCTGTTGCTTTGGGGCTTGTTCCCGGGCACGAGCCTTGCCACCCCCATCGACTCCGGGGAAGTGCGGGCCTTCATTGATTACATGCATCGAACCCATGCCTTTCCGGTGAAGTCCCTGGAAGCGTGGCTGGCCGCGGCCGAGAAGAAGGACTCCATCCTGGAGGCCATCAGCCGTCCGGCGGAGAAGGTGCTGTCCTGGAAAGATTACCGGCGCATTTTCCTCACCCGGGACCGAATCGAAAAGGGCCACCAGTTTCTGGTCGATCACGCCGACACCTTTGCCCGGGTTGAGGACGAACTGGGTGTAGCCGCGCCGGTGGTCGCCGCCATCATCGGTGTCGAAACGCGCTATGGCGGGTTTACCGGCCGTTATCGGGTGATCGATGCCCTGTCGACCCTGGCCTTCCATTACCCGCCGCGGGCGCCGTTTTTCCGGGACGAGCTGGAGCAATACCTGTTGCTGTCGCGGGAGCAGGGTTTCGATCCGCTGACCCTCAAGGGCTCCTATGCCGGGGCCATGGGTTATGGTCAGTTCATTTCCAGCAGTTACCGGGCCTATGCGGTGGATTTCGACCATGACGGGACCGCCGACATCCTCAGCAATCCCACCGATGCCATTGGCAGCGTTGCCAATTACTTTAAGCGCCATGGCTGGCATGCAGGGGAGCCCGTGGCCCAGCGGCTGCAACAGCCGGGAAAGGCTTTGCGACAACTGGCGGTGGACCGCGCGGAGCTGAAGCCACAGCATACCCTGGTGGATCTCAAGGAGGCGGGCGCCCGGTTGTCGGTCGACCTCCCGGCAGATGCGCCGGTCAATGTACTGTCGCTGGAGGGGGAAGATGGCCGGGAATATTGGGCGACTTTCCATAACTTTTACGTCATAACGCGTTACAATCATTCCAATCTTTATGCCATGGCGGTCCACAACCTGGCGCGGGCCCTGGCCCGGGAACCTGAGGAAGAGCAGTAGGTGATGTTCTGTGTGACACCGACGCGGTCGAGTAAAACAATCGGGACCTGGGGGCTGATGCTGCTGGCGCTGATGGTGCTGGCGGGCTGCTCCACCTCGCGTTACAGCATGGATCAGGATACCGGGCCCGATGAGCCCTTCGATGCGGGGCATCTGGAATCCCTGGTGCCGCAGTACGAACCCTATTCACGGGGTGGCAACAAGTCTCCCTATGAAGTCTGGGGCAAGACGTACCATGTCCTCAAGGACCATCGAGGCTATGAGGCCACGGGCAAGGCCAGCTGGTACGGCAAGAAATTTCATGGCCACAAGACGTCCAACGGCGAGATCTTTGACATGTACAAGCTGTCGGCGGCTCATCGCACGCTGCCGCTGCCAAGCTACGTCAAGGTGACGAATCTGGCCAATGGGCGCAGCGTAATCGTCCGGGTCAATGATCGGGGGCCTTTTCATTCCGAGCGTCTGATCGATCTGTCCTATGCCGCGGCCCGCAAGCTGGGGTACGCCAACAAGGGCACGACCCGGGTCCATATCGCTGCCGTTAATGTTGGACGCGACGGTCAGTGGACGGTCGCCGGCGAAGCGGACAATGCGCCAGCCGTGGTGGCAAGCAACGCAAAATCCAGCGACGGGCGCTACTTCGTGCAGGTAGCGGCGTTCAACGATCCGGACTTGGCGCGTCGCTTTCAGCAGCAGGTCCGCCAGATCACCGACGAACCGGTGCGGGTGACCAGCTCGTCCTCCAAGGGAACGGTGTGGCACCGCGTCCGCGTGGGGCCCTTTGCGTCCGAGGACTCGGCGGAGCTGGAGCGCCGGCGTATCGAAGCAAATCGCCTGGGTGACCCCATACTGGTCACCCTTTCTGAATAACCCGTTCGAAACTACTTAATCCACCTTCACGCGTGACTGACAGATCCATGACCAAATCCAGATTCCACAGCCTTTGGCTTTCCTTCGTGCTTCTGCTTTCCAGCAGCCTGGCGTTGGCGGCACAGCCGGCCCTGATTCCGGCACCGCCCCAGATCGCGGCGTCCTCATACATCCTCATGGACGCCCGAAGCGGCAAGATCCTGGTTGAGAAAAACAGCGACGAATCACTGCCGCCGGCCAGTCTCACCAAGCTGATGACCGCCTATATCGCCGAGCGGGAACTGGCGGACGGCCGCATCAAGATGGACGACATGGTGCCGATCAGCGTCCATGCCTGGAAAACGGGCGGCTCCCGCATGTTCATTCGCGAGGGTACGCGGGTCAGCGTCGAAGACCTGCTGCATGGCATCATCATTCAGTCAGGGAATGACGCCAGTGTAGCCCTGGCCGAGTACATCGCCGGCAGCGAGGATGCCTTTGCCGACATCATGAACCAGCAGGCCAAGCTGCTCGGCATGAATCACACCCACTTCGTCAATGCCACCGGTCTGCCGCACGAGAATCATTACACCTCGGCGCACGACCTGGCTCTGCTGGCGCGGGCGATCATCGAGGATTACCCGGACAATTACGCCATCTATGCCCAGAAATACTTTACCTACAACGACATTCGCCAGCCCAACCGCAACTCGCTGCTGTGGCGCGATAAATCTGTGGACGGCCTCAAGACCGGCCATACCGAAGAGGCCGGGTACTGCCTGGTGGCGTCGGCCAAGCGCGACGGCATGCGGCTGATCAGCGTTGTCATGGGCACCAATTCCGAACAGGCCCGGGCCCAGGAAAGCCAGAAACTGCTGAACTACGGCTTCCGCTACTACGAAACCCGCCCCCTCTACACCGCAGGCCAGTCTTTGATGGAAAGCGAGGTATGGGGCGGCAAGAAGGACAAGTTCTCGCTGGGTGTCCTTAAGGACATCGTGGTGACCGTGCCCCAGGGCAGCGCCTCCCAAATGGATTCGACACTGGACGTGCAGTCCGTGATTGAAGCGCCGGTTGCGGAGGGCAACGAGTATGGCCGCCTCAAGGTCACCCTGGGCGAGGAAACCATCGTCAACCAGCCGCTGGTGGCGCTGGAGCCGGTCGAAGAGGCGGGTTTCTTCAAGCGCCTCTGGGATATGATTGTGTTGTTCTTCATGCAATTGTTTGCCTGATACCCGGCACCGAGGGGGTGCGATCATGCAAGTGTGGCTCAACGGCGAATTCATGGCGGCGGAGGCTGCACGGATCTCCCCCCTCGACCGCGGTTTTCTCTTCGGTGACGGCGTTTACGAGGTCATTCCGGTTTACGCCGGCCGCCCGTTTGCATTGCAGGCCCATCTTGACCGCCTTGATCGCAGCCTGGCTGCGATCGGGTTGCAGGTGCCGGAAAACCGCGGCGACTGGTCTCGGCTGATCGATACCCTGGTGGCTGACAACGGCGGCGGTGACCAGGCCGTTTATCTCCAGATCACCCGCGGTCCCGCGCCACAACGCGATCACCTCTTCCCCGAACAGCCGCACCCCACCCGTTTCCTCATGAGCTGGTCCCTGGGCGACAAGTTGCGTCAGGCCCTGGACGTGGAGCAGGGGATTCGTGCGGTCACCCTGGATGACAACCGCTGGCTGCGATGCGATATCAAGGCGACTTCCCTGCTGCCCAACGCGTTGCTCAAGCAGGCCGCGCAGGAGGCCGGAGCCGAGGAGGCCATCCTTGTCCGTGATGGCCGGGTCACCGAGTGCGCCGCGGCCAATGTATTCCTGGTGGAACAGGGGCACCTTGTAACTCCGCCGGCGGATCACCATATATTGCACGGTATTACCCGAAACTGGATTGTGGCGCTGGCCGGTCGGGAAGGCGTAACCTGTCGGGAAGAACCCATTGCCCGGGAACGCCTCCTCGAAGCCGAGGAAATCTGGATCAGCAGTTCCACACGGGAAATCGTGCCGGTTATTGAACTGGACGGCCGTCATGTGGGGAACGGAACGCCGGGCCCTGTGTGGCGTCGCATTGCCGAGAGCTATCGGCAGATTCGCAATACCACCTGAACCCAATATGACATTGTGCAGTTTGAGCCTGATATGACACAGCCCGAAGCTCCCAAGATTGAATTTCCCTGCCACTACCCGATCAAGGTGATCGGCGACAGTGACGAGGGCTTTGAAGCTTTCGTGACCGAAGTGGCCCAGCGCCATGATCCCCATCTGGATACCGAGCGGGTGACCGTGAATCCCAGTCGCAACGGCCGCTTTATTTCCATTCGTCTGCGCATCTGGGCGACGGGCGAAGCGCAGCTTCAGGGCCTGTTCCTGGAGCTTAAGCAGGATGATCGCGTCCACATGGTGCTGTAGGACGATGGAGCAGTCGTCGGTGAGCGCCATCCCTGAAACCCTGATCGTGCGTCAGTTGGGCCGGGTGCCCTATGAGGCGACCTGGCAGGCCATGCAGCGATTTACTGAACATCGCACCCCGGAGACGGCTGACGAGATCTGGCTGCTGGAACATCCGCCGGTCTTTACCCAGGGGCAGGCGGGCAAGGCGGAGCACGTCCTGGCGCCGGGGGATATCCCGGTGGTTCAGGTGGACCGTGGCGGGCAGGTGACTTATCACGGCCCCGGTCAGTTGGTGGTGTATCTGCTGATCGATGTCTTCCGTCGTGGCCTGGGGTCGCGGGCGTTTGTGTCGCTCATCGAGGATGCGCTGGTGGCGGCCCTCGGCCACTGGGGCATTGACGCTTCGCCACGGCAGGACGCACCCGGCGTCTATATCGGCGACGGCCGCAAGATTGCCTCCCTGGGATTACGTATCCGTAAAAAGGGCGCCTATCATGGGCTCGCCCTGAACGTGGCCATGGACCTGGAACCGTTCGCGCGCATCAATCCGTGCGGCCTGGTCGGGATGGCCATGACGCAGATGAGTGAATTCGTCCCCGATATCACGGTGGAGCAGGTGGGGGAGCAGTTGCTCCAGGCGCTGGTCGAGCGACTGCCTAGCGACAATCTGCAATTGACCCAAGAGCCGCCGACCGGGTTCAATGAGAGTGTCCTGTCACGAAACTGATAGCCGGCAAGCCAGAGAAAGCTGGTTATGAAAAGTGGCAGAACACACGAACCGGAGGCACGAACCCATCACTGACCGCCTCGAGGGCGGCCAGAAGTAGTTGACGTCCATGGACCCCAAAAAACCGCGATCAACCGTGTCACGCATCAAGACAGGAAGCTTCGAACGTCGACTCAGCCTGACCCGGGCTGGGTTGTTTGCCGGTACCCGAATGGCCACGCATGCCGCGACCAATCTGTTTTCCAGTAAGGAAACCCGGGAACAGCGTCGCAAGGACATGCTCTCCAAGCAGGCGCAGTACCTGGTGCAGGAACTGGGCGAGCTCAAGGGCAGTGTGGTGAAGATCGGGCAGGTCATGGCCCTGTATGGCGAACATTTCCTGCCGGTCGAAGTCACCGAGGCCCTGCACACCCTGGAGGATCAGACCACCGCGCTGCACTGGTCCACGGTCCACCATGCCCTGCGCGAAGAGTTGGGGGACAAGCGGCTGGCCGAGCTGGATATCGATCCCGAGCCGATCGGCGCTGCGTCTCTCAGTCAGGTGCACCGGGCGAGGCGGAAATCCGATGGCCTGGAAATCTGCCTGAAGGTGCAGTATCCCGGCGTCTCCAATGCCGTCGATTCCGACCTCAATGCCGTCGCCCAGCTGCTGAAGATGGCCCGTGTGGTGTCCTTCGGGCCAGATTTCGACGAGTGGCTCGAAGAAGTCCGGGACATGATGCACCGGGAAGTGGACTATGCCCTGGAGGCGGAAACCACCGAGCGTTTCCGCAAGCGGCTGGAAAACGACGACCGGTTCGTGGTGCCGCGGGTGCTCCCGGAGTATTCCACGCCACGGGTCATGACCTCCACCTATGAGCCCGGGTACAGCCTGACTTCACCGGAAGTGCAGGGGCTGAACCTGGAGCGGCGCAACCATCTGGCGAAAGGGGCGCTGGAGCTGTTCCTGAGCGAGCTGTTCGAATGGGGGGAGATCCAGACCGACCCCAATTTTGGCAACTACCGCATTCGCATCAACGATGAGCCGGGTGAGTCGGACCGCATTGTCCTGCTTGATTTCGGGGCAGTGCAACGCTATTCCGACCCTTTCCTGCAGCCGGTTCGGGACATGATCAAGGCATCCTACGAGCGGGATCTGGATCGGGTGATCGATGGCGGTATTGAACTGCGGTTTATGGATCGCAGCTGGCCCAATGATGTGCTCAAGCGCTTTGGCGAGGTGTGCATGGCGGTACTGGAGCCTTTGGCCCAGGAATCGGTGGAGAAACCCGACTATGCCTTGAATGCCGTGGGTGCCTATCGCTGGAAGCAAAGTGATCTGCCCAATCGGATTGCCCGGCAGGCCACGCGCTCGGCGGTCAGCCGTTATTTCCGGATTCCCCCGAAGGAATTCGTCTTTCTGAATCGCAAGCTGGTGGGCGTTTATACCTTTATCGCCGTATTGCGGGCGGAATTCAACGGCCGGGATATCCTGGAGCGGTATCTTTATCCGGAGCAATACAAGGAATAACGTTTCCCTATCAAAGGTATTTTTTTAATCAATTTTTATTTTGGTTGTTGACGACGGACACTGTACACATTCAGTCGTTCATCAACCATCAACATGCTGGAGGAAAGCTATGGATCCAGTCACTATCTTCGGACGTGATAGTTGTGGCTTCTGTCGCCGGGCCAAGGAACTGTGCGAGATCCGCAAAATTCCCTACAAGTACGTCGACATTATCGCGGAAGACATCAGCAAGGCCGATATGGAGAAAACCATTGGCAAACCGGTCCATACGGTGCCGCAGATCTTTGTGGGCAAGGAGCATATTGGCGGGTTTGACGACTTTTCACGTTATCTCGATCAGCTCGAAGCCGCCAAGGTCGAGTAAGCCTTCGGATCATGGTCGGGCTCTTGCCCCGGCCATGAAGGTCAATCGGCTTCAGACTTTCCTTTCTCATCAAGGCGATGGGCCTGTTGCCGTTTTCGGTATTTTTTCACCAGGTCCCCACTTTTCAGCTCTTTCAGGTGCTCTCTCGAGGTTTCTCCGGTTACATTGAACCAGTCCAGATGCTTGTCCCAGATTGCCTTGGGAATGTGCTTCGGACGATCCATAACACCCTCCTCTCTCTAGCGGGAAGCGACGCGGGCACCGTCGTGATGCCCGCACCCATGATTAAATATCGAATTGGGTCTGGAGTTTCTTCTCAATCACTTTGTTCTGGAGCCGGGCGACACGCGGCAGGCCCTTGTCGAAGGGCGGAAAGCTCTCGCCATCAATCAGTGGTGACAGGTACTCCCGACAGTCCTGGGTGATACCGAAACCGTCATCGGTGATGAAGTGGATCGGCATCTTCTTCTCCTGATTCGCCACGTCGCGCAGCGGTGCTTCACCAATGCTCCAGCGGTAGGGGGAAGCCTGGTCGCGCCGGATAATCGGCATGACGGCGTTCTTGCCCTCCACGGCAAACTGCACCGCGGCCTCGCCCACGGCGTAAGCCTGCTCCACGTCGGTGCGTGAGGCCAGGTGGCGGGCGGAGCGCTGCAGATAGTCGGCCACGGCCCAGTGATACTTGTAGCCCAGGGCCTGCTTGACCATGTTGGCCAGCGTGGGTGCCACGCCGCCCAATTGGGTGTGGCCAAAGGCATCCTTGGCGCCGGCATCGGCCAGGAAGCGGCCATCTTCATATTGCGCCCCTTCCGATGCCACAATGACACAATAGCCGTTGTTCTTCACGGCTTCATCCACCCGCGCCAGAAACGCTTCCCGGTCGAAAGCGACTTCCGGGAAGATAATCACGTGCGGCGGCTGGTTCGGGCCTTCACCCGCCAGGCCCCCCGAGGCGGCGATCCAGCCGGCGTGACGTCCCATCACCTCGAGAATGAACACCTTGGTGGAGGTTTCGTACATGGACTGGATATCGAGGCTGGCTTCCAGGGTGGAGGTCGCAATGTATTTCGCCACGGACCCGAAGCCGGGGCAGCAGTCGGTGAACGGCAGGTCGTTGTCGACGGTCTTGGGGACCCCGATGCAGGTGATGGGGTAGCCCATACGCTCCGCGAGCTGCGAGACCTTGTAGGCCGTGTCCTGGGAATCACCGCCACCGTTGTAGAAGAAATAGCCGATGTCGTGGGCGCGGAACACTTCGATCAGGCGTTCGTATTCGCGCTTGTTCTCATCAATGTTCTTGAGCTTGTGGCGACAGGAACCGAACGCGCCGCCCGGCGTATGGCGCAGTGCCGCAATCGCCTCGTCGCTCTCCAGGCTGGTGTCGATCAGCTCCTCGCGCAGGGCGCCCAGGATGCCGTTGCGACCGGCGTAGACCTTGCCGATCTTGTCCGGATGTTTGCGTGCGGTTTCGATCACACCGCAGGCGCTGACATTGATCACGGAAGTGACGCCTCCGGACTGGGCGTAGAATGCGTTTTTGGGTGCCATTGAGATGACTCTCCTGCCATGGATTGACTGCCGCGCATGATACGTCAAAGCGAGGCAATTTTCATGGCGCCTTCCTCTGTTCGCCAACCGGTGCCGGTATCGTTATCATGCAGCGAACAGTCCCGATAGAACGAGACAGCATGCACATTCATATACTTGGCATTTGCGGCACCTTCATGGGCAGCCTGGCACTGATTGCCCGGCAGCTGGGGCACCAGGTCAGCGGTTCGGATGAAGGCGTCTATCCGCCCATGAGCACCCAGCTGGAAGAGCAGGGCATCGCCCTGTGTGAAGGCTACAAACCGGAGCACCTGGAGCCGGCGCCGGATCTGGTGATCATCGGTAACGCCATGAGCCGGGGCAACCCCGCCGTCGAATACGTGCTTAACCGCAATATCCCCTATCAGTCCGGGCCGGAATGGCTGGCTCGCGAGGTGCTGCAAAAGCGCTGGGTGCTGTCGGTGGCCGGGACCCATGGCAAGACCACAACCACCTCCATGCTGCTGTGGATTCTCGAGCAGGCCGGGTTCGACCCGGGCTATCTGGTGGGGGGCGTGCCAAAAGATTTTCCGGTTTCGGCCCGTCTGGGGAGCAGCGATTTTTTCGTGATCGAGGCGGACGAATACGACAGCGCCTTTTTCGACAAACGCTCGAAATTCGTCCACTACCATTCCCGCACCCTGATCCTCAATAACCTCGAATTCGATCACGCTGACATCTTTGATTCGGTCGAGGCCATCGAGCGCCAGTTCCATCACCTGGTACGGACGGTGCCGGGGCAGGGGCTAATCGTTCGGCCGGCGCGCGATACACATCTGGATAACGCCCTGGCCCAGGGCTGCTGGACCCCGATCCAGACCACCGCCCTCGGAGGGGAGTCCGATGTGGCCCCCTGGCAGGCCGAGTTGTTGGCCGATGACGGCAGCCGCTTCGTGGTATTGCACAACCGCCAGCCGGTGGCGACCGTAGAGTGGTCCATGAGTGGCCTGCACAACGTCCGCAATGCACTGGCGGCGATCGCTGCGGCCAAGCATGTTGGGGTCACGCCGGATCATGCGGTGGCGGCACTCAGTCGCTTCTCCGGGGTCAAACGGCGCATGGAGCTGCTGGCCGAGGTGGATGGCATTCGCGTCTTCGATGATTTCGCCCATCACCCGACTGCCATCGCCACCACCCTTGAGGGTTTACGAAAGCAGGTAGGGAACGCGCCCATTCTTGCCGTTATCGAGCCCCGATCCAACACCATGCGCCTGGGAGTCCACCAGGCTGGGCTGCTACCCTCCACCGAGCAGGCGGACCGCGTGCTGTGGGCCAATCTGGGCGAGCTGGACTGGTTGGGGCCGCTCGTAGACTCCGGGGGGGAGAAGCACCTGCTTGGCACCAGCGTCGAGGAATTGATCGAAATGATCCTGGCGGATCTGCCCGCCAACACCCAGATCATATTCATGAGCAACGGCGGCTTTGGCGGCGTACAGCGCAAGCTGGTGGCGGCCCTGGAGGCGCGCCGGCATGGCTAGACCGGTGGTGAATCTGGCGTGGACGGGAGCCTCGGGGGCACCCTATGGCCTGCGACTGTTGGAATGTCTGCTGGCCGCTGGGGTGCGGGTGCATCTGATGGTGTCCAGGGCGGCACAGGTGGTGCTGGCCACCGAAACCGACCTCAAGCTGCCGGGAACCCCTCAGGGAATGCAGACCGCGCTGCGGGGGCATTACCCTTGTGACGACGATCAACTGCTGGTGTTTGGCCGCGAGGACTGGTTTGCGCCACCGGCCTCAGGCTCCGGGGAAAAGGCACCGCTGGTGATTTGCCCCTGCAGCACCGGAACCCTCTCGGCCCTGGCGACCGGCGCCAGCAACAACCTGATCGAACGGGCCGGGGATGTCGCGTTGAAAGAGCGCCGCCCCCTGATTCTGGTGCCCCGGGAGAGCCCCTTTTCCGAGGTGCATCTGGAAAACATGCTCAAGCTGTCACGCATGGGCGCCACGGTCATGCCGGCCAGCCCCGGATTCTACCATCGTCCGCAAAGCGTCGCGGATATGGTGGATTTTGTGGTGGCCCGGGTATTGGATCACCTGGGGATCGAACAGTCGCTGGTGGCCCGTTGGGGGGAGGAGCGCGCCCGGCAACTGAAGGCTAAGGAGAAGGCTGATGATTGATTGGGAAAGCGTGCCGGCCGCGATCTGGCGCAGTCACAGGGAAGCGTTGCGACCGGTCTTGCGCCTGGATACGGTGACTCTGGATGACCTCCAGGGCATCGAACGGCAGAAAGCGGCGCTGGTGCGCAATACCGAGCGCTTCCTGGCCGGCCAGCCGGCGAACAATGCCTTGCTTTGGGGGAGCCGGGGTACCGGCAAATCCTCTCTGATCAAGGCGCTGCTCAATCGTTACTTTCCCAGCGGCCTGCGGGTTGTGGAGGTGGACAAGGATGATCTGCGCTATCTGCCGGAAATCGTCGACGATATCCGGGACCAGGCCCACCGCTTCGTGATCTATTGCGATGATCTTTCCTTTGAACGCGGGGAAGGGGCCTACAAGGCCCTGAAAAGCGTGCTGGAAGGGTCGATCGAGATGCCGCCGGAAAATGTGCTGGTCTACGCCACTTCCAATCGGCGCCACCTGATGCCCGAATACATGAAGGACAACGAGGAATCGCGGCTGGTCGGCGGCGAGATTCATCATGGCGAGGCTGTGGAAGAGCAGATTTCCCTGTCCGACCGCTTCGGTCTCTGGCTGTCCTTCTACCCTTTCGATCAGGACGCCTACCTGGGGATGGTGGATGCGCTGTTCCCGGACGTGACGGATCGGTCGTCCCTGCATCGGGAAGCCTTGCAGTTTGCCCTGGCACGGGGTGGCCGCAGCGGCCGTGTTGCACGGCAGTTCTATCGCAGCCGCTCGGGTGATTTCAGTTAGGCTGAATGTGTTGTTGAGGCGTCAGCCACTCATCCAGATGCCAGGCCTGCCCAAACCCCTTGATCAGCCGTCCTGAAACCACCTGCAGTTCGATCAGGTGAAAATCCGGCAGCTCCCGCAGTACCGCCACCGTGTCACCGTGGCGGGCCTGAAACGCATCCAGCCGTTCACTCAGCGCATCGTCTTCCGCCGTCACTTTTTCCGCCAGGCAGCGCAAACTCAGACGCCGACGGGCAAAGGGGTTATGGGCGCTGGTTTCCGGTTCCAGTATCAGCACGGACACTTGAGGGTGATAGAACAGGTTGCGGGTATGGGGTGAAAGCTCGCTGACCAGGATATAGAAGCGGCCATCCTGGTACAGGAAGGGCGCGGTGCTGGCCTCCGGCAGGCCGTCGTCATCCAGCGTGGCCAGGCAAAGGCTGGCGCAGTTTGTCAGCAGCCAGGAGACGGTCTCCGCCGCCTGGCTGCGCTGTTCTTCTTTCGCTTCGTCTACCAAAGCGACCCCAACCCCATGGCGATCAGCCACACCGTGGAGAGCGTGAGGATGACGTTGAGCAATCGGTTCGCTTGCATCGAGCGTGATGAGAACATACAGGTTTTCCTCCCCCCTTGTTGAAGCGCGAGTCAGCCCTGTCAGGTGATGGGCACGCCGGCCTCGGTTCTTGTTGTTGTCTTCGGCAGTGTAAAACCGTGTTAAATCCGATGCCAGTTTCTGGGTAATCCCTGTTCAGGTCAACCTCCACCCCTTTGTAGAAATCGGCCAACCGGTTTGATGTTTTTGGTCATTGAGGCGATGGAGCGCCCCGAAGACACTGTTAAAACACTGATCGCTATCGTGAGTGCCGCGCCCGTTGCGGCCAGAGGAGGAAACACATGTTGCCGAGACCGTTGTTTGACGCTGACCTGGAAGGGTTCCGGGATTCCGTTCGCAAATTCCTGGAGCAGGAGGCAGTGCCCCATCATGACCAGTGGGAAAAGGACGGGCAGGTCAGCCGCGAAATCTGGCGCAAGGCCGGGGAACTGGGTTACCTGTGTCCGACCATGCCCGAGAGCTACGGCGGCACCGGGGCCGATTTCCGTTTCAGTACCGTGGTAATGGAAGAAGTCAGCCGTCTCGGCCTGTCGGGGCTGGGGTACTCGCTGCATTCGGACATCGTAGCCCCCTACATTCTGCACTATGGCAGTGAAGAGCAGAAACAGCGCTACCTGCCGAAGCTGATCAGTGGCGAGATGATCGGGGCCATCGCCATGACCGAGCCCGGCGCCGGCTCCGACCTGCAGGGCGTCAAGACGACGGCCATCCGTGACGGCGATCATTACGTGCTGAACGGGTCCAAGACCTTCATCACCAATGGCCAGTTGTGTGACCTGGTGATCGTGGTGGCCAAGACCGATCCCAAGGAAGGCGCCAAGGGCACCAGCCTGTTCCTGGTGGAATCGGCCTGGGAAGGTTTTGAAAAAGGGCAGAACCTCAACAAGGTTGGCATGAAGGCCCAGGACACCTCCGAGCTGTTCTTCCAGGACGTCAAGGTCCCGGCCGCAAACCTGCTGGGCGGCAGCGAGGGGCAGGGCTTTTTCCAGCTGATGCAGGAGCTGCCTCAGGAGCGGCTTCTCGTGGGCCTGACGGCAATGGCCGCGTGCGAGGCGGCTTTCCAGTGGACGCTGGACTACGTTAAAGAGCGCAAGGCCTTCGGCAAGCCCATCCTTGGTTTCCAGAATACCCGCTTCAAGATGGCCGAGATGAAGGCGGATATCACCGCCGGCCGGGCCTTCACCGATCGCTGTCTGGAGCTGCATCTGGAGAAGAAGCTGGATGTGCCGACCGCCGCCATGCTCAAGCAGTGGACCACGGATCTCCAGTGCCGGGTCATGGACGAATGCGTCCAACTCCACGGCGGCTATGGCTATATGTGGGAGTACCCCATCGCCCGCGCCTGGGCCGATTCCCGTGTCCAGCGCATCTATGCCGGTACCAACGAGATCATGAAAGAGATCGTCGCCCGCGCCCTGTAATCCTTTTACCCGGGCCACAGGACGTCGCGACAATCTTTGTCCGACGTCCACCAGTTACCTATTTTTACAAATGCCAAGCCGGTCAAGGTAACCGATGCCACCTTGGTTTAGAGTCAAGGCGCATCATTCAAACGGACACTGGTTGAGGCACGATGATCCGGACGCTCGCATTCTTTTCCCTGCTTGGTTCCATGGCGCTGCTCACCGCATGCAGCGAAAGCAAGTCCACCCAATTTCCAAAGGCCGAAAGCCACATCACTGATGGCGTGAAAAACCAGGCACCCGGTGAGTATCGGGGGCGGGCGCTGGATGGCTACCTTCAGGACGCCGTGGTATGGCTGGACATGAACGAAAACGGTCAGTGGGATACCTTTACCCTGGAAGTGCTGGATGAGGATGGTCAGACCCGGGTAGAGCGTCAGTTCCCCGAGCCTCATGCCATGACTTCCGAGGGCGGTCAGTTCGTTCTTGATGTGAGTGCCTTGAACCGGGATCCGTTGGCTGGAACGGACCTTGAGCCATCAAACTATCCTTTGATGCTGCTGGCCATTCCGGGAAGAACCTATGATGAAAGTGCCGAATCCAACGTGGAGCGCGGCTTTTTTATGATGGCCCCGCCCGGCATTTCTGTCATGTCACCGTTTACAACATTGGTGGAGCTTCAGCGCCGCAGGGAATTTGCAGATGCAGAGTTGGAAAAGAACCAGACTTTAGCGGACTTTGTTTCCGGGCAGGTTAGCGATTCGGCGCTCAGTGTCCGTCAAGGCTTGGGGGATGGCTTTACCGGTGCCAACCTCATGACCGATTACATCAAGTCGAGTCAGCCAGTCATGCAGGCCTATGGAGAGTCGCTTGTGGCGCTCTTTCAAAGCCAGATCAGTGATGACGTCAACGCTCAGCTTGCTCAATTTGATGGCACGCTGGAAGAAGGGGACGAGGAACTTAATCTCTTGGACGATGATGGCTTGCGAATGATTAGCGAGGTCTATTTTTCGAAAATGGCCAATATCATTCAGCAGGTGGATCAACTGGTCGCGGACGAAGGTCTCGAGAACTTTACAGTTGATCAGGTCGAAGTGGAGCGAACGGAGGTTGATGAACGTAATCCAATGGTTCTGCTGACCGAAACGTTCTACATGAACCCCGTAGTTACAAACGATCAGGATGAAACGATTAAAGAAGTCGAGGGCAGTTCGCTGGATGGGGTCAAGGCGGATGAGAAAATGTCCGCGGTTATTAATTATCGCTACAATCCTGCCGGGCAAATCACTCAGGTTGACGTCGATGGGCTAACCAGCATTCAGCTTGAAGAGCTGATTCCTCTGATAGCAGCCGGCGGTGCAGTGGGTGATATGGATGTGCAGACGTTCCCAGGCCTTCACTTGGAGAAATCGACGGCTGATATGGTGGATCCTGATGCGACTTCGCCAACTTTCGAGCAGCGTTATACGTTCGATTGGGCGGCCAAGGAAATCAGGCTGGATTCTGCCGAAATGGGAGTGGATGCCTCGGGGCAAGGCGTTTTGGATGGCGAGCCGGACGTAGTCTTCAGTTGGGCACTGGATGGTCAGGGTCGCGTTGCCACTATCAGTAAGACGCCGCAACCGGGGGTGCAAGTCTCGCCGCAAAGCCTGACTGTCATGTATGACGGCACGACTGATCGGGTCAAAACAACTGAACTGCTAGAGAGCGGTGAACTGGTAAAAACAAGGGTTCTTAATCCATTGCAATCTTGCACGCCTCCCAGTACATCAGTTGGCAGTGACGATCGACGATTGCCGGATCAAAACCAAACCGTTGAGCTCTACGATGGTGCTGATGACGGGACACCGGATTCAACGGCCGTTAACGTTTTTACCACCCGGAACAGCGAGCCGCGGTTGGTCAAGAGCATTTTTGACCAGGTTTTTGATGTATACAGTAGCGGAACAGACCCCGTTGCCAGGGTAGCCTGGGTCTTTGATTACTTCGATGACTCAAAGGATGAGAACGCGCTTGATCCTGACCAGAGAATGCTGCTGAAGCAAAAGAGCCTGGCTGAAAGCCCCAATGGCGCGTTTGATTGCTCGAGTTTGCCGGGTAGTTTCTCTTCGTATTTTGCTGTTGCAGATTATAGTTACAAACGCTTGGCTGATTATCTGCGCGATAATCAATAGTAGAAGCAGTAAAGTCCTTTCCCCGTGTCTGGTCGGTTCACCTTGTTTCGGGGTTGAACCGAACCAGGCTGCCTGCATCCCTTGGCTCGAAGCTATTTTTGGCGTTCCCAGCTGTGGGTGTGTGTTGCAATTCTGTTTTGTGCCTTGACCGTCCGGCTCTTGCGCGCCGCTCGCTCTTGCTGCATTTCCATGCGGCCAGCGATGCCAGTGTGCAGTCTCTTGTTTGGTGGGGCGTGCTAAATTCTTAGGGGTGAACTAATGGAGCTGAAACAGCTTCAGGAAAAACAAGGGAGGGATAAATGGTGCCGAGGAGAGGACTTGAACCTCCACGTCCGTAAGGACACTAGCACCTGAAGCTAGCGCGTCTACCAATTCCGCCACCTCGGCACGAGGTGAAAACACCTGATTTTCAAAGCAGTGAGGTCCGTGCCTCAACTGTGGCGCGTACTTTACTGACAGTTTGCGGGGGTGTCAAATACTTTTTTTGTTTATTTTCAGCAGTAGTGCAAATTGGTGAGTTGGCGCGCTCTGGCGCTATACTGCGCCGTTTGGAGCGTTGCAAAACTGCACCCCGTTGCTCTTGAAATTGCCGATTGGCGTTCACATGCTCTGTGAGACAAATTTTTTATTGACGCCTGGGCGCAATGGCGCGGCGGGCGAATCCATTTTCGGCCAAGGATATCTGCATGGCGAAGCGAAAGGTACGCAAAGACCCGCACGCTGATCGGGAAGCTCAAAACTACGACAAGCCGATCTACAGTCGTGAATACATTCTGGATTATTTGAAGCAGCACGGTGCTCCTGTCACCCATGAGGCTCTGTGTGAGCTGCTGGGGCTCAAGAATCCGGATGATATTGAAGCATTGCGCCGTCGGCTGATCGCCATGTGCCGGGACGGCCAGCTCATCTGCAATCGGCGAGGGGGCTACTTGCCGGTTTCCGAAGTGGATCTGATTCGCGGCCGAGTGCAGGGGCACCGTGACGGCTTCGGGTTTGTGATCCCCGACGAAGGGGGTTCCGACCTGTTCTTGAGTGCTCGCCAAATGCGTCAGGTCTTCCATGGTGATCGCGTGCTCGCGCGTGAGGATAGCGTGGATTCCCGGGGGCGCCGTGAAGGGGTCATCGTCGAGGTGATCGACCGGGCCTCGACCCAGATGGTCGGACGCCTGTTCCGGGATGGAGGCGTGTCCATGGTGATTCCGGAAAATCCCCGCATCAATCAGGAAGTGTTGGTGGCAGAGGACGACTGCGGGGGTGCCGGCCATGGCCAGTACGTTACGGTTGAGCTGTTGCGTCAGCCTTCCCTGCGGACCAAGGCCACCGGGAAGGTGGTCGAGGTGCTCGGTGATCATATGGCCCCGGGAATGGAAATCGACGTGGCCATTCGTGCCCACGACATCCCTCACTTCTGGCCACCGGCTGTCGAGGAGCAGGCCAAAGCCATCCCCGAAGAGGTCAAGGAATCTGACAAAAAGGGGCGGGTGGATCTGCGAGACCTGCCGCTGGTAACCATTGACGGCGAGGACGCGCGCGACTTTGATGACGCCGTTTACTGTGAGCGCCGCCGCTGGGGCGGTTTCCGGTTGATTGTCGCGATTGCCGACGTGGCTCACTACGTGCGCCCGGAAACTCCCCTGGATGTGGAGGGGCTCAACCGGGGCAATTCGGTCTACTTCCCGGACCATGTGGTGCCCATGCTGCCCGAGAAACTGTCCAATGGCCTTTGCTCGCTGAACCCAAAAGTCGATCGGCTGTGCATGGTAGCCGACATGCGGCTGTCATCGAAAGGTGAACTGAAGAGCTACCGTTTCTATGAGGGGGTCATGTACTCCAAGGCCCGGCTCACTTATACCAAGGTGGGTCACATGCTCCAGGCGCCGGACTCGGAGGTGGGGGCCGGTTTGCGGGAGGAATATCGTGACGTCCTGCCCAACGTGGATGCCCTGTACGACCTCTACAAGGTGCTGCGTAAGGCGCGCGAGGCCCGCGGTGCGATTGACTTCGAGACGACCGAAACCAAAGTGGTTTTCTCTCCGGATCGCAAGATCGAGGAAATCGTGCCGGTCGAGCGCAACGACGCCCACAAGCTGATAGAGGAGTGCATGTTGTGCGCCAACGTCGCCACGGCGCGCTTCCTCAAGAAACATAAATTGCCCACGCTGTATCGGGTGCACGACGGGCCGGCCGAGGATAAGCTGGAGAACCTGCGGCTGTTCCTCGGCGAGCTGGGCCTGCAGTTGCCGGGGAGCGAGGAGCCCGAGCCAAAAGATTTTCAGAGGCTTTTGGAACAGGCCAAAGGGCGCCCGGATTTTCACATCATCCAGACCGTCATGCTGCGCACCCTCACTCAGGCCGTTTACAGCCCCAAGCAGAAGGGGCATTTCGGGCTGGGCTTTGCCAGTTACGCGCACTTTACCTCGCCCATCCGGCGTTATCCCGATCTGATCGTGCATCGCGGGATCAAGTCTGTTATTCACAGCAAGCGTCGGGACAAGTCCGTTGAGGCTGCGCCCAATCCTGATCCGCAACTGGCTAAATATCCTTATTCCTATGAGCGCATGGAGCAGCTCGGGGAGCATTGCTCCATGACCGAGCGGCGGGCCGATGAGGCTACCCGTGACGTCATGTCCTGGCTGAAGTGTGAATACCTGCAGCAGCATGTGGGCGAGGAGTTTGATGGGGTCATTTCGGCCGTTACCGCGTTTGGCTGTTTCGTCGAGTTGCAGGGGGTCTACACCGAGGGTCTGGTGCATGTCTCGGCGTTGCATGGCGATTTTTATCATTTTGATCCGGTCAAGCATCGACTGGTCGGGGAGCGCACCGGTCTGGTATTCCGTCTCGGGGATGAAATGCGGGTGCAGGTTGCCCGAGTCGATCTTGAGGACCGCAAAATCGATCTTGAACTGGTTGGCGACCCCCAGAGACCCTGGAAAGGCGACGCCCGTCGGGCCCCCGCCGGCAAAGGGCGTGGCCGCAAGAAGCCCGCGGACAAGCAGGGCGGTGCTGCCAAGAAAACCGGCGGCAAGAAATCATCCTCCCGCAAGCCGGCGGCCAAGAAAGGGGCTGCCAAGACTTCAGGCGGTCAAACGGCCAAGCGGAGAAGTCGGTGAGTCAGGACCATATTTACGGAATTCATGCGGTTCAGGCGTTGCTGGAGAAGCGGCCGGAGCAGGTGGAATGGCTCTGGCTGCAGGAAGGGCGGGCCGATCGTCGGGTGGAAGCACTGTTGGCGCTTGCGGAGCGTTTTGGTGTGCGTCACGAGAGCCTGCCGCGAAAGAAGCTCGATGAAATGGTCGGTGGTGCCCATCAGGGTGTAGTCGCCCGTGTTCGGGCGTTGCCTGCCTGGGATGAGGGGCAGTTGCTGGATTACGTCAAGGAGCGGGGGCGCAACGCCTTCGTTCTCGTGCTGGACGGTGTGACCGATCCCCACAACCTGGGCGCTTGTATGCGTACGGCCGATGCCGCCGGAGTCGACGTGATTGTCATGCCCAAGGACAAGTCGGCGGCCCTGACACCGGCGGCCCGCAAGGTCGCCTGTGGCGCGGCCGAAGTGCTGCCCCTGGCGCGCGTGACCAATCTGGCGCGAACCCTGCGGGCCCTGCAGGATTGTGGGGTCTGGCTGGTCGGTACCGCCGGCGAGGCGCCCCAGAGCCTCTATCAGGCCGATCTCACCGGCCCTCTGGCAGTGGTGATGGGCGCGGAAGGCAAGGGCATGCGTCGTCTTACCCGCGAGCATTGCGATGCGCTGGTCTATCTCCCCATGGCCGGCACCGTGGAGAGCCTCAACGTTTCGGTGGCCACCGGCATAACCCTGTTCGAGGCGGTTCGCCAGCGCCAGGGGGGGTAATACCGCTCTCAACGGCGGGCCTGGTTCTGCAAATAGCGCGAGCCAGCCTTGCATCCCGCCTACCTCTGGACATAAAATGCGCGTTTCCCTGAAGCCGGGGAAAAGAAATCGTTTATTCACTCCTTGCTTTCGCTGGGCTCTGACCCACCCGGAAGCTGCTTAATCCAAAGGGAGCTACAATGCGTCACTACGAAATCGTGATCATGGTCCATCCGGACCAGAGCGAGCAGGTCCCCGCCATGATTGAGCGTTACACCGGTCTGGTTACAGACGACGGTGGCAACGTGCATCGTGTCGAGGATTGGGGCCGTCGCCAACTGGCCTATCCGATCAACAAGATTCACAAGGCTCACTACATCCTGCTGAACGTTGAATGTTCCAAGGAAGTGGTAGACGAGCTGACCCATAACTTCCGGTTCAACGACGCTATCATCCGCGACATGGTCGTGCGCATGACTGAAGCCGTGACCGAGCCGTCACCGATGAAAGCGCAAGACAGCCGTGACGAGCGTCGTTCCTCGGGCGAGGAGCGGAGCCGCAAGCCCGCCGAGTCCAGCGAGAAGAAGCAGGAAACTGCTGAAGACGCCGAGTAAAGGTCAAACCGAGGAGTTATCTGATGGCACGTTTTTTCAGACGTCGTAAGTTCTGCCGCTTCACGGCAGAGGGTGTGAAGCAGATCGACTACAAGGATCTGGACACACTGAAGAGCTACATCACCGAAACGGGCAAGATCGTACCCAGCCGTATCACCGGTACGCGTGCTCGTTACCAGCGCCAGCTGGCCACCGCTATCAAGCGGGCTCGTTACCTGGCGCTGCTGCCTTACACCGATAACCACGAAGGTTAATTCGGCGGAGGCGGGGCATGCGTGCATTGGCTGCATTTGTCATGCGCGGCCCCGTCCAGGCAGCGGTGGTCGCGGTCCTGACCGCGAGTCTGCCGCTGCTGTTTTGGATCAGCGCGGCCGTTGTCGGCCTGGTCATCCTGCGTTTGGGCGCTACCACCGGCCTGAACATCGCACTTTGGGCGGCATTGCCTGCGTTTGGATGGCTCTGGGTCGGCCAGGATCCCACCTCCTTGGTGGTGTTGCTGGAAACGGCCGCCATGGCTCTGGTACTCAGAAGAACCGTTGCCTGGCAATGGGCCATGGTCTGCGGTATCGGGCTGGCCTTGCTGGCCGGATGGCTGATTCCCACGCTGCTACCGGGTTTGCTGCAAAAGCTCGTGGCTACGGGGACGGAGTTCTACCGTCAGCTCAATCCGGAATTTGCCGCCAGTCTCGGCGATCAGCTGGAACCTCTGGTTCGCAGCATGATGGTTGGGAGTATGGCCGCATCGCAGCTGGCTATTGCAGTAGGATGCCTGGCATTGGCGCGGGGTTGGCAAGCCAAGCTTTTTAACCCTGGCGGCCTGCGCAAGGAGTTCCATGGTTTCCGGCTGGACGGGCCAGTGTGCCTGGCTCTGGTTGGCGCAATGGTATTGCTGCCGCAACTGGGTGCCAACGCCGCGCTCAGTACCATGGTCTTGGGGCTGCCCCTGTTGATTGCCGGCGTGGCATTGATACACGGGCTGGTCGCAGCCAGGGGAGCGGGTGGCATCTGGTTGGCCCTGTTTTACGTGGCCTTGCTGATCCTGGGGCCGAGTTTGATGGTGTTATTGGTCGTAATAGCGATTATCGATAGCTGGGTCGATTTTCGGCGCCGATTGAGCGCGCAGTGATCGTACCGGTTGATACAGTAAAGAGGTTAACGAGATGGAAGTTATTCTGCTCGAAAAGGTCGCAAACCTGGGCAACCTGGGCGACAAGGTAAAAGTGAAGGCCGGTTACGGTCGTAATTTCCTGATGCCTTACGGCAAGGCCGTTCCGGCGACGGAAGATAACGTCAAGGCGTTTGAAGAGCGTCGTGCGGAGCTGGAGAAGGCAGCGGCCGAGAAATTGGCGGAAGCACAGAAGCGCGCCGAGGCACTGGAAGGCCAGTCTTTCACTATCGCCGCCAAGGCGGGTGAAGAAGGCAAACTGTTCGGTTCCATTGGCGTACGCGATATCGCCGATGCGGCGACCGCTGCCGGTTTTGAGCTGGAGAAGAGCGAAGTCAATCTGCCGGAAGGCCCGCTGCGGGCGACCGGCGAGTACGAACTGACGGCTCAGCTCCACTCTGACGTGGAAGTGAACATCAAAGTCGTGATCGTTGCTGCCTGAGGCAATGCACAGCTGAAGGGGCCGGCCGACAGGCCGCCCCGGGGCTTTGTCCGGAGCAGGGCAGCACTTTCGCCACGCCCGGCATAGCCTGCTGTTACACACTGCCAATGGTACGCCTTGCTATCTTGCGATAGCCTATTTCCGGCCCGACTGTCTTCCTGAACGGCAACCGTTCGGGGCGACTGGCGGGCTGGTTTCGTTTGGGTTTCCCTGATTGTAGGATGCCCGCCGGAAGTATTGGCCGAAGCGAAGGCTGGAAAGTAGAGAAGGTCCCCCGGAGACGTATTGAGCATGGCGACAATAGCCCGTTACGATCGCGACAACGCGAGTGAGGAAACCGGCCGCGTCAAGGTGCCGCCCCATTCCATCGAAGCGGAGCAGGCCATCCTGGGTGGCTTGATGCTGGATAACAGCAAGTGGGATCTCGTCTCGGAAACAGTAGGGGCCAATGATTTCTACCGTCACGAGCACCGCCTAATTTTCGCGGCCATTGAGCGCTTGGCCGGGGAAGGGGATCCTCTGGATGTGGTCACGCTCTCCGAGTGGCTGGAGCGGGCCGGAGACCTGGCGGACGCTGGCGGGATCGATTACCTGAGCCAGCTGGCGGAGCAGGCGCCGGGCGCCGCCAATATCCGGGCCTACGCAGAGATTGTCCAGGAACGCTCTGTACTGCGGCGGCTGATTTCCGCCTCGGGCGACATCGCCGATTCGGCCTTCAACCCCCAGGGCCGAACCAGCTCCGAAATTCTCGACGAGGCCGAACGCAGCGTATTCCAGATCGCCGAGGCCCGCTCCAAGGAGGGCTCCGGCCCCCAGAGCATCAACCCTATCCTGACCAAAGCGTTGACCCGGATCGAGGAACTGTTCGAATCCGGAGACAGCATCACCGGTCTGACCACCGGCTTCAAGGATCTGGACGGCATGACCTCCGGTATGCAGCCGTCAGACCTGATCATCGTCGCCGGCCGGCCTTCCATGGGTAAAACCACCTTTGCCATGAACCTGGTGGAGAACGCTTTGCTGGGTACCGGCAAGCCGGTTCTGGTTTTCAGTATGGAGATGCCGGCCGATGCCATCGTCATGCGGATGCTCTCGTCCATTGGCCGCATCGACCAGACCCGTATCCGGAGCGGCAACCTGGAAGAAGACGACTGGCCGCGTCTCACCTCGGCGGTCAGCCTCCTCAAGGACAAGCCGCTCTTCGTTGATGACACCCCCGCCCTGAGTCCGACCGAAATGCGTTCCCGTGCCCGGCGCGTGGCAAGAGAGGCCGGCGGTGTCGGCATGATCATGGTGGACTACCTGCAGCTCATGAGGGTGCCCGGCAACAGTGAAGGACGGACCGCGGAGATCTCCGAGATCTCGCGCTCGCTCAAGGGGCTGGCCAAGGAACTGGGTTGTCCCGTGGTGGCCCTGTCGCAGCTCAACCGCAGCCTCGAACAACGCCCCAACAAGCGTCCAGTCAATTCAGACCTGCGTGAATCCGGCGCGATCGAGCAGGATGCTGACCTGATCGTGTTCATCTACCGCGACGAAGTCTATAACGAGGACAGTGCCGATAAGGGCATTGCCGAAATCATTATCGGCAAGCAGCGGAACGGTCCCATCGGCACGGTACGCCTGGCCTTCCTGGGTAAGTACACCAAGTTCGAGGACCTTGCGCATGGGGACTATGGGGGAGAGTTTTAATGCCGCGGCCGACCCGGGCACTGATTGATCTGGATGCCTTAAGGGAAAACTACTCCCTCGCCTGCCGGAAGGCGCGGAGCACCCAGACCATGGCCGTGGTCAAGGCCGACGGCTACGGTCACGGGCTGGAGCAGGTGGTTCAGGCGCTGGCGCCGGTAGCTCCAATGTTTGCCGTGGCTTCCATCGAGGAAGCGTTCCGCATTCGTGAAACCGGATGCCGACATACTGTGCTCCTGCTTGAGGGCGTGCACGAGGCTGCGGATCTCGAGGAATGCGTACGGCATGATTTCCTGCCGGCAGTGCACTGCGCGGAACAGATCCGGCAACTGGAGCAGACCAGCCTTTCGGCCCCGTTGCCGGTCTGGCTCAAGGTCAACACCGGTATGAATCGCCTGGGTGTGGCCATGGATGCAGTCCCGGCTATGGTCTCTCGCCTGGAGGCGTTGCCAGGCGCCTGCCTGTCCGGGCTGATGACCCACTTCGCCTGTGCCGATGCCGAAGATCATCCGATGACGCGCTCACAGCTTGAGTGCATCGTTAGACTGCGCGACCAATTTCCTCACCTGCCCGTCAGTGCCGCCAATTCAGCGGCTCATTTCCGCGGTGACGACTGTATCTTTGACTGGACCCGCCCCGGGATCATGCTGTTTGGCGGTGCGCCGTTACTAGAATGCACCGGCGCAGAACTGGGGTTACGGCCGGTAATGACCCTGCAATCACAGTTGATCGCGGTGCGTGAAATCGAGGCCGGAGAAAGCGTGGGGTACGGTGCCACCTGGGTGGCGTCACAGCCCACCCTAATGGGCATCGTCGCCGTGGGTTACGGGGACGGTTATCCGCGCCATGCACCCAGCGGCACACCGGTTGCGGTCAGGGGCAGGAGAGCGGCGCTGATCGGCCGGGTATCCATGGACATGCTGGCGGTGGATTTAAGCAACTGTCCCGATGCGGCGGTTGGTGATGCTGTGGAGCTATGGGGTGGGCAGATTAGCGTTGATGAGGTGGCGCGTCTGTGTGGCACCATCAGCTATGAGTTGCTCACAGGGGTCACACCCCGGGTGCCACGGGTCTATCGGGGGCAGGAGGAGTAGCCTCCAAAGGCGTGCAGGGGCCACACCCGCCGTTGCGGCCCCTCCCGGATCAGGCGGCTTTCTGATAGGCCTCGGGTTCGAACAGGATTTCCTCGATGAAATCCACGATTCCGTCCAGGTGCTTGTTGTCGATACGCTTCAGCACCTTGTGAATCACCATCCGGGTGCCCTTGAGCGTGCTGTTCAGGCCCATGTTGGCCATTTTCATCATGACAGGGCCAGCGCCCAGACGGCGCAGGGGTTCAAGGAAGAAGAAATCGACGCCCACTTCCGTCAGCTCCACGATCAGTTCGTACAGCTCTTCCTTCTGTTCCTTCGTGGGCCCCTCATAACGGATACAATTGATGAGGTGAGCCGCTCGTTGTGCCAGTTCCTCGGGCACCGGTGCCGCGATATGATATTGATTCTTTACCATGACAGCCTCATTTTCCCAATTGACATTACACAATGTTACAGAGCATCTTGGAACGGGCAATTGGCCTCGGAGGTGCAATTGAACTGTCAGTCGGGCCGCTTCGGTGTGAGCTGAAACACGGGAGCGAGGTACTGACATTCCGAACAAGCTGACACAGACCAAAATGGTGTAGATCGACGTGAGAGTATTGGTTATCCACGAATGGGGATTCCTGGGCCGCCTGCTGCTGGATCAGTTGCGTCAGACCGATCTGGAGGTGACGCCTCTGTTGCTGAGCAAGCCGGACGAAGTGGATTTGACGCAGCTGCCCGGTTGGGTCCCCGATGATGTGGATATGGTTATCAACACCCTGACCAGCACTGATCCCCTGTGGGTCGAGCAGGCGCCGGATATGGCGCGGCATCGTCTCTATGATCTGCCCTGCGCCCTGGGCAAGCTTTGCGCCGAGCGAGATCTTGCCATGTTGCAGCTTTCCAGCTGTTATGTGTTCGATGGTCGCAAGCAAAGTGCCTACATTTCCAGCAACCCGGGCAACCCCATCAGTCAGCTTGGCATTCTGCAATGGGACGCCGAACAGCATCTGCGGGCTCATCTCCCACGGCATCTGATCCTTCGCACTGGCTGGTCTCTGGAGCGTTTTCTGGCGATGGTCATGAAAAAGGAGCGACTGGCAATGTCCAGCCGTTGTCAGGGACAGCCCGTGGCGATGGAGGATCTGGCCCGGGTGATTACCGCCATGGTGCAGCAGGTGGAGTGCGGGGCTGAAGTGTGGGGAACCTATCAGTACGCCGGCGCTGAAGAGATCACGCTGTATGAGCTGGGGCTGGCCATTCTCGAAACCGTGCAGCCTGAACCGGCCATGGATCTGGTTGACGATGTGGAGTCGTGGACAGAACTGGAGCCGGAAAACGCCACCTTGGGTTGCAACAAGATCAAGAACACTTTTGGGATCAAACAGCGGCCCTGGCGGAGCTACATTGAAAACGAATGGGCGTTGCTGAAAACGGGGGCTCCCAGGCGCGCCAGCGAACCGTTGGACAGTTGAGTCGGCCGGGAACCCCAAAAGGACATGATCAGAACTTGATCATTGCACCTACCATGTAAACCATCGGATCGATTTCGACGTCCACGTCGGCCTTGACCAGGCCTGAATTGGTCTGGGCCTCGATGGTGCCGGTAGTATCGAGATCAATCCACCACAGGCCGGCGTTCAGACCCAGGGTCTCAGTGACCTGATAGTCCATGCCCAGTTGCACGGCCACACCGACGGAGTCGTCCAGTTCCAGACTGCTGGAAGTGGCACTAACGCCCGTGCTGGTGCCCGTGGCCAGGTCCGCCAGTGCCCCGATGCTGTTGGTCAGGGTGTCCGTGGTCTCTTCCTCGAAGAACATGGTGTAGTTAACGCCCACGCCGACGTAGGGTTGGAACCGGCTGCTAGAAGATAGCGGGTAGTACTGCAGTGACAGTGTCGGCGGCAGGTGTTTGGTTTCACCCAGTTTGCCTGCACCAGAGAGGCTGCCTGCGCCGTAGATGTTGTGGGTGAAGGGGGTTGCGGCCAGCAGTTCTACACCCAGATGTGGGGTGAGAATATAGGTGCCGGACAAACCGATCTGTACGTCGTTGTCCACCCCGACGGCCGAGCCTGGAACCTGGCCCAGATCCGGTTGCGTAATATCGATAGCGGAGCTGTCTTCCTGCGGTTCGACCATGGTCAGGCCGTTGCGGATGATGATATCGCCGCCTTCATAGGCGTGGGCGATAGAGGCAGACAGCAGTGCCGGGATGGCTGCGGCGGCATACAGGCTTTTCTTCATGCTCTACTCCTTGGAAGCGAGCCCCTGGTGATGCTCATGGTAACCAGGGGAGGGTTATCAGTCGGAACCCAGTCTAAGGAGTTGGTGCAGAAGCTTTTTGATCTAGCTCAAGGCCGCACGGGGCGCAGTACCACTGCCGGATGTAAAAATGACTTGGGTCAAGTTTAGCGGCAGTTGGTACGGTGATCGATCACGTCCAGCAGGCTCTCCACATCGAGCAAATCGATATCGCGCCCTTGCAGTTTGATCAATCCCTGCTTCTGGAAACGGGTCAGGACACGGCTTACGGTTTCCACCGCCAGGCCCAGGAAATTGGCGATATCGTTGCGGGCCATAGGCAGGTGAATCTGCGTGGGAGAGAGCTTGCGTCGTTTGAAGCGGCTGGAAAGTGACAGCAGCAGTGAGGCCAGGCGCTCTTCGGCGGTTTTTTTGCTCAGCAGCATGGACAGATGCTGGCTGTTCTGGATTTCCTGGCTCATCAGCTGGAAGAAATGATGCTGCAGCGACGGAATCTGGGTCGACAGGTTTTCCAGCTTCTGGATGGGGATTTCACAGACGGTGGTCCGCTCCAGCGCCTTGGCGGAACAGGAATGCTGACTGGTGTTGATGCTGTCCAGACCCACAATTTCGCCAGGCAGGTAGAAGCCGGTTACCTGCTCTTCACCACTGCTGGTTTCAATGTAGGTCTTGATGGCTCCGCTGCGCACCGCATAACAGGATTTGAACGGTTCGTGCTGATGGAAAACGTGTGCCCCACGGTCATAAGAGGCGCCCTGATCAACCACTTCCTCCAGACGCGTGATTTCCTCGGCGGAAACCGCGATTGGCAGGCACAGATTACTCAGGCTGCAATGGTTGCAGGAGGGGTTGAGGACTCCATTCAAATGGGCGGGTATGCGTTGTCCCATGGTTTTGCTCTTCCTGTAGGGCTTGCTTGCGGTTCGGGCAGTGAGCCTAATGCAAAAGGGGGCCGAAAAGAGGCAGCCCCAAACATTATTGCCTGCGCTTAATGGTCAGGATAATCCGAAAATCAGCCTATTCCAAGTACGTAATATTCCCGTCGCAGGAAGCCGTTAATAAGCAGCCCAAAAAGAGCGTGGCGAGATACTGTGGCATGCTGGTTATAGACGTGACCTGTAGCGGTTACTTGCCGGTGGCGGGGGTCAGAATGTGGCTACAGAACAGATGCGGGCCTGCTCATAGGGGTATTGGCCCCGATCGAGGCAGGAGCGGTAGAGATCCAGCCGCATCAGGTTATCGATACAGTAACGCCCGAAAAAACTGCGTGCACCAAGGCCAATGCCGACCAGGGGCACCTCGTTGAGACGGGGCATGGGCGAATGAAAGACGTCGGGCACAATGCTGAGTTCAAACTCGCTCACCAATGCCGCAAGGGCTTCAGTCGGTGGAGCCTGACTCACGATGTGGGTGAAACCCAGACCGCGTACCAGGGCCCAGGTGTCCTGATCGGCCACCAGCTTGTCGACGCAGAGCGTGGCAGCCTCCAGATAGTCCAGGCCGTCATTGAGCTGCTGTCCCGTGCGGAACATCAGTTCAGTCATCTGGGCCGGTTCCAGCCAGGCCGGCGGGTGCCCCAGCCACCAGAGGTGAGTGAGTCGGCAGTGTCGGTAGGTGTGCAATTTGAGCAGGCGCATCTCCCGTAGCAGAAGGTCCAGATACTGGCGCCGGGAGTGAAGATCTGCCTCGCGGGGGGCGCGGTTTTCCAGCGTCGGTGTGGTTGGAAAACGAATAGCCAGGGCGAGGGCCGGGCTTTCCTGAAGCGCGGCACGGAGGAACTTGTGGGCTCTCGCCAGGGCAATGGGCGCACAGGCTTGTCGACTCTCCTCAAGCTCGGGAAGAATCAAACCGCGGCGGCCTTTCCAGGCTTTCTGGCCTGGATAGGCTTTGCAATCGGGAAGCCGTTCCATCGTCTTCATCGCGTCCGGGTGAGAGGTCTGAATAATTCGATTTGGCATGGAGCTAGTCTACGTTCACCCCTACACAGGCTGGTTGATGTGGATCAATGGTCCCGAAAAATTCGCCTCGCCAACCGACTTTGGTCACATTCCCTTCTGCTTCAGGTCTTCCTAGAATGGGAAGACCAGCCGCCATCCACTAACAGGAGTGTTTTGCATGCGTCGTGCGGTGATCACCGGATTCGGGATCGTTTCCTGCCTGGGTAACCGGGCCGATACCGTTGTGCGTCATTTGCGGGATGGGCAGTCCGGCATACGTTTCAACGAAACCTACAGGGAAATGGGTTTTCGCAGCCAGATATCGAGCCACCTGGAGGCTGACGTCGAGAGCATCGACCGCAAGCTTCGCCGCTTCATGGGCGATTCGGCAGCATACGCCTACCTGGCCATGCAGCAGGCCATTGAGTCTGCCCAGCTGACCGAGAGCGAAATCCGGAATGAACGCACCGGGATCGTGGCCGGATCGGGAGGCGCCTCCTGCGAGCACCAGATCGCGGCGGTGGACAATCTTCGGGCCAAAGGCGTACGTCGCATCGGCCCCTACATGGTGCCGCGCATCATGACCAGTACCGTATCCGCCAGCCTGGCTACCGCCTTCGGGATTCGTGGCGTCAACTATTCCATTGCCTCGGCCTGCGCCACCAGCGCCCACTGTATCGGCCATGCCTGGGAACAGATCCAGCTGGGCAAGCAGGATATGGTCTTTGCCGGCGGCGGCGAGGAGGAGCACTGGGGACTGACCATGATGTTCGATGCCATGGGTGCCCTTTCCACCAAATACAACGACACGCCGGAAAAAGCCTCGCGCCCGTTTGATCGTGATCGCGACGGTTTCGTCATTGCCGGCGGTGGCGGCATGGTGGTGGTGGAAGAGCTGGAGCATGCGCGCAGGCGCGGGGCTCCGATTCTGGCGGAACTGGTGGGCTATGGTGCGACCTCGGACGGGGCCGATATGGTGGCGCCATCGGGTGAGGGCGCCGAACGCTGTATGCAGATGGCGCTGCAAAACGTAGATACCCCGGTGGACTATATCAACGCCCACGGCACGAGCACCCCCGCCGGCGATATTACTGAACTGCAAGCCATCGAACGGGTGTTCGGCGACAGAATGCCTCCGGTCTCCTCAACCAAGTCGCTCAGCGGCCATTCCCTGGGCGCGGCCGGGGTGCATGAGCTGATCTACACATTACTCATGATGCAAGAGGGTTTCATCGCAGGGACGGCGAATCTGGACAACCCGGATCCGGCAGTGGCGGACTATGCATTGCCGAGAACCTCCCAGGCGGCTCCCCTGACCACGGCCATGTCCAACAGTTTTGGTTTTGGCGGAACCAATGCGACCCTGGTTCTGCGAACGCTATAAAGGGGCCAGTTTTTGTGCCCCTACAACAGATTGTATTGCTGAAAAACTTGTTGCAAACTGCAATTAAGGCAAAGGATTGCTTTCACTCCTCGTATTTTGCCCACGGTAAAAGCTGACGTCCGCCGCCTGCCACGCAGGGGCGCCCGCCGTGTCAGCTGGCGTTATACCATCGACTATGGCTTTCCGTTCCGGGTCCGAAAGGACCGCTCCCGGAAGCCATGAACGCCCGTGGAGTCTGTGTATGAGCGTCGACGTTCCGTTGGATAATATCCATCTCCATATCGATGACCTGCCCACAATCAGACTGGGCGGCGGGGTCGATCTTGATCTGGATAACATCAATGTTCGGGTGCCCCAGTTGGCACCCATCAACATCGGGGTCACCCAGTTCCCTGAAATCAGTGTTGGCGTCACCGAGCTGCCCGACGTCAATGTCAATGCGGCACTCTCCGTATTGCAGTTGCCGACCTTCCGGGTTGAGACAGACAGCCGGGTGCAAACTGACAGCGATGTGGATCTGAACCTGGATGTGCGTGTTCGGGAATTGCCCCGCATTGATCTCCAGTTCGGTTTTCGTCCCATGCGCTTTCATTTTCCTCTGAACTACCGGTTCTGCCTCACTTTGTTCGGCATCAATATTCTGAGTTTTGAAACCTGCGGAGAGGGCATGGTGGTGGCCGAGGATTACAAGCCCCGCAAAAGCGAGGGCTGCGAATGACCAGGAGGGTCAAACGTCATGAAAGGCCCCTTTTCCGGTGAGGCCGGCAAGGATTGGTGTTTCGGGGAAGGTCCGTTCCACTTTAGCGGCCCGCCGAGAGCATGCCGCGGCCAGGTTGAGCTGACCAATCTTGGTGAGCAGAAGGTCAAGGTCCGGGAACTGGCTGTCAGGGCACCTTCGCGACTGCGCAAAGGCGTCCTGGGGCTGGAAGAGGGGCTGGTGCTGCTGGAAGCCCGTTTGCGTCCGGGTGACTCCGGTCGCTTTCAGGCCCGCCTCATGGTTCCTGCGTCCACGGCGCCGGGGCAGTATGAGGCGGAGTTCAGCCTGAGTGGCATCAAGGCTCGTCTGCGTGTGGAAATCCTGGAACAACGCGCCCTGGTGATCGAACCGGCCCACATCAGGACCGCAGGGGCCAGTGGCGACAAGGTGTCGGGCACGGTGCGCGTGCGCAATCTGGGCAACGTGGCGGTTTCTGTCGCCGACGGGGCCCAGGTGTGGTTGCGGGAGCGGGACTGGATTGGCCGGACCCTCGTCTACAGCCTGCGGGACACCGAAGAGAGCGACGACTACGAAACGTTTGCCAACCGTCTGCTGCACAATTTCCGCGAATCCCTGATACCTCCCGCCACGGTCCGTTTCTCGCCACGCGGCGCCCTTTCGGCGGGTGCGGGCGAGGTGGTTGAGCGCACCTTTTCCATCACGCTGCCGCCGGGCATTCAGAAGGGGCGTCACTATCTGGGTTTCATCAAGATCTGCGATGACCGGATCTGGATCGAGCTGTACTGCAACGGGGCCCCGGTCTCGACGAAAAGGAGATAAGCCATGGATACCAAGCATTGTTTGCCCGCTTCAGGTCCCTGCAGTACCGCCTGTGCGCCCGCCGACAGGATGTGCCTGCCCTCGTGCGGTGGCCTGCTGTTGTTGCCGGTTCGCCTGGTGGCGGTGACGGTTCGCGGCGCCGCGGATGTGGTGAAACAGACCTTTGATGGCACCCTGGGGGGGTGCGACCCCTGTTGCACCATTCCCGAGATCCACTGTCCGGATCCCTGTGTGGCGGTGATCTGCTGGACAGGTTGCCCCGGCGACCAGTTCAACCACAAATTGCAGATCACCAACACATCGAAGACCTCACGGGAATTCACCCTGGAACCGGATCCCTTCGTCTGTACCGAAGAATCCGTGACCGTCGCTCCGGACAAGAAAACCCTGGCCCATAACGAAGCGCTGCAGGCCACCGTGAGCTTCAAGATTCCGGAAAGTTTCGCCGGGGGCATCTACCAGGCCCGCCTCCGGATCACGGGCGCCTATGAGCAGTGGATCAAGGTGTACGTGAAGGTCAAGCCGGTCCAGGCCTGCTGCACCCATGTGGAGCAGGGCGATATTCCCAGGCAAGTGAAGGCTCACCACTGGTATCACCATTTCCAGTGCGAGGAAGCCTGCTATGAGGCGCCCTGATGGATCACCCACGGATCGGTAACACAGGAGAGAAAGGAGGCAAGAGAGCATGAACGGACGAGTGCATCACCGTAAACTCAAGATCAACGGCATCCGTTTTCACGTGGCCCAGTCTGCACCCCCCGACTCGCCCAAGGCGCGCCAGCCAGGACGGTCGATTCTTTGTCTGCACGGGTTCCCCGAGGGCTGGATGAGCTGGCGTCCCCTGATGCAGCGGCTGCCGGATGTGGCCATTTACGCGCCCGATCTCAGGGGGTATCCACGCACCGATCGCTCCGACCGCGGCTATGATGTACCCACGCTGCTGGATGATATCCGGGGTCTGATTGAGAAGCTGGGACTGAACCGCCCACTGCTGCTAGGTCATGACTGGGGAGGGGCCCTGGCCTGGACCTTTGCCCACCTTCATTCTGACCTCATCAGCCAGGTGGCCGTCATCAACTGCCCCCATCCCAAGACGCTGGTCAGGGCCGTCCTGCATTTTGAAGACTTCCAGACGCTGCGTATCCCCTGGGTCCCGCCGTTCCAGGTCCCGCTGATTCCCGAAGCGCTGCTGACCACAGGGTTGGGCCGATACTTCCTGAGGCTCTCGTTTACCCTGCGTGCCGGCAGTGAGGGCAAAATGGACCGTGACCTGGTGCGCATGATCGTCAGCCGATTCAACGCTCCCGAGGATTTGCGTGGCCCCATCAACTACTACCGGGATGTGGTCTGGCGTTTACTCTGGCCCTCCACCCGGCACCAGCTGGCCGGGCTCTATAGCATGCCCATCAGCGTGCCGGCCACGTTGATCTGGGGCTTGGAGGACCGGGCGCTATCGGCGAAAGTGGCCCAGCAGAGCCATGAAGACGCGGGCACCGAGGTGGCCTGGCGCCCATTGGAGGGGGTCGGGCACTTTGTGCCACTGGAGGCTCCGGATGCCCTGGCCCGGGAGGTCGGGCGTCTTATGGCCGAGATACCGAGGGTGCGGGCCGACCGGCAAACCGGTGCTGCGGCGGTCCAGGCGGCGTCCTGAAGCCGGAGGATGAGACCATGCAACCGACCTACGACGTGGTGGTTATCGGCTCAGGATTCGGGGGTGCCATCACCGCCTGTCGCCTGGCGCAGGCCGGTCGGTCGGTGTGTATCCTGGAAAAGGGGCAACGCTGGCCCCGCGAGCAGTTCCCCCGTTCCCCCGGTGAGCTGGCGACAACCGGATTGTGGCGAGAGAACCACAACGGATATCCAGGCCGGGGGTTTATCGAATATCGCACCTTCCGACGCATGGATGTGGTGCAGGGGGTCGGCGTAGGTGGCGGCTCGCTCCACTACTTCAACGTTCACATTCAGCCTCCCGCCTTCATATTCAGGACGCCGGTCTGGCCTGAAGCGATTACCCTGGAGCGGCTACAACCCTATTACCGCGTCGCGGCGCAGATGCTCGGTGCCAATGCCATTACTCCCCCGGAAAACCGCCATCTTCCCCTGAGGACCGTCGCCTTCGAGGATGCAGTGGCCAGCACCGGAAAGACTGCGGAGCGGGTTCCGATCTGCGTCCGATTTGGCAGCCAGGTGACCGAATCCGTGGGGGGGCATCTCCAGTCGCCCTGTGAATACTGCGGCAACTGCCTGCTGGGATGCCATGTCCATGCCAAGAATACCCTGGACCTCAATTACATCGCGTTGGCTGAAGCCGAGGGCGCGGAGGTGTTTCCCCAGCGTCAGGTGCTCGGTATCAGGCCATTGCCCCATGGCTATCGGGTGCGATTCCGTGACCTGCGGGACTCACCGGATGCCCCCAGCCTGATCGTGGATGCCGCACAGGTGGTGGTTGCGGCAGGCACATTGGGCAGCAATGAATTGCTATTACGGTGCAAATATCGAGACAAAACGCTGCCTGATCTTTCCCGGCGGTTGGGGCACCGCTTTTCCGGTAACGGCGATTTCCTCTACGCGGGAACCCGTTATCCGCGCCGCATCGTGGATCCGGGACGCGGCCCCAGTATCACCGCCGGTGTCGGGTACCGGGAGAAGAACGATGACTACATCTTTATCGAGGATCTGGGCTATCCCGATCCCTTTATCTGGTACTTCAACGGTGTCTTGCCAACCCGCGGACGCCTGCGTCATGCCTGGCAGCAACTCAGACGCTACGCCGCGGACAGTCTGGGTAGCCAATATGCTTTCGAGTTCGATCAGTTGCTCGATGAGGGGTACCTGACCCATTTTCTGCCGTACCTGGGAATGGCCACGGACGCTTCCGATGGACGCCTGCGCCTGAACCGCCACGGGGATATCGAGCTGGACTGGTCGTTCCGTCGCAGCAGGCCCCTTTTCCGGAAGATGATCAAACGCATGCAGACACTGAGTCAGGCATCTGGGGGCGAATTCGTCAACAGCTTCCTCTGGGCGTCTCCCAAGCTGGGTCTGCCTGTGGGCAAAACGCTGACGGCACATCCCCTCGGGGGTTGCGCGGTGTCGGTATCGCCCCGCACCGGTGTCACCAATGACCTGGGAGAAGTCTGGGGTTACCCGGGCCTGTTTGTGGCCGACGGCTCGCTGATGCCGGCGGCCCTGGGCGTGAACCCTTCCGCCACCATCTGTGCCATGGCGGAGCGGGTTGCCTTTCATATGGTGAACCGTCGGGAACTGCAGAACGAGGATGAACTGACCCCCATTAACACCGGCCTCAGGAGGGCGTCATGAACAAGCGCGTCAAGGAATGGCTGTCGCTGTCCCGGGAGCAGCTGGACAAGGTTTACCGGGAAGCCCGGCCGGGTGTGATCCCCCAGGGCGATACTCAGGGAACGGCAATCTGGGCGGGCGGGGTGCTGCCTGGGACCTTTGCCCGGCTGGCCCGTCGGCTGGCCTGGCAGGGCAAGGTGTTTGACCTGTTTCCACCCACCTTTGAGCAGGGGGTTCTGGTCAACAAGATCCTGCCCTTCGGCCTTAACACCATTGTGGCGAAGGTCTATCGCGGCAAGAGCTGGCTGGATGACGAGGACACTATCATCATCGACTACGGGCGAACGTCTCTGCTGGCCCATCCCATACGGGATGAAATCCGCGAGGTCGAACCCGGCCTGTATCTGGGCAAGGTCTGGTGGGGCCAGCGCCGGGTGCTGGATTTTGCGCTGGAAACGCAGGCGTAGGAGGGCAGGGCATGAGCACCGGCTGGTGGGATCGGATCAAGCGGGAGTGGGGCGCACTGGCGGCCATGCCGCAGAACCCGGTGACGGTCATGGCGCCGATCGCCGAGGAACGGGAAGCCGAACTGCGGGATCATCTGGCCACCGTGGCGGCTGACTCCTCTGCCAACGGACTGCTGCCCCTGGGGCTGTTCGAGGACCGGCTGCACTTCGCCCGGTTTCTGATTCTTGAAGGGCCTGACCACCCCGACCAGTACGGGTCCAGGCTGGTGTTTCTGGCCAACGTGGATGGGGCGGTGGATCGCTTCCTGGAACAGCTGGTGGACAAGACCGAGCGCGGTATCGACACCCTCTTTGCTGCCTGCGTCGGTTACCCGGCCCAAGGCCATCGCAGTCGTGCTGCGCGCCTGGCGTATCTCCAGAACCACCTGGTCCGGGCGCAAACCTACTACATCAATACTCTCGGCCGCACCGCACGCCAGATCCATGAGGAAGACCACCTGCACCAGGCCCTGGAAAACCTCCTCGACCGCATGGCGCCGGAACACTACAACTCCGCGCGCCAGCTGCGCCAGGCCCTGGTCGAGCACGTCGCCCAGACGCCGGATTTGAGCTGGGCCCTGGAGCCGGCGCATCGTCCAGGGTGGCTGTGGCGGGCGAAGGAGCAGGTACGTTTTGTGGTGGTTCTGGGGCTGGGTGGAATGGCGCTGGTCTGGAGCTGGCCGCTGCTGGTGGGCTGGGTGGTTCTGTTGCAGTTGAAAGAGCAGGGCGATCCCGAAGACAGCCAACGGCCCCCGCTGGAACGTCTGCAGCGGCTCCGCGCCGATGAAGACCTGGCGGTTCACAACCAGTTTTCAGCGGTGGGTTATCTCAAACCGGGGTGGGTCCGGCGCATGACCGCCCGTGGCGTGCTGGCCGCTGCCCAGTTGGCGGTGCGCCATGTGTTCAACCGGGGCGACCTGGCCGGCGTGCCCCTGTTGGGTCTCGATGGCGTGGACACCATTCATTTTGCCCGATGGATCATGATTGATGACGATCGTCGCCTGCTGTTCGCCAGCAACTATGACGGCAGTCTGGAAAGCTACATGGTGGATTTCATCGACAAGGTGTCCTGGGGGCTGAATGTGGTGTTCAGCAATGGTCGGGGCTACCCCCGCACCCGTTGGCTGTTTTTCCAGGGGGCCAAAAACGAACAGCGCTTCAAGGATTACATCGGCAATCATCAGATCGTCACCCATGCCTGGCACGCGCCCTATCAGCACCTGACCGCCGTGAATATCGCCAACAACGAGGCCATCCGCAGTGGTTTGCGGGGGCGCATGGGCGAGAAAGCAGCCCAGGCCTGGCTAGCGAGGTTATGAATCATGACTCCGTCCGAGAATGTGGATTTCAGTGATGTTCAGGCCCTGGTGGTACGCGGCTTCGGGGCCTTGCCCCATGCCAGCTTCCTGCTGTTCCGGATTGTGGCGCCGACCAAGGCCCGGGCCGGGCTTGAACAGCTCGGGCGAGACCTGACCTTTGCCCATCGCAGGCCCGAGGAGTGGGCGCTTAATCTGGCCCTCTCCCATGCCGGACTGCAAACCCTGAAGATTCGTGAGGACATCCTTCAGGGCTTCTCCTATGCCTTTCGCAGTGGCATGGACACGACCCACAAGCGCCGGATACTGGGAGACGAGGGAAGTAGCGCGCCGGAGCACTGGGCCTGGGGCGGGCCCAAAACAGCGGGGGTGCATGGGGTTTTCCTGCTCTATGCGCGGGATCAGGCCGTCCTGGATGAGCGCCTGCAGATCCTGAGCGACCAGTTATTTCCGGCCGGGCTGGCGGAAGTGGAGCGGCTGGAGACCCATCCGTTGCAGCAGGCCCGCGAGCACTTTGGCTTCCGGGACGCCATTGGTCAGCCCTACATCAGCGAGTTCGATCCTCTCAAACGCGGCGTCGACCAGGCTGTTCCCCTCGGCGAGTTTCTGCTGGGGTATCGCAACGGCTATGGGCGCTACACCCAGAGGCCGCTGCTTCCACTCGAGGCTGACCCGCGGGAGCGGTTAGCCCCGGATCCGGCAGGCTCGGGGCAAAAGGACCTGGGGCTGAACGGCACCTATCTGGTCTTCCGGCAGCTGGCGCAGGATGTGGCAGCGTTCTGGCGCTACATGGAAGCGCACTCGGGCCGCGAGGGAGGTGGGGTGGCTGGCGCGGTGCGGCTGGCCTCGCGTATGGTGGGGCGGTGGCCCAGCGGCACGCCGTTGGTGCTGGCGCCCCGGGAGGACGACCCGGAGATTACCGAACCGGATGCGTTCCTGTACCACGATCTGGACGCCCCGGGCTATCGCTGCCCTCTGGGCGCCCACATTCGCCGGACCAATCCCAGGGACGCGCTGGAACCTGAACCCGGTACCGCCAAATCCCTGGCTTTCAGTCACCGCCATCGTATCCTGCGGCGCGGTCGCATCTACGGAAAGCCCTTTCACGACAACTTCCGCCCCGAGGATTTTCTGCAACACCTGGAATCGCCCGATCCCACCCCGGAGCGCGGCCTGCATTTCATCTGCCTGAGCGCCAATATTCAACGGCAGTTCGAATTCGTCCAGCACACCTGGGCCAACAACCCCACCTTTAATGGGCTTTACAACGACCCGGATCCCCTGGTGGGGCCGAGAATGGCCCATGGCAAGCTGCGAGACCAATTCACCCAACAGGCTGAACCGGTACGCTGTCGTTACCGGGGGCTGCCCGAATTCGTGCGAACCCGTGGCGGCGGTTACTTTTTTCTGCCCAGTCGGCGGGCCCTGGCCTACCTGACGAGCCCCGAGGCTTGAGGAGGTTGTCATGCGCTGGATCCCCAACCTGGTTCAGGCCGCCACAGTGCCGCTGGTGAAGGCGGAGCGGCGGCTGGACCCCTACTTTCGCCCCACCTTTGACCGCTGGTTCCAGGCTCCCCTGGAGCGTTTCGCCCAGGCCGCGATCCGTCGGCGGCTTACGCCCAATGGGCTGGCCCTGGGGGAAGAGAAACTGGGGGAAGATGAAGCCGAGGTGACCGAACAGATCACCCGGCAAATGAACCGTTTCCTGGTGGAGCACTACCAGAAAACCCGCAAGACCGCCGAAAGGGCCGGCAACACCAAGACCTACGGCGTGGTCCGGGCGCAGTTCACGGTGGCGCCGGATTTGCCCGCGGAGCTGCGGGTGGGCGTATTTCGCCGCCCTCGAGCGTTCCCCGCCTACGTGCGCTTTGGTGGTCCCGGTCCGTTGGTGACGCCTGATGTGGACAACAACGGTATCCTGAGTATCGGCGTCAAGCTGATGGGCGTGCCCGGGCGCAAGCTGATCGCCGAAGAGCGCCAAACCCAGGATTTTCTGGGCATCAGCGCGCCCACCTTCACCACCCCTGATGTTTACGAAAACCTCAAACTGCAGCGGGAAATCGGTTTGGGCACGCCAGTCTGGTACTTCCTGAACCCGCTCGACTCACATTATCTGGATGCCCTGATGCAGGGGCTTTACGCCAAGACGCACGCCAATCCCCTGGAATTGACCTACTACAGCTGTGTGCCTTACCGCTTTGGCTCTCTCCGGGCGATCAAATACGCCATTCGCCCGCAATCGTCGCAACGTTCCCGGGTTGGGCGACTGACGGACAACTACCTGCGTGACGCCATGGTGCGTACGCTGCAAAAGGGCGCCGTGGACTTCGATTTCCTGATACAGTTTCAGACCGATCCCGAGCGCATGCCGATCGAGCATGCCGGGGTGGTCTGGCCTGCGGAGGAATCACCATTCATCAAAGTGGCTACGCTGTCGATTCCCGCCCAAACCTTTGACTCCCCCGAACAGCTGGCCTTTGCCCGCAACCTTTCGTTCAACCCCTGGCATGCGATGGCGGCCCATCGTCCCCTGGGGAACCAGAATCGCGCCCGCAAATGGATTTACCAGGCCACGGCGCGTATGCGCCGATCCATCAACCAGGAGCCGCACATCGAGCCCACCGGCGCCGAGACCTTTGGCACCCCGGCCGGGAACAACGTGCGCCAACTGAAGGAGGGCTCGTGATGGGAATCCTCAATGCACTGGAAAGGGCAGGCACCGTGCTACGCCAATTGCCCAGTCTGCCCTGGGTGTTGTCACCGTTGGACACCCAGGCACCTTTTTCGGAACTGAATGCCAGAAACTATCCATCCTGGGGGGCCTACGCCCATTCCATTCGGGCCACGCTATTGCCGGTGTACGACCCTTTCCGGCCCACGCCGCGGCTGCCCAGGGCGAAACCTGAGGGGCAGGCTATCCAGGATGGGGAGGGGTGGTATTTTATCAATGGCATCTGCACCGATCGCACCGTCCTCCAGATCAACGGCCAGGCGCTGGCGGAGCTTTTCGATCGGGAGATCCAGCTGCTGCACAATCCCTCCGACGGCATTGTGCTCGATCTGGTGGAATGTGCGATCGGCCGAACCATGCAGATCGTATCGGATCTGGATGAAGGCATTGCCGATATCCTGGAGGACGCGCTGGAGCACCATGACAAAGTAGTGCTGTTGGCCCATTCCCAGGGGGGCATCATCGGGACCACCGCCCTCTACCGGCTGGTCCGGCGGTTGAAGGCAGCGCAAAAAGAGGCGCTGCTGGAAAATGTTGAGTATTACACCTTCGCCAGTGCCGCCACCGAGTTTGATCTTGAGGCGGTGTATTCAGAGCATTTCTTTCACCGCAACGACTATGTGGCGCAGATCGGGGTGGCGGGCTACCAGGCTTGCTACAGTGGCCATTTTTTTGACTGTGAAGGTAGCGGGCATTTATTGAATACCCATTACCTGACGGACCTGCGCGAAAACCGCTACCGTTCGAAGGATGGCGCCGTGAGCCGGCTGCTGGGGTACATTCCCAACGTGGCGGTGGCCCGGGAAACGGCGCCGTTAGCGGAGGTCGCCCGGCAGGCTTAGGCGAAACGGATCACAGCTGCACTGAATTGACCCCGTCTCACCATGGCATTGTGGATCATTTCGTGCGTAAACTCGGGTCATCGTACTATCGATGCCGGCCCGGGGTGCCTATGAATCCTTTCCGCTTCAACACCACAGCTTCCATCGTTCATGAAACCAGCAGTGCGCGACGCCTGGGGGACTATTGTCGTCAACTGGGCGGGCGTACCGTGCTCGTGGTTACCGATCCGGGCATTCAGGCCGTGGGTCTGCTGGATGACGTCTTGCCCGGGTTCAGTGAGGCCGGACTGAGCGTATCCGTTTTTGCCGAGGTGGAAGCCGACCCGCCCGAGGCGACGGTTCTCAAAGCCATTGAGAGCGCCCGAGAGTTGCGGGCGGATGTCATCGTGGGATTTGGCGGTGGCAGCTCCATGGATGTGGCCAAACTCGTGGCACTGCTGGCTTCGCCGGATTGCCACCAGACGCTGCAGGCGGTTTACGGGGTCGATAATGCCGAGGGTAAGCGTTTGCCGCTGGTGCAGGTGCCCACCACCGCCGGGACGGGTTCCGAAGTGACCCCGATTGCCATCGTGACCACCGGTGAGACCACCAAGTCCGGTGTGGTGTCTCCACGACTGCTGCCGGATCTCGCCTTGCTGGATGCCGAGCTGACGTTGGGGCTGCCGCCCCAGGTCACAGCGGCCACGGGCATCGATGCCATGGTCCATGCCATCGAAGCCTATACCAGCAAGCTGAAGAAAAACGCCGTTTCGGACATGCTGGCCCGGGAGGCGCTGCGGCTGCTGGCGGACAATATCGTCACCGCGGTGCACCGGGGCGGCGAGATTGAGGCGCGCTCGAATATGCTGCTTGGCGCTACACTGGCCGGGCAGGCATTTGCCAATGCCCCGGTGGCGGCGGTGCATGCCCTCGCGTATCCGTTGGGCGGCCATTTCCATATTCCCCACGGTCTGAGCAATTCTCTGGTCCTGCCGCACGTGTTGCGTTTTAACTGCGAGTTCGCCCATGAACACTATGCCGAACTGGCGCCGCTGGTGGGGGAGCGGGTGCAGCTGGGAGAAACGCCCCGGGATCGCGCGGCGCGCCTGATTGCTGGTATGGACGCGCTGATCGACCAGGTGGAGCTGCCCAAGCGCTTGCGGGACGTTGATGTGCCGGAATCGTCACTGGACCGGCTGGCCCAGGACGCGATGCTGCAGCAGCGCCTGCTGGTCAATAATCCCCGCGAGGTCGTCGAAGCCGATGCCCTCGCCATTTATCGGGCCGCCTATTGATACAGGGAGTTTCCATGCAAGCCGACATGCCCCGACGCAGTGACTATTTTGCCTTCCAGCCCATCACGACCCGCTGGATGGACAACGACCTCTACGGCCACGTCAACAATGTCACCTATTACTCCTACTTCGACACCGCGGTGAATCGCTATCTGATTGAAGAAGGTGGACTGGATATCCATCACGGTCCTGTCATTGGCTACGTGGTGGACTCGCGTTGCACCTACCGGAAGGCCATTGCCTTTCCCCAGGCGATTGAGGCGGGGCTGCGGGTGGAGCGATTGGGGAATAGCTCTGTCCAGTATGGGATCGGCATCTTTCGTCAGGGGGAGGAGGAGCCTTGTGCGTTTGGGTCTTTTGTGCATGTGTTTGTGGACCGCGAGACCGAGCAGGCGACGCCGATTCCGGAGCGGATTCGGGGGGCTTTGGAGGGGATTGTAGGGTGAGGGGGGTTTGGGGCATTCATGGTCGCCCTTGAGACGACTGTGAATGCAGCAAGGGGCGGATTATTCGGCGCTTGGCCCTCACCCCTTCGGGGCCGTCGTCGCTGTCGCTCCGACGTTCCTCCGTGCGCTGCGCGCACTCCGGTCGAACCGTCTTCGGCGGCTCGAACCCGCTCTATTCAGGAATTAAAAAAGGGCCCATGCTTTCGCAAGGGCCCTTTTGTAATTCATGGTAGCAAGGGGCGGATTCGAACCGCCGACCCCGGCATTATGAGTGCCGTGCTCTAACCAACTGAGCTACCTTGCCACAACCGAGCGCTTAGCTCGTGAGGCGCGTATTCTCGGGATTTTTGGGCGGGCTGTCAACCCTGAAATCCCTCAACGCGCCCTCGACTTACACATTGAACCGGAAATGGATCACATCGCCGTCCTGGACGATGTAGTCCTTGCCTTCCAGACGCCATTTGCCGGCTTCCTTGGCGCCCTGTTCGCCGTTGTATTCGACGAAATCCTCGTAGCTGACCACCTCGGCGCGGATAAAGCCTTTTTCGAAATCCGTATGGATGACTCCGGCCGCCTGCGGGGCGGTGGCGCCGATTTCAACGGTCCAGGCGCGGACTTCCTTCACCCCGGCGGTAAAGTACGTCTGCAGGCCCAGGAGGCGGTAGCCGGCGCGGATGACGCGGTCCAGGCCGGGTTCTTCCATGCCCAGTTCCTCGAGGAATTCGGTCTTTTCGTCATCTTCGAGTTCGGCGATTTCCGCTTCCAGCTTGCTGCAGATGGGGACGACCACGGCGCCTTCCTCGGCGGCGATGGCGTTCACCTCGTCCAGATGCGGGTTGTTCTCGAAGCCGTCCTCGTTGACGTTGGCGATGTACATGGTCGGCTTGACGGTGAGCAGGCACAGTTCGCGGATCAGGACTTTCTCGTCGTCGCTCAGGTCCATGCCGCGCACGGGTTTGCCTTCGTCCAGCACCGGCTGGAGCTTTTCGAAGACTTCCAGCTGGGCCTTGGCTTTCTTGTCACCACTCTTGGCCACGCGCTGCACCCGCTGGATGGCTTTTTCCACAGTTTCCAGGTCGGCCAGGGCCAGTTCGGTGTTGATTACCTCGATATCCGCCTTAGGGTGCACCTTGTTGGCGACGTGGATGACGTTTTCGTCCTCGAAGCAGCGCACCACATGGGCGATGGCGTCGGTCTCGCGGATGTTGGCCAGGAACTGGTTGCCCAGACCCTCGCCCTTGGAGGCACCGGCGACCAGGCCGGCGATGTCCACGAATTCCATGGTGGTCGGCAGCACTTTTTGCGGCTTGACGATCTCGGCCAGCTTATTGAGCCGCGGATCAGGCATGGCCACCACGCCGGCATTCGGCTCGATGGTGCAGAACGGAAAGTTTTCCGCGCCAATGCCTGCCTTCGTCAAGGCATTGAAGAGGGTGGATTTGCCCACATTGGGCAGGCCAACGATGCCGCAGTTAAATCCCATATTGGTGCCTCTTGCTTGCTGGGGAGCCGCGAATCAGCGGCGCCCGGAATTTGGATCAGGGTGCTGGAGGGCGGAAAGTATGCAGGTGGTTCATGGCGCCCGACCAGTTGCCGCTGAGGGCGTCCGGCAGGCTCTGGCAGGCTTCGTCGATGACCGCCTCCAGGGCTGCGGTTTCCGCCTTGCCCAGCTTGCCCAGCACATAGTTGACCACCGCCCGGCTGTCTCCGGGGTGCCCGATCCCCAGGCGCAGGCGATTGAAGTTGTTGCTGCCCAGATGCTGGATGGTATCCCGCAACCCATTGTGACCGCCATGACCGCCGCCTTTTTTATACTTGGCGCAACCCGGGTCGAGGTCGAGTTCATCATGGGCCACCAGGATCTCGTCCGGGGCAATCTTGAAGAAGTCAGCGAGGGCTTTGACGGCCAGACCGCTGCGATTCATGTAGGTGGTCGGGATGAGCAGGTGAAGGTCGTAGCCGCGCCAGTTCGCGCGCGCATACAGGCCGTGGTACTTGTTGTCCGGTCGCAGGGTGGCGCCGGCCTGACGGGCAAGCGCTTCAACGAACAACGCGCCAGCATTGTGGCGCGTTTGTTCGTACTTTGGGCCCGGATTTCCCAGGCCCACGACCAGTTTGATCTGCTGATCGGCCATAGGCGTTGCCGGTGGCTTGAAGTAACGGGTCGTGCGACCCGCTTACTCCTCGCCGCCTTCTTCCTCTTCGCCTTCACCTTCGCCAGCGGCTTCTTCTTCATCGCCGGACTTGGCGCCTTTCGGCTTGTGAATGGCAGCAACCGCCAGGTCGTGGTCTTCGCCCTGTTCCAGGGCTGCCAGACGAACGCCTTTGGGCAGTTTGAGGTCGGACAGGTGCAGCACCTGGTCCATTTCCATTTCCGCGACATCGATTTCGATGAACTCGGGCAGATCCTTCGGCAGACAGATCACTTCAACGCCGGTCTGCTGGTGGGTGATGACACCGCCCTGCAGCTTGATGGCGTCCGCCTTTTCTTCGTTGATGAAGTGCAGCGGGACCTGAACGTGGATCTCGTGGCCCTTCTCAACGCGCAGGAAGTCGGCGTGGGTCAGGATCGGCTTGTAGGGGTGACGCTGCAGATCCTTGATGACCGCGCTCTCTTTCTTGCCATCGATGTTGATGGTCAGAACGTGCGAGAAGAAGGCTTCGTGTTCGATGGCCTTTTTCAGGTCGTTGTGCCAGATGGAGATAGACATCGGCTCCTTGCTGCCACCGTAGATGATGGCCGGGATCTTGCGCTCCTGACGACGCAGGCGGCGGCTCGCACCTCTCCCCTTGTCGTCACGAGCAAATGCTTCGAGCTCGAATTGATCGGACATGATGTGTTCCTCTTGATCGCACCACCGGGACCCGCGACCAGGTGCACCGATGATGGTTACGGTTTAAAGCCCTGCCGGGGCAGGGCATGAAAACGACTTGGAGCCACCGTTCCGGGGAAGGTGGCTCCAAGTCGAAATGCTTGTGGAGTCAGACGTCTGCGCGTGTGGATTTACTCGAACATCGCGCTGATGGACTCCTCGTTGCAGACCCGGCGAATCGACTCCGCGAGCAGGCCCGACAAACTGAGGGGGCGGATTTTATCACAACGCACCGCCTTGTCGCCAAGGGGAATTGTGTCGCAGACCACAAGTTCATCCAGCTGCGAGGCGTTGATGTTCTCGATCGCCGGCCCGGACAGGACGGGGTGCGTGATGTAGGCCAGAACACGCTTGGCGCCGTGCTCCTTGAGGGCATTGGCGGCCTTGCACAGGGTGCCGGCGGTATCGACGATGTCGTCCACCAGGATACAGGTCTTGTCCTTGACGTCACCGATGATGTGCATGACCTGGGAGACGTTGGCCTTGGGGCGGCGCTTGTCGATGATGGCCAGGTCGGCATCGTTGAGGCGCTTGGCCATGGCGCGGGCCCGGACGACGCCGCCGACGTCGGGTGAAACCACGACGTAGTTGTCCAGCTGCTGGCGCTCGACGTCTTCCAGCAGGCTCGGCGTGGCGTAGATGTTATCCACCGGAATGTCGAAGAAGCCCTGGATCTGATCGGCGTGCAGATCTACCGTCATGACCCGGTCGATGCCGACCTTGGTCATCATGTCGGCCACCACCTTGGCGCTGATCGGCACCCGCATGGAGCGTACGCGGCGATCCTGACGGGCATAGCCGAAGTAGGGCACCACCGCCGTGATTCGCGTGGCCGACGCCCGGCGCAGCGCATCCGCCATGACCACCAGTTCCATGATGTTATCGTTGGTGGGGTAGCAGGTGGGCTGGATGATGAAGACGTCGCGGCCGCGGACGTTCTCGTTGATCTCGATAGACGTTTCCCCATCGCTGAACTTGCCAACGGTGGCATCGCCCATGGGGATATGCAGTTTCTGAACGACTTTTTGGGCAAGCTCCGGATGGGCATTACCCGCGAAGACCATCAGTTTGGACACGAGGGAATCCTTCTGGGTTTCGTCAGGGGTTTCGGGGGAAGAAGGCGTAGGAAATTGGCTGGGGTGGCAGGATTCGAACCTGCGCATGACGGGATCAAAACCCGTTGCCTTACCACTTGGCGACACCCCAGTATCTTTACCATTTGGCATCAAAAAGCTCGCTAAGCCGTTTGTGTACCGGCGATTGGTCCAAACCTTTAGCTACGAACCCTTTGATCCCTGAGGGCTTGCTGGCCAGAACCTCTTGGGCCCTGAATTTTGTCGGGAAACGGCCAAAAACGCAAGAGCCAGTTCCTGTCAGTCGCGTTTCACCGAATTGGGAGAGCCAGTTCATGGCATCCTCGACTTGCGGGTAAAGGTGTTTGACCACCGGTTCACAGTCGTTTCGGTATTGCGGGTCGTTCCCGTCAAAAGCGGGCGCTATGGTAAGAGGGGCAGTATCCCTTGTCAACCCTGGGTCCTTAAAAATTCTTGGGGTGCTGACTTCGCAGTCCGGTTTAAGCACCAGATACCAGCTGGATTCCACCTGGACCGGAGTGAGCTTTTCACCAATGCCTTCCCCCCAGGCGGTGTGACCATGCACGAAGACAGGCACGTCGGCACCGAGGGCGCAGCCCATATCGGCCAGTTGCTCCAGGGGCCAGTCCAGGTGCCACAGGCGGTTCAGGGCCAGGAGGGTCGTGGCAGCATCGGAGCTGCCGCCGCCGAGGCCGCCCCCCAGGGGCAGGCGTTTGTCCAGCTGGATGGAGACGCCAGGTAGTGTTTTGTTCGCGGCGTCGCGCAGCATGGCCGCCGCCCTGTAGATCAGGTTGTCCTCGGGGGCGACGTCGGGCAGGGCCGGGGTGACTGCGATCTGCTCATCCTCACGTAGGCGAAAGTGCAGATCGTCGCCGTAGTCCAGCAGCTGAAACAGGGTTTGCAGTTCGTGAAAGCCGTCTTCGCGACGCCCCAGGATATGCAGGAACAGGTTGAGCTTGGCCGGAGCCGGCAGGGTGAAGGTGTCAGGATGCATGGAAATTACGCGTTAGGTTGCCATTGGGTGACGGCCAGGCGGATGCGGATGTCGTCGCGGGTCAGGGTGATCAGGCGCGGAAGTGCCGGCAGGTCAGGAATCCACTGCTTGTGGCGGTTGACCCGAACGGTCCAGCCATTCTGGTTGAAGCGCGCGAGCTGACCTTCGGGGGTGAACCAGCGCTGGCTGTCGCCTCCGGGTGCCGGAATGCCGCGCACCCAGTAGATGAGAGCGCCCAGGGGTAGGTGCCAGCCGGTGGCGTCGAACATCAGCTGCTCCGGATTGTCGGAGTAGAAAGTCTCACCGTCCGAATTGGTCAGCCAGATGGCATCGCGGGTGCCCTGCACGCGGGTCGTTCCCAGGCCCAGGAAGGCCGAGGACAGCTGGACGTCAAAACGGCGGCCGCTCTGTTCCCAGCGATTGATGACGGCAGATTCGTCGTCATCCCCCTGATGTACCGCAATCTTGCCGGTCAGGCGCCAGTGATCGAAGGCTTGCAGGGCCTCCGCCTGGCGGGTCCAGTCACCGGGGGGTGTTGCGCTGAGATCCTGCCGTGGTGGTTCGGGGGGGGCGGAGGCACACCCCGCCACGAGTAGGGCCAGTAGCGGTACCAGCCACCCCAGTGAGGCGCGTGACCCCATCTAGCGCGCCTCCAGCGTGGCATTCAGGCGCTTGATGGTCTCCAGGATGCGCTTGTCCTCGGGGTTTTTATCCAGCGCAGCGCGCCAGACGCGCCGGGCGTCATCCGGTTGGCCGAGAATCCAGAGTACTTCACCCAGGTGAGCGGCCACTTCGGGATCGGGGAACTGCTCGTAGGCTTCCTTGAGGTACAGCAGCGCTTTCTTGGTGTCGCCCTTCTTGTAATGCACCCATCCCAGGCTATCGATGATGGCAGGATTGTCCGGGGCCAGCTCATGGGCCTGCTGGATGAAGTCCAGCGCCTCATCGTAGCGCTCCGTGCGGATGGTCAGGGTGTAGCCCAGGGCGTTGAGGGCCACGGCATTTTCCGGTTCCAGTTCGATGATCTGGCGCAGATCCTGTTCAGCAGCCCGGTAGCGGCCCACTTCATCGCGAATCATGGCCCGAGCGTAGCGGATCGTGGTGTTGTTGGGATAGGTCTTGAGGGCCTGGGTCGCCGCATCAATCGCTTCCTCTTTGTAGTCGGCGTCGGCCAGGGCGTTGATTTCCAGTAGCCACAGCTGGCGGTCGTACTTGGGGTAGTCCTCGCGCAGCTGTTCCATGCGCTGCCGGGTCTCTTCCATCTTGCCTTCCGCCAGCAGGAGTTCTGCTTCCTGGCCGCGGGCGGTAAGGAAGTGCGAGCCGCCAGTCACCTGCTGAAAGTGCGCCATGGCCTCGTCAGGATGGCCTTTCTCCCGGGCCAGGCGCCCCAGGTAGAACTGCGCGTCGCTGACGTGACGGTTGTCTTCGATCAGCCCCTTGAGCTCGCGCTCGGCAATATCGAAGTGGTCGTTCTCAAGCGCGACCAGGGCATAGGAGAGCCTTAGCCCGCTGTTTTTCGGGAAGCGTGTCTTGAGTTCCGAGAAGGTGTCTTCGGCGGCCTGGATCTGGCCGTCTTCCACCAGCATGCGCGCGTACAGAGTGCTCAGGCGCAGGCTGTCGGGGTAGCGACGGGTCTGGCGCCGCAGAAAGCGCAGTGCCTTGCCGTGATCATCCGTCTCATAGAGCAGGGTGGCGTAGAGCGCCTTCGCCGGCAGGTAGTCCTCTGCGTTCTGGAGGATGGGCTCGAGCACGCGAATAGCCTCTTCCTCCTGCTCGGACGCTGCATACAGGATCGCCAGGTTAAGATTGATCTCGTTGGAGTCCGGGTGCTCTTTGGACAGGCGCTGGAAAAGCGATATCAGCTGTGTCTGCTTGTCTTCGGGCAGGGTTCGGGCAAAGCCGCCGAGGTTGTCGAACTCGGGGTTCTTGTCCTGGCTCAGGATGCGGTTGATGCTCTCGTAGGCGTAGTCGTATTCACCGTGCTTGATCGCCTGCACGGCGGCTACCCGCAGTGCATCCACATTGTTTGGCTCCAATTCCAGCCATGCCTGGGCCAGCTGGTATTGGGCATTGTCCGCGTTCAGGCCGCGGGCAATCGCCATGGCCCGTTGCAGAACCGCCGGGTCGTGGGTGCGCTTGGCCGCCTCCACATAATTGACCAGGGTGATGTCGAAACGGCCGCGCTGGGCCGCCATTTCGGCGGTAAGAAGGGCGTAGAGAATGTCGGGCTCGAAGTCGCGGTATTCGATATCCTGCTTGGCGGGGGTGCTGGCTGGGGATGCCGCGGTCTCGTGGGCCTTTGCCGGTTGCTCGGTGGCGGTTTCGGCGGCAGCTGACTGATTGTTGTTCTGGGTCGAAAATTGAGCGCATCCGCTCAGGGCCGTGCCAATCAGGCACACAGCAGCAAGCACTGATTTTCGCATGTCGATTCCGTTTCCTGGGGTTGGCCGGCCGCTTGGGCGGCTGGCTTGGATGCTTCTTGCTGACAACTGTTCGCGCCTGGGCAGACAGGCGCCGGCGCGGGTTTGTTCCGGGCCGGTTGCCGGTCTTCGGGATTGCTTCCCAATGCTGTGCGAACTGTCTGAGATCAAATCACTATTTTGAACGCCCTCTATAATGGCATAGGCGAAAAGACTTGCCCAATTAGGCCGACGTAACAGTCGGTGGTTCGGGCGATGGGAATCTGACAGGTTGTTGCCGGTCTTCTATCCCTGAAGGGGTACCACGCTGGCATGCCTCCTGTCCGATCGTTAAAATAGTACGGTTAAATTTCTTTCTGCAGTGTTTCTATGACCATACTGGCACTCGGCATCAGCCACCGTACCGCACCCGTGGAGTTCCGCGAACGTGTGGCCTTCCCGCCCGCCGATCTGGGGCATGCCCTGGCTGAGTTGCAGGACCGGCCGGGCATTAGGGAAGTGGCCATACTGTCCACCTGTAACCGCACCGAACTCTATGCCGTTGTCGAGGATGGTTCGGAAGAGGCGCTGATGCATTGGTGGGCCGGCCATCGCGCATTGCCGGTGGATCAACTGCAGGGATGCATCTACAGCTTTCGGGAGGAAAAGGCAGCCCGGCACATGATGCGGGTCGCCTGCGGCCTCGACTCCCTGGTGCTGGGCGAGCCCCAGATCCTGGGCCAGCTGAAAGATACCTACGCCCTGGCGCGGGAATACCAGACGGTAGGATCTCAGCTCAGCCGGCTGTTCGAGCAGACCTTTTCCGTGGCCAAGCGCGTTCGCACTCATACCGCTATTGGTGAGAACCCGGTATCCGTGGCCTACGCCGCCGTCTCCATGGCCCGCCATATCTTTGCCGACATGCGCGAAACCCGGGCTCTGCTGATTGGAGCCGGTCGCACCAATACTCTGGTGGCCCGGCATCTGAACGAGGTGGGCGTGAACAGTATCGTGGTGGCCAACCGAACCCTGGGACGGGCGGAAGAGCTGGCCGGTGAAATTGGCGGTCAGGCCATGCTTTTGTCCGGCATTCCCGAGCAGCTGCCGGAAGTGGATATCGTCATTGCCTCCACCGCAAGCCCGTTGCCCGTGCTGGGCAAGGGGGCCGTGGAACGGGCGGTCAAGCGGCGCAAGCATCGTCCCATGTTCATGGTGGATATTGCGGTACCGCGGGATATCGAGCCGGAAGTGGCGTCCCTGGACGATGTCTATCTGTATACTGTCGACGACCTGAGGCAGGTGATCGAGAGCAACATCCGCTCCCGCGAGGGCGCCGCCCAGGAAGCCGAACATCTGATCGAAAGTGGCGCGGCCGATTTCATGGCTCAGCGCCGCAGTCTGGACGCAGTGGAGGCCCTGAAGCTTTTCCGAGGCAAGGCCGAGAGTTTGCGCGATCTGGAACTTGAAAAGGCGGTCCGCTCCCTGCAAGGTGGTGCCGACCCGCAGGCTGTGGTGGCGACCCTGGCCCGCAGCCTCACCAACAAGTTGCTGCACGAGCCCACGGTACGGGTGCGTCAGGCGGCCAGTGAAGGGCGCCATGAGGCGGCCGACTGGCTGCGTGAACTCTATTGCCTGCAGCCGACCCAAGCGTCGAAATCCGCCAATGCGCCAGTGAAGGACGGGAAGTCTAAAGTCACGGTCCTGCCCCAGGCCCGTCGCTACAACTCAGGAACCGAATGAAAGCATCCATACAGACCAAACTCGACCACCTTTCCGATCGCCACGAAGAAATCAGCGCCCTCCTGGCCGACCCCTCAACGGTCGCCGATCAGGAGCGTTTCCGTAACCTGTCACGGGAATACGCCGAGCTTGAGCCTATCGTCAAGACGTACCGGGACTATCGCGAAGTCCAGGAAGACCTGGCCGAGGCGGAATCCCTGTTGCGTGACGGGGATGCCGACATGCGCGCCATGGCCGAGGAAGAGGTTGAGAGTGGGCAGGCTCGCCGTGACGAGCTGGAAGATGAGCTGCAGCGACTGCTGTTGCCGCGGGATCCCCACGACAGGAGCGGCGCCTACCTGGAAATTCGCGCCGGTACCGGTGGCGACGAGGCGGCCCTGTTTGCCGGCGATCTCTACCGTATGTACGCGCGTTACGCGGAAAGGCAGGGCTGGCGGACCGAGGTGCTGAGCGAGAGTGCCGGGGAGCATGGGGGCTACAAGGAGATCATCGTGCGGGTGTCCGGTGACGGGGTTTATGGCCAGCTGAAATTCGAATCCGGTGCCCATCGCGTGCAGCGCGTTCCGGAAACCGAATCCCAGGGCCGCATCCACACCTCCGCCTGCACTGTCGCGGTGCTGCCGGAGATTGCCGAATCCGAAGCCATCGAGATCAACAAGAACGATCTGCGGGTGGACACCTTCCGCGCCTCCGGCGCCGGTGGTCAGCACGTCAACAAAACCGATTCGGCCATCCGCCTGACCCATATTCCGACCGGGATCGTGGTGGAATGTCAGGATGAGCGGTCCCAGCACAAGAACCGGGCCAAGGCCATGGCCCTGCTGCAGTCCAAGCTGGAAACCGCCGAGCGGGACCGTCAGCAACAGGAGCGCGCGGACACCCGCAAGAGTCTGGTGGGCAGCGGCGATCGCTCCGAACGCATCCGGACCTACAACTTTCCCCAGGGCCGAGTCACCGACCACCGTATCAACCTGACCCTCTACAAGCTTGATGAGGTGATCCAGGGGGGGCTGGAATCCGTGGTGGAACCGCTGGTGCAGGAACACCAAGCCGAGTTGCTGGCCAGTATGGCCGAAGAAGTCTGACGGACGGCAGCCATCCCATGACAATGACACTGGCCGAGGCGATCCGGACCGTCGTACCCCGCTTTCCGGCGGATTCCCCGGAGCTGGATGCACAGTTGTTGCTGGCGGAGGCCATCCGCCGGGATCGTACCTATCTCTATACCTGGCCCGAGCGTCAGCTGACGCCCGAAGAGCAACAGCGCTTTGAGGCGCTGGCGGCCCGTCGCATGGCCGGGGAACCGGTGGCGCATATTCTGGAGCGGGGTGCCTTCTGGACTCTGGAGCTCAAGGTGGCCGCCAATACGCTGATCCCGCGTCCGGAGACCGAACGGCTGGTGGAAGTGGTGCTGGAGCTGGATTTGCCGGATGATGCCCGGATTCTGGACCTGGGGACTGGCACCGGCGCCATCGCGCTGGCCCTGGCGGCCGAACGCCCCGACTGGCAGGTTGTCGCGACGGATCGGGACGACACCATCGTGGCCCTGGCCCGGGAAAATGCCCGGCTAAACGCTCTGGAACGGGTGCAGTTCCTGGTCAGTGACTGGTTTGGCGCCCTGGCGTCCTCCCGCTACGATCTGATTGTCAGCAACCCTCCTTACATTGACCCGGACGACCCGCATCTGGCACAAGGTGATGTGCGCTTCGAACCGGACACGGCGCTGGTCGCCCAGGACGGTGGGCTCGCCGATCTTCGCCATATCCTGCAGGAAGCCCGACACTGGCTGACTGAGGGAGGCGTGCTGGCCATGGAACATGGCTGGGATCAGGCCGACGATGTCCGTACCCTGATGGAAGACGCCGGGTACGAGCAGGTGCGCCTGGAACGCGATTACGGCGGCCGTCCCCGTCTCACGCTCGGTATCTGGCCCGGAGGCCGATAGCCATGACGATTACCACGCTCAGCGACGAAGAACTGCAGCGCTACAGCCGCCAATTGCTGATGCCAGCGTTTGATGTGCCCGGTCAGCTGGCCTTGCGCAACGGAAGGGTGCTGGTAGTCGGCGCCGGGGGGTTGGGCTGTCCCGTGGTGCTGTATCTGGCCGCCGCCGGTGTCGGCCAGATCACCGTGGCCGATCCCGATACCATCGAGCTGGCCAATCTGCAGCGCCAGGTGGCTTTCACCATGGCCGACCTGGGCCAACCCAAGGCCGAGGTGCTGTGCCAGCGGGCCATGGCCAACAATCCCGATATACACTGCCAGCCGGTCAACGCGCGTCTGGACGCGGAGCGCTTGCCGGAGCTGGTGGTTGAGGCGGATGTGGTGGTGGACGCCAGCGATAATTTCGCCACCCGCTTTGCCGTCAACGCTGCCTGCGTCAAGGCCGGTGTGCCACTGGTGTCAGGCGCTGCCATTCGCGCCGAAGGGCAGGTGGCGGTGTTTCATCCAGCCCAATCGGATGGGGGCTGCTACCAGTGTCTGTACGCCAGTGTCGGCGAAGAGGCCCTGAGCTGCTCCGAGGCAGGGGTCATGGGCCCCCTCGTGGGCATGATCGGCACCACCCAGGCCCTGGAGGTGATCAAGGTGCTGAGCGGCTGGGGTCAAAGCCTGGCCGGCCGCCTGTTGTTGCTCGACGCCACCCATCTGCAATGGCGCGAAATGCGTCTGCGAGCCGATCCCACCTGCGAAGTTTGCGGCCACTGATCCTCAGCTAGACTGATCATCCGACGTTCACGCTTTCAACCCCTTGAACGCCGCAATCGCCTGCTTGCGCGTTTCCTTCAGGTTCACCAGTGGCTCCGGATAATCCAGCCCTGCCGGCCGGCCGGTCCAGGGGGCGAACAGGGTCTTGCCCTTGAGATCTCGCAGTTCCGGCAGGTAGTGGCGAATGAACCGACCCTCCGGATCAAACCGTTCGCTCTGGGTCACCGGATTGAAAATGCGGAAATAGGGTGCCGCATCCGTCCCGGTCGAGGCGCTCCATTGCCAGCCGCCGTTGTTGGAGGGCAGGTAGCCGTCCACCAGGTGCTGCATGAAGTAGCGTTCCCCTTCGCGCCAGTCGATCCAAAGGTTCTTGGTCAGGAACATGGCCGCCACCATACGCAGCCGGTTGTGCATCCAGCCGGTCTGGTTGAGCTGGCGCATGGCGGCATCGACGATGGGGATGCCGGTGCGTCCTTCGCACCAGGCCTGGAAACGCTCATCGGTTGGCGCCCAGGTGAGTTCGTCGGTTTCGGGCTTGAAGGCCTGATGACGGGAAACCCGGGGAAACTGGCGCAGGATGTTGATGTAGAAGTCCCGCCAGCAGATCTCGCTGATCCAGGTATCGAAGCCCTTGCGGGCCTGGGCACCGGCCTCCTCGGCCGCGGACCGGGCTGCCACCAGACACTGCTTGCCTGACAGGACGCCCAGGGCGAGATAGGGCGAGAGCTGGCTGGTGCCATCGAGGGCCGGAAAGTCCCGGTCGCGCGCATAGCGGCCGGCCCGCTCCTGCAGAAAATCGTCGAGGCGCTGGTGGGCCGCTTTTTCGCTGCCGTCGAGCCGGGCGGCAGGTGCCTCTCCGAATCCGGTGATCCTGGGAATGGGTGTTGGATGCAGGGCCGGGCCCCGGCTTGAGGGGCGGGCATAAAGCTGCACCGGCGCTTCGCTCAGGGTCTGTTGCCAGGCTTTGAAAAAGGGCGTGAACACCGTGTAGGGCGTTCCCTGCTGGGTCAGCACCTCCCCCACCGGCAGTACGCTCTGGTCATGGTAAGCATGTACCTGAATGCCCTTTGCGCTGAGGCGCTGTTTGATCTGGCGGTCCCGTTGGCGCTCGTTGACCGCATATTCGAGGTTGAAATGCAGTCGGCTGACCTGGCGCTCCCGGCACAGTTTTTCGAGGTCGCCCACGCTGGCGTCGAAATCCGTCGAACTCAGGACGTGGAAAGGGATGCCCAGCGTCGCCAGATCCTGCGCCAGGGCTTCGAGACTGGCATGCAGCAATTGCACCTTGGCCTGGGCCCAATCGTGCTGGCGCCATTGCTCCGGCGTCAGTACAAAGCAGACCTCCAGTGATTCGTCACTTTCGGACGCGGCCCGCAGGGCCGGATTGTCCGCCAGGCGAAGATCGTTGCGTAGCCATACCAGTTCAGTCATGCCGGCCCCTGCTGAAGTCCTTGGATGTATTGCGCTGTAGGGCTTATTCGCTGTAGGCCACTGATTGGATTATAGTCCTGAGGCAAAAGGCAACGGTTCGTGCGGGGGATGGCTTGGACATCGAATTACTCAAGACCTTTCTGGAAGTTAGCAGGACGCGCCATTTTGGCCGTGCCGCGGAAAACCTGTATCTGACTCAATCCGCCGTCAGCGCCCGTGTCAGGCAACTGGAGCAGGCGCTGGGGACACCGCTTTTTCTGCGTACTCGCAATAACATCCAGCTGACCCAGGCCGGAGAGCGCTTCCGGCCCCATGCCGAGGCGGCGCTGACAGCCTGGGAGCGTGGCCGCCAGTCGGTGGCCCTGCGTGATGAGAAAGTGACCGAACTGGCCCTTGCCGCGCCGCCTTCCCTCTGGGACAGCGGCGGCCAGCGTGCCCTGGTGGAATTGCGGGCGCGTTTGCCGGATCTCGCCCTGAACGTGGATATGGCCACCGAAGGGGTGCTGATTCGCCATCTGCTGGAGGACCGGCTCGATCTGGCCCTGTGTTATGATGCCCCCAAACGCTATGACCTGGTCATTCGGCCGGTATTCCCGTTGCAACTGGTTCTGGTGGCCAGCAAACCTGATCAGAATGTGGGGCAGGTTCAGGGTGAGCCTTACATTCTGGTGGACTGGGGCACCTCATTCACAACACAACACGCCGAGGCGTTTGCAGAAATGGCGCCGCCGGGCATGCGTACCGGCAGCGGGCGTATCGCCCTGGATACCCTGCTGGCCGCCGATGGCGCTGCCTATTTGCCGGAGCCGGTGGTTGCGCCCTACCTGGAGAAGGGTGCCCTCCATCCGGTGGCGCAGGCGCCGGTTTTTGAGCGGCAGGTTCATCTCGCCTACAAGAAGCAGCACCCCCTGGCCAATCTGGTGGACCGGGTGGCCGATATCGTCCTGGAAACACCCTGGGAGGTGTCTCCCTCCATCCAGCCTTGAGCGTCGTCTTCTCGATGTTTTCCGGTTGTTGTCACCACAAAAAGATTTCGTTGTACCCCGACCGAAACTGTGTCTCATAATCGCGCCGCTTGATGATTGAAACACCCGTGCCAGCGCTCCGGGCGGGCAGGAAGGTGACGATCGCAAGGTTGGGTCGCAACAGCGGCAAGATGACATGGCGCCGGTGAACGGTGCCCGAGAATGGAGGACATCACATGCATTCTCAATACAGCGAATTTGAAACCAACCGCGCCTTCTTCGATGACCGGCGCTTTCCCCGCGGCTTTGCCCGTTCCGGCGAATTTACCCTGAAAGAGGCGGAATTGCTGACCAAACACGGTGCGCTCCTGAAAGACCTCACCGAAGGTCGGCTGGCGCCTTCCAATGCAGCACAGAAGCACTTCCTGAGTGTGGTGGAGGGCGCGGCCGAAGCCGAGCATCCGTTGGAAAAGGTCTGGTTGAAGTACCTGGGGCTGACCACGCGCCGGGTGATTCGATTCAGCTGCTCCACACCGGCGTCCGAGGGTGACTACTCTCACGACAGCCTGTCCGATTTCTGATCGTCGCGATCGCCTGCCCCTTCTCAGGCGTCCGGTGTTTGCTGCCGGACGCTTTCTATTGTCCCCCCGATTAACGTAAAGTCATGGCTATCAACAGCTTTTCAGGCGGTTAGTCGCACATCCATGGAAAAAGACCAACAAGAAAACGGTGAGTGGAATCAGGTCCTGAGTCTCCGTTCGGGCGAAACCCTTTACAACGAGCTGTCGGGCCTGTCGCTTTGGGTGACGCTGCTGGACAAGGAATGGCAGATACGTCATACCCGCCAGGCCCGAACCGAGGAAGACATCCATTGGCTCCAGCGGCGTACCTACATGCTGCCCGGCGCGGAGGTGGACCTGACGCGGTTTGTCCGTGCCGATAACAGCACCCGGCTGCAACTGGCGCCCCGGCTTGCCGATCGCTCCGTGGTCATCCGCCCCTATCATCCCTTCCACGTGCTGCCACAGAACGAGTGCACCATCTATGTCAGTACGGTGCTGTGGATGCAGGTCCTGGTGGGAGAGGAAGGCTACTGTCTGACGGAAATGCCGATTCAGGTGCCTTCGCTGACCTGGCTGGGTCGCAATACCCAGGAAGGGGATATCTGCTATGCCTCCGGCACTTCGGCTCGGCTGGCGCTGGAGGCCTTGCCCAGGCGTCCCTGGCGGGCGATTACGGCCGTGCGCATTCTCAATCGCGGCAAAGACGCGCTCAAGTTCGAGCGTTTCAGCCTGCCCGCGTTGCATTTGCCGCTCTTCCAGGGAGAGAAACGCGGTTTGTGGACGCCCGCCATCACCGTGACCTGCGACAAGGATCTGACCACGGCGCGGATGGATATCGCCACCAAGGCACCGGCCGCAGCCGGAGAGCACCGACTGATCAGTCAGGCCCGGCAGCCGGTGGAACGGGGCGGCCTGGTCAGGGCCCTGGATCGCATATTCGGATGAGGGGAGAGGTGGTTTGGAAAGTGTGATCAATGATCTGCTGGGCTTCGTCAATTGGGAAGCCTGGTGGCGTAGTGGTGTGATCCTGGTTCTGGGCCTGCTGCTGGCCAGCCTGTCCGGCCGGCTGATGGGACGCATTGGCGAAGAGCGGCTCAGCCGTCATCAGGCGGTCATTCTGCGCCGGTTCGTGTTTTACGTGCTGCTGGCGATCTTCGTGGTCGCCGCCCTGCGTGAGAGCGGTTTTGATCTGGGTGTCCTGCTGGGGGCGGCCGGTATCCTCACGGTGGCGCTGGGTTTTGCCTCCCAGACTTCCGCGTCCAACATCATCAGCGGGCTGTTTCTGCTTGCGGAAAAACCCTTTGAAATCGGCCATTTCGTGGATGTCGGTGGCACCCGAGGCGAGGTGGTCGGGGTCGACCTGCTGAGTGTGAAGCTGCGAACGGTCGACAACCTCTATGTACGCATTCCCAACGAGACCCTGATCAAATCCCAGGTGATCAACCTGACCCGGTTTCCGATCCGTCGATTGGACCTGAGAATCGGGATTGCCTATCGTGAAAACATTGAACGGGTCTGTGACCTGCTGCTGAAACTGGCGGACAGCAATCCCCATTGCCTGGAGGAACCCGAGCCCCAGGTTCGTGTTCTGGACTTCGGGCCGTCATCGGTGGATCTGCAGTTGTCCGTCTGGGTTCAGACCAGTGACGTGATCAACCTGCGCAGCAATCTGCTGACGGCGATCAAGGCCTGTTTCGATGCGGAAGGCGTGGAAATCCCCTTCCCCCATACCAGCGTATACGCCGGCAGCGAGTCGGCGCCTTTTCGGATACGCCTGGAACGGACACCGGCAGATGGAGCCCCGGATGAGCGATAACAGGACGGCCCCCGGAAGAGGGCAGAATGGCAGTGAGCCAGCCCTGTGGCTGGGATGGCGTGAGTGGCTGGCGTTGCCTCAGTTGGGGATCGACCGTATCAAGGCCAAAGTGGATACCGGCGCCCGAACCTCCTGCCTGCACACCTTCAAGTTGGAAAGCTTCAGTGAAGGTGGTGCGCCCTGGGTACGGTTCTGGGTCCATCCCAAACAGAATAATGATGAGATAGTGGTGGTGTGCGAAGCGCCAATGATCGACCAGCGAATGGTTTCCGACTCTGGCGGTCATCGGGAGGAGCGATATGTCATCCAGACCGACGTGGTCCTGGGTAAGCATCAGTGGCCCGTGGAGATGACGTTGACCAACCGCGACTCCATGCGTTTTCGTATGCTTTTGGGGAGAACGGCCATGGCAGGGACTTGCTGCATTGATCCCGAGGCCTCGTATCTCTCAGGCAAGCCGCAGTTGGCCAAAGAGGTGGTCCAGACCCGGTAGGCATCGCCATGCCGGACAACGCTTTATACCCTAAGGGAGACGTGATCATGAAGATCGGCGTGATGTCGCGCAACAAGAACCTGTATTCCACCCGTCGTCTGGTCGAAGAATGCCAAAATCGTGGGCATGACGTGCGCGTGCTGGACTTCCTCCACTGCTATATGAGTATTACCCCCTCGGCTCCGGCCATGCACTACCGTGGCGAGAATCTGGAAGGGTTTGACGCAGTGATTCCCCGCATCGGGGCCTCGGTCACCTTCTATGGGGCGGCCGTGTTGAGACAGTTTGAGATGATGGGAGTCTTCCCGCTGAACGAGTCGGTGGCCATCACCCGTTCCCGGGACAAGTTGCGTTCGTTGCAGTTGCTCTCGCGCAAGGGCCTGGGGCTGCCCATTACTGGGTTTGCCAGCAAGCCCGACGACGTGCCCGACCTGCTCAAGATGGTGGGTGGCACGCCGGCGGTTATCAAGCTCCTTGAAGGCACCCAGGGCATTGGGGTGGTGCTGGCGGAAACCCGCAAGGCTGCGGAAAGCGTTATCGAGGCCTTCATGGGCCTGAAGGCCGACATCCTGGTGCAGGAGTACATCAAGGAGGCCGGCGGGGCCGATCTGCGCTGTTTTGTGATTGGCGACAAGGTGATCGCCGCCATGAAGCGCCAGGCCCAGGAAGGGGAGTTCCGCTCCAACCTCCATCGCGGTGGCACGGCATCCCTGGTGCGTATCACGCCCACCGAACGCAAGACCGCCGTGGCCGCCGCCAAGGCCATGGGGCTGAACGTGGCCGGTGTCGATCTGCTGCGCTCCAGCCGTGGGCCGCTGATCATGGAGGTTAACTCGTCACCGGGACTGGAAGGTATCGAAAAGGCCACCAACAAGAACGTGGCCGGCATGATCATCGAGTTCCTGGAAAAGAACGCCAAGCCCTGGAAAACCCGCACCAAAGGGCAGCGGGGCTAGGCTAAAAGGATAACAATCACTATGCCAAGAGCTTCCTTTCTGCTGGGCGACGAGAAGGTCCCTCCCGGTTCCCGCCGACGGGTGGAGTTGCCCATTGCCAAGCTCTATACCCATACACCGCTGCACATTCCCGTGGAGGTGGTTCACGGCCGCCGCAATGGCCCAACGCTGCTGGTGTGTGGCGCCGTGCATGGGGACGAGATCAACGGCGTGGAGATCGTACGCCGCCTGCTGCGGCTTTCGGGGCTGCGTCACCTGCGCGGGACCCTGCTGGCGGTACCGATCGTCAATGTCTTCGGTTTCCTGCAGCAGTCGCGCTACCTGCCGGACCGCCGGGACCTGAACCGCTGTTTCCCCGGGTCCGAGAAAGGCTCCCTGGGCGGGCGCATGGCCCATGTCTTCCGCACCAACGTGGTGGACCAGGCCAGCCATATTATCGACCTCCACACCGGCGCCATCCACCGCTACAACCTGCCGCAGATCCGGGCCGAGCTGAAGAACGAGGAGACCAAGGAGATGGCCCAGGCCTTCGGCGCGCCGATCATCCTCAATGCCAGCCTGCGTGAAGGGACCCTGCGCGAGTATGCCGACCAGAACGATATTCCGGTTATCACCTACGAAGCGGGGGAAGCACTGCGGTTCGACGAAGTGGCGATCCGCAGCGGGGTGCGGGGTGTCACCCGGGTGATGAGGTCACTGGGGATGCTCAAGGCGGAACGGCGCAGCACCACTGGCGGCAAGCGGCCGCGGCGGCGGTCGGAAGTGGCGTCGTCCTCCACCTGGATGCGCGCGGATATAGACGGCATTCTGCGTCCCCGGGCGCGCATTGGTGAGCGGGTGCGCAAGGGGCAGAAGCTGGCGACAGTCGCTGATCCCTTCGGCGACAGCGAAAGCCCGGTCGTCAGTGCCCTGTCCGGCATCGTCATCGGCATGAACAACCTGCCGCTGGTGAACGAAGGGGAAGCGCTCTATCACGTGGCGCGCTTTGATGAGCTGGACGATGCGGAAAAGGCCATGGACCATTTCCGCTCGCAATACGGCCACCAACTGGCGCCGGAGGAGCCCCTGGCGCCGACCTCGTTTGAGGAGAGTCAGAGCGAGTAGGCTGGGTAATGTCGGTGGACGGCTACGCATGCGACTGACCACCGACGACTGGCCACCAACGTCCTACAGATTCGCCTCCGCAAATTCCGCCAGTGCCGACCGCGGCACACCCTGCAGATGAATATGGGCGCCGTGGCGGAAGCCCTTGAAGCGCTCGGTCATGTAGGTCAGCCCTGAACTCAGGGCGCCCAGATAGGGCGTATCGATCTGCGCCAGGTTGCCCAGGCAGATCACCTTGGAGCCGTTGCCGGCCCGGGTGATGATGGTCTTGAGCTGGTGCGGCGTCAGGTTCTGGGATTCGTCGATGATGATCAGGCTGTGCTGGAAGCTGCGCCCGCGGATGTAGTTGAGGGATTTGAACTGCATCGGCACCTTGCTGAGGATGTAGTCCACGCTGGCATGCATGTTCTCGTCGTCCTCGTGCAGGGCTTCCAGATTGTCCACGATCGCGCCCAGCCAGGGCTCCATCTTTTCCGCCTCGGTCCCCGGCAGGAAGCCGATGTCCTCGTCCAGTCCCTGCACGCTGCGGGTGGCGATGATGCGCTTGTACTGTTTGCTGGCCACGGTGAGTTCGATGCAGGCGGCCAGCGCCAGGATGGTCTTGCCCGAACCGGCGGCCCCGGTGAGATTCACCAGATGGATGTCCGGGTTCATGAGCAGGTTCAGGGCCATGGCCTGGTAGATGTCGCGGGGTGTCAGTCCCCATACCTGCTGATGCAGCAGTTCCTCATGGTGCAGGTCCTGCAGTACCACCCGGTCCTCTTCCACCTCGGCCACACGGGCCACGAAGCCCTGCTCGTCGAGCACGAATTCGTTGATGTTGACGTTCTCCAGGGGGCCTTCCCGCTGCAGCAGGTGCTCGGTGATGCCTTCGCGCTGGATGGTATCCACCTTCTCGATGGTATCCCAGAACGACCCGCTGAATTCGGTATAGCCGGTGGGCAGCAGGTCGATGTCGTCCACCAGCTGATCGGTATGGTAATCCTCCGCCTCAACTCCAAAGCCCCGGGCCTTGAGCCGCATGTTGATGTCCTTGCTGACCAGGATGATGGGGCGGTCCTGGTGCTGGGCCTGCAGGTCGGCCAGGGTGTTGATGATGCGGTTATCGTTGAGATTGTCCGGCAGGTGATGGCGCTGGGTGCCGTCCACCGACATGATGATCGAAAGGGTTCCCAGCGGTTCGGCCTTTTCGGCCCGCAGAATGGGAACACCGGTTTCGATGGCCTGGGGCGGCGCATCCCCGAGTATACGGTCAATGGTGCGAATGGCCTGTCGGCAGTCGGCGGCGACCGACTTGTTGCCGCTTTTTAGCTTGTCGAGTTCCTCGAGGACGGTCATCGGGATGATGACGTCGTGTTCTTCGAAATTGAGAATGGCGCTGGGGTCGTGGATGAGGACGTTGGTATCAAGAACGAACATTTTTTTCCGCGAGTGCGGCTCTCGAGGCATAGTGATCAATACCCTCTGCTGGTTGGCATAATCCTTGAGCGTCTGGTGCGCGCGTTCCCCTGACGACCGGCATTCCCTGGGTGCAACCGGGGCGGTGGGGAATCGGGATCCGTTACGTTTAAGAATGGCTCGAACCTGCCGGGGCTGTCCAGCAGACTTTGAAGATTCATGGGCAGGTCGGGACCCAGGTCCCGGAAGGAGGGCCTGACGGGTGCACTCAGGCGCCGGCCAGGCAGCGCTCCATCAGGGCCGGATCAGCAATGATCTTGAGCATGTCGTAGGTGGTAATGATGCCGGTCACTTCTCCCTCGTGTTCCACAAAAATGCGGTGGAGGTGTTCCTTCATCATGATCTCGGCGATATCCTGGATGCGGGTGGCTTCGTCTACGGAGAGCACCATCGGCGTCATGATGTCCCGGACTTCGACCGGTGTCCGGCTCATTTCCTCGAAGATGAACTGCCGCAGGCGCCGGGTTTCTTCTTTTTCTTCCTGGGTCATCTGCTTTTCGACATCGCTGTCCACCTTTTCCCAGTGGAATTCGGCGACATCCTTGAGCGTGGCAATGCCGACGATCTCGCCGTCGGCATTGGTGACCGGACTGCCGGTAATCTCGTTATCGGTCAGAAAGCGGGCAAACTGCTGCATTGTCCAGCTTTCCGGGACCGCCTTGACGTTGGGGGTCATGATGTCTCGGGCGAGGATGGTCATGCCAGCGTCCTTTTATCGTGTTGCGTCCATTCGTAGACGTGGGGCACCGACCCTGCGAAACACGACAGGAAGGGTGGCCTATTGGGCATCGTCTTCATCGGTCTTGGCCACACTGGCCGAATCCTTGTTGAGCACCACGCCGACGATGTGTCCTTTCTCATCATAAAGGATTTTGTGATTCTGGTAACGGGGCTGCTGGGCCAGTTTTTCCAGACTCTGCAGGGACTTGAACGGCAGGTCCATGGCCAGACTGTTGACCAGCCAGCTCGGCAGCGCGCCATTGGGCTCCGAGTGCTGGATCCAGATCATGTGCGTGGTGCCGTCGTCATTGCGCAGGAAACGGTAGAGCGTTTCGGAATGATCGACCCGGACGTAATCCTCGCTGTCCGGACGGACGCCGCCCTCGGCGTTGAGCTGCATGTCGATTTCGCCGGTTTCGGGATCCGAGGTGGTGATCATGTGCAGCACGTAATCGCGGTCCTGGGCCGGCCAGGGCAGGTCGTTGACCGAATAGGCGTAACGGTCGTTGAAGTTTTCGTCATCGAAACTGTCCGAACGGATACAGCCGTGAACCCAATCCAGGCAGGACTTGGGGTTGGCCATGACTGCGATGACGTTTTCCAGGGGGGCGTCGAGGTCGGTCACCGCCTTGAACGCCTGAAAATCCGAGCCGGGCACATCCCGGGTGTAGATGCGAATGCCCGCATCATCTTTTTGCAGTTCCCAATCGCTGTCGTCGGTGGGCAGTTCCGCCAGACCAGGCAGCGAGACGACGAGGAGCAACGCTGCCAAAAACGGTCGCCAATGTATCTTCATGAAGGTCCTTGCTAGATAGGGTCAGGAAAACTGCCGCAGTCTATCACTTCAGCCTCCGGGGTTTTGATAAGCCCTTGGCAGTTTTTTCATGGTGCATTTGTGCATAATAGACCTTTGTGTGGAAGGAAGCGGGTGTAAAAACAGGAGCCTGGCATCTTGGAACGACTGATTGACGAACAGGGGCGCCCCCAATTTGGCTGGCTCAGGGAACCGGTCGGACGGGTCAATTACATGGATTTTGATTTGCGTTCGCCGATGGATCGCAGTCAGAGTCGCTGGCGTCGCCGTATGGCGTTCAACCAGTTCCAGTTCATCGGCATACCCGGGCAACACTGGACCGCCGGTGTGGCCATCGTTGACCTCAAATGGTTATCCAACGCCTTTTTCTACGTGTACGACCATGTCGAGCGGCGTCTCTTGGAGCACAGTCTGCTGCAGCCCCTGGGCTGGGGCACGCAGATGGACAACCGGCCGGATCAGGGGCTGGCGCTGTTCCGCCAGGGGCGCACCGAGGTGGCGATTCGACCGTTGGCGGGAAGGCGCCATATCCGTATTCGCCATGGCAAGGATATTGATTGGGATCTCGTCGTCAGCGTGCCGCCACCGGAGGCCACTTTGCGGGTCTGTTCGCCCGCCGGTTACAGCGGCTGGAGTTACACCCAGAAGGATAACGGTCTTGACGTGGAGGGGGCGATTCGGTGGGGCGACCGCCGGTTCGAGGTGATGCCCGAGCAAAGAGCGTCGATCGATTGGAGCGCGGGCTTTATGCGTCGGGAAACGGCCTGGAACTGGGCCAGTCTGTCCGGTGTGGCGGACGGTTTGCCTGTGGGGCTGAACCTGGCGACAGGAGTCAACGAGAGCGGCGTGACTGAAAACGCCATCTGGCTGGATGGTCAGCTGCACAAGGTGGGGCAGGCCCGGTTCGAGTTCAACCGATTCGATCGCAGCAGCCCCTGGGTGGTCACTTCTTCCGACGGGCGCGTGGATCTGAGGTTTGAACCCGAGGGGTATCGCTCCGAGCGAACCAACGCCCTGCTGATCGCCACCAATTTCCGGCAATTCTACGGGCGCTTTTACGGCCGGCTCACCACCGGTGGGGGAGAAACCGTGGCTGTCGACGGACTGCCCGGTTTTATGGAGGATCACTACGCCCGCTGGTAATCAATCCCAGTCGGGCGCAGATAATCGCTGTCCGACGCTTACTGCTGTTGCTCCTCCGGCAGCGTCACGTTCAGTTCCAGCACTGAACAGCTGTCGTTCTTGTCCAGCTGCACCTGAATCTGATCGTCCTGAATCGCCACGTACTTGCGGATCACGTCAAGCAGTTCCTGTTCCAGCTGTGGCAGGTAATCCGGCATGTCGCGGCGTGTGCGCTCGTGGGCCACGATGATCTGCAGCCGCTCTTTGGCCACGGACGCGGAGGTGTTCTTCTTGCTGCGAAAATAATCCCAAAAACTCATACCGATCACCCTCCGAACATGCGCTTCAGGAAGCCTTTTTTCTCTTGCGTGAGAAAGCGCAGCTCGCGGTCTTCACCCAGCAGCCGTGCGACAGCATCCTCGTAAGCCTGACCCGCGTCGGTCTCAGACTCGAGAATCACCGGCACGCCCTGGTTGGAGGCATTCAGCACGGACTGGGACTCGGGGATCACCCCCAGCAGATCAATGGAAAGGATTTCCTTGACGTCTTCCACTGAGAGCATTTCGCCCTTTTCCACCCGTTCCGGGCTATAGCGTGTCAGGAGCAGGTGTTCCCGAACGGGTTCCTGATCCATTTCCACTCGCCGGGACTTGCTCTGCAGGATGCCCAGGATGCGGTCGGAGTCTCGCACCGACGACACTTCCGGGTTGGTGACCACGATGGCTTCGTCGGCGTAGTACATGGCCATCAGGGCGCCGTGCTCGATACCTGCCGGGGAGTCGCAGATGATGTAGTCGAAGGATTCGGACAGCTCGTTGAGGACCCGCTCAACCCCGTCCTTGGTCAGGGCTTCCTTGTCCCGGGTCTGAGAGGCCGGAAGGATGAACAGCTCGGGTACCCGCTTGTCCTTGATCAGCGCCTGCTTGATGGATGCTTCGCCCTGGATGACGTTGACGAAGTCGTAAACCACGCGGCGTTCGCAGTTCATGATCAGGTCGAGGTTACGCAGCCCCACGTCGAAATCGATAACCACGGTCTTGTGACCGCGTTTTGCCAGACCACTGCTGATCGAAGCGCTGGTGGTGGTCTTGCCGACACCACCCTTGCCTGAGGTGACTACGATGATCTTAGCCAATGTCTTTGTCCCGTATGCCTGTAAGATGAATGAAACTGTGCTGTGAAAGCTGCCGCCGGAGGCGATCAGTCTAAAGCGCCTCTTAAACCAAAGGTGACACTACCAGCACATCGTCCTTGAGTTGAACTTGTACGGTCTGCTTCCAGCAGTTCTCCTGAAGATCTTCGGAGATTTTATATTGTCCAGCCACGGAGACAAGCTCCGCCTCGAGGGACTGGCAAAAAATCCGTGCCCGGCTGTCGCCATAGATGCCAGCGAGTGCACGTCCGCGCAGAGGGCCATAAACGTGGATATTGCCTGCAGCCAGCACTTCAGCGCCGGCGCTGACCGGTGCGAGAATGATCAGGTCGCCATCCGGGGCATACACCTGCTGGCCGGAGCGTACCGGCTGGGTCACGATCTTGCCCGGGGTGCCCGTTTCCGGTTGGGCCGCCTGCGTTTCTGCGACCGGTTCGGCCTCCGGCTGTGGGGCTTCGGCCTCCTGGGACTCTTCAGTCCTTTCGGTCTTGGGCCGGCTGGGGCGCCCGGTGTCCGGCGGGAGCCAGGCCAGGGCGGCGTTACGGGCCAGGCGGCGCAGGTCGTCGTCACCGCCGCGCACTGCCACCACGTGGATGTTGTGTTGCCGACAGATGCCGATCAGCTTGAAGAAATCCAGTTCCGCGGCGGGGCCCTGGTAATGTTCCAGTCCGATCAGGATAGGCAAATCCTTGAAAAAGCCCGGAGCCTGGCGAATCTTGTCCTGAAGTGCCTGTTCGAAGGCATTGCTGTCGAAAAAGTGCAGTTCCAGGACGGTCATGGGCACCATGCCGCCTTTCAGGTTGAAGCAGGGAGCCTCTTGTTGCGGCTCGGAGGCTGCGGACTGGATCATTGAGTTTCCTCGGGTTGGTGGATGGCCTGGTGTTCCCTGGGGCGGCCTCTGAACTTCCTGACATTCTCGGGATGTTGCCGTAAGATACAAGTCTGTATGAATGTACAGTGAGGCTTTTGTGGAGTCGCCCAGGCGCAAGATTATCCATTGTGATTGCGATTGTTTCTATGCCGCAGTGGAAATGCGGGACGATCCGTCGCTGCGCAGTGTGCCGCTCGCGGTGGGTGGTACCGGTGGTCGCGGCGTGGTAGCCACCTGTAATTACCGTGCCCGGCAGTTTGGGGTGCGTTCGGCCATGCCCATGGGGGAGGCCCGCCGGCTGTGCCCGGATCTGGTGACAGTCCCCACGGACATGCCGCGCTACAAGGCCGTCTCGCAGCAGGTCATGGCCATTTTCAAAAGCTACACCGAGCTGGTGGAGCCGCTGTCGCTGGACGAGGCCTATCTCGATGTGTCCCACAGCACCCAGTGTCAGGGCAGTGCGACGTTGATTGCCCAGGAGATTCGCCAGCGGGTGCGTGACGAGGTTGGCATCACGGTGTCAGCCGGTGTGGCCCCCAACAAGTTTCTCGCCAAGATCGCCAGCGACTGGCGCAAACCCGACGGCCTGTTCGTCATCACGCCGGCGGAGGTGGACCACTTTGTTCAGGATCTGCCCGTGGAGGCGCTGCACGGGGTGGGGCAGGTGACGGCCGGTAAACTCCATGAAATGGGCATCAGGACCTGCGGCGATCTGCGCAATCAGGATCGCATGAAGCTGGTCGAACGTTTCGGCAAACAGGGTTACCGGCTTTCCCAACTGGCCTGGGGGGAAGACGAGCGGGCGGTGAAAGTGAGCCGGGAGCGTAAATCTGTGAGTGTCGAGCGCACCTTCGAGCAGAATCTGCCCAGTCTGGCGGCCTGCGAGGCGGTGCTCGCCAAGCTGTGGGACAACCTCCAGGGGCGGCTGCAACGTTATGAAGACGACAAGCCGTTCCACAAGGTCTTCGTCAAGATCCGCTTTGCCGACTTTACCACCCAGACTCAGGAGCGGGTGCTGCAGCCGCGCGAGTCACTGGCCCCGGAGGCGTTTCAGCCGTTGCTTCAGGCCCTGTATGAGCAACGTGAGAGTGATCGCGAAGTGCGGCTATTGGGTATCGGGGTGCGGTTCCGGGAAATCGGCGCCCCGGCGACCCAGTTGCGTCTGTTTGAGTAACTGGATCAGCCGAGCGCCGTCACCAGTTCCGGCAGCAGGCAGGCATCGGACAACAGCCCCAGCACCATTCCGATCATGGCGCCGGCCAGCACATCGGTGGGGTAGTGCAGACCCAGCACAATGCGTGATCCCATCACGCTCAGGGTGAAGGGCAGGATGCCGAGCGCCAGAACCGGCATCGTGAGGGCCAGTACCGTAGTGAAAGCCACGGCATGGAGGCTGTGTCCAGACGGGAAACTGTAGCGATCCAGCGGCGGTGTGCCACAGTGGATGGCGGGAAATGAGATGAAGGGACGTTCCCGGACCAGATACTGTTTCAGCACCTTATAGAGTAGCGAGCCGGCCGCCCCGGTTGCCGTGAGCGTGAGGGCCAGAGGCAAACCCCGGGGCATGCCGAGGAAGGGGAGCGTCAGGATCTGGGCGTACCAGAACCAGCCATCGCCCAGGCGGCTGACCAGGGCAAAATAACCGTGGACCGGACGAAAGCGCAGGGTCGAGTTCACCTGCTGGCACAGCTGGTATTCCAGACGGTCAACACGATCAAACAATCGGGTAGCTTTGCTTGATGGCATGGCGAGGCTCCTTGGGGCTCGTAGTGAGGACCCAGTTTTCGAAGGCTTCGATTAACGTGTCCCAGTGCAGCGACAAGGCCTTGCGTCGAGCGGCGAGGCGGATCTGGCGCAGCAGCGAGGGTTGGTCGAGCATTTGCAGGGCCGAGGCGGTGAAGCTTTCATCGTCTGCCAGGTCCACCTTCATCCCGTTGACCTTGTGCTGAATGTGCTCACTGGCGGCGGCATCGTCGAAGGCCACCACACCGAGTCCACTGGCCAGGGCTTCAGTCACCACGTTGCCGAAAGTGTCGGTCTTGCTCGGGAAAAGGAACAGGTCCCCCGAGGCAAAGTGCTGGGCCAGGGCTTCACCCTGCTGCATACCGCAGAACAGGTAGTCCGGGTGACGCTCACTCAGGCGCCGTCGCAAAGGCCCGTCACCCACCAGAATGAATCGGCTGCGGGGGTGAATCCGTCGAATGCGTTCGAAGGTGTTTACCGCCTGCCAGAGGTTTTTCTCCGGTGCCAGGCGGCCGACGTAGAGCACAGCCCGGTCACCCGCGCTCAAACCCCACTGACGGCGCAGCTGGTCACAGCGCTTGTCCGGCGAGAACAGGTCGCAATCCACGCCCCGGCTCCAGACCCGGGCGTTGCTGATGCCGATGGACTGCAGGCGCCGGCGCATCAGGTCTGTAGGCACCAGAGTACGACCGGTGCGGTTATGGAAGGCACGTAAATAGGCGGTGATGATCCGTTCCAGGAAGCCGGCATTGTAGAACTGGCTGTAGGTCTGGAAGTTGGTGTGAAAACCGGAGCAGACCGGGATCCTGAGTTTGCGGGCGGTAGCCTGGGCGGACCAGCCGAGCGGCCCTTCGGTGGCGATGTACAGCGCATCGGGGCGGTCGCTTTGCCACAGGCGACGCAGTCGGCTGCCGGCCGGGAGGCCAAATCGCAGGTCCGGATAGCCGGGCAACGGCAGGCCGGTGACGACCGTCTGATCGCACTTCGCCAGCAAGGGCTCGCGAATGGCAATCTGTGCCTCCTGTTGCTGTCGGGGGCGGACCACCGATACCCGGTGGCCCCGGTGCTTCAGCCCCTGGCAAATATGACGTAGGGTATTGGCGACACCGTTGATCTCCGGCGGAAAGGTTTCCGTAACGATTGCAATGTGCTGTCCCACAGTCACCCCAATGCTGCATGTCTTCACTATCACTGTGATTGTCTGCCATGACAGAACGCTGACATTGCAGTGACGTTCTCTTGACAGCAGAACCGGGTAGGGCGCAAACAGAGTCGCGGTAGTGGTGCATTCGAATCCAGCGAAAGAGGAAGAATGATGGAAAAGCGTCGTTTGGGGCCTGATGGGCCCGAGGTAAGTCTGATCTGCTTGGGGACCATGACCTGGGGTGAGCAGAACACCGAGGCCGAGGCCTTCGAGCAGCTGGATTACGCCGTGGATGCCGGCATCAATTTCATCGACGCGGCGGAAATGTATCCGGTGCCGCCCAAAGCCGACACCCAGGGGCTGACCGAAACCTATCTCGGCAACTGGCTCAAGGCTCGCGGCCAGCGCGACAGGCTGGTAATCGCCAGCAAGGTAGCGGGGCCGGGCAACGGATTGAACTATTTGCGGGAAGGGCCACGCCTCAACCGTCTCCACATTCGTCAGGCAGTGGAGGACAGCCTCAAGCGGCTACAGACGGATTATCTGGATCTCTATCAGGTGCACTGGCCGGAGAGGAAGACCAACTTCTTCGGCTCCCTGGGCTATGAACCCGCCGCAGACGAGAGCGATGTGGTACCTCTGGAGGACACCCTGGAGGCGCTCGACGAACTGGTCCGGGAAGGCAAGGTACGCGCCATTGGCCTGTCCAACGAAACGCCCTGGGGCGCCATGCGCTATCTGCAGCTGGCGGAGAAGCACGGCTGGCCGCGGCCGGTGTCGATTCAGAACCCATACAATCTGCTCAACCGATCCTTCGAGGTCGGGCTGGCGGAGATCGCCCACCGCGAACAGATGGGACTGCTGGCCTATTCGCCACTGGCCTTTGGGGTGCTGAGCGGCAAATACCTGGATGGCCAGCGCCCATCAGACGCCCGTCTGACACTTTTCTCCCGCTTCACCCGCTATACCTCGGCCCACGCCGAGCATGCCACACGCGCCTACGTGGACCTGGCCCACGACCATGGCATGACCCCGGTGCAGCTGGCCCTGGCCTACGTCAACAGCCGCGGTTTTCTCACCAGCAACATCATTGGTGCCACGGGGATGGAACAGCTGAAAGAGAACATCACCAGTGCCAGTATCCGTTTGCCGGAGAATGTGTTGGCAGAGATTGAAGATATTCACCGGATTTATACCTATCCCTGTCCATAGGGAGTGAAGGCGAAAGCGTTTCACGTTGGACGTTTGACGTTTCATGACACTGCGGGATCCTGCGAACGTCCAACGTCCAACGTTCACACCAAATGCCGAAATTACCACCCACCCTGAGCGCTATGGTCATGGCCCCGCCGCCTCCTCTCCCCTAGAATCGGGGCCTGGTTAGCGTAAGAGAAGGAGTACGTTGTGGCCCAGGCAACCTCGACCCAGCCCGGTCTCACGGAGAAAGCATTCTGGTTCGTGATCAATGCCATCGAGCGGCGGCTGTTCACGGAGAATTTCATCGTCTCCAATCAGACCCCCTACGACGTTATCTACGAAGACCGCATCATGAGCGTGCGGCATTACCTGCCCCTGGAGGAAGACGAGATCCAGGTCGGGGACAGGGTGATTCCCGTCCAGCGCAAGCGCCATCGCACTCCGGTGGTTCTGGTGCCGCCCCTTGCCGCCACCGCCATGATCTTTGATCTGTTGCCCCAGCGCTCCCTGGTGCGCTATTTCCTCGCCCGTGGCTTCGACGTCTACCTCATCGACTGGGGCGAGGTGACGGCAGACCATAGCGATCTTTCCTTGGAAACCTACGTGCTGGAATGGATGCCGGCGGCCCTGCAGCGGGTTCGTGAGGTGAGTGGGGAGCGGGAGGTCTCGATCTACGCCTACTGCATGGGCGGGCTGTTGTCGCTGATGTATGCGGCGGTCTCCGGCGACCCCCATATCCGCAACATGGTGACGGTGGCCAGTCCGGTGGATATGCACCAGGTCGGTATTGCCGGGCGGGTGCTGTCGCTGGTGTATCGACCGGCGCGAATCGTCAGTCAGATCCTCAACATCTCGCTGCTGGATCTCCCTGCACGCTACATGCACGTGCCGGGCTGGATGAGCTCGCTGGCTTTTAAACTGACCAATCCGGTGGGCAGTGTCATCAGCTATCTGGAGTTGCTGGTCAATCTCTGGGACCGGGAATACGTCAAGGTCCACAGCACCATGAGTCAGTGGTTTGACGACATGGTCGATTATCCTGGCGAAACCATCAAAGGCATGGTGGTTCACATGGGGCTCAACAACCGCATGGCCCGGGGCCGCATGCGTCTGGGCGATCAGGAGGCCGAGTTCGAGCGGATCCGCTGCTCCATTCTCGCCTTTGCTGGAGACGACGATCGCCTTGTGAGTATCCAGGCGGCGCATAAGGTGTTGGACATTGTCTCTTCTGAGGATAAGGAATTCTGCGTGGTGCCCGGTGGCCATGCGGGGGTGTTTGCGGGTGGTTCGGCGCCCGAGAACTCTTGGGCCATCAGTGCCGACTGGCTGGATACACGTTCCGATTGAGAGACGGCGAGCGGCCGCTACGGCGGCTGACTCGTCAAAGCGCCGTCATTTTGCGTTAACACTTTGTGACAAAAAAGCGTCGACACTGAGGTCTGTTTCACATCGATATTCCACCTAAGTCTTATAATGGGAATCGTCAATCAAGACTTGGTCCCCTTTGAACGTTGTCGCAGGTTTCGGTGTATGATCTTTCGTGTCTTCTTTGCATTGCTGGCGCTCAATCTGGCCCTGTTCTGGTCCCAGGCGCACGCGGACGAGCCGAAAGGTGTGGTTGCAATGGAGTCCATGACCGCGGAGTTCCAGGTGCGACAGGCCAATGACCTCGATACCGAGGATGCGCTTGCCACGCTGGGTACGCGTCTGCTGAAGTGGCAGCTCTTCGAGCAGAAGGAGGCCCGCTACGCCTCTGAGCGCATTAGGCCGGATCACAGCATCAGCGTGCTGGAAGAGGGTGTGGCTCTGAACCTGGCCTGGAATTTCTGACCACTCTGCCACCCCAGCGTCCTCTTTCTCCCGCTTTTTCTCTTTTCGATTCGCCGTTTCTCCCGCAAAAGCGTGACTGACGCGTTCCTTCGCCTCTGCCAAGGCCCGCTTCCGGCAAGTTTTGCCTTGGCGGGGCTTTTTGGTATCGGTATAAAGGCGAAGGAACCCCCAAAACCACGTCGTCAGCAAGGGAGTAGGAACAGGCGCTATGGCTGCATCCCCGCAAGTACACCAAAGGGCCGAACGCTGTGTCGATGCCATCATCGAGGCGGTGGGCAAGGATATCCGCATTGGCTTGCCCCTGGGGCTGGGAAAGGCCGTTCACATCATCAATGCCCTGTATGACCGGGCCTGCAAGGACACCTCCATCAATCTCCATATCCTGACGGCGTTGTCGCTGGAGGCGCCTTCTGGAGGTGCTTCCCTGGAACGTCGTTTTCTCCAGCCTTTCGTGGAGCGCCTTTACGGAGACGTTCCGCAGCTGAATTACACCCGTGACCTCAAGCGCGGCAAGATGCCGGATAACATCAAGCTGTCGGAATTTTTCTTCAAGGCGGGGAGTCGGCTGCACTCGCCCAACCAGCAGCAGAACTACATCTGCACCAATTACACCCATGCCGTGCGGGATCTGCTGGCCCTGGGGGTCAATGTGGTAGCGCAGATGGTCGCGCCCCATCCCGAGGGAGAGCCCACGCTCAGTCTCAGCTGTAACCCCGACCTGTCGCTGGATTTGATTCCGGCTTTGCATGAGCGCCAGGCGGCCGGAGAGGCGGTGGCCGTGGTGGGAGAGGTCAACCGTTACCTGCCCTTCATGCCGCTGGATGCGGAAGTGCCGGCGGACAGTTTCGATATCCTGCTCGACAATGAGCAACTCGATTACCCTCTGTTCAGCGCGCCACCCATGGCTATTGAACCCCAGGACCATCTGATCGGCCTTTATGCCTCTGCCCTGATCCGCGACGGTGGCACGCTGCAGGTGGGCATCGGCTCCCTGGGCAGTGCCCTGGTCTACAGCGTACGGCTGCGTCACCAGAACAACGAGATCTACCGCCGGATACGCGAGGCCCTGAAAGTGAGCGAGCGTTTTCCCGTAGCCAGCCGTATCGGGGGCGATCAGCCCTTCGAAACCGGGCTCTATGGCTGCAGCGAGATGATGGTGGATGGCTTTCTGCATCTCTACGAGGCGGGGATTCTCAAGCGGGAGGTGTTTGCGGATGAGGCCCTGCAACGCCTGTTGAATGATGGCCACCTCTCGAGCCGACCCAGCCTGGCGATGCTTGACCGCCTGCATGAAGAGGGGCTGATCGAGTCACCGATGCGGGCGAGGGATCTGGAGTGGTTGCAGGAGCAGGGGGTGGTTTGGCCGGAAGTGGTCTTCAAGGGAGGGCAGTGGCTGATCGGCGGTGCTTCCATCAATCCGGATCTCGGCGACGACGAGGGGCGCCAGCTGATTGAAACACATGCCCTGCGCGAAAAGCTGGCCGGCGGCGTGGTGATGCATGGTGGCTTCTACCTCGGCCCGGAAGCGTTCTACGAGCTCCTGCGCAAGCTGACGCCGGAGGAGCGTTCCCACTTCTGCATGACCAGCGTCAACTTCATCAACCACCTCTACGATCATCGCTTCGGCCGCCAGTCGCTCAAGGCGGCACAGCGCGTGCACGCCCGGTTCGTCAACTCCGCCATGATGTACACCCTCAGTGGCGCCGCAGTGTCCGATGGCTTGTCCGATGGGCGGGTCATCAGCGGAGTGGGCGGGCAATACAATTTCGTCGCCATGGCCCATGAGCTGCCCGGAGCCCATTCCATCCTGACCTTGCGTGCGACCCGGGAGCAGGGCGGCAAAGTGCAATCGAACATTCTGTTCAATTACGCCCACTGCACCATTCCGCGTCATTTGCGGGATATCGTGATCACCGAGTACGGGATCGCCGATCTACGCGGTCAGCCCGATGAGACGGTCTACAAGGAACTGATCAAGATCGCCGACTCGCGCTTTCAGGACGGGCTTCTCAAGCAGGCTCAGCAGGCCGGCAAGATTGCCAGGGGCTGGAAGATTCCCGCCGCCTATCGCAACAACACTCCGGAGCTGGTGGAAGACCTCGTAAGTCGTTATCGAGAGCGTCATGGTGTCTTTGAACCGTTCCCGTTCGGCTGTGATTTTACCGAGGAGGAGCTGCACCTGGGGCGTGCCCTGAAAACCCTGAAGGCTGCCACCGCAAGTCGTTCGGGCAAGCTGAAGACGCTCTGGCGGGCCTGGCGTGAGGAAGAGCCGAATGAGGCGTTGCAGCCCTATCTCAAGCGCATGGGCCTGGACAGTGCCGAGGGCTGGCGCGAAAAGCTGGATCGCCAGCTTCTGATTCACGCGCTCAGATCAATGGCCTGACGCGTCGAGCCAAAGGGTGGCCGCGTCACCGCGTGGGATCTGGTAAAATAGCGGGTTTTCCGTTGAGAAGGAGTACCCATGGAACGCCCGTTGGTCTATACCGTGAATTACTGGCTGAAAAACCGCATGGGCGAGGTGGTCGACACGTCCGAAGGCGGTGAGCCGCTGCATTTCATGAGTGGTGCAGGACAAGTGGTGGAAGGGCTGGAAAAGGCCGTGGAAGGTCGCAGCGCCGGGGATCGGCTGGAAGTCACGATCCCGCCGGAGATGGCCTATGGTGAGCGCCGTGATGATCTGGTGCGGACGGTGGCCCGCTCGCTCTTCGAGGGGGTGGATGAACTCAAGCCGGGCATGAAATTTCAGACCAATACTGGGGAAAACGCCCAGGTTGTTCAGGTGGTCGACGTGGACGGCAATACCGTCAGGGTCGACGCCAACCACCCGCTGGCCGGTTTTACGCTGTTTTTCGAGCTGGATATCCTCGAGGTTCGCGAAGCGACCGACGCCGAGATCACTCAGGGTCGGGCGCTGGCGTAACTGCCTGGCAGAGCACTCGGCTGGTGAATGCGGGCGAGGCCGCTGGCCACATCCTGCTGCAGGGTCTCAATGCACGCCCCCAGCTCAGCGCCACCCTGCAGCCAGCGTGGCCGGTGGTAGATGACCGTGACCTCCAACCCCGGATATCGCAGTAGCCGCCAGAGATGCCTGTGGAAATCGTCATTGCCGATAAACGGGACGATGGTGTCCGGCTGCCCCCGGCGCCGGTAACCCAGCGTGATGGGCTGTACCGGTACATCGGCATCGGCTGCGGCGGCCAGCAGTCGGCCATGGAAGGGCAAAACGCCGGTACCGTCTGAGGTCGTGCCCTCCGGAAAGACCAGGACCGAATCCCCGTCACCCAGGGCCTGGGCGATCTGCTGGCGGACCTGGCCGGACTGTCCCTTGCCCCGGTCGATGAAAAGGGTGCCCCCCTCTCTGGCCAGCCAGCCAATCACCGGCCATTTCCCCACTTCCTTTTTCGCCAGAAATCGCAACGGCGTTTGCGCCAGCAACACCGGGATGTCCGTCCAGGAGATGTGATTGCTGACGTACAACACCGGCGCGTCGATCACCGGCTGCCCTTCCACCCGGACGCGGTAGCCCAGCCCGGCGCACAGCGCATGTAAAAAGCCGTTGGCAATCGGAACGCGGTCGGCGGGCTGACGGCTAAAAAGGTCTCTCAGGCGAAGCAGTAGGGCCGTGGCCACCAGCATTACCAGAACACCGACGAACAGGGCGAGCCGTAGGACGAGCCGCAGGGCGCGCTGCAGTTTGACGCTCACGCGGCAGGCCGCTTTTTCATGAAGTGGCGGACGTAGCGGGTATTGAGATTAGTCACCGCCAACAGCACTAACAGATCCGCGCAGCGGAATTCCGGGTCCCAGCAGGGTTCGCCGCAAACCTCGGCACCCAGGCGCATGTAGGCCTTGATCAGCGGTGGTACCGGTACCCTGGCGGGGGCCGTGGGCGCTTCCGAAGTCTCGGCGATATGCGGCATGGCACGGCGGGGAGTGACCCGATAGGCGGGCTCGGCGAGGTGATGCTGTTTCAGCTGCTGGGCTATGCGCCAGGCACGCCGGCCGCCATCGGCCATGCCGATACTGGCGCAACCGATCAGGTAATCCACGTCCCGGCTTTGCAGGTAGTCAGCCACACCGGCCCACAGCACGGCGATAGTCGCCCCGTTACGGAAGTCTGGATGGACGCAGGTTCGGCCGAGTTCGGCAAACACGCCGGGGGATTGCAGCAGGCCGTCGAGCTTGAACTCGCCAGCGGAATAGAAACCCCCGGTCACATGGGTGGCGTCCTGATGCAGAATGCGGGTGGTCGCCACCAGTTGACCGCTGTTTTCTTCCACCACCAGCAGGTGTTCGCAGTGAGGATCGTAGACATCAGCATCGATGCCCGGTTCGGTGGCGCCGAGGTCGGAATCGTACTCTTCCGAGAAGACGTCGTAACGCAGTTTCTGGGCTGCCCGGATCCAGTGACTGTCGCGGGTCAGGCGGACACGCAGTTGACGGTTGGCGCGAGCCTCGCGAGCGGTTTGTGCAGTCATCGTCACACTCTCTGTTTTGTTGCGATCTCAAACTGAACTTATGGCTCGCGTGTTGCAGCGTGTTGAACCGTCGATGACAGATCGGTGACAGCGGTCGCTTTTGAAAACGGGATGCTTGTGGATGAGGGCAGCAGGGGCGAGTGCGAGGCTGCAAAGATGTTACCTTGTGTGGATTCCATGTATTTTTGTCTACAGCATGTATACTTGCTGTAACCGGGCCAGCGACTATATTGCTGTTACCAAGTGAAAAATTGTCAAAGGCCATCAAGCCCGGGCCACCTCGAGGCCTGTATCGAACAATGCTTGCGAGCGTTCGCTCGTTGCCCGGCGATGTTGAGATGCAGGTGCAACGAACCACACAAAAGCAGCAGAGATGGAAGGCGTGGAACAACAAGACACTGAAGCATGGCGCGTCCTGATAGTTGAGGACGACGAGCGTTTGGCGGAGTTGACCAAGGACTTTCTGGAAAAGAACGGTCTGGTGGTCTCTCTGGAAACTCACGGCGGCCAGGCTGTGGAACGGATCAAGAATGAAAAGCCGGATCTGGTGGTGCTCGACCTGATGCTGCCGGGGGAAGACGGTCTGGCAATCTGCCGCCGTGTCCGGCCTTTCTACAATGGACCAATCCTGATGCTGACGGCGCGTACCGACGATCTGGACCAGGTTCTGGGTCTGGAAATGGGTGCCGACGATTACATGTGCAAGCCGGTGCGTCCCCGGGTGCTGCTTGCCCGCATCCGCGCGTTGCTGCGCCGGGTGACGGAAAACCAGAGTGCTGGCGAGCCGGCCAAGGAAGAGGATGAACCGGTACGCCTGGTCTTCAACGACCTGGTGGTGGATCGTTCCATGCGTGAAGCCTGGCTTAACGATGACAGTATTGATCTGACCAGCGCCGAGTTCGACCTGCTCTGGCTGCTGGCCAGCAACGCCGGTCGTGTTTTAAGTCGCGAGGAGATCTTTACCGCGCTGCGGGGCATCGAGTACGACGGGCAGGACCGTTCCATCGACGTCCGGGTCTCGCGCATTCGGCCCAAGATCGGCGACGATCCGGTCCATCCCCGCCGCATCAAGACCGTGCGCAGCAAGGGCTATCTTTTCGTCAAAGAAGCCTGATTCCGATCGGGGGCGCCCCCGGCCGGCGCCCCTTTTGCTCGATCATTCCCGGGCTCATTTCCATGATGTCACTGAAAGCCTATTACTTGCGTGTCTACGGCCTGCTGTTAGCAGTGATAGCAGGTTTGGTTCTGGTGTGCTGGCTGGTGTTTGCCGGACTCAATCAGGTGCGTCAGCAGGCCTATCTCGACCAGCTCCCCGAGCCCCTTGTGAAATGGCTGGCCAATCACACCGCCTCCGCACGGCTGCTGCTTCAATCCCAATCCGATCTCGACTACCGCATCCTGACCGCAGAAGAGGCCGAGCTGGATAGCGTCACCCAGGAACGCCTGGGCTATGGTCAGGTAGTCAGTTCGCGCACCGGGCAGGGCCTGCGGGTCTATTACAGTCTGCCGGAGCGTCAACGGGTAATGGTGGTAGATCTGCGCGAGCCCTATCGCACGGTGGTGGAAACCGGAGCCTTCCTGATCTCCCAGGCCCTCTCCGCAGTTCCCGAAGAACAACGCAGCGATGCTGCCGTGACTCTGGGCGCCGCCTTTGGGCTGTGGGTGCGGCCGGTGCAGTCCACGGGGGTGATCCCCGGGCAGGAGGTGCTGGAGCAGCTGGCTGACCGGGGGATGGCCTATTACCGTCCCGACGCCGACACGGCCGCGAAGGTGTTCGTCCGCCTGCAAAGCGGTGAAGTCCTCGAGATTTCCGGGCCGCCGCCGTTTTCACCCTGGGCCTGGCCGGTGGTGGTGATTCTGGCGGTGATTGCGGCCGCCACCCTGGCAGCCGTGTTGTATTACATGCTCAGTAGTCTGCACCAGCGTCTGCGCAGCATCGAGAATGTCGTGGCCCGTATCGCCCGAGGGGAGCTGGATGCCCGCGTCAAGGCGGGAGATCTCTCCATTGCTGGCCGCCTGGGGGACTCCTTCAATCGCATGGCCGACCATATTGAGCGGCTGGTCCAGGTCCAGCGGGAAATGATTCACGCGGTCTCCCACGAACTGCGCACGCCGGTGGCGCGGATCCGGTTCGGGGTGCAGATGATTGAAGGCTCGGACGAGGACGAGATCCGCAAGCAGCTGACCGGCATCGATGCCGATATCCAGGAATTGGACGAACTGATCGATGAAATCCTGACCTATGCACGTCTGGAGCAGGGCGGCCCGATTCTGGCGGTGCAGGACATCAACGTGAAAGAGGTGGTGGAACAGGTCGTTCGGGAACAACAGATGACCAAACCGGATCTGGATATCCAGGCCGAGTTTGCCGAGCCTTCCTCTCAATATGCCCATTCTGACGTGGAGCCGCGCTACATTCACCGCGCCATCCAGAATCTGGTCGGCAACGCCACCCGCTATGCCAAATCCCGGGTTCTGGTGCAGTGCCATTTCAACGACCAGACCTGTCGCGTCGACGTTTCTGATGATGGACCCGGTATTCCGGAGCAGGACTGGGAGAAGGTGTTTACCGCGTTCGCTCGGTTGGATGACAGTCGCACCCGCAGTTCCGGGGGCTATGGGCTGGGGTTATCGATCGTGCGGCGCATTCTCTACTGGCACGGCGGTCAGGCCTTTGTCGGGCGTAGTGATGCCCTCGGTGGTGCCTGTTTCAGCCTGGTCTGGCCGCGCCGCTACGCCGGATAACGTTCTGTTACAGGCAGGATACACAAGCCCAACAGACGGGTGCGGTATCGGGTTGCATACTGAGAAGCGTAAGGGATGACTCTTTGAGGTTGTAGTTCTATTGAACTTTCCTTGTTTCATTCGTTCTTATTTTGGCGGGGCCTTATGGCCCCGTTTTTTTTGGCATTTCCAAACCTGCCTGACCGGTCTCAGGCTTCTCGCAGCTCCCGCTGCGCGTTGTTTGCCAACCCGGGCAGCCGCTGGGTGGCGAGATAGGTTTCCAGGGCGTCCTTCTCTTCGGCCGTGAACCGCAGTGACAGCTTGGTCCGGCGCCACAGAATGTCTTCTGCGGTGTGGGCCCATTCCTCACGGACCAGATAATCCACTTCCCGCTGATAGAGGCCGTGGCCAAAATCGTGGCCCAGGTCTTCCGGGGTCTGGGCATTGCCCAGGAAGCGGATGGCCAGGGTGCCGTAGGCGCGCGCGTACCGGTTGAGCAGCCGCTCCGGGAACGCCGGGTAGAGCTCCTCCAGCAGTTCGCGCAACGCCGCCAGATCAGGCGTGTGCTGCGATGCGCCGGGCAGGGTCATCGTGTGGGTCCATGACGGCCCCATCTGCGAGAACCAGGGCGCGAGCCTGGCCAGGGCGGCTTCCGCCAGCTTGCGGTAAGTGGTGATCTTGCCGCCGAACACACTCAGCAACGGTGTCTGCTCCTGGGGCGCGGACAGGTCGAGGGTGTAGTCCCGGGTCATGGCGCTGGGGTCGGTCGATTCGTCGTCGCACAGCGCGCGCACGCCGGAATAGGTGGCCACGATGTCCTTTCTCTCCAGGCGCTTGACGAAGTGGTTGTTGACCACGTCGAGCAGGTAGTCGATTTCCTCGTCGTCGATCTTCACGGATTGCGGGTCGCCCTCGTAGGCCTTGTCCGTGGTGCCGATCAGGTTGTAGTCATCCTGGAAGGGCAGGACGAAGACGATCCGGCCATCGTTGTTCTGCAGGATGAAGGCACCGGGCCAGTCGTGGAACTTGGGCACCACGATGTGGCTGCCCTTGATCAGGCGCAGATGCCGTGAGGACGGTTCCGTCAGCGCTTCGTCGAACAGGCGCTCGGCCCAGGGGCCAGCGGCATTGACCATGGCCTTGGCGTAGAGAGTCTCGACGGAGTGGTCGAGCACGTTTTCCAGTTTGATCTCCCACACCTGGCGGTCGCTCAGCCGTCGCGCGCCGATGCAGCGCGTACGGGTGCGAATGTCGGCGCCCTTGCGACGGGCGGCGACTGCATTGAGGATCACCAGCCGAGCATCGTCCACCCAGCAGTCGGAATACATGAAGCCCTTACGGATTTCCGGCTTGAGAGGGCTGTTGGGACCGAATTTCACGCTCTTGCTGCCGGGCAGGGATACGCGCTTGGACAGGTGGTCGTACATGAACAGGCCGGTCCGCAGCATCCAGGCCGGGCGCAGGTGCTTCAGGTGCGGCAGGGTGAAACGCAGGGGCTGCACCAGATGCGGAGCGGCGCGCAGCAGGGTTTCGCGCTCCGCCAGGGCTTCTTTTACCAACCGGAATTCCTTGTGCTCCAGGTAGCGCAGGCCGCCATGGATCAGCTTGCTGCTGGCGGAAGATGTGGCGCCGGCCAGATCGCCCTGTTCGCACAGGCCGACGGACAGGCCGCGGCCGGCTGCATCGGCCGCGATACCGGTACCATTAATGCCGCCGCCGACGATGAAAAGGTCGAATGTAGTGCTGCTGAGGGTGGGCATGAGCGTTTACCAAAAAAGAATGTTCGAAAACGAAAATGTAAAGAAATGATAACGCTCAGGTGGTCAGATATTCAAATGATATTTTCGTTACTGCGCGTCTTCTTTTGCAGATTGTGACACGATCAGCTCCACGCCGTGCTCCTGCACGATCTGGCCAATGGCGGGCGGGGGCTGGCGATCGGTAAACAGGTGGGTGGCCTGGCTGATGTTGCCCAGGCGAATCATGGCGTTGCGTCCGAACTTGCTGTGGTCGGCGGCCAGGAAGACCTGTCGGCTGTTTTCGATGATCGCCTGGGCTACGCGCACTTCCTGATAATCGAAATCCAGCAGTTCGCCTTCGGCATCGATACCGCTGATGCCGATTACCGCGAAATCCACCTTGAACTGGCGGATGAAGTCCACGGTCGCTTCACCAATGATGCCGCCGTCCCGCGGCCGCACCACCCCGCCGGCAATAATGACGTTGAAGTCCTCGCGGCTGCTGAGGATGCTGGCCACGTGCAGGTTGTTGGTGATGACTGTCAGGTGGGTATGGCCCAGCAGCGCCCGGGCAATGGTTTCGGTGGTGGTGCCAATATTGATGAACAGCGATGAGTGATTGGGGATGCGTTCGGCCACCGCTTCGGCGATGGCGGTCTTTTCCTTCAGCAGGCGGATCTTGCGATCATCGTAAGCGAGGTTCGCCGTGCTGGTGGGCAGGCCGGCACCCCCGTGATAACGTCGCAGGCGGTTGTCTTCATCCAGCTGATTGATGTCCCGCCGGATGGTTTGCGGCGTGACGCTGAAGTGCTGGGCCAAATCCTCAATGCTGACAAAGCCTCGCTGGGTAACCAACTCGACAATGGCCTGGTGACGTTCGCTGGGATTCATGCTACTGCCTGTATCTGAAAGAATGCGGGGCCTATTATGGCCCAGATGCCCTGTGAATCCATATGTTCGAGCGCTGGACAAGAACCTTTTGGCCTCCCGGCGCTTAAAATGTGACGAAAAGGTTGGAAGTTGAAGCGTCTCCTCGCTAGCATATTTTCCTTTTCGAAAATCAGCGGCGGGGCCCCTATACGGCGGCCGAACCTCGGAACCAGACGGAGTAGGCAAGATGACCCGATACGTGCTCGCGATTGATCAGGGGACGACCAGCTCACGAGCGATCGTTTTCACGCCAGACAGCCACATCCAGGCCGTAGCGCAACAAGAGTTCCAGCAATACTTTCCGGAAAACGGCTGGGTGGAGCACGACCCGGAGGAAATCTGGGGCTCGACCCTGACCGTCTGCCGGCAGGCCCTGGACCGGGCGGGCATTACGGCGGCCCAGGTGGCGGCCATCGGCATCACCAATCAGCGCGAGACCACCATCATCTGGGATCGCGAGACCGGCCAGCCCATTCATCGGGCCATTGTCTGGCAAGATCGGCGCACCACGCCGCAGTGTGAGACATTGCGTCGCCAGGGCCATGAGTCCATGGTCACCGACAAGACCGGCCTGCTCCTGGATCCTTACTTCTCGGCCACCAAGATCGCCTGGCTGCTCGACAACGTGGAGGGAGCGCGGCATCGGGCCGAGCGTGGCAAGCTGGCGTTTGGCACGGTCGACTCCTGGTTGCTGTGGCAGCTGACCGGCGGGCGCTCCCACGCCACCGATGCCACCAACGCTTCGCGGACTGCGCTGTTCAACATTCATACCCAACAATGGGACGAGGAACTGCTCTCCCTGTTCAATATCCCCGCAGCGCTGCTGCCGGAGGTGAAGGATTCCGCGGCGGAATTCGGCGTGAGTGACAAGGAGCTGCTGGGAGCTGCGGTTCCAATCTGCGGCATCGCTGGCGATCAGCAGGCCGCCCTGTTCGGCCAGGCCTGTTTCGAGCCGGGTATGGCCAAGAGCACCTACGGCACCGGCTGTTTTCTGGTTCTCAATACCGGCACCGAGGCCCTGCGTTCGGAAAACCGTCTGCTTACGACGGTGGGCTATCGCCTGGGCGGGCAGACCACCTATGCCATGGAAGGCAGCATCTTCATTGCCGGCGCGGCCGTGCAATGGTTGCGGGACAAGGTCGGGTTGATCGGTCACGCCCGTGAGACCAGTCGCCTGGCGGAGGAAGTGGGCGTCAACAACAGCGTCTACCTGGTGCCGGCTTTTACCGGCCTGGGTGCTCCGTACTGGGATCCCCATGCCCGCGGCGCCATCATGGGGCTGAGCCGGGACAGCGGAATTGCCGAGATCGTCACCGCCGGCCTTCAGTCCGTCTGCTACCAGACCAAGGATCTGACCCGTGCGATCCAGAACGACGGCGCCCATGTGGCCGAACTGCGGGTGGACGGGGGGATGGTGGTGAACGACTGGCTGATGCAGTTCCTGGCCGACATGCTCAACGTGGCGGTCGATCGCCCGGCCGTCACCGAAACCACCGCCCTCGGCGCCGCCTACCTGGCGGGTCTGCAGGTGGGGCTCTATGACGGGCTCGACCAGATTGCCTCCCAGTGGCAGCGCGAGCGCCGCCTGTCCCCGCAAATGTCCCCGAGTCAGCGGGAAACGCTGTATCAGGGGTGGCTGGATGCGGTAGAGCGGGTGCAAAGCTAGCTGGCAGTGGGCCCTGAAGCGTCGGCCGTCTGAAGTCGGACGTCTGGCGCTGAGGGAGGCTACCGTTAGAGTGACAGTGCAGCCGGTTCGGTGTCGTGGGTGGAAAAGGCAATCAGGTGATCAGCCTCCAGGCGGATTCCGACCGCTTCGCCCACCCGGAAGTCCAGATGGCTGCGGAATAGCGCTTCGAATTCGGTGCCGGAGGAAAGCTGCAGACGGTAGAGCGTCGAGGTGCCGGCGAAGGTCTTTTCGGTGATGACTGGCTGCAGCTCCGATTCGCTGTCATACACCACATCATCCGGGCGTATCAGGATTTCCACCGGTGTGCCGCTGGCCCAGGGATAGGCGCGATTGCCCTTGATGAGTCCCAGTTCGCAGTCGATGGTGTCCGGCGCCCGCATGCGGCCCTTGATGAAGCTCCCCTGGCCAACGAAGTTGGCCACAAAACGGTTGGCCGGTTCGTGGTAGAGGTTGAAGGGGGTGTCCCATTGTTGGATCTCACCGTCCCGCAACACGGCCACCTGATCGCACATGGCGAAGGCTTCCTGCTGATCGTGGGTGACGAGAAGTGCCCCGATGCCGCGCCGTTTCAGAATGTCTCTCACATCCAGACTCAGGCGCCGACGCAGGTCCGCGTCGAGGTTGGAAAAGGGCTCGTCGAGCAGGATCAGGGCAGGGTCCGGGGCCATGGCTCGCGCCAGGGCTACCCGCTGCTGCTGGCCGCCGGACAGTTCGTGCGGGTAATGATCCGCCATATCCGACAGGGCGATCAGCTCCAGTAATTCGCGCACCCGTTTTTCCCGTTCACCCCGGGACACCCGGTGCAGGCCATAACCCACGTTGGCACCGATAGTCATGTGTGGAAACAGGGCATAGTCCTGGAAGACCATGCCGATGCCACGCTTTTCCGGGGAGACAAGGGCGTTAGGGGAGCTCAGGGTCTGGCCGCGTAGGGCAATGCGCCCCTTCAGCGGCTGCAGGAAACCCGCCAGGGCGCGCAGGATGGTGCTCTTGCCACAACCGCTGGGGCCCAGCAGGCAGCCGATATGGCCCTCGTGCATGGCAAACTGTATATCGCGCACCACCGCTCCGTCGCCATAGCCGCAGCTGAGCGCGTCGACCTCCAGCAATAGATCGCCTTTGCCCATGCGTCCGCCTTACAGGCCCAGGATCAGGGCTTCCAGAAGGGCCTTCTGGGCGTGCAGCCGGTTCTCGGCTTCATCCCAGACCACGGACGCCGGGTGATCGAGCATGTCTTCGGAGACTTCCTCACCACGGTGGGCCGGCAGGCAGTGCATGAACAGCGCATCTTTATCCGCCATGGCCATGAGGCCGGGGTTCACCTGAAAGTCCCGGAAGGCGTCCAGGCGGGAAGCCTGTTCCGATTCCTGGCCCATGGAGGCCCAGACATCGGTGACAAGCAGGTTGGCGCCCTGGGCCGCTTCACGGGGATCGTTGGTCACCGTGACACGGTCCGCTGCCGCCTTTACCTTATCCGGCGCCGGTTCGAAGCCTTTCGGGCAGGCCGCCACCAGCTCGAAGTCAAACTGCTTGGCGGCGTTGATGTAGGAGTTGCACATGTTGTTGCCGTCGCCGATCCAGGCCACCCGGGCACCCTTGATGCTGCCGCGGTGTTCGCGCCAGGTCTGCATGTCGGCCAGCAGCTGACAGGGGTGGTAGTCGTCGGTCAGGGCGTTGATCACCGGCGTGGCCGAGTGATGGGCGAAGGTCTTGATCTTGTCATGGCCGAAGGTGCGGATCATGACCGCATCGCACATGCTGGAGATCACCTTGGCGGTGTCTTCGATCGGCTCGCCGCGCCCGAGCTGGGTATCGCGCGGTGACAGGAACAGTGCAGCGCCGCCCAGCTGGGCCATGCCGGCCTCGAAGGAGACCCGGGTGCGGGTGGAGGATTTCTCGAAAACCATGGCCAGCACGCGGTTGTGCAGCGTATCGCGAGGCTGACCCCGGCGGCGTTCCTGCTTGAGGACGATGGCGTGATCCAGGAGCTTTTCCAGCTCGCCGGGGGTGAAATCGAACAGCGTGAGGAAATGTCTGACAGCCATTGTGGTTTCCCTGAATGAAATCGGTCGATGGAGAAGGTGATGCGTCGCGGGTTTACTGACGGGGTCTGTTGCGATCGTCCGCCGCGTGCAGCTTAATGATGCGCACCACCTGTTCGGCCATGTGGTCGGCTTCCTTGTCGGTCATGGTCAGTGCCGGCAGCAGTCGGATGACGCGTTCTGCGGTCACGTTCAGCAGCAGCCCCTGCATCTTGGCCAGAGGCACCAGCTCGGGGCACGGGTCCACGGTTTCGATGCCGATCATCAGACCTCGGCCACGAATCTCGCGGATGTAATCGGTTCCCTCCAGATAGTCTCGGAGGTAGGTCAGTATGCGATCACCCAGGGCCCGGGCACGGGCCATCAGATGGTCGTTCTCGATGGTGCGGATGACCGCGCTGGCAGCGGCACAGGCCAACGGGTTGCCGCCAAAGGTGGAACCATGACTGCCCGGCTGGAACACATCCGCCGCTTTGCCCAGTGCCAGGCAGGCGCCGATGGGCACACCATTACCCAGGCCCTTGGCGGTCGTGACCACGTCCGGCATGACACCATAGCCCTGGTAGGCGAAGAAGTGCCCGGTGCGACCGTTGCCGGTTTGCACTTCATCCAGCATCATCAGCCATTCCTGTTCGTCACACAGCGTGCGTACGCCCTCCATGAAGGCCTGGTCAGCCATATTGACGCCGCCTTCGCCCTGGATGGGTTCCATCAGCACCGCCACCACGTTCTGATTGTGACGGGCCACGTTGCGCAGGGCATCCATATCATTGAAGGGTACGCGGACAAAGCCGCTTACCAGGGGCTCGAAACCCGCCTGCACCTTGCGGTGGCCGGTCGCCGTCAGGGTAGCCAGGGTGCGTCCGTGGAAGGCTCGCTCCATGACTACGATAGTGGGGTTCTGGACGCCTTTCTGATGACCGTACAGGCGCGCCAGTTTAATTGCCGCTTCATTGGCCTCAGCGCCGGAATTGCCGAAGAAAACACGCTCCATGCCGGACAGCTCGCACAGTTTCTGCGCCAGGTTCGTCTGTACCGGGGAGTGGAACAGGTTGGAACAGTGCACCAGGCGCTGTGACTGCACCGATAGCGCTTCGCTTACGGCCGGATGGGTGTGACCCAGGCCGCATACGGCAATACCACTGAAGGTATCCAGGTAGCGCTCGCCTTGCGTGTCGTACAGCCAGATCCCCTGGCCATGCTCGAATGCGATGGGCAGCCGGCCATAGGTGTTCATCAACGGCTGTTCGGCCATGGCTTGGTTCCCCTGTCATTACACAACGTCCAAAGCCGGACATGCCGCTTTGGAGGCCCTTTTAAACGGAAAAAGGCAGCCCCGGCCTGATCGTCGGGGCCGGTGAGAATAAGACCGGCGAGGGATCAGTGCCTGCTGCCTACACAGACCGTTAATGTTATCGGTAAACTGTTGCCTTGACAACGCTGGGGGGGAGGAGAAGGCGCCTCTCTCTGCGCTTCGAGAGCCTGAAGGATAGACCATGGATGCGATTGATCTGAGCCTTTTTGTAAGCCGCATGGCCTCGGCCTGCGAGGAAATGGGAGCGGTGCTCAAGCGGGCGGCCCTGTCGCCCAATATCAAGGATCGGCTCGACTTTTCCTGTGCGGTGTTTGATCGCCACGGCAGATTATGCGCCCAGGCCGCCCACATCCCGGTCCATCTGGGCAGCATGGCCTATGCCATGAGTGCAATCGTTTCCCGCTTTGAATGGGGGGAAGGGGATGTCGTGGTACTGAATGACCCTTTCCTGGGCGGGACCCATCTGCCGGACGTCACCGTCGTGGCGCCCATCATGCATGACGGGTGCTTGGTCGGTTTTGTCGCCAACCGGGCCCACCATGCCAATATCGGCTCGCCATCGCCCGGCTCCATGCCCCTGTCAACGACCCTGGAAGAGGAAGGGTTGGTGATCGAGCCCGTCAAACTCTTCGATGGTGGGCAGCTGGTGCCGGCGGTGGCCGAGCGTCTGCAAACGCTGGAAAGCGGTGCTCCGGGGCAGCAGCTGCCGGGAGATTTCTGGGCCCAGGTCAGCGCCGCCCGTACCGGTCTGCACCGGCTGGGAACCCTGATTGAAACCCGCGGGCCGGACGCGTTTCTCGACGGCCTGGCCGCCATGAATGACTATGCCGCCCGAGTCAGCGATAAAGTCCTGCGGCAGTTGCCGGAAGGAATCTGGAGCTTTACCGACAGCATGGACTCCGATGGCGCCGGGGCCGAGGATATCCCCATCCAGGTGACGTTGACCGTGGCCGACGGTCGGCTGCATTTTGACTTCGCCGGCACAGCCGCGCAGGTGGCGGGCAATATCAACTGCCCGCTCAGTGTGACCGCGGCAGCCGTCTACTATGTGGTCCGTTGTCTGCTGCCTCCCCAGGTGCCGGATTGCGCCGGGGCCTTTGCTTCGGTGGCGCTGGAGGCGCCGGAGGGGACGCTGGTCAATGCTACCGGCCCTGCCGCCGTCGCCGCGGGCAACGTGGAAACCAGTTCCCGGCTGGTGGACGTCATCCTCGGGGTGCTGGCCCAGGTGATTCCCGCGCGGATTCCCGCCGCCGCCCAGGGCACGATGAACAACGTGGCCATGGGCAGCCGGGTGAGCGGTCAGTGCTGGGACTATTACGAGACCATTGCCGGTGGCACGGGCGGCCATCAGGAAAGCGCGGGGCTGGACGCCGTGCAAAGCCACATGACCAACACCCTGAATACGCCTATCGAGAGTCTGGAGCGTCACTACCCGTTGCGGGTGCTGTCGTATGCCGTGCGCCGCCAATCGGGTGGGGCGGGGCGCCATCCTGGCGGTAATGGTGTGGTGCGTGAATACGAGTTTCTCGGCCCAGCGGACGTCACGCTGCTGACCGAGCGGCGCCGTCGCGGCCCCTGGGGGTTGGCAAACGGTGCGGCGGGGCAGCCCGGCATCAATCGACTGAACGAGGCCAGGGTCGGAGAGAAGGCGCGCTTCAAGGTGGCTCCGGGAGACCGGTTAAGCATCGAAACCCCTGGTGGGGGAGGTTGGGGAACAAAGACCAAGTACAATGGTCAGGATTAGGAGAGATGTGTACAATACAGGCCATCTGATAAACGACCAGGCTACCATCCGGAGGTTTTATACTATGGATATCATGGAGACGCTCAAGGAGCAGATCGAAGGGAACCCGATTCTGATTTACATGAAGGGCACGCCCCAGATGCCGCAATGCGGGTTTTCCGCTCGTTCTGTTCAGGCCCTGATGGCCTGTGGCGAGCGTTTTGCCTTTGTAAACATTCTGGATAATCCGGACGTGCGCGAGAACCTGAAAGTCTACTCCAACTGGCCCACCTACCCGCAGCTGTACGTCAACGGCGAGCTGGTTGGCGGCTGTGACATCATCATGGAGATGCACGAAAGCGGCGAGCTGGAGAAGCTGGTCAAGGACGCCGCAAAGCAGGCTGAATCGCAGGAAAACGCCGATTCCTGATTGTTTCAGCGTCCGGCGGCAGACCTGGCTGTCGGACGCTCACCCTTCCTCGTTATACCCTCTCCCTCTGAGCGACGTTCACGCCTCACAGATACTTCGGTGAAGCCACCAGATCCAGGTTAAACAGGAATCCGTTCATCCGCTCCTCCTCGGGAGGCTTGGGGTAGGGGCTCGCGGCCAGTGCGGTCTGAACCATGATCCGGTCCACGAACTCGTTGCCCGATGACTTGGTCACCGTGACCCGCTGCAGGGCACCGTTGGACATCAGCTTGAGCTGCAATGACAGCGGAATGGGATCACCGTGCAGTGCATCGATATACCGCTCCCCGGTTTTGCCGGTGAGTATATCCTGCCTCAAGGTGGTCATCAGCCGGTGGGCGAGCTGTAAATGATAGGGCGTGACCTTCTTTTGAGTTTCCTGGGTCGTTTTCTGGATCACTTCGGCTGGATCCTCGGGCGCGCGGAAAGGAGTGGGTACGCCAGCCATGCTGCTCTTCGAAGCACTGCTCTCTGGTGACGGAGCCTGAGCAAAGGGGCTGGGCGGCAGATCCGGGCGCGGATTGGCCACTGGTGTGCGCAGCCCCTCTGTCAGGTCTGCGGTTTCCGGTGTGGATTGTTGCTTTTTCTGCGGTTCCGGTGCCATGTCGGGGGCCGGTGTCTCGGTCAGGGCGCGAATCTGCTCGGCGATCGCGGCGTTGATCTCTGCCTGACTGGGAGAAGGGTTTTCTGGCGCTGCCGCCGCCAGGGGATCCACGTTGGGTGCGGGATTGGTGTTTTGCGGGCCCTGTCCGGGAGAAACCAGTTCAAAGCGTACCGTCTTGGGGGGCTCGGGAATGATATCCACCAGCAGGAATCCCACCGCGATAAAGGCATGCGCCAGTATGGCGAGGGAGACTGCCAGCAGAATCCGGTATTGGTAATAGCCGCGTTGAGGCGTCATAGGAAAACAACTCCGGCCCGATTCTTTAACATCAACAACCGAGCCGGGATCGGGTGGGCTTTAGGCCGTGCGTTTCAAGCGCCCGACAACCGCATCCAGGGCACGATCGATCAAGGCCCCCTGTTCCAGCAGCGTCAGTCTGCCACGGCGCAGCTCGTGGGCCAGGTCAACTCGCTTCTTCTCGACCACTTTCAGCCCCATCCGATTGACGAAGACGTAGGTGTCAGCCTCGTCGATGATGGCGGAAAGCTTGCAGCGGAACCGGGCACCGTTGACCAGGTTGAACTCCACCCAGGCACCAACGCCGATGTTGTCCACTTCCGAAAGGTGCTCGGCCATGGCGGCGTCTTCCAGTTCCTTCTGCTTTTCGACCGCAGTCTGGTCGGCAGGTTCCTTAGGCGGCTCGATTTCGCTGTCTTCAGCGGCTTCCTGGGCGGCCTGGCGACGAAATGCCTGGGTTAGCTCGCGCTTGAGATCCGACATCATCTCATCGAGACGTGCGGCATTATAGGACACTTCCTCGAGACCGGCGCGAATGGTTTTGAGTAGCGTTGGAACCAGGCGGACCCAGAGCTCCCGGTCGTCATCCTGGTTGTGCGGACGCAGGCACCAAAGCAGATCATCCACCACGCGAACGGACTGCGCCCAGCGGTGTTCGGTGTCGTCCCGCAGGTAGGCCAGGAACATAACCCGACTCCAGCCGTTCTGGAGGATATTGCGAATGGATTCGGGAATACTGTGGGTCCGCAGTTTTTCCTGGAGAACACGGTCGACCATCTCCTGGGCTTTCTGGGACTTGATCCGACCTCTTTCGGATTCCCGGGTGCGCTGTTCTACCAGCGTGGCCTTTCGATTCTCCCGTGACAGGAATTGGTCAAACTCCTCATACAGGCGTTCGAAAAGACTGATATCACCGTCAAATTCATTCAGGATGCGCTGGACCACGTTGTGAATCTGCTCGTATAGCCGGTCGCGATTTTTCTCGTTGCTGTCGCTCCAGCCAATACCTGCCCGCGCAAGCGAGTTGAGCAGTTTGCGTGCTGGATGAGTCGCCTTGCTGAAAAATGCCCGATCCTTGATGACTACCTTGAGAATGGGGATCTGCAGGCGGCTGATCAGGACCTGAATCGGCGGCGACAGGTTGTAATCGTCGAGGATGAATTCAAAAAGCATCGAGACCAGATTGATCAGGTCTTCATCTACTTCATTAATGGCCGTTTCCCGGCCTTCGCTGCCTTTCTGCTCGGCCAGCAGCTGCGCCACCACCTCATGGAGGTTGACCTGTACCGGCTCGCCCTGGGTCAGGTCACCGGTTATCGGCGGTTGCGGCAGCCGTCGCAGCAAGTCGATCAGCTCGGCGCCTGCAATAACATGCACATTGGGAGCATGCGCCTGCGCAGCCAGGCTGTAGCCCGTCTGCTGCCGATAGTTCGCGAGCAGCTGGCGGATCTGGTTGAACGCCGCTTCGTCGCTGGCCAGTGGCCCCTGTTCAGGCTCTGACGTTTCGCCGCTTGCCCCTTCAGCTGCACGCGCCTTGGAAGGCTCCGTACGGGCCTTGTACTTGAAGTTGGGCATCACCCCGGCCTGAACCAGGATGCGGTTGGCCTCGTCCAGAATCATGCCGAGGTTGGAGACCACGTAGCGATCGAACTGCTTGAGCACGATCAGGCGTTCGCGAATCTGAACATCCAGTTCATCCATCGCCCGCAGAAAGACGTTGCACAGGTGCTCCGGAGACAGCGGATTAAGCGGCATTTCCTCCGGGTTCGTGCCATAGGCGGCGGAAAAGCGCGTCTGCAATTGCAGCAGGGTGCCCTGAAAATAGGCCTTGGCCTTGGTGACCATGGCATTGATGGCCACCTGTTCCTCCAGATCGTCATTCTGGATTAGCGACAACGATTCGGCAGAAATATTCTCCTGCGCGGCTTCTGCCGGCTCCGATTTGAGCGAGGGAGGATTGTGGAAGAGTGACAGCAGGCCGTCACGAAAGCTGTCTTCCACGCCCTTGCGTTTGATGCGGACCTCGCGCATGGCCTCGAAATAACGGTTTTGTTCGTTATTGCTGCGAGCGTGATTGGCCAGTTCGAACAGAGAGTCGTCAACGGCATCGAGTGCTCCCTGCAGCAAATCAGAGAGCCCGGTGGTGACCGTGTCCCGGACCTTCTGCACTTCACGAGGAAGGCCCTTGTTTTTTAAAGCGGCCGAGTGTTCGTGCAAATAGTGAACGCCGGACTGGTTCGTCATGACCGACTCCGTAGAAAAATCTCAACCTGTCCCTTTACCGAGCAGGGCAGCGGGTATCGTTATTATGGTGTTAGAGCATATCTCATTTTAATTGTACAAACGGAATACCAAAATCACAAAAAATAACTAAACCTGGATTGCCGTTTGGTAATGAAAGTGATTGGGGTGGTCGGCAGGAGGGCGTTGTGGAGAGGGCATTACGGCGCCGCCTTTGCGGCGCCGAACATTGCCTGGGGCTAGCTCGTATAGACCGGTCCGATGCCCATGCTCCAGATCACGACACTGATGGCCAGCAGGCCGACCAGCATGACCAGGCCCACAGTCAGCACCGAGGTGGCGAACATGAAGCCGCGCTCCGGCGGGATGCGCATCAGAATGGGGAGGCCCTCATAGAGCAGGTAGACGGAATAGGCCACGGCAATCAGGCCGACCAGCATGTTGACCCAGACGTTGGGGTAGATGGCGATCACCCCGAGGATGAACATGGGCGTAGCCGTGTAGGCGGCCAGTACCACGCCACGTGGGTTCTCGTCTCGAACGCCATAGGTAGCGGCGAAGAAGTCGATGAAACGCCCAATGATGTAAATGCCGGCCAGCATGGCCGCATAAAAGAGCACGCAAAGCTGCAGGGCACTGGCGTTCGTCAGTGTGATCAGTTGCCCATCACCCACTTGCCAGCCGACGCGCGTGGTGCCGTAGAACCCGGCAATGGCCGGAACCAGCGCCAACAGCAGTACATGGGTGAAATAAAGCTTGGAAACGGATTCGGAGTCTTTCCGGATCTTCTCCCATTCCTGGTCGGGATGGGACAGCAGGCCGAACGTATGTCCGAGGCTCATGGATAGTTCTCCTCTTTATTGTTTTGGGGTCTACCCCAATGACAGTCTCGGAGAGGTCCATGATATCGGTCAAGAAAATGGTTAAAATTTGATCTTATATGCCAGTGTCTTTTATAACCAAAAAGTCTACTGGGCTCGGGCCGTCCGTTTGATTGGCGGGTGCACCTTGGCGGCGCGAACCACGTTGTCCTTGATCTGGAGAGTCTCGATGCGAACGCCCTCGGCCCGCAGGCAGATGTTGTTTTCCGGAATCGATTCCAGGGTTTCCGTGATCAGGCCGTTGAGCGTTTTGGGACCATTGGTGGGCAGCTGCCAGCCCAGGGTTTTGTTGATCACTCGGATATGGGTAGAGCCGTCGATGATATAGGTGCCATCGTCCTGCGGCATGATATCCGGGCTGCTGGTGGCGGCGTAATCGGTGGTGAATTCCCCCACAATCTCCTCGAGGATGTCCTCGAGGGTAGCAATTCCCAGGACGTCACCGTATTCGTCCACCACGATACCGATCCGGCGCTTGGCTTTCTGGAAATTGATTAGCTGGGTATTGAGTGGCGTGCTTTCGGGAATAAAGTACGGCTCCCGACACAGCTGCATGAGCATGGCCTTGTTCAGCTCCTCTTCCTGCAGCAGGCGGCTGGTGTTACGAAGGTGCAGGATGCCTAGCATGTTGTTGATATCGCCCTTGTACACCGGTAGGCGCGTATGCTGGCTGGTGCGCAGTTGACGCAGGATGTCGTCGAGATCGTGTTCCAGATCGAGCCCGACCACTTCATTGCGGGGTACCATGATGTCGTTCACGGTCACCTTTTCCAGGTCGAGGATGCTGATCAGCATGTCCTGGTGCTTCTTGGGAATGAGGGCACCGGATTCGTTGACCAGGGTGCGCAGTTCTTCGCGGCTGAGGTGATCGCTGCTGGCGTCCTTGGTGGACACCCCGAGCAGTCTGATCAGGTTGTTGGTAACCAGGTTGACTGTCCAGACCACCGGATAGAGCGCTCTGAGGAGGGGGGCCAGAACATAGGAGGCCGGAAAGGCGATGCGCTCGGGAAATAGGGCGGCCAGTGTCTTCGGCGTCACTTCCGAGAAAATCAGGATGGCGATGGTCAACAGGGTGGTGGCAATGGCAATCCCGGCATCCCCCCACAGGCGAATGGCAATGACCGTCGCCAGGGCCGAGGCCAGGATGTTGACGAAGTTGTTGCCGATCAGGATGACGCCAATCAGCTGGTCGGTCCGTTCCAGCAGTCGGCTGGCCCGGCGTGCGCCGCGATGGCCGGTTTTGCTCAGGTGTTTGAGGCGGTACCGGTTCAGCGACATCATCCCCGTTTCGGAGCCGGAGAAGAAAGCGGACAGGACGAGAAGGATGATCAGGGCGATGAACAGCGTGGATAACGACGCGTCGTTCAAGAAGCGGTAATCCTGTATTGCGGGGAGATAACGGGCAATCTAGGGGCTGGGCGGAGGCAAGTCAAGCTGTCCGCAAAAACTCGGACCTTCGAGCGCCTGTGACTGGCCCCGGATGCTCGCGGGGCGGGACGCCTCAGGGCGCGTGAGGGGTCTTCAGGATCAGCTCCAGCACCAGCTTGCTGCCATAGAATCCCAGCATCAGCAGTGCGCAGCCAGAGAGTGTCCAGCGGCTGGCCGTGGCGCCCCGCCAGCCCTTGATCTGCCGACCGGCCAGAAGGCCGGCAAATACCACCCATGCCAGCAACGAGAAAACCGTCTTGTGGACCAGATGCTGGGCGAACATGTCTTCCATGAAGAGTGCGCCGCTGACGATCGCCAGGGTCAGCAGGATCAGGCCACTCCAGACCAGGTCGAACAACAGGGACTCCATGGTCTGCAAGGGCGGCAGATTGCGGATCAGTAGGCTGTTGTAGTTGGTCCGCAGCTGATGGTCCTGCAGTAGCAGGAGGGCTGCCTGGAACGCTGCCAGGGAAAACAGGCTGTAGGCGGTCACCGAGAGCGTGATGTGAGCAAGCAGGCCAACAGAGACCTTTTTATAGACATCCGGCGGCGCGTGGAAGATCAGGCCGGCGATGATGACAACGATGGCCAGCGGGTAGGCCACGAGGAACAGGTTATGGACCGGGCGCCGCCACGCCAGGATGACCAGAAAGGCGACAATGAGCGCGGCAATCAGCACCGAGGTAGGAAAGAAGCCCAGATGCAGGGCGTGGTTCTGCCAGATCATGGTCCAGGTCAGGGCGCCGTGGGAAATAACGGCCAATGAACCCAGCAGCAGATTGAGTTTCCGTTGCGGCGGAAGTTTGCCCCTGAAGACAAGTGCCTGCAGTGCCGTGGCCAGGCAGTACAGCAAAAGCGTGGTGACAGCGAGGATCAGAATGCCCATTCTGCGTGTTTACCCGAAACACTTTCCAAAGGAAGTCCATATAATAAGGAGGCAGGCGTCCATGGATAAATTACGGCGCCGCTTCGTGTCAGCGCCATAGTCTGGTTATAATGGGCGGATTATGCAATCTCAATCAATTCTTTTGGGCGCTCTGGCACTGTCTGCGCCCAACGCGATCAAATAGCTGAGCCCGCATGTTTGAGAATCTACAGGACCGACTCTCCGGTAGTCTGCGCAAGATTACCGGCCAAGCGAAACTGACCGACGACAATATCAAGGAAACCCTGCGCGAAGTGCGCATGGCGCTTCTGGAGGCCGACGTTGCCCTGCCGGTGGTGAAGGATTTCATCGAAGGCGTGCGGCAACGGGCCGTGGGCCAGGAAGTGCAGCGCAGCCTGACCCCGGGGCAGGTGTTCGTCAAGATTGTCCAGACCGAACTCGAAAGGGTCATGGGCAAGGCTAACGAAGATCTCAATCTGGCCACCAAGCCGCCCGCGGTCATCATGATGGCGGGCCTGCAGGGTGCCGGTAAGACCACCACGGTGGCCAAGCTCGCCCGCTACCTCAAGGAGCGCAAGAAGAAGTCCGTGATGGTGGTGAGTGCCGACGTTTACCGTCCGGCCGCGATCCGTCAGCTGGAGACGCTGGCCTCGGAGGTGGGCGTCAAGTTCCATCCCAGTCAGGCGGATCAGGATCCGGTGGCCATCGCCGAGGGCGCCATCGAGGCGGCCCGGAAACAGTTTGCGGACGTTCTGATCGTCGATACCGCCGGTCGCCTGCACGTCGATGAAACCATGATGGGTGAGATTCGCCGCCTGCATGAGCGGATCAAGCCCATCGAGACGCTCTTCACCGTCGACGCCATGACCGGTCAGGATGCGGCCAATACCGCCAAGGCCTTCAACGATGCCCTGGAGCTGACCGGCGTCGTTCTAACCAAGACCGACGGTGACGCCCGGGGCGGTGCGGCCCTGTCGGTGCGTCATATTACCGGCAAGCCGATCAAGTTCCTGGGGATTGGTGAGAAGACCGACGCGCTGGAGCCGTTCCACCCCGAGCGGGTTGCCTCGCGTATTCTGGGTATGGGCGATGTGCTCTCCCTGATTGAGGAGGCCGAGCGCAAACTCGACCACAAGAAGGCCGAGAAGCTCACCAAGAAGATCAAGAAGGGCAAAAGCTTTGATCTGAACGATTTCCGGGACCAGCTGCAGCAAATGAAGCAGATGGGTGGGATTGCCAGCCTGATGGACAAGCTGCCGGGTATGGGACAGATGAAGCAGATGGCCGAGCAGCAGGTCAATGACAAGTCCATGGGGCGCCTGGAGGCGATCATCTGCTCCATGACGCCACAGGAGCGTCGTTACCCGGACGTCATCAACAATTCCCGCAAGCGCCGTATCGCCTCCGGTTCCGGGACCCAGATCCAGGACGTCAATCGTCTGCTCAAGCAGCACAAGCAGATGCAGAAGATGATGAAGAAGTTCGGCAAGAAAGGCGGTATGGCCAACATGATGCGCGGCATGAAGGGTATGATGCCGCCTGGCGGCGGTCCGGGTGGCCCCGGAGGCGGCGGTATGCCGCCGTTTGGGCGCATGTAGCACGCTTGCGCCACGGCTTTTTTCAGTGGCGCAAGAGAAGTGTTTTCAATTCCAGGTTTTTCACGTAGAATAGCGGCCCTTTCGAAGGCGGCCCGCCTATGAGCCGAGTCCGGCGGGTGTACTCGCCCCCAGGAAGAGCGGCGATGCGAGGCATCGCGGACCTAGGCGGTTTCAGTGCCTTCACTGGGGTAAGTTGGTTTCACAGAACAGGATACAGCTCGAAATGGTAACTATCCGTTTGGCACGTGGCGGCTCCAAGAAGCGTCCTTTCTATCACGTGGCGGTGACTGACAGTCGCAGATCTCGCGACGGTCGTTTCATCGAGCGTCTGGGCTTTTTTAACCCGGTTGCGCGTGGTCAGGAAGAACGTCTGCGGGTCGATACAGAGCGCGCCCAGTACTGGCTGGAGCAAGGCGCACAGACCAGTGAGCGCGTGGCCAAGCTGCTCAAGGAAGCGGCTGGTCAGTAAGCGACAGGCCGGGGTGTATTGATGGCGTCAGAGCAACAGCAAACCGTGCTCGGCCGGGTCACCTCGGTTTTTGGGGTCAAGGGATGGGTCAAGGTCTATTCCTTCACGGACCCCTTAGACAATATCTTCGGATACAAGCAGTGGACTCTGCGCCAGGCCGGTAAACAAGTGCCGGTAAAACTGGTGGAGGGCAAGCGTCACGGCAAGGGCCTGATTGCCCTGTTCGAGGGCGTCACTGATCGCGACCAGGCGGCCGCTTATTGCGGTGCCGACATCCTGGTGGCGGCCGAGGAATTGCCGGCTTTGCCGGAAGGCGAATATTACTGGTATCAGCTTGAGGGCTTGCGGGTGGAAACCCCGCAAGGTCAGCGGCTGGGCCGGGTCCATCATCTGATGGAAACCGGGTCGAACGACGTTTTGGTGGTTCGGCCGGACGGTGACAGCATCGACGATCGGGAACGCCTGGTGCCCTACCTGCCGGACGATGTCGTGAAAAACATCGACTTGCAGGCGGGGTTGATCGTGGTTGACTGGGACCCGGAGTTTTAGCGCCGGATGTGGATTGGCGCGGTTACTCTGTTCCCGGACATGGTTCAGGCCGTCACCGAATACGGGGTGGTCGGCAGGGCCGTGCGAGAGGGTGTGCTCTCGGTGGATTACTGGAATCCCCGGGATTTTACCCACGATCGTCATCGCACGGTGGACGACCGACCTTACGGCGGCGGCCCCGGCATGCTGATGAAGATCCAGCCCCTGCGGGATGCGATCGATGCGGCGAAAGCCGCAGCAGGTGGGCCGGTACATCGGGTCTACCTGTCACCGCAAGGGGCGCCTCTGACTCAGGACAAGGTCAGGGAGCTGGCGAACCGGGAAAGGCTTTTGCTGGTCGCCGGGCGCTATGAAGGCGTGGATGAGCGTCTGATCGAGCGCGAAATCGATGAAGAGATCTCGCTGGGGGATTTTGTTCTCAGCGGGGGCGAACTGGCCGCGATGGTCGTCATCGACGCGGTCACGCGATTGTTGCCCGGAGCCTTGGGGCACGATCAGTCCGCGGAACAGGATTCCTTCGCGGATGGCTTGCTGGACTGCCCGCACTACACGCGGCCGGAACAGTACGAAGGGCAATCGGTACCGCCGGTGTTGCTGGGCGGTAACCATGCCGAAATAAGGCGCTGGCGGCACAAGCAGGCGCTGGGCAGGACTTGGTTGCGACGCCCGGATCTTCTGGAAAAGCGTGAGCTTAGCGAGGAAGAGCGGACGTTGTTGGATGAATTCATTCTTGAAAGTGGTGCTTCCGGACCGACGGGGCATTAACGGTTGGGTGTTTAGGAGCGAACGATGAGCGGCAAAAACAGTATCATCAGTGAACTTGAAGCCGAACAGATGACCAAAGAGGTCCCGGAATTTGGTCCCGGAGATACTGTGGTCGTCCAGGTTCGGGTAACAGAGGGTAACCGGGAGCGTCTGCAGGCGTTCGAAGGCGTTGTCATTGGCAAGCGCAACCGGGGGCTGAACTCTTCTTTCACCGTACGTAAGGTTTCTTACGGCGTCGGTGTTGAGCGGACTTTCCAGTCGCACAGCCGTCTGATCGACAGCATTTCCGTCAAGCGTCGCGGTGACGTGCGCCAGGCGAAGCTGTACTACCTGCGCGATCTGTCCGGCAAGGCAGCGCGGATCAAGGAAAAGCTGGGCTAAGCAATGTCGTGGGCTTAGGCCCGCACGCCATTGCAGTCTTGCGAGAAAAACGGGCGGCCCCAGTGCTGCCCGTTTTTCGTTCCGGGGCGGCAAATTCACGCCTGCCCTCCAGGCTTTGCACCCCTCCGGCAATAACCTATGCTTATTTCGTCCGGCGTCGGACGTCTGATTCACCCACCGATGGTTCCCTATACACCCATAATGACTGCCGCCCCGCCGCTTCCCCCGGATACTGACCTCATCGAACGTTTCTGCGATGTGCTCTGGCTGGAGTTCGGTCTCAGTGACAGTACCCGTAATTCCTACGCGTCGGACCTCCAGGGGTTTGCCCGGTGGCTGGCCAAAAAGCACCGGGGCAGCAGCCTGGTCGGGGTTTCCCGCGAGCAGATCCTGCATTACCTCTCTGATGCCCTGGCGCGCGGCGACAAGGCGAGCACAGCGGCCCGGCGACTCTCCTGCCTCCGGCGCTTTTACCGCTATCTCCTGCGGGAAAAACTGATCGCCCAGGATCCGACGCTGAAAGTCGACAGTCCCCGTACCCGGCGCAAGCTGCCCGATGACCTCTCGGAAGCCGATGTGGAGGCCCTGTTGGCGGCGCCCAATATCGAGGAGCCGGTGGACCTGCGTGATCGCACCATGCTGGAAGTGCTGTATGGCTGTGGTCTGCGGGTCTCCGAGCTGGTGGGACTCACCCTGTCACAGGTGAACCTGCGGCAGGGTGTGGTGCGTGTGATGGGGAAGGGCAGCAAGGAGCGTCTGGTTCCGCTGGGTGAGGAGGCGCTGGCCTGGATCGAACGCTACGTCGGCCGCGCCCGCCCGGTTCTGTTAAAAGGCGTGCCTTCGGATGCCCTGTTCCCAGGGCGCGGCGGCGATCCCATGACCCGTCAGGCCTTCTGGTACCGGATCAAGCGTCATGCCCGTCAGGCTGGTATCTCGAAGCCGCTGTCCCCGCACACCCTGCGCCATGCGTTCGCGACCCATCTGCTCAATCATGGCGCCGATTTGCGGGTGGTCCAGCTGCTGCTGGGGCACAGTGATCTCTCCACCACCCAGATCTACACCCATGTCGCACGCCAGCGCCTGCGCGACCTGCACGCGGCCCACCATCCCCGGGGCTGATGTCCCGAGGGAATAAAGCGGTCACATTGGCTCGCACTGGAACTTTCTATTAACCCTGAATTCTAATACGCTCATAGCTTGCAACGCGCCAAGGAGTTCTCTGCATGCCCTATTCATTACGTCTGTTTGTCCTGACCGTCCTGATGACGCTGGTTCATCAGGGATGGGCCGCGGATGCGCCCAGCGCACCCGGTGCCGAGGTCAAGCAGCGGATCACCCAAAAAATCGCGCAGGCCGTTCCCGGGGTTGAGGTGGTATCCATCAAGCCGGCCGCGATCGACAACCTGTACGAGGTCAAGACCAACAGCCAGGAGCTGATTTACGTCACCGGCGATGCCGAACACCTGCTGGTGGGCGATCTATACCGCGTTGAGGACTCCGGCATCGTCAATCTGACCGAGGCACGCCGCGCCGAGGAGCGCGCCGACCAGTTGGCGCAGGTTGCTCCGGAAGAGCGTATCCGCTTCAAACCGGAGGGCGAGGTCAAGGCGCGCATCGCGGTGTTTACCGATATCGATTGCCCTTATTGCCGCAAACTCCACAAGGAGGTGCCCAAGCTCAACGCCAATGGCATCGAGGTGGACTACCTGGCATTTCCGCGCTCCGGCCCGGGGACGCCGTCTTTCCGCAAATACATTTCCGCCTGGTGTGCAGACGATTCCAAGGCGGCGCTGACTGCTGCCAAGAACGGCGAATCGATCCCGAGCAAGCAGTGCGACAATCCGGTGCTGTCCCAGTATCAGTTGGGGCAGGAACTTGGGGTGACTGGTACGCCAGCCATCATTCTGGAGGATGGTCGCATGGTGCGTGGCTATGTGCCGGCTGATCGGCTGATTCAGGCGCTGGGCCTCGAAGCCGGCTCCTGAATCTGTCGGGCCACAGTGGGTCGGACTTCGCCGGCCCGAAATATCGGCGGTTTCCTGCGAAGGCCCGTAGCACCCTGGAGGTGTCGCGGGCCTTTTGCGTTGCTGAATGATGGAAAACGCTATCAGATATAAAAAGGATGAATAGCATGAGTGAGCGGTTTCCCGGGATCGAGCGACTCCCGCCGTACGTTTTCAATATCGTCAACGACTTGAAGCGTGAGGCTAGGGCGCGGGGCGAAGATATCATTGATTTCGGCATGGGCAATCCTGATCAGCCCACACCCCGCCACATTGTCGATAAGCTGACCGAAGCGGTCCAGCGTGGCGACACCCATCGCTACTCCCAGTCCCGGGGGATTCCGCGTCTGCGCCGGGCGATCACCGGCTGGTACAAGCAGCGCTACAATGTGGATCTGGATCCGGAAAGCGAGGCCATCGTCACCATTGGCTCCAAGGAAGGGCTGGCGCACCTGGCACTGGCCACCATGGCACCGGGTGATGCCGCGCTGGTGCCCAATCCCTCGTATCCCATCCATCCCTATGGCTTTGTCATCGCCGGGGCGGATATCCGTCATGTGCCGATGGCCGACGGGGTGGACTTCTTTGCCGAACTGGAAAAAGCCATCCTCGATTCCTGGCCGCGGCCCAAGATGCTGGTGCTGAACTTTCCCGGCAACCCCACCACCCATTGCGTGGATCTGGACTTCTTCGAACGGGTCGTCGAGATCGCCCGGGAACACGGGATCTGGGTGGTGCAGGATCTGGCCTACGCCGATATCGTTTTTGACGGTTACCAGGCCCCGTCAATCCTGCAGGTGGAAGGCGCAAAAGAGATCGCTGTCGAGTTTTTTTCACTGTCCAAAAGTTATAATATGCCGGGCTGGCGTGTCGGCTTCTGTTGCGGCAATCCGGAACTGATTGCAGCCCTGGCGCGGATCAAGTCCTACCTGGATTACGGCACCTTTACACCGATTCAGGTGGCTGCCATTTCCGCCCTGGAGGGGGATCAAACCTGTGTCGCCGAGATTCGCGATCTGTATCAGAAGCGGCGCGATGTCCTGTGCCAGGGGCTCAATGATATTGGCTGGACCGTCACGCCGCCGAAGGCGACCATGTTTGTCTGGGCAAAGATCCCGGAAGCCTACCGGTCGCTGGGCTCGCTGGAATTCAGTAAAAAACTGCTGCGGGATGCCAAAGTGGCGGCATCGCCAGGCATCGGTTTTGGCCATTACGGCGACGACCATGTGCGCTTTGCGCTGATAGAAAACGAACAACGGACCCGTCAGGCCATTCGCGGCCTGCGGAAAATGTTCCGCCAGGATGGTTTGCTGGCGGAGTAATGTACCGGGCAATTGAGGTGATAGGTTGAAAGAGGTCAAGGTCGGAATCTGCGGACTGGGTACCGTCGGTGGCGGTACATTCGAGGTCATGCGGCGTAACGCGGAACTCATTGAAGGCCGGGCCGGATGTGCGATCAAGATGTGCCATGTGGCATCACGCCGTCGCCCCACGCACCTGGATCTGGGCACGGTACCCTTTTCCGAGGACATCTTCGAGGTGGTCCGGGACGACGAGGTCGACGTGGTTGTCGAGCTGATCGGGGGCTACGAAACGGCCCGTGAACTGGTCATGGCCGCGATCGAGAACGGCAAGCACGTGGTCACCGCCAACAAGGCGCTGATCGCCGTGCACGGCAACGAGATTTTCGAGGCCGCCGCCGCCAAGAACGTGATCGTCGCCTTCGAGGCCGGTGTCGCCGGTGGTATTCCGGTCATCAAGGCCGTGCGCGAAGGCATGTCCGGCAACCGCATCAACTGGCTCGCGGGCATCATCAACGGGACTGGCAACTATATCCTCACCGAAATGCGCGCCGGCCGCGACTTCAACGAGGTGCTCAAGGAAGCGCAGGACCTGGGTTACGCAGAAGCCGATCCCACCTTCGACGTGGAAGGCATCGACGCGGCCCACAAGCTGACCATCCTGGCCTCCACTGCCTTCGGTATTCCGCTGCAGTTTGACCATGCCTATACCGAAGGCATCAGCAACGTCACTCCTTACGACATCGCCCACGCCGAACTGCTCGGCTACCGGGTGAAGCACCTGGGTATTACCCGCCGTCGCGCCGACGGTGTCGAGCTGCGGGTGCATCCGACGCTGGTGCCCGTCCGCCACCTGATGGCCAACGTCAACGGTGTTCTCAACGCGGTCGTGGTGGATGGCGATGCGGTCGGGCAGACCATGTACACCGGCCCGGGAGCCGGTGCCGAAGCCACCGCCTCGGCGGTGATTGCCGATATCGTCGACGTGTCCCGCTCCGTGGCGAGCGACAGCAGCCAGCGGGTGCCGTACCTGGGCTTCGAACCTCACGCCATCGAGAACCTCGACGTGCTACCGATGGAGGAGGTCTATTCGGCCTATTACCTGCGCATTCAGGCCCACGACCATCCGGGCGTGCTGGCCAAGATCGCCTCGATCCTGAGCGAAAACGGCATCAACATCGAGTCCATCATGCAGAAAGAGTCAGAGCTTGAAGACGGGCAAATTCCGGTCATCATCCTGACTCATACCGTGCAGGAACGACAGATGAACCGCGCCATCGCCGATCTCGAAGCGCTCCCGGATGTGGCGGAGCGCATCGTGCGTATTCGTGCCGAGCACTTCCCGGATTAACCAGGAGGGAGTCCGGCCCTCGGGTCGGACTCCGGTCCTGATCGAACCCCTGACCCAGCCGTAGATTCCCGAGACAAGGTCCTATCGTGAAATACATCAGTACCCGTGGCAGCGCGCCCGCCCTCAATTTCGAAGACGTTCTGCTGACCGGCCTGGCCACCGATGGCGGCCTCTACGTTCCGGAGTACCTGCCACGCTATACCCCGGAAGAAATCGCCTCCTGGCGCAGCCTGCCGTATCACGAACTGGCCTTCAAAGTGATCTATCCGTTCGTGGAGGAGTCGATCCCGGCGGACGATTTCCGTGTCATGCTCAAGGACACCTACGCCGTGTTCGCCCACAAGGCCGTGGCGCCGATGGTGCAGCTGGACAGCAACGAGTGGATGATGGAGCTCTACCGGGGGCCGACCCTGGCCTTCAAGGACTTCGCCCTGCAACTGCTGGGGCGACTGCTGGACTATGTGCTGGAGAAGCGCAACCAGCATGTGGTCATCCTGGGCGCCACTTCCGGGGATACCGGTTCGGCTGCCATCGAAGGCTGCCGTCGCTGCAAGCACGTGGATATCTACATCCTGCATCCGCACCAGCGGGTGTCCGAGGTCCAGCGCCGGCAGATGACCACGGTGCCGGGGGACAACATCCACAACCTGGCCATCCGCGGCAATTTCGACGACTGCCAGCAGATGGTCAAGGACAGCTTCGGCGACCAGTCCTTCCTGCAGGGCAAGACCCAGCTGGTGGCGGTCAATTCCATCAACTGGGCCCGTATCATGGCCCAGATCGTTTACTACTTCTCCGCCTCCCTGGCGCTGGGCGGGCCGCTGCGCAGCACCGCCTTCTCGGTGCCCACCGGCAACTTCGGCGACATCTTCGCCGGTTATCTGGCGCGGGAAATGGGCCTGCCCATCAACCAGCTGGTGGTGGCCACCAACAGGAACGACATCCTCCATCGCTTCTTCAGCGGCAACAAGTACGAGCGCCATCAGCTTGCCCATACGCTGTCGCCGAGCATGGACATCATGATCTCCAGCAACTTCGAGCGTCTGCTGTTCGACCTGCATGGTCGTGATGGCGCTGCCGTTGCGGATCTGCTGGAACGCTTCAAGAACGGTCCCATCGAGATCGCCGACTACCGCTGGAAGCGGGCCCGCGCGCTGTTCGACAGTTACACCGTCGACGATGACAAGACCTGCCAGACCATCAAGCAGGTGTTCGACGAAACCGAATTCCTGCTCGACCCCCACACAGCCATCGGTGTTGAGGCCGCGCGCCGGTGCCGCCGCGATCCGGAGGTGCCCATGGTCACCCTGGGTACCGCGCATCCGGCCAAGTTCCCGGAGGCGGTGGAGAAGTCCGGCGCCGGCGAGGAGCCCAAGCTGCCCCATCACCTGGCGGATCTGTTCGAGCGGGAAGAGCGTTACACGGTGCTGGACAACGACCTCCAGGCGGTGCAGCAGTTTATCGCCTCCAGCTGGAAATTCGCCGACTAGTCAGCCTCACCCACCGTCGCTCGGAGCCTTATGCAGCGCCGTATCGTACGTCGAGACTGTCCCGACCTGAGTGGTTGGGACAGCAGCATTCCCCCTCTTCTTCAGCGCATCTATGCCGCCCGCGGCGTCAAGGATGCCGCGCAGCTCGACTACAGCCTGCGCTCCCTGGTTCCGCCGTCACGCCTGCAGGGCGTGGAGCGGGCCGCCGAGCTCCTGCAGGAGGCTATCGATGCGCAGCAGTCCATCCTGATCCTGGGCGATTTCGATGCCGACGGCGCCACCTCCACAGCGGTGGCCATGCTGGGGCTGCAGATGCTCGGGGCGGGCAAACTGGCTTTCCGGGTGCCCAGCCGCTTTGCCGATGGCTATGGCCTGTCGGCCGGCATCATCGACCGCCTTCGGGAAGAGGGTGCGCTGCCGGATGTGCTGGTGACCGTGGACAATGGCATCAGTGCGGTGGAAGGCGTGGCAGCGGCGCGCGAGGCCGGTTGCCGGGTGATCGTGACCGACCACCACCTGCCGGGCGAACAGCTGCCCGCGGCCGATGCTATCGTCAATCCCAATCAGCCCGGCTGTGAATTCCTGAGCAAGCATGCGGCCGGTGTCGGGGTGATGTTCTACGTGCTGACGGTATTGCGCCGCCGGTTGCGGGATGTCGGGCGATTTGAGCAGGGACGCGAACCCAATCTGGCGGAGCTGCTGGATCTGGTGGCGCTGGGAACGGTCGCCGATGTGGTGCCGCTGGATCACAATAACCGTATCCTAGTGGCCCAGGGCCTGCGGCGTATTCGCCAGGGGCAGACGCGGCCGGGCATCAAGGCCCTGCTGGAGGTGGCGGGCCGCAAGCTGGATTCGCTGACCTCCACCGATCTGGGCTTCGTCATCGGTCCGCGCCTGAATGCGGCGGGTCGTCTGGACGACATGAGTCTGGGCATTGCCTGTCTGCTGGCGGACCGGGAAGACGCGGCCATGGAGCTGGCGGTGGAGCTGGACCGTCTCAACCGGGAGCGCCGCAGCATCGAGCAGGAGATGCGCCTGCAGGCAGAGGAGAACCTGCAGCAACTGCATCTCTCCGGCAAGAACCTGCCCTGGGGCCTGTGCCTGTATGAGCCGGAATGGCATCAGGGCGTGATCGGCATCCTCGCGGCCCGGGTGCGCGAACAGGTCCACCGTCCGGTGATTGCCTTCGCGGCGGCGGATGAGGACGAGCAGGAGATCAAGGGCTCGGCGCGCTCGATTCCCGGCGTTCACATTCGCGATGTGCTGGCCCGGGTGGATGCCCGGCAACCGGGGTTGTTGCTCAAATACGGCGGCCACGCCATGGCCGCGGGCATGACCCTCAAGCGGGCGGACTTCGACCGTTTTGCCAAGGCCTTCGACGAAGCCGTGCGGGAATACGCCAGCGAAGACGATCTGCAGGCCACCATCCACACCGATGGCGAGCTGACCGAAGCGGAGCTGAATCTGGCCACTGCTCGGGTACTGCAAAAGGCCGGGCCCTGGGGGCAGCACTTTCCGGAGCCGCAGTTCGACGGCCCCTTCGAGATCATCAACCAGCGGATTGTCGGCGAGCGTCACCTCAAGCTGTTGTTGCGGCCGCCGCAGGGGGAGGTGCTGGTGGATGCCATTGCCTTCAATGTGGATACCCGGGTCTGGCCCAATCACCGCTGCGAGCGGGTCCATCTGGCCTATAAGCTGGATGTGAACGAGTTTCGTGGTCGCGAATCCGTGCAGTTGAAAGTGGATTATCTGGAACCGTTGTAGGGATTTATGCGTCAGCGTATGCAATGAATGATGGCCAGATTCCCTCCATCGTCCGATTCAACAAGGACCCGTTATGATCGAACTGCATCAGTTTCCCTATGTCTGGAATCTCAATCCCAGCCCTTTTTGCCTGAAGGTGGAAACATACTGCCAGCTGGCAGGCATTCGCTATCGGGTGAAAGAAACCCTGCCCATCAAGGCCCCGCGTGGCAAGCTGCCGTTCATTGTCGATGGTGAAACCCGCATTCCGGACAGCGGGCTGATCGTGGAATACCTCAAGGCCTCCAGCGGCGACCGCCTGGATGGCCACCTGACGCCGCAACAGCATGCCCGGGGCCACCTGCTGCGCCGCCTCTGTGAGGAAAGCCTGTATTTTGCGCTGGTTTATTCCCGCTGGCTGGACGATCAATACTGGCCTGACATGCGCGCCGCCTTTTTCCAGGGCTTGCCGCCGGGCATGCGTCAGATCCTGCCGGTCGTGGCCCGCCGCAGCGTACGCCGGGCGCTGGTCGGGCAGGGCATCGCCCGTCACCCCCGGGAGGAGGTGTACGAAGCGGGCGAGGCGGATCTGGTGGCCCTGGCGACGTCGCTGGAGGAAACCGGCCTGGCCGTGGATCAGCGGCCGACTTCCTATGACGCCACGGTGTACAGCTTCCTGGTGCAGGTGCTGCGCTGCCCCCTGGAATCGCCCCTGAAAGCGGCGGCTGGGCGTCATCCCGTGCTGGGCGATTATCTGGCGCGCATGGAAACGGAGCTTGCCGAAGCACGCAAACAGCGGCACTAGGATTCGGATGACCTGATCACCAACCCCGCTGATGGGGTGGTTTTATATCTGACAGTACACTAGTTGCCAGGCGGGCGCGTACATGGTGCAGTAGGCAAAACCGACCGGTCACTACAAAAAGGGGGTCAGATGGATGACAGAGAGCGTCTCTTGAGCGCCCTGGAGCACACACAGCAAAAGATGCTCACGCTGGTGGAAAGCCTCTCGGACGATCAGTTGCAGGTGCCCTACCATCCGGGAGTCAATCCGCCCCTCTGGGAAGCGGGGCACTGCGCCTTCTTCTATGAGACTTTCATCCTCAAGCCACTGGACGGGGTGCCGTCCCATGATCCGTCGATGGATGACCTGTGGGATTCCTTTCACGTCGATCACGAGGATCGCTGGTCGCCCGGCCTGTTCCCCGACAAGCAGACGACGTTGGCCTACCAGGACAGCGTCTACCGACGCATCCACCAACGGATTCAGACGCAGCCCCTGACGCCGGCAGTCCATTACCTCTACAAATACGCCATCTTTCACCAGAACATGCATATCGAGTCCATGCTCTGGTGCCGGCAGACCGAGGGCTACCCACCCCCGCCGTTTGCGGAACTGGAATCGGCGCCGTCGTCGGAACCGCTGGCGGAGGGCGATGTCACCGTTCCCGGCGGGACCTACCGGATCGGCATGCCGGCCGGCAGCACCGAATTTGCCGCCCGGGATTTTGCCTTCGACAACGAAAAGCCCGGCTTCGATGTGACCTTGCCGGCATTTCGCATCAGCCCCACATTGGTGAGCAATCGCCAGTTTCAGGCCTTTGTGGAGGCCGGCGGTTACGAGCGTCCCGAATTATGGAGTTTTGGTGGACGCAAATGGCTGCAGACGCCCCAGGACATGGCGTTTGGCACCGGCGAGCCGACTGCCCACAAGGAGGCCCCCCGGCATCCGGTTTACTGGCGCCGCAAGGGCGGGCAATGGTACGAGCGCCACTTTGACCAATGGTTGCCGCTGGAAGCCTCGCACCCGGTCAAGCACGTCAGCTACTGGGAGGTGGAGGCCTACTGCAACTGGGCCGGACGTCGTCTGCCCACGGAATTCGAGTGGGAAGTGGCGGCACTGGGCAATCCGGCCGGTGAGACGCGTCAGCGTTTTCCCTGGGGCGATGCCATGGACCCCGAGCGGGTGGACATGGACGGGCGTCATTTCGCACGGGTGCCGGTGGATGCCTACGCCGGTGGTGACTCGCCGTTCGGCTGCCGACAGATGATCGGGACCCTGTGGGAATGGACCTCCAACCAGTTCCTGCCCTATGACGGCTTTGCCGTGGACATGTACCCATTCATGTCCACCCTCCAGTTCGGTGATCACAAGACCACCCGTGGCGGCTCCTGCGCCACATATTCCAACCTGATTCGCGGCACCTACCGCCAGGCCTATCATCCGGCCCGGCAGGACGTGTTCGTCGGGTTCCGCACCTGTGCACTGGACGCGACCGCCAAAGAAGGAACGCCGGAATGAACCCCTACGAGACCGACGCACTACTCAGCCAGTATTTGGACTTTCACTTCGGCCCCCCTCATTTTGATGTGCCCAACTATCCCGCGGCTTGTGCCGCGGCCTGTGTGGAGGCCATGGTGGAAGGGCCGCTGGAGACAGCGCTCGATCTAGGCTGTGCGGTAGGGCGGACGAGCTTTGAGCTGGCGCGAACCTTCAATCGGGTGACGGCGGTCGATCTCTCCACACGTTTTATCGGTGCCGCCCAGGAACTGCAGTCCGAAGGGCGTCTGAGCTATACGGTGGTGGACGAGGGCGAACTCTGGTCGCCCCGGGAGGCAGATCTGGAGGCCCTGGGGTTGGCCGAAACCCGACACCGCGTGAGCTTCCTCCAGGGGGACGCCTGCCGTTTGGAGGGATTGGGCTCAGCCTTTGACCTCGTCTTCGCCGGTAATCTGATCGACCGCCTGGCCGAACCGGCGGCGTTTCTGCAGCAGGTGCATCGGCATCTCCATGTCGGCGGCTATCTGGTGTTGAGTTCCCCTTACACCCTGCTGGAGGAATACACGCCGCGGGCTCACTGGATCGGGGGCTACTACGTTGATGGCCAGCCCCGGACCGTGCGTGACGGGCTCCACCGCTGGCTGGACGATCACTTCACGCCGGTCGGGGTGCCCCAGGACCTGCCTTTTGTGATCCGCGAAACCCGGCGCAAGTACCAGCACACGTTGGCGGAATTGACCGTATGGCGGCGTACTCGCTGACAGTACACACAAGATAAACGCTTTGACAGTTATCGAACTATTGGTTAAATTCGAAGCTTGTCGAAGTGTATTGTGTCTTGGAGAAATGCAATGTCAGCGAATCACACCGCCCTGATCACCGGGGCTTCCATGGGGATCGGCGAGGAAATCGCCCGCTCCCTGGCTTCCCGCACCAATCACCTGATCCTGGTGGCCCGCAGCGAGGACAAATTGAAGAAACTGGCCGAGCGCCTGGGCAGCGAATTTGGCGTGCAGACCACGGTGATCGCCATGGACCTGGCCGCCGAAGGCGCTGCGGCGAAACTGTACGAGCAAGTGGCGGACCAGCCCATCGATATCCTGGTCAACAATGCCGGCTTTGGCTTCAAGGGTGCGTTCCTGGATCTCGACCTGGCCGGCCAGCAGGCCATGATGCACCTGAACATGGTGACCCTGACGGAAATGTGCCACCTGTTCGGCAAGGCCATGGTGGAGCGCGGTCACGGCCGGATTCTCAACGTGGCCTCGGTCGCTGCCTTCCAGCCCGGCCCGAAGATGGCCGTTTACTGCGCCAGCAAGGCCTATGTCCTGTCCCTGTCCGAGGCGCTGGATGCGGAACTGCGAGGACAGGGGGTCACGGTCACCGCCCTGTGCCCCGGTGCGGTAGACACCAACTTCCACGTGGTGGCCAAGAACGAGACCAACAAGCTGCTGATGAGCACGGCTATGGCGCCGCGCCCGGTGGCCGAAGCGGGTGTCCGGGCTCTCTTTGCGGGACGGCGTATGGTGGTGCCGGGTTTATTGAACTGTGTGTCGGTGATGACCAGTCGAATGATGCCCCGTAAGGCATCGACGCGGGTGACGCAGAAGTTGATTGAGGGGTAGGGGAAGAGGGGATGGCAGCGTTTGGCATCCGACGTCAGTCCACCTCAGACGCGTCACCAAACAGCGGACATAAAAAAAGCCAGGCACCGGAGTGCCTGGCATCAAATAAGGGCTTTGACTTGGGAGGCCCTTGGGAAAAGACGGTTTGAGTAAACAGAAAGGCCTGACTGCCTGTTAACTCTCAACTGTGTTCAGATTAGGGGAGCAGGGGGCGTAAAAAAATCGTCCATTGGGCGTAATACCCCAAATTTTTTCTACGCCCGCCCCCAAAAGCACAGTTCTTCCTACTTCTTCCAGAACGGCTTACGACTTTCTTCGCGGGCCTGCAGCTGGTCGAAACCGATATCCCGCAGCAGCCGCTCGTCCATCTGAGCCAGTGAGGCGCGCTCCATCCGCCGCCGTTTCCAAGTCTTAGCCGTCTGGATCACTTTTGTGTACTTCATGACAGCCTCTCTTCAATTTGCCAACGGAGATTGATTGAATGACGGTATCAGTATATTGAATGATCATTCATTGCGCAGTTCGGGATACCACGTATTTTGGGGGCCTATGGCGTTTCACGTAGGAGGTTGGACGTTTCACGTAAAATGATGCTTGACCATGGCAGTTAGGGTCGCACGCTGCGTGCCAACGTCCAAAAACCCAGGCATGTATTCCCCACCCGTCATCCGTTAGAATAGCGGCCTTTATCGATATCACTCGCTGGGCCTGCAGTACTGCGGCCCCAACGAAAGAAGGCTGTTATGGAAATCAATCCCATCGTTCAGACCATCAAAGACCTCAAGGGCCGCACCGACGCCCTGAGGGGGTATCTTTGACTACGAAACACGCAAAGAACGCCTGACCGAAGTCGAACGCGAACTGGAAGATCCCAGCGTTTGGGAAGACCCCACCCGCGCCCAGAATCTGGGCAAGGAGCGGGCGAATCTGGAGTTGATCGTGTCCACCATCGAGCGCCTCGATCAGGGGCTGGCCGATGCGGAAGATCTGCTGGAAATGGCCAACGAAGAGGACGACGAGCAGGCGGTCAACGACATCCAGGGCGATCTGGAGGACATGAATCAGGAACTGGAAAAACTCGAGTTCCGGCGCATGTTTTCCGGCGAGATGGATGAAAACAACGCCTACCTCGATATCCAGGCCGGCTCCGGCGGCACCGAAGCCCAGGACTGGGCCGACATGCTACTGCGCATGTACCTGCGCTGGGCCGAGAACAAGGGCTTCAAGGCCGAGCTGGTGGAAGCCCAGGGCGGCGACGTGGCCGGTATCAAGAGTGCCACCATCCACGTTAGCGGCGATTATGCCTACGGCTGGTTGCGTACGGAAACCGGCGTACACCGCCTGGTGCGCAAGTCGCCGTTCGATTCCGGTAACCGGCGCCATACGTCCTTCGCTTCGGTGTTTGTCTCGCCCGAGGTGGACGACTCCATCGAGATCGACATCAACCCGGCCGATCTGCGGGTGGACGTGTACCGCGCCTCCGGTGCCGGTGGTCAGCACGTCAACCGGACCGAATCGGCGGTGCGACTGACCCACCTGCCGACCGGCGTCGTGGTGGCCTGTCAGGCCGGGCGTTCGCAGCATTCCAACAAAGATCAGGCCATGAAGCAGTTGAAGGCCAAGCTGTACGAGTTGGAGTTGCAGAAGCAGAACGCCGAAAAACAGCGCATGGAAGAGACCAAGGCGGATATCGGCTGGGGAAGCCAGATTCGCTCCTACGTCCTGGACGACCAGCGCATCAAGGATCTGCGCACCAAGGTGGAAACCAGCAATACCCAGGCGGTGCTCGACGGCAACATCGACCGCTTTATCGAAGCCAGCCTCAAGCAAGGCCTGTAATGACCCGAGTGGAGACCCGATAGACCATGACCGACAAGCGCCCTGAAACCGAAGCCCAGGACGAGAACCGTCTGATTGCGGAGCGGCGTGCCAAACTGGAGGAAATCCGCCAGGAGCAGTCCACCCCTTTCCCCAATGACTTCCGGCGTGACGCCTATGCGGCCGATCTGCAGGCCCATTACGGCGACAAGAGCAAGGAAGAACTGGAAGAGATGGGCATCGAGGTGGCCGTGGCCGGTCGCCTGATGCTGGACCGCAAGGCCTTCAAGGTCCTGCAGGACATGACCGGCCGCATTCAGGTGTACGCCGCCAAAGAGGTCCAGAAAGACACCAAACACTGGGACCTGGGCGACATCGTGGGCGTGCGCGGCAAACTGTCGAAGTCGGGCAAGGGTGACCTGTATGTGGTCATGGACGATTACCGTCTGCTGACCAAGGCGCTGCGGCCGCTGCCGGAGAAACACAAGGGCCTGGTGGATCCGGAGCTGAAGTACCGTCGCCGCTATGTGGATCTGATCACCAACGAGCACACCCGCGATACCTTCAAGGTCCGCAGCAAGATCGTCAACGGCATCCGCAACTTCCTCACCCAGCGGGATTTCATCGAGGTGGAAACGCCGATGTTGCAGGCGATTCCCGGCGGGGCCACGGCGCGACCTTTCGCGACCTACCACAATGCGCTGGATATCGAGATGTTCCTGCGGATTGCCCCGGAGCTGTACCTGAAGCGTCTGGTGGTGGGCGGTTTCGAGCGGGTGTTCGAGATCAACCGCAACTTCCGTAACGAAGGGCTCTCCACCCGCCACAATCCCGAATTCACCATGCTGGAGTTCTACCAGGCCTACGGTGACTACCAGGATGCCATGGACCTGACCGAAGCCATGCTGCGCCAGCTCGCCCAGGACGTGCTCGGTAACACCACCGTGGTGAACACCCTTCGCGACAACGATGGCGAAGTGGTGGAAACCCGCGAGTACGACTTCGGCGCGCCGTTCGAGCGCATGACCGTGGTCGAGGCCATCCTCAAGCACAACCCGAATGTCACCGCCGAGCAGGTGGGGGATCTGGAGCAGGCGAAGGCCATCGCCCGGGAACTGGGGATTCCGCTCAAGGACAGCTGGGGGCTGGGCAAGGTCCAGATCGAGATCTTCGAGAAGACGGCGGAACACAAGCTGATCCAGCCGACCTTTATCACCGACTACCCGACCGAAGTCTCGCCCCTGGCGCGCCGCCGCGACAGCGACCCGTTCGTCACCGAACGCTTCGAGTTCTTTGTCGGCGGTCGCGAGATCGCCAACGGCTTCTCGGAGCTCAACGACGCCGAAGACCAGGCCGAGCGTTTCCGCGCCCAGGTGCGGGAAAAAGAGGCGGGCGACGACGAGGCCATGTACTTCGACGAGGACTACATCGTGGCGCTGGAGCACGGCCTGCCGCCGACGGTGGGCGAGGGCATCGGGATCGACCGGCTGGTGATGCTGTTCACCGACTCGCCTTCCATCCGCGATGTCATCCTCTTCCCGGCCATGCGCCCGGAAAAGGGCTAACCCATGACCGCCGCGGCCGACGCACTCCTCCAGGGACTGAAGCCGGGCACCGGCTGGCGCGAGCTGCTGGAAGACGAGTTCCGCCAGCCTTACATGCAGGAGCTGGCGGCCTTCCTGGCCGCGGAAGAGCGGGCCGGCAAGGTGCTCTATCCGCCCAGCCACCTGTGCTTTAATGCGCTCAATTCGACGCCGTTCGACCGGGTCAAGGTCGTGGTGCTCGGCCAGGACCCCTACCATGGCCCGGGCCAGGCCCACGGCCTCTGCTTCAGCGTCCGCCCGGGCGTCAAAACACCGCCGTCACTGGTCAACATCTTCAAGGAAATCCAGTCCGACCTGGGCATCGCACCGCCGGATCACGGCTGCCTGCAACCCTGGGCCGACCGCGGTGTCTTGCTGCTCAATGCCGTGCTGACGGTGGTGCAGGGCCAGGCGGGGGCCCATCAGGGCAAGGGCTGGGAGCGCTTTACCGATCGTGTAATCGAGCACCTCAATGCCGAACAGGAAGGGATCGTGTTCCTGCTGTGGGGCAGTCATGCCCAGAAGAAAGGCCAGATCGTGGATCGCCAGCGCCATCACGTGCTGACCGCGCCCCACCCGTCACCGCTGTCCGCCCATCGCGGTTTTCTGGGCTGTCGGCACTTTTCCCAGACCAACGCCTGGCTGGAGAAGGAGGGGCGGGAGACGATCGATTGGTCGTTGCCGGATCAGGCGACTCTGGTGGCGCAGTATAAGGAGAAGGCGCGGCGGGAGAAGGCTGACGTGTCTTAGTGCCGGAAGCCGGAGCACGGTGATAACGCTGACATTCCCTCTCCCCTTCGTGGGAGAGGGCCGGGGAGAGGGGGAGGCGCCAAAGGCGCCCAAGGTGTAAGTCGTGGATTCGGCCGAGGCAGCGCCTCGGCTCCCCCTCTCCCCAAACCCCTCTCCCACGGAGGGGCGAGGGGCTCATTGCCGCGGCACTTATGGCCACATAGACGACTCAGGTGCAGTAGCTGCTCCAATTTTCACCGGACTGCTAGGGAATGTCGCTTAAGAAGGGCCCGCGCCGAGAGGCGGCTGAGACCGTCGCAACTACTGATTCAACAACGCCATCGCCGCATCCATCTGCGCACTCAGATCCTCTTCCTCGCTCATATCCATGTTCGGATCCAGACCCAACCGATCGAAGGCGCTGATCTTGCTCCAGTCCATCTCGTTCACCGGGCTGCCGGTGCCGGCCAGGACCTGCAGGTTGGCCACCATCACCACATCGGCATAATCTGCCGTGGGCACCTGGCGTTCATAGTTGAGGTATTCCACCGGTACCTGCTGCAGCTCCTTGGGGAAGTCCCATTTCTGGAGAATGGCGACACCGATCTTGGGATGCAGTTCGTCGATCAGGTTGTCGAGCATGATGCTGCTGACCTGGATGTCGTTGTCTTCCACATAGCGCAGCAGCGGCAGCACGCCGATCTGGTGAACGAGGCCGGCGAGTGTGGCCTGGTCCTGTTTGAGCTTGGTGTAGTGCTGGGCCAGCACATGGCTGATGCCGGCAATTTCGGTGCTGTGCTGCCAGGTCTGGCGCAGGCGCTTGTCGATCATTTCGGAGGTGGCCTGGAACATCTGCTCCATGGCCAGGCCCATGGCGAGGTTGGCGGTGTAATCCATACCCAGCCGGCTGACGGCGACGTTGAGGTTGTCGATTTCCCGACTGCCGCGGAACAGGGGGCTATTGCAGACACGCACCAAACGGGCCGTCAAGGCGGCGTCATTGCTGATCACCTTCACCAGATCCATGATGGCGGAATCGGGCGATTCGGCTATTTCCCGGACCTGTAGCGCCACTTCCGGAAGGGTGGGCAACACCAGCTTGTCGTTTTCAATGGCGTCCGAAATCTCGCTCTTAATCTTTTCCGACAGGTCTGACATGGGCTTGGTAATCCGTAAAGGTTGGTCGTTTAATTCGCGGCGGGGCGCTTGCGCCCGACACCGCTTCAGCTCCTTACAGTTATAGCAGAAAACCCGCTGGCTGCCTGTTTCAGGGCGTTACAGGACCGTGTCTATTCGTCTTGCTCGGGCATGGCGTAACCCTGGGGTTGGCGGGTCAGCGGGGTGTCCTGGCCGTCCAGCTGGAGTGTCCCGGAAAGGGCCGAATGCTGGGTCACGGCGAGCAGGGCGCAGGAGTGATCGTCCAGGACAACCCGGTCGATCACCTGGCCCACATTCTTGCCGGAATCGTCCACCAGGGTCTGTCCGATCCTGGCCGTGCCGGCCGCCTCAAAACGCACGGTGCTTTTCTTCAGCTGACCCAGGTAGCGCATGCGGGCGATGACTTCCTGGCCCGTGTAGCACCCCTTCTTGAAACTGATCCCTTCCAGGGCGTGCCAGTTCAGGTGTTGGGGTACGTACTGTCCGGAGGTTGCTTCGGTGAGACTGGCCAGCCCGGCCTGGATTTCGCTGTAATGCCAGGCGCCGGGGGTTGCCCGATGCTCCGGTGGCAGGGCGTCCAGCAACGCGACCGCCTGGCGGGAAAGCCACAGCTCGAAGCGCGCGGTGCCGTCGGGCAGCGGTTGGGTGGCGACGAGGAAGGCGCCATCAAGTGCCACCACCGCCCCCGGGGCGAGGGTGGAGTCGCCTTCCAGCCCCAGTCGGGGCAGCAGCTCCCGGCCCACCAGCCCGATTGCTGTCCAGTCTTCCTGTACGGCCATCTCTGCCTTGAAGAAGACCCGGAACTTGTCCAGATGTTCGATCACGGTTGGCGCCAGGCTTGCGGGCATGCGTAACAGAAGACCCTGCTCGCCGGCATCCAGTACCCGGAATGTCACGATGGCGCGACCTTTAGGGGTGCACAGGGCGCCCAACAGGCTGGTTTTTGCGGTGAGATCATCCAGATTGCAGGTGACCTGTCCCTGCAAAAAACGCCGGGCGTCGAGGCCGGTCACCGCCACCAACACCTGCTGGGGCCAGGCCGCGATCAGCGGGCTGGGCAGGGTGTGGGGGCTGGGTTGTTCATCGAGGGGAAAGCCTTTCTCGGCCAGTACGGTCAGGATGCTATCCATGGAGATCGCCTTTTTCCTCTTTTATCGGGGGTGCATGGCGAAGCAGCACGCAGGTGCGACGCAGCAGGTCCGGGCTGACATTGTGGAAAGGACGCTGGTCGCACAGCACCAGGTAGCGTGCACGTCGGCCCTTTTCGGGAATGATACGCAGTAGCAGTAGGTGTGGCCAGATCCGACTGCCCGGACAGAGATGGCCGATGATGTCCTGGTTACGACAGCGCAGGTGGATGCGGCGGGACTGAATGCACAGGCTCCGGCAGGCATCGGTCGTGCTCAGCAGTCCCAACTGCGCGCCCTGGCGGAGCCCCATGAGCAGGACCAGGGCAGAAATGGAAGCAGCTGCGACGGGTGTGAGCGGCCATACCCAGGCAAACCCCGCCAGTGGCAGCCACAGGATTGCGATGGCGGCTGCCAGGAGAGGATTGGGCTGGATCGGGCCCTCAATCCGGCTGAACACGGTTCAGAATCATATCCACCATGCGCGCCAGATCCGGGTCTTCCGGACGGCTGCGCTGCATGAACCAGGCGAACAGGTCGTTGTCCTCGCACTCCAGCAGCTTCTTGTAGCGGGCCTGATCGTCGGCCTCCAGGGTCGGGTAGACCTCTTCCACGAAGGGGACCAGCAACACGTCCAGTTCCAGCATGCCGCGGCGGCTGTGCCACCAGAGTCGTTTCGCCTCGATCTCGGGGTTGCTCATGGTTGTCTTTCCGTCAGTGCGTGAATGGGGTCAGGATGCCGGCGGCGCGATGAAGCGGGTGGGCACCAGTACCGTGTCCCGGGCTTCGGGGAGCAGGTCGGGGTAGTCCAGGGTGTAATGCAGGCCCCGGCTCTCGCGCCGCTGCAGGGCGGAGCAGATGATCAGGTCGGCCACCGTTACCAGGTTACGCAGTTCCAGCAAGTCGTTGGTGACCCGGTAATTGCTGTAGAAGTCGATGATTTCCTGGTGCAGCAGGTCCACCCGGTGCTTGGCCCGCTGCAGCCGTTTGGTGGTGCGCACGATGCCCACATAGTCCCACATGAAGCGGCGCAGCTCGTCCCAGTTGTGGGACAGCACCACATCCTCGTCGGAATCGCGCACCTGGGATTCGTCCCAGGGTGGCACCTCCGGCGGTTCCGGCACTTCCTGGGCCTTGCGGGTGATATCCTCTGCCGCCGCCCGGCCGTAGACGAGACACTCCAGCAGCGAATTGCTGGCCATGCGGTTGGCTCCGTGCAGCCCGGTAAAGGCGGCCTCGCCAATGGCATAGAGCTGGTTGACGTCGGTACGGGCCCGGGCGTCGGTGACGATGCCGCCACAGGTGTAGTGGGCGGCCGGCACCACCGGAATCGGCTCCCGGGTCATGTCGATGCCGAATTCCAGGCACTTCTCATAAATGGTGGGGAAGTGGGCGCGGATGAAATCCGCCGGCTTGTGGCTGATATCCAGGTATAGACAGTCCGCCCCCAGCCGCTTCATCTCATGGTCAATGGCGCGGGCGACCACATCCCGGGGCGCCAGTTCGGCGCGCTCGTCGAAATGGTGCATGAAGCGTGAACCATCCGGCAGCAACAGTTTGCCTCCCTCACCACGCACGGCCTCGGTAATCAGGAACGACTTGGCCTTGGGGTGATAGAGGCAGGTGGGGTGGAACTGGTTGAACTCCATGTTGGCCACCCGACAGCCACTGCGCCAGGCCATGGCGATACCGTCCCCGCTGGCCCCGTCCGGATTGGAGGTGTAGAGGTAGGCCTTGCTGGCCCCGCCAGTGGCGAGCACCACAAACCGGGCGCGGAAATGCTCGACATGGGTGTTTTCGCGGTTGAGGACGTAAGCGCCCACACAGCGGTTGCCCGGCAGGAACAGTTTTTTGTGGGTCACCAGGTCCACGGCGACCCGGTTTTCGAAGATGTCGACGTTGGGGCGTTCGCGCACCCGGTCGCACAGCACCTCGGACACTGCGCGCCCGGTGGCATCGGCGGCATGGATGATACGCCGGTGACTGTGGCCGCCCTCGCGGGTCAGGTGGTAGTGCTCGTTGTCCTCGTCCCGGTCGAAAGACACCCCCTGCTCGATCAGCCAGCGGATGCTGGCGGGCCCGTTTTCTACCGTAAAGCGCACCGCGTCCTTGTGGCAGAGGCCGCCGCCGGCGTTGAGCGTGTCCTGGACGTGGGCGTCCAGGCTGTCCAGTTCATCCAGCACGGCGGCAATCCCGCCCTGGGCATACTGCGTGGAACCGCTGTTGAGGCGGGTCTTGCTGAGCACCGCCACACGCAGGTTGTCGGGCAGATTGAGGGCCACCGTCAGGCCGGCTGCGCCGCTGCCGATGATCAGAACATCATAAGTATGTGCTTGCGAGGACATAGAAGACTGCTTCATCAATGATGGCGGGCATTGAACTAAACTTTGCAGCGGCTGTCTATTGGACCAGCCGCGCCGAAACTGTCGGCGTCAGGACTCTTTTCCCGAACCACCTGTTCGGTGAATACGCTCATCGGCCGGAGACGGAGCATCCGTCCAGTCCCGATTGACCTTCGATGGAAGACGAAGAGGCCTTTGTCCATGCATAATACCAAACTCATACGGGCGATACCCTCGCAAAGCGACGAGGGACCTCCATCGTCAGTGCAGGGACAACGGGGCAGAGAGGTTATGAGCACTGCAACGCAGCAGGGAAATGCGCCGGCGGAGCAGCGTCAGACTGATCGCCAGCTGGTGGCGCGTGCGCAGAAAGGTGAGCGTGGCGCCTTCGACCTGCTGGTGGTTCGCTATCAGGCGCGTGTGGCGGCCATTGTCTCCCGCTACGTCCAGGAACCACAGGACGTCATGGACCTGACCCAGGAGGCCTTCGTCAAGGCTTACCGGGCGCTCGGGCGTTTCCGTGGTGACAGTGCCTTCTACACCTGGCTCTACCGCATTGCCGTCAACACCGCCAAGAATTTTCTGGAATCCCGCAGCCGCCGCCCGCAATCGGTCATGGAAGCTGAAACCGCCGAAGGTATGGAGGCAGCACCGCAGCTGCGGGATCTGGGGTCCCCGGAACGGTTGCTGCAACGCAGCCAGTTGTCGGAAGAACTGGATGCCGCCATCAGTGATCTGCCGGAAGAGTTACGCAGCGCCTTGCTGCTCAGGGAGATTGACGGCCTCAGTTACGAAGAAATCGCACAAATCCTTGAATGTCCCATCGGCACGGTCCGCTCCCGGATTTTCCGGGCCCGCGAAGCCGTGGACCGGCGCATTGCGCCCTTGTTGGAGACCGAGCGCTAAGAGGTTGTGATGTGATGGACGATCGCATGAAAGAAACCCTCTCCGCCATGCTGGACGATGAGGCGGATGAATTATCGGTACGTCGAATCCTGACCCAGTCGGAACTGGACGACGTTCGCAGCCAGTGGACGCGATGGCAGCAGATTTCCGATCACCTCGGAAGCCAGCAACGTCCCTGGGCAACGATTGATGTGGTCGACGCGGTCAATCAATCCCTGGACGAACACCCCCAGGCTGACGCGCCGCTGCAGACACCGGCGGGAATACTGCACGAATCGCGGCGCCGTATGCACCGCTGGCCCATCGCGGCTCTGCTGGTGATGGCCCTCGGTTTGGGCTTTGGCGCCGGCATGCAATGGCGCGACGATGCGCCGGCCGCTGCCACGCCCCTGGCCCAGGCCGATCAGAATGGCGCCGGGCAGGATATGGTCACGATGTCGGAGCGCGCGCCGGTGCAGAGCCCGGTAGTGCGGGAACATCAGGTGCCCAATTTCACCATGGCCAAGATGGACGAGCGTCAGCGTCAGCAGTTTTCCAACTACCTCCTGCGCCATGCCCAGCACAACAGCCTGGCGGCCGGTAAAGGGGCGCTCGGGTTTGCCCGTGTGGCCAGCTTCAGTGGTACGGATCGATAGGTGATTCATGGACAGAACGGGGTTGGCGATGAGGCCGCATTCTCTCGTTCCCTGCAGGGATAAGGCGTGCTGGAAGCTTTACCTGCTTATGCTGGCCTGGCTGCTAGCCATGCCGGCCCATGCCGAAAACCCAAAAACCGCGCAGGACTGGCTCAAGCAGCTTGAGCCGGCACTGGATCAGACCAGCTATCGTGGCGTTTTCATTTACTCCCGCGGTGGGGCCGTCAGTGCCATGCGCATCGTGCATGATTACGAAAACGGCCGTGTCTACGAGCGCCTGATTCGCCAGGATGGCGCCGGCAGCGAAATCGTCCGCAAGGGCAACGACGTGGTCTGCCTGCTACCGGACAGCGGCGGTCTGAAACTTCATGCGCAACTGCCCACCACGCCCTTTAGCCAGACCTTCCGGAATCGCGAAAGACCGCTGTCACGATGGTATCAGTCGCGCCTGCTTCCGGAGGACCGGGTCGCCGGCCATACCACTGTTGTGGTGGCCCTGCAGGCCAAAGACGCCTACCGCTACAGTCACCGCCTGTGGCTGGAAGCCAACACAGGGCTGCTGGTAAAAAGCCAGGTGCGCAGTGCCAATGACGATATTCTCGAACATTTCCAGTTCACACAGCTCGAGATTACCGACGACATTAAGGCCGATGAGCTCGACCTCCCCAAAAACAAACAGGCACGTTCGGCGATCGAGCTGGATACCAAACCGCTGACCTCTCAGCGGCCGACTCCAGACTGGTCCCTGTCCTGGTTGCCAGAAGGCTTTGAAGTAGCCGCCCCGTCACAGGACAAGCGCGGTTACGCGGTTTACTCCGACGGCCTGGCCTCCTTCTCGGTCTTCGTCGACCGGGAAGAGGGAACGGCCATGCCCGAAGGCGTGTCGCGCCTCGGAGCGACCACAGTCTTCCTGCGCCGGTTCGAGCATGATGGCAAACCCTACCGCCTCGCCGTCATCGGCGAGATTCCCCCGAAAACCGCCATGCAGGTGGCTCAGCACGTGCAGCTGGATGGGGTTCAGATAGGGGCCCGGTCGCCATGATCGAAGAGCAGGGCCGAGTGGTGGCCGAGTCGGGCGACAGCATCTGGGTGCAAACGGTGCGACAGAGCACCTGCCAGAGCTGTAGCGCGCGCAAGGGCTGCGGTCAGAAGCTGATTGCGGAGATGTCCAAGGGCAAGGCCAATCAGGTGCAGGTGCTCAATACCCTGGGCGCCCGTACCGGCGACGAGGTGATCATCGGCATCGATGAGGCGATCTTGCTGCGTGCTTCGCTGTTGGTCTATCTGCTGCCGTTGCTTGCCATGATCGTGGCAGCGGTGGTGGCGGATAGCATCCTGCATTGGCCGGATGTGGGGGTGGGGCTGTGTGGTCTGTCCGGCCTGGGGCTGGGTTTCCTGCTGGTCCGTCGCTTCCAGAATGGGCAGGTGGACAACCCAACCTATGCGCCCCAGTTGCTCCGCGTCCAGTCCACCGGCGGTGTGACACGGGTTGGCGAGCCGTTAAAGCCGGAATCTAAACAGATTGTAAGTTGAAAAATAGTTAGCTCGCTACAAAACCTAAGAGTTCGGGGTTCATTCCTGACAGGTTCTTCCGGGCTGTTGACTTTGAACGGGTTCGAGAGCCGTTTTCCACTGATCCAACGAAGAGGTGTGAGAGGGTCCATGTCGCGATACACAGTTAAATCCGTCGTGTTTTTCACCTTATGGCTGCTGGTGCTGGGTGTCGGCACCGCACAGGCGGCCAAGCTTCCGGACTTCACGGAGCTGGTTAAAAAGAATTCACCGGCGGTGGTGAACATCAGCACGACCACCGAAGTCTCCGGCCAGCAGGGCATGCCGTTCAGCCAGCATGACCTGGACAAGCTGCCGGAGTTCTTCCGCCGCTTCTTCGGTGGCCCCAACGGTCCGGGGATGCCGGGTGGTCCGGAGGGGCCCAGCGAGCGTCGTTCCATGGGCTCCGGTTTCATTGTATCCAAGGACGGTTACATCCTGACCAACAATCACGTGGTCGATGGCGCCGATGAGGTGATGGTCTCCCTCAACGACCGCCGCGAGCTGGAAGCCGAAATCGTCGGCACCGATCCACGTTCGGATCTGGCGGTGCTCAAGGTCAACGTGGATGACGGCGACCTGCCGGTGCTTAAGCTGGGCAAGTCGTCCGAACTGGAAGTGGGTGAGTGGGTGGTGGCCATCGGATCGCCCTTCGGTTTCGACCACACCGTCACTGCCGGCATCGTCAGCGGCAAGGGCCGGGCCCTGCCGAGCGAGAATTACGTCCCCTTCATCCAGACCGACGTGGCCATCAATCCGGGTAACTCCGGCGGTCCGCTGTTTGACCTGGATGGCGAGGTGGTGGGGATCAACTCCCAGATCTTCACTCGCTCTGGCGGTTACATGGGCGTGTCCTTCGCCATTCCCATCGACGTGGCCATGAACGTTTTCCACCAGATTCGCGACCAGGGTCACGTCACCAGGGGCTGGCTGGGCGTCATGATCCAGGAGGTCAATCGCGACCTGGCCGAATCCTTCGGTCTGTCCAAGCCGCATGGTGCCTTGGTGGCTGAGGTGATGCCGGATTCGCCGGCCGCGGACGCCGATCTCAAGGCCGGGGACATCATTCTGGAATACAATGGCCATTCCATTGGCCTCGCCTCGGAACTGCCGCCGCTGGTGGGCCGCTCGGCCATCGGTGAGGAAGCCGAACTGACCGTCATGCGTAACGGCGACGAGAAGGAGGTGACCGTCAAGATCGGCCAGCTGCCGGAAGACGAAACCGCCAGTGCCGGCCCGGACCAGGCGCCGCAGGTCACCGGCAACCGTCTGGGTGTGGTTGCCGAGGCGCTGCCCGACAAGCTGCGTAAAGAATGGGATCTCGATGGTGGTGTGCTGGTCACTAAGGTGGGTAACGGTCCTGCAGCCAAGGCCGGTATCCGCCCGCACGATGTGATCCGCAGCATCAACAACCAGCAGATCGCCTCGGTGGATGACTTTGAGGAAGCGGTGGACGAATTGCCCAGCGGCAAGGCTGTTCCCGTACTGATCGTGCGCAATGGCACGCCGTCCTTCATCGTGGTGAAAATGCCTGAAGACTGATCTGAATGCCGCAGCACAGGCCCGCGCCCGGTGACGTGGGCCTGTTGTTGGCCGCAACCTCCCGGCCTTTCATAGCCTTCCAGCCGCTTCTCCGGTAAAATTGCCGCTCTGTTGACGTCTCCTCCGGCCTTGGGCCAACAGCAATGCACCAGCCTGGAGCGAGGCCCCGTCACCATTCATCTTTCGAACCAGCAGGTAGTTGACGTTTGTGAGTGATCTCAGTCATATCCGTAATTTCTCCATCATCGCCCACATCGACCATGGCAAGTCCACCCTGGCGGACCGCTTCATTCAAATCTGCGGCGGCCTGAGCGACCGGGAAATGGCGGAGCAGGTTCTGGATTCCATGGACCTGGAGCGCGAGCGGGGGATCACCATCAAGGCCCAGAGTGTAACGCTCAAGTACCAGGCGAAGGATGGTCGGGAATACGAACTCAACTTCATCGACACCCCGGGGCACGTGGACTTTTCCTACGAGGTGTCACGCTCCCTCAAGGCCTGTGAAGGGGCCCTGCTGGTAGTCGATGCCGGGCAGGGCGTGGAAGCCCAGTCGGTGGCCAACTGCTACACCGCCATCGAGCAGGGGCTGGAAGTGCTGCCGATCCTCAACAAGATCGACCTGCCCCAGGCTGACCCGGACAAGGTCAAATCCGAAATCGAGGACATCATCGGCATCGACGCCTCCACCGCCGTGCCCTGCAGCGCCAAGACCGGCCAGGGTGTGGAGGATGTGCTGGAAGCCCTGATCCGCGAGATTCCCCCGCCCAAGGGAGACATCGACAGCGACCTGCAGGCGCTGATCATCGACTCCTGGTTCGACAACTACCTGGGCGTGGTCTCCCTGGTGCGGGTATTTGAGGGCACCCTGCGCAAAGGCGACAAGATGCTGATCAAGTCCAACGGCAAGGTGCAGCAGGTGGACAAGGTCGGTTACTTCAATCCCAAACCGACCGAGATTCCCGAACTGAAAGCCGGCGAAGTGGGCTTCGTGGTCGCCGGTATCAAGGACATCAAGGGTGCGCCGGTGGGCGATACCCTTACCCTGGCGAAGACACCGGACGTGCCGATGCTGTCCGGTTTCCAGCGGGTCAAGCCCCAGGTCTACGCCGGGCTGTTCCCGGTCAACGCCGACGACTACAACGCCTTCCGGGATGCCCTGGAGAAGCTGACCCTCAACGACGCCTCGCTGTTCTTCGAGCCGGAAAATTCCGATGCCCTCGGCTTCGGCTTCCGCTGTGGTTTCCTCGGGATGCTGCACATGGAGATCATCCAGGAGCGCCTGGAGCGGGAATACAACATCGAGCTGATCACCACGGCGCCGACGGTGGTGTACGAGGTGGTCACCACCGACGGGGAAACCCTCAACATCGAGAACCCCTCACGCCTGCCGGACGTGGGCAGCATCGAGGAGATGCGTGAGCCGATCGTCGAGGCCAACATCCTGGTGCCCCAGGAGCATCTGGGCAACGTCATCAAGCTCTGTGAAGAGCGCCGGGGTACCCAGATCGACATGCAGTTCCTCGCCACCCAGGTTCAGGTGGTTTATGAGTTGCCGATGGCGGAAGTAGTTCTCGATTTCTTCGACCGGATCAAGTCGGTGAGCCGCGGATTTGCGTCTTTGGACTATCATTTCAAGCGGTTCCAGACCTCCAATCTGGTGCGTCTGGACGTGCTGATCAACGGTGACCGGGTGGATGCCCTGGCGCTGATCGTGCACAAGGATCTGGCCTACAGCCGCGGCAAGGCGGTGATCGAGAAGATGAAGGAACTGATCCCGCGGCAGATGTTCGACGTGGCCATCCAGGCGGCGATCGGCAACCACATCATCGCGCGCCAGACCGTTAAGGCCTTGCGCAAGAACGTGACCGCCAAGTGTTACGGCGGTGACGTCAGCCGGAAGAAAAAGCTGCTGCAAAAGCAAAAAGAAGGCAAGCGGCGCATGAAGCAACTGGGCAAGGTGGAAGTTCCGCAAGACGCCTTCCTGGCCGTATTGCGAGTGGACAGCGACTGACACCGGGTGCTTCACGGCTTCTGAATAACAAAATCTTTTGAATTGACGGGCGGACGAACAATTTCATGAATATCGATTTTCCCCTGATTCTGGTGCTGCTGACCGCGGTCACCGGTTTGATCTGGCTGGTAGATAGTCTGTTCTTCAAACGCGGTCGCCAGGAGAAACAGGCGCGGGATGAGAGCGCTGGAACAGAAGCGCCCCGAACGAAAGAGGAGGAAGACGAAGCCCCGTACCTGGTGGACCTCAGCCGTTCGTTTTTCCCCATTCTGCTGGTGGTCCTGCTGCTGCGGTCGTTCCTGGCCGAGCCGTTCCAGATTCCCTCCGGCTCCATGCTGCCCACGCTCAAGATCGGCGACTTCATCCTGGTGAACAAGTTTGCCTACGGCCTGCGGCTGCCGGTCGCGCGGACCAAGATCGTGGATATCGGCGAGCCCCAGCGTGGTGACGTCATGGTCTTCAAGCACTACAAAACCGACGAAGACGATTGCCGCTATAATCCAAGCAAGCTACCGCCGGGCGCGAAACTCAAGGACGGGGACTGGGTCAACTATATTAAACGGGTGGTGGGGCTGCCGGGGGACAAGATCCGCTATCAGGACAAGACCCTCTACATCAACGGTGAAAAGGTAGAGACGAACTTCGAAGCCCTGCTGCCGCCACGCGAGCTCTATATTGAGAATCTCGGCGGCGTTGAGCATCGCATCTACCGTTTCATCGGGCGCGGTGACCCCGGGGCGGAAGGCGATTGGGTGGTCCCTGAGGGCCACTACTTCATGATGGGTGACAACCGCGACCGGAGTTGCGATAGCCGTTACTGGGGCTTCGTGCCGGAGGAACTGGTGGTCGGCAAGGCCTTTGCCATCTGGATGCACTGGGATCTGAGCGATCTGCCCAGTCTCCCGAGCTTTGACCGCGTCGGCGGTATCGAGTAACTGCGAGGAATAACAACATGCATTTCAAACAACGCGGCGCATCGACGATTGGAACCCTGATTATTCTTATTTTCGGGGCCCTTCTCCTGGTTCTGGCCGTCAAGCTGATTCCGATCTATCTGGATGACATGACCGTCGCCAATGTGCTGGAGAAGATGCAGGATTCGGACGAGCTCAAGGGTATGCCCCCGGCCCGGGTCAAGGAAACCATGAGAAAACGTTTTTCCGTCAACAACGTGGAAGTGGTCGATGTGGATGACATCCACGTACAGGAAGACGGCGGCCTGTTGATTCTGGACCTCAACTACGAGGTGCGTACCGGTATCTTCCAGAATGTTGATGCCGTGGTCTCCTTTTCACACCATTACGAACTGGATACGACCAAGTAGTGAGTACGAGCGAAGAGAAAACCGCAAGGCTGCAGCGGCGTCTGGGCTATGAATTCCGGGATGCCGGCTTGCTGTTGCTGGCGCTGACCCATCGCAGCTACGGCGCTGACAACAACGAGCGGCTGGAGTTTCTGGGGGATTCCATTCTTAACATGGTGATCGCCCAGCGCCTGTACGATCATTTTCCGCAGGCCCGGGAAGGCCAGCTCAGCCGCTTGCGGGCGCGCCTCGTGAAAGGGGTGACCCTGGCGGAAATCGCCCGGGAATTCGAGCTGGGCGAATACCTCCGGCTGGGCTCCGGTGAGCTCAAGAGCGGCGGCTTCCGGCGCGAATCCATCCTGGCCGATGCCCTGGAGTCCGTGATCGGTGCCATCTACCTCGACAGCGGCTTCGAGACCTGCCGGGACCAGATCCTGAGCTGGTTCGAGCCGCGCCTGACCAAACTCAACCTGCAGGACACCCAGAAAGACGCCAAAACCCGCCTGCAGGAATACCTCCAGTCACGCCAACAGCCGCTGCCGGTGTACGAGGTGGTGTCGGTGCAGGGTGAAGCCCATGCCCAGACCTTCCATGTACAGTGTTCGGTGCCAATGCTGGATGACTTGACCCAGGGCCATGGCAGCAGTCGGCGTCTGGCAGAACAGAAGGCGGCCAAGGCAGCCCTGGAGGCACTCGGCGTCCTGGAGCACAAAACCTGATGGATACTCTGCAACCGCGTGAAGGCCGCTTTGGTTTCGTTGCCATCGTCGGCCGTCCCAATGTCGGCAAATCGACCCTGCTGAATCACATCCTGGGGCAGAAGCTCAGCATCACCTCCCGCAAGCCCCAGACCACTCGGCACCAGATCCTCGGGATCAAGACCCGGGACGATGTCCAGGCGGTATATGTGGACACTCCGGGGATGCACACGGAAGAGCCCACCGCGCTCAACCGGGCCATGAACCGCGCCGCCTCCTCAGCCCTGGTGGATGTGGATCTGGTGGTGTTCGTGGTGGAGCAGGACAAGTGGACGCCGGCGGACGAAATGGTCCTGGAGCGTCTGGAGCGGGTGCAGTGCCCGGTCATCCTGGCCATCAACAAGGTGGACCTGATGGCCAACAAGGACGCCTTGCTGCCCTACATCGAGAAGGTCAGCCAGCGCCGGGAGTTTGCCGAGATCGTGCCGTTCTCCGCCCTGCGCAACAAGAACCTCGAGCGCCTGGAAGAGGCCGTCTGCAAGTACCTGCCCGAAGGTGTCCACCATTATCCGGACGACCAGTGGACCGACCGTTCCCAGCGCTTCCTGGCCGCGGAACTGGTGCGGGAGAAGCTGGTCCGTCAGCTGGGGGCGGAACTGCCTTACTCCAGCACTGTGGAAATCGAAGAATTCAAGCAGGAAGGCAAGACCCTGCATATCAGCGCCCTGATCATTGTCGAGCGCGAGGGCCAGAAAAAAATCGTCATCGGACAGAAGGGCGAGCGCCTGCGCAAGGTGGGCCAGGAAGCCCGTCAGGACATGGAGCACCTGTTCCAGAGCAAGGTCATGCTCAACCTCTGGGTCAAGGTCCGCCGGGGTTGGGCTGACAATGAGCGCGCCCTGAAGAGCCTGGGTTTCGACAGCGATTAAGGGCGGGGCAGGCATCCCATGACCCGGGTGGAACAGGAACCCGCTTACGTGCTCCACCGCCGCGCCTATCGGGAGACCAGTCTGCTGGTCTCCCTGTTCAGCCTCGAGTACGGCCGCATGAGCCTGGTCGCCCGCGGCGCGACCCGTCCCAAAAGCCCCTGGAAAGCCCAGCTGCAACCCTTTCAGCCCCTGATTGTGGATTGGCAGGGGCGCGGTGATCTCAAAAACCTGGCCCAGGTGGAGGTGCAGTCCGGCCCCACGCCCCGGGGCACTCGGGCGCTGTATTGTGGCTTCTACCTCAACGAGCTGATGGAACGCCTGCTGCCCGCCCAGGAACCCTCCCGCGAACTGTTTGGCGCCTATATCGAAGCCCTGCACGGTCTGGCGCAAGCCGAGGATCTGGAGCAGGTGTTACGGCGTTTCGAGTGGGTCCTGATCGATGTGCTTGGTTACGGCTTCAGCTGGGATGTGGCATCGGACCTGGAGGAGACCGTGCAGGCCGGCCGGAGTTACGGCTATGACCCGCAGCAGGGCATCGTCGCCGAGCCTGGCCAGAGCATCTTGCTTAGCGGTCTGCCCGGCGATACGCTGCTGACACTGGCCCAGGGCCACCTGGACGACCCCGGCGCACGGCGCATGGCCAAGCGGGTCACCCGGGCGCTCATCGACTACCTGCTCCAGGGCCGTCCCCTCAACAGCCGCAAGTTATTCAATGACAAACATGGAGAGTGAAATGAGCCGAAGAGTCCTGCTGGGTGTCAACGTCGACCACGTCGCCACCCTTCGCCAGTCGCGGGGTACCCGCTATCCCGATCCCGTCTATGCCGCGATGCTGGCGGAAGAGGCCGGAGCCGACGGCATCACCATCCATCCCCGGGAAGACCGCCGCCATATCCAGGACCGCGACGTGCGGATCCTGCGGGACACACTCCAGACCAAGATGAACCTGGAAATGGCGGTCACCGACGCCATGCTGACCTTTGCTGAAGAGATCCAGCCGCAGGCCGCCTGCTTCGTGCCGGAAAAGCGTGAGGAACTCACTACGGAAGGCGGCCTCGACGTTGTGGGGCAGGAGACACACATCAAGGCCGCGTGCGAGCGCATGGCACGCCAGGGCACGGAAGTCTCCCTGTTCATCGATGCCGATCGCGACCAGATTGATGCCACTGTCCGCTGTGGCGCCCCAGTGATCGAAATCCACACCGGCCACTATGCCGATGCCCCGGACCCGGAGCGGGAAGAACAGGAATTCCAGCGCATCGCCGATGCCGTCGCCTACGCCCAGTCCCAGGGGCTGATCGTCAACGCCGGTCATGGCCTGCACTACCACAACACCCGCCGCATCGCCGCCCTGCCGGGCATCAATGAACTCAACATCGGCCACAGCATCATCGCCCGCGCCGTTTTCACTGGTCTCCAGGAAGCCGTGCGCGAGATGCGGGCGATTCTCGATGAGGCCGTAGCGTACTAACACAGGCCAGTCCCTCAGGCCGCCCTTTGGGTACCCTGAGCCGTGACCGCGTAAAGACCCGGAGCCTCGTGCACCCGTTTTCGCGGCCGCTCATCGACCGAGACCAATTCGTCCACCGGACTGCGCACGCCAAAGCCGCCTTTTTGGGCAACATGCGTGTAGATCTCCGTCGTCCGAACATCGGAATGGCCCAGTAGTTTCTGGATCGTGCGGATGTCGTAACCCGCTTCCAGCAGCCGGGTCGCAAAGCTGTGCCGGAAAACATGGCTGTTGGCCTGCTTGGTGATGCCCACAGCCCGGATCGCCCGTTTGATGGCGCGCTGCACCGCATGATCCATCAAATGATGCCGGCGGCGCTTCCCGGCACGGGGATCCAGGGACAGCCGGCTGGCCGGAAAGAGGTATTGCCAGCCCAGCTCCGTGGCGGCGTTGGGGTACTTGCGCTCAAGGGCCATGGGCAGATAAACCTCACCACAGCCATCGACCAGATCTTTCTTGTGGAGCGCGGCCACAAACTCGATTTGTAGCTTGAGGGCGCCAATCAACGATGCCGGCAACACCGTGACCCGATCCTTGTTACCCTTGCCGCTGCGCACCAGTACCTGCTGCATGTCAAAATCGATGTCCTTCACCCGCAGCCGCAACGCCTCGTTGATCCGCAAGCCCCCGCCATACATCAACTGCGCCACCAGCCGATTCGTTCCTTCCAGCTGATCAATGACCGCACTCGCCTCCTGCGCACTGAACACCGTTGGCAGGCGCGCCCCCTTGCGCGCAAAACTGAACTTCAGCTCTCCCAGTTCCTGCCCCAGAAACTCGCGGTAAAGGAAAACGAGCGCATTCATCGCCGTACGCTGAGTCGCAACCGTCACATTCCGCTGCACCGCCAAATACGACAAAAACGCCACCACTTCCTCAGCGCCCATTTCCGAAGGATGCTTCATCCCATGAAACCGAATAAACCGCGTAGCCCAGCCCACATAGGTTTTCTCAGTTTTGTAGGCGAGATTTTTGGACCTGATGAAGGTGCGAAGCTGATCCGTAAAACGGGTAGGGCGTTCCGGTAAAACGGGAGGAACATCCATGTTTCTCTCCTTGGTTTTTAACTGTATGTAAATACAGTATTCTGCGATTCAACTTCCGTCAAGCCTGGAGATCAGCGACAAATGACGGAAAACACCAAAGTGGAATTTGTAACCACCTGAAAAGAAAGAAATAAACCGCCTTTGCCAGGCGTGTTATACAACCCAGAGGCCCGAAACTTTTGCGACAAATGTCGGTTTTATCCAGGAGTGAAGTGGCGTTTTAGGGGGCTAACCTGTAGATTTTGAAGGGAGTTGATGAGGTTTTGACGGCCCTGTGGCGGAGTTTTGCGACGAGGGGGTAGTCTGAAAAGTTAGGTGAATCAGCTGTTATAAGCAAAGGCCCCTGACCATCAGATGATGAAAGAGAGATGGAAAGGCCTTGGCGTCAAAACAAAGCGGGAGTTTTCAGGCTCTGAGTTATGGCCAAGGCCCGAAAATTCGACCGCCATACTGGAAGCCAGGCTTGGCTTCTTTCGGGTCTTCGACAACGTGCCCAGCTTGTAGGGCTGTTCGCCGCAAAATTCTGAATGGGCCGGTAGCGTGGTGGTTTGTATCGGTGCCGGACCGTGAGCGTGTGCGGGCTTCTCCGGAGTTCGCATGCAAATTGGTAGCAGGGCCGCCATGCAAAGGGGTGAACTGCTTCTAACAAGTAGCGTCAGTCGGACCGGTTTGTTTCGCTGCGCTACACAAACCGGCCGCTGCGCATGGCGTTATAAGCCAAGGCCTCGGTCATTTTCTGGTGGTTGGGTGCATGGGCCTTGGCGGTAATGGGAAGCGGGAGTTTTATACTCCGTGTAATGGCCAAGGCCAGTAACATCGCTGTCGAATGTGGCAGCCAGGTTTTGGTTTTTTCGGGTCGTCGGCAGTGTGCCCAGGTTGTAGGGCTGTTCGCCGCAAATTCAGAAGTGGCTGGTAGTTTGGTGGTTTGTATCGGTGCCGGATCGATACCTCGTGCG